>CAIXFN010000082.1 GCA_903918755.1 uncultured Pedosphaera sp.
CCACCCCTCCGGGGATCGGCTGCGCTCGCCTCGCTACGCTCGCCTTCGCTCCGCCTCACCCCGGAGGGGTGGCGGCGGGGAGAAGAAAGACAAATTACAGAAAGAGTTTTACACCGGCTTTTCGCGGTTCGATTTGGCATTTTCTTCGCAACACCTATGGACACTGAAAGCATATTGCGATCCCAATCAGACTTGTTTTTAAAGGCAAGCCACATCCGATTACAGTGTTCGGCCGCCATTCGCCGCTTGCCGGCCCGATCCTGCGCAGCTAATCACTGTGCTGCTCTGGCGTCACCCCACTTAATACGGAGTGGGTAAATGTGAAACTCGCCGCTGGACCCGTAATTGAGCCAATTCCGATGGTTGGGTCGGCGCCTGGCCGGGGCTGATTGCATATTCGCGTGGTCATCGAGTACCGTACAGTCACAAACAACTAAAAGATGGATGGGTCCAAACTGGTGGATTTTGAACGGGAGGGGGAGGACGTTCAGGGTAATGACCCGAACACTGCCACCGTCGCCTGCGCTTGGTCCGCTTCTCCAAATATCATGAGCCGGGCGACCCCCTTATCGCTGTGCAAATCGTGACATCCCAAGGCCCGAAACAGCTCAGCCCGCATACGCTCCTCGAACCAGGCGTGAGCAGAGATCATAATCCGAAATTGAGAATTGACGACTTCGATCCAGTTTCATATTGTCATGCGAATGGTGGCACAATAGGTCTCCATCGGCTTTGTGCCGAGCAGCTTGAGCTTGAGAAGAAACATTTTTCTAGGGCGATTTGAAATGTATTAATAATCTGTCAGTAAAGATCGTCATTCCCATAAGATAAAACGAGTTGGAAATTAGCATGCAGCAGGTAAACTTGTGATTTCATGCCAAACACTTCATCCAAGGTAGATTCCGCTATCGATCCCTTGCGGATCGCAGAAAAGATTACTGAGGTTGTAGCGGCGATTCTTTCGACGGCTTTTCTATCTGGCATCAATATTGTTGTTTCGGGCCATTTGCTCGGCTATGCTTTGAGCATCAGCGGGGAGGAAGAAGCAACGAATGATGGAAATGTATTCTGGCTTCGCATTCCATATATATTTAGTATCCGAGTTCGAGGCGCTCTTGTTGTTGCTGGATTCACAGCCTACTCAGTTTCCTTGGCTTTGACTGGAACGATATTGCCAAAATATGCCAAATTGATTTTCATTGACAATTTAAACGCCACTACTTCTCAATGGAACGCCTGCCAGGGTCTTGCCGCTCTCGTGAGTGTTGTCTTCTGTTTGATGTTGGCAGCATTCAGGCTGCTATTCGATCTTTGGAGAGCAAAGGAACTAACTAATACTAGAAAAGTTGAAGTGGATACGCCAGAGGCGCGTGTCAAGAAGCTTGTCAGCGACAATGAGAGGCGAAATGGATAATATTGAAAGCAAAACAGAGCCCTATGTGATGGCGATACTCAGTGGAAAGGGCGGAACTGGCAAGAGCATCATTGCGGCTTCGCTCGCTTACGTTTTGGCCAATTGCGGTTTCAAAACTCTACTAGTGGACGTAGATCTTTTCACGGGTGGCCTTTCATTTTATGTTTTAGCAGAATATCCGGCCCATCGCTCAGTAGCTCTCCAAAACATATTCCTCGGAGTTGCAGATCAAGAATTCAAGCATCTGCGCCCAACTCCAATTCCTAACGAGTTTTGCGAAAAGAATTTATTTCTCTTACCGGCAATTGCTAGCAAAGCAAGACGTCATTCAGAGCTTGTAATCAATTCACAATTCCAAAGTGTGGATTCGTTCTCGAGAACTCTTCAGGAAATCTTAACGAACGTCAACCGCGCACAGAAGTTTGACTATATTTTAATCGATACCCGTGGAGGGACTGACTTAACAAGTGTTGGCAGCGCGCTCGTTGCTGACGGTTTCATTGTTGTAACCGAAGCTGACAAGACATCGTGGGACGTAGGTGAAGTTCTCTTTGCCGCCATTCACGATGCCCAAAAGGAAACTTCACATTTTGCACACGCTCTGGGATTCATTCTAAACAAAAATGTTTTACCACCCGAAGCAATTGTGGCGTTTCTTAAGCAACGCTGGGAATGCCCTCACTTGGCTACCCTCCCACTCGATGAAAATGCAATCAGATTTTATCAAGAGGACCGAGTCCCAATTGCAGCAGACCCAACCTGCCCTTTCAGTGCGGGACTGATTCCGATCGTTCGTAAATTGTTTGTGTCCGAGGCCTGGGCTCCTGACAATACTTATAGACTCGGCATACTTGAGAATCGTGCAAAACAGGCCGCTAAATTGCGAGTGGATCTTGTTCAGTTAAGTAAGAAGGTGGATCGTGCATCATTTACAATAAGGCTTTATTCAACCGCACTTGTATGTGCTTTGATGGCTTACTTTATTTTTATATTTTACAGACTTGGTAATTCTGCTGTCGGTTCGCTGTTGTTGACTGTTGCACCTATTTTGATTGTCTTGATTACCGTAACGGAACCTAGAATTCTCTTTGGGGTTATCAAATTGCTTTCAGCTTTGAGATGGCCTAACTCCAAAAAGCGCTCATCAAAAGGAAGCATCTTTCGAAGCAAAAATTCAAAGAAATTGAAAAAGACAGGAAGGTGAAACCATCATTGCGGTGCCTTTACTTGGTTTTGTCTATAATACCTAAAATGGCCTTCAGTTACTTCATTTAGTTAATGCCTGAATGTCTTGATTCTACCAACGTAGATCCGTGCCGAGCGGCTTCGAACAAGACTTGAGAATCAATTATCGTCTGATGAGCCTGTGCGACCGACGTGAGTAAATTTTCTTGGATGGTGTCAATCGATAAGATTATCGCAATAATAGCGTTATTTACGAATACGTGGGTCCGCTCACAAACCAGTGCGATGAAACCATTCTAGCTTATTCAAACCAAAAAGCAAAGCCGAGGTTATCTTCATCAAGCACTCCGAAGCATTTTGAGCTTTGCCATTGCATTGTCTATAAGGCTAGCCGGCAATCCGTTCATTTTAGTGATCTCAGTGAAGTCATCTAGAGCTTGTTGATTATCGCCGTTCTCTGCGGCGGAAATTCCACGGTTAAGTCGAGCCATTGCAACCAATTCAATGGGAGAGCCTACCTGAGTGATTACAGCAGCATAATCTGCCATTTCCTTTATTGAATCGCCCA
This sequence comes from uncultured Pedosphaera sp., assembly GCA_903918755.1. Taxonomy (GTDB): domain Bacteria; phylum Verrucomicrobiota; class Verrucomicrobiia; order Limisphaerales; family Pedosphaeraceae; genus CAIXFN01. The sequence continues at coordinate 3,168 of CAIXFN010000082.1, forward strand.
TTCTGCCGAATTCATAAGCACGGTTTATCCGTGCCCTAGCGACGCGTTCCACTGGAACTCCTACTTTTTTGATCAATGTCGTATAATCCATTATTGCGCTTGAATGGTCTCCTCTTTGTCCTAAACTGGCGGCCCTGTTAAATAGCGCTTTTGTAACGATGTCAATCGGCGCATCTTCGAGTTTTATTATTGATCCGTAATCTGTAATTGCGTTCGCAAAATCTCCCCTCATGCCTAGCACGGCTCCACGGCTAAATAGCGCTTTAGCAACTTGTTCTACCGGGGCACCCGGCATAACAATTACGGCTGTGAAGGCCACAATGGCCTCTTTGAGATCACCTTGCTCAACGTTACACTTACCTATTCGAAAATGTGCAATTGCTTGATTGGCTTTTGATAGACGTGAATCATTTAATAGGTGTAAATAGTTGTTCAATGCCTCTGACCAATCTCGATTCAAATAATTGAGATTGGCGCGGCGTTCCAATTCGGCGAAATCGTCCTCGAATTCCAGGGATCCTATAAAACGCTTCTGAGCCTCCTCAAGCTGGTCTACGATTTGCATTCGCATCGTTTCGACATCCAATTCTGCCTCCGATTCCTCGCCTCTTTCTTCTTCATTATCTGGTTGAATTTTGGCACTTTTTATTCCTGAAAGATTTACACATTTTAACTGCGAGATCAAAGGCCTGATCGGGTTGAAAAGCATTTCCGTGTTGGGCGCACCAGGGCAAAGGCGAGCATGCAGATCGGCCATAAAGTTGCCGCCATCTTCGATTTCGATCCAATATGCGTTTGTGTGCTTACTTAAGAAATCGGCGGACTTTGTGGAAATACTATCACGATTTCTCACTAGCCAATATAGATTGTTGGAAAAAGCCGGCGTTTGCCTCAAGGCTTCTAGTAAGCAGTCGTCCCATCCACTGTATCCCAAGACAATGATTCCATGACTGCCAAAATATGGAACTAGATCACGGGCATTCTGCCTTTTAAGGTGCGCAATTTCGTTTGCACCATTCGCCATATAGGGTCGATGAACGCTACCGTGTGCGTAGAAGAGATGCATCGCTGGATGGCCATCCGTCTGCAAGGCATCGGCTGACAACGCTTCGGGCCGATCGGTCATGTAGTAAAGGAGTTGGAATAGTTGTAACGATGTTTGTAATAATGGATCAAAATTGGTTGTGAAAATTGTTCGTGCAAATTCACGCCTTCCTGTATACATGTATTTTCCGCCTGATCCTAAATCATTGGAACCCTTTTGTAGCGATAGGAGTGATGCAAGGTAGAAATGGGTGGCGTTCAGCCTGGTACCGGGAGGCCCGTTTGCCAGTGTGATATCGCGCATGTACGCGCGTTGCCTTTCCGGAGAATCCAAACCACCGACCTGATTGGTTCCGAATAGAACTTGGTAGGCTTGGGGAATAGAGGTGGATTCAGGGAGACCTTTATCGTTTAAGATGATTTGTGATGTAGGGTTGTTAGCGCAAAAGTTTTTCCAAAACATTCTTGAGCAGGCCAAACGCTCGGCGCTTGTTACTAACGAAGTTTTGGATTTGAGTTTAGCAGCTAACCATAACGGAATACTCTTCTCGTGGATCTCCTTTGTTCGGGGATCCGGTAAGCCCAGCATTTCTTTAGCGGTCGGAACCACACCAGAACTGGCACCTGCCCCAAGGATCAATGTATAAGCTGGCGGGTCATTCACATCGCCCGAGCGGAGAACATCCTCAACTTTGGCGAGCATGGTCTCTTTGGTCATCTTCTTGTCGTCAAAGTTAGGTTCAAGCATGACTATGAAGTCTTTCTTGCGCTAATGGTGGTATGGTTTTTGAAATTTCAGACATTGCTATTCGGATGTCGTGAGTATGATGATCACAAATTGGCGTGGTAACGCTGCTTGGAGGCGAAAGCAGGCCTTGGGTTAAAGTTTGCTATATTTCCGGTCGTTATCACAGTCATTGTTTAAATACCTGAGGACTCAAATGTTGGCAAGCTTTTCAGTGGATGGATTCACTGGATTGTGCTTTCAGTGGTTTGATTCGCCAACTATTTTGGGGCGATTTCGCCTTGGCTGTTTCAGTGCGTTAGGTTTCGCTGCGGCTGGCGAGGGAAGGAGATGCGCATTCACCCGGTTATGCCGCTCGCGATTGCTCCGCGCGAATTAGCGGAAGCGGGGATCTTTGTCTTGCGTAGCATCCTTTGGGCGCGAGCCGGGGCTGCTTGGGCGGCTGTCGATTTGCGCATGCCTTAGTTTTGGTCGGATGGTGTGGTGGATGTTACTCATCGCCTAATGTTTCCACAATTCTTTCAAAAACGCGTTTTTATATCCTCTCATAGGAATGCTTTATCGCGAATCTTGTGCTAACACAGAATTTCGTGGGAGAGATTTGCGGTGCTCGAAAGGTAGCACCGGCATTGGCCAGGGGAGGCTTGGGCTCGCCTACCGGCTGGCTGACGTTAAATCAGTCCTGGGCGCACTCGCGCTGTGGGCTATTGAAGGGGTTCCCGGCTATCACCTGGAACCTGCCGAATCGGATGTGACTGAGTTCCGTTGTCGCGTGCCTGCTGCCTGAAACTCGCCTTAAATTCCACGAGATCGTTATGCGGGGGTTTTCCGAATGGGCGTGGCCATCTTCAAGGCCCCTATCGCACCCGATTAAAATTCTGCTGGAGCCCCGCGGGTTGCGTGTCGCTCCAGAGGTAGGGTGGCGTGGCGGAGAAATTTGTCGCTCTCTGCGCTTCCGCTGCCAGGCCTCCGAAGCATTCAGCGAAGGGGGGTGAGCCTCTCCCCTCGGATTCGCCCCTTTCACCGATCAAAGAGCAACATCAGATACGCGCCGAACAGCAACAGATGGACACAACCGGGGAGCACGTTGGTTCGCGGCAGGGAAAAGGTCAGCATGCTGGTCACCAGCGTGAGCAGGAGCATCACCGTGTCGGTGGCGTCCAAGCCGAGCACCAACGTGCGTCCCGTGACCAGCGACACAGTGATGACGAGCGGAATGGTCAACCCGATGGAGGCCAGCACCGAACCGAGCAGCACGTTCACCGCGCGCTGCAAGCGGTTGGCCAGGGCGGCGCGGATGGCGGCAATGGATTCCGGGGCGAGCACCAGCAGTGCCATGATGAATCCGCCCAGGGCGAGCGGCGCTTTCAGTTTGAGCACCATGGCGTCGAGCGGCGCGGCCATTTGCTTGGCCAGCAGGACCAGCGGCACGCCGTAAAGCCCCAGCATCACGGCATGGAAAAGCATGGGCCGGGAAGAATGCACTTCCGACCCGGGGGCATCGCCGGGAGCTTCCGGCATGGTGAAGAAACCCCGATGACGCCGGTTCTGCACCAACAAGAAGACCGAATAAATGCCCACGGACATCAGCGAGAGAAACACCATTTGAAATTTCGAGAGCACCGGGCCGGAGGTGGCGCGCGTGAAATTGGGCAGGACCAGTCCGAGCACGGTCAGCGGCAGGATCATCAGGAGAAATGCGTTCGCGCTTTGAAGATTGAAGGATTGCTCCCGGTGGCGGAGACCGCCCAGCAACAGCGCGAGGCCCAGGAAACCATTGAGCACCAGCATGACCACGGCGAACATGGTGTCGCGGGCGAGCGTCGGCTTGGCTTCGCCGGTGGACATGACGAACGCCACCATGCACACCTCCAAGCCGGTGATTGCCAGCGTCAGGAGCAAAGTGCCCAGGGGTTCGCCCAGCCGGTGGGCCAGTTCATCGGCGTGCCGGACAATGGCGATGGCGGCGGTCAGGATGACCGTGCAAATCACCCCGAGCAAAGCAACCAACATCACCGGCTGTTCCAAGGCGGCGGCCATCCCGCCTTTGCCCAGCAAGCAGCCAGCGAGCGTGACCACGGCGAGGGCGAGCGGCCATTCCCGCCACAAAGGACTGGGCGCTGGAGAGCAAGGCTTGCCTACCACAAATGCTCTTTGGTTTGGTAGGGTACCGGCGCGCTGGTTTTGGCAGAAAGCTGATAATGCACCGATTCTTCACTGCGGTAACTGGTTTTCAAGCGATAGCCCCCTTTGGCCGAGGCGCCCATCCGCTGGTCCTTGCGCTGAACCAGGCTATTCCCATCGGCAACCAATGCCACTTGCACGGGAGTCACCCAGCCATCCTTGAGTTCCACCTCAACCACACAGGGTTCGCCCACCACGAGATTCAGAAACGTGACTTGCAAACGATATTGTCCGGGCGACAAGGCCAGCCGCAACCCGCCACCGGCCGGCGGTCGGAAATCGGAAAAAAGTTTCTTAAAGCCTTGCGCACTCTCATCCCAGCGCGCCACCTGCCAATAAAAATCCCCGGATGGATCGGTGTGGAAATCCACATAGCCCGTGTTGGGGCGGGCTTTGGGTGGATTGACGTTTCCCGTGGCGCACCCACCCGTCCACAAGACGAGGACCGTGAAGGAAAAAAGCAGGTGAATTTTGCGATTCATGAATTAATTTTGGTTCGCATAGCTTGCTGGTTCTGCGCTGAATTTCAATAATAATGGGGCGACGATCGGTTGCTTATAATCGACCTGCCGCGATCATTGGGAAGTCGGCGCGCTGGTGCTTTCCCTGGCTCGCCGGGAGGTTTTCCCCTCCTCCATTGTCACCCTTGGCGGAAATTCGGGGGATCCGTTCCCAAAATCGTTAACCAAACAGACCCCATTTGTTCTAAAATCCCCCGCCAAAATCCTCTCGTAGGAATACGACCCCCGGGATCCCCTGCTAAAATGAATCGGAAGGCCGGGCAGCGCGCGCGAGAAGACACAGCCGTAGCGGCCACCCGCGGATTCTTTCCGCGAACCAGCCGTCGCCCCAACGGCCCGAGGCGGACCCGCTCCTTGACATATTAAAATCGATCCCGGCAATCGCCGCGAAGTCAGCCGCCTAATCGGTCGCCACTGGCGGTCCCCGCCGCGTGCCTGCTGCCCCAAGCAGCAGCGCGCGCGGCACCTTGGGGCCTGATTCGCAGCTAATCCCAATCAAAATAGTCGGGTTTTCTGTTCCGATCACGCCGACGTTTCCGATAAACCCTTCATCCGCTGGTACCCAGTCCAGGTTCATGAAGCTTAGTCCAACTTCCGGACAGTTAATCCAGTTTCGCGATAATCCCTCCGGTTCCCCAAATCACCCCCGAACCTCCGGCTGGCCGCACCCAACCGCCTAAAAACGGAACTCCCAACCTTGCGCCGGTCTTCCCCCGGCTCGGAGTTCCGCCTTCAGGCGGTTGGAGCTACCGCGGACCACCCCGCTATCGGCCTTGCGGACCGTTAGTCCAGTTTCCGGACAGTTAATCCAGTTTCGCGATAATCCCTCCGGTTCCGCAAACCATCCCCGAACCTCCGGCTTGCCGCACCCGACCGCATGAATGCGGAACTCCAAACCTGACGCCGGTGCCTCCCCGGCTCGGAGTTCCGCCTTTGGGCGGTTGGGGCTACCTTGGACCACCGCGCTATCGCCTTTTCAGACGGTTAATCCAACCTCCGGACAGTTAATCCAGTTTCGCGGCGACCCACCGCTTCCTCAGGCCATCCCCGAGCCCCATCCAGCGCTTCCCTCCTTCCGACTTCAATCCAGGTCGGTTGCATCCGAGGCTGGGCGGCAATCTTCAATACGGGCTGGCCCCACTCTTCAGCGCGGAAGTGCGCCGGGCCAGCCACAGAATGTCCACGTTGTTCGGGACTCGTCCGAAATTCAATTGATTGATATCCAAGACTTTGGCGTTCAGGCCGCCCCGGCCCACATCGATGGATTGCATCCATTTGTGGATTTCAGCATGGCCATCCATGAAGGAAAAAGCCCCGGAATTATTGTGAAAGCCGGCGGGAACATCCACCCAGCCTTGGCTGGCAGTATCGGCGGCGCTGTCGGGCATCCGAAAGCCGAAGGCGCCGTCGTTGTTGCTGGCGGGATGTTCGTCGGTGAACACCCACAAATCCGACGGGGAAGGGCTGGTGACACTGGATTCCCGGCTGTACACCCGCCATCTGCCACCCGGATTGGCCATGTTGATTCCGACCTGGGCGGAGTCGAGCCAATACCCGGGGGTAGGGGAGGCATCGCCAATGGCGTACGTGCCGACCGACTGGCTGGCGGAGACGCTGCGGATGCGGTGGACAATGCCGACCCCGGGGCGATTCACCGTGCTCCAGTCCGCCGGGCACTGATAAATGCCGGGGCTCTTGGTATAGGGCGCCAGAACCGCGACTTTGGGGTTCAAGAGGGTGGCGGTGTCCCAATTGGCCGGATTGGACCCGTCGAAATCCAGGACACCTTGCAGCCAGCCATCGCCGCCATAAGTGTTGGGGAAGAACGTGCCGTGATTGTCGTCGGCATAGAGCTTGAAAGCCAGCACCAGCTGTTTTTGGTTATTCACGCACTGAATCCCCTGCGCTTTGACCTTGGCGCGGGCGAGGACCGGGAGCAGCATGCCAGCAAGAATGGCGATGATGGCGATGACGACCAGCAATTCGATCAGGGTGAATGCTGCCCGCGGATTCCAGGGCGGGGTCGGTAGGGATGAGGCGGTGGAGCTGGGCGAGGCAAGCATGGCCGACTCGGATACGATTACCTCATGCCAGTGTCAAGACGTAATCCCCACAAAGTCCTTGCGTGTGTGCCGGGTGTCTGGTTGAATTCCCATTGGTTGCAACTTGAATCCAAATCGCATGGCCGCAACCCGGTGGCCAGAGCAGCATTGGCGGGAATGCTGGTCCTGATGTTGTTGGTTGCTTCCCTGCTGGCCGCCAGTCCTTCTTTGCATCAATACCTGCATGAAGACTCAGCCCCCGGCAACGAGCTTTGTGTGGTTTGCCTTTTGGCACACGGCCAGCTCGACCACCCGGCGCCCGCGGCACTGCTGAGTTTCTTGGTTTTTTCCCTGGTGATATTGACTTTGTCCGCCCGGACTTTTCCGTTCGCCTGCATTGATCGACGCCTTTCGCCCACCCGCGGTCCGCCCGCACTTTTCCTCCTCCCCATCGTTTAATTGGTTTTTTGTTTGGTGAACTTTGGTTGATATCTGGCGCTGCCGCGTTGGCGGATTTGGGCCAGTCAGGAGAGATGCAGCATGAGATTTTTTAGATGGTCCGTTTGCGCGGGCGCTTTCTGTTTGAGTGCCAGCCTTTTGTCAGCGCAGGTAACAAATGAAGTGGAGGATTTGAAGCGGCAACTCCGGGCTGCCACCGAGAACTTCGAGAAGGCGATGAAGGAACAGCATCAGGTCATCAATGCCCTGACACAACGCCTGGATGAAATGCAAAAGCGGCAGACCGCCGCCGATGAGAAGCAAAAACTGGCGGAGCAATTGGCCGGAGAACTTTCCAAGCCAGTGCCGCTTCCCGCCCCGGCGACGCCCCTGGCTAGTCCGGCCTGGTCCGCGAGCCAGCCCCTGACGATTGCCCGGGCAGGTTCGGCGTACATGAATATTAGTTTCGACACCCTCATGACCGTGGGTGGGTCGACCGCCGGTGATCCGTCCGCGCGCTTGCAACTCGGCGATCACGATCCGATCAAGAACGGGTTTTCGCTGCGCAACGCGGAAATCACCCTGGACGGCGCGGTGGACCCGTATTTTAAGGGCTTTGGCAACATTGTGCTGAAGTTGGACAAGAACAATGAGACCGCGATTGAACTGGAGGAAGCTTACCTGCAATCGACCTCGCTACCCGAAAACCTGCAGCTTAAGGGCGGCCAATTCTTTGCGGGGTTCGGACGGCAGAATCCGCAGCATCCCCACACCTGGGCGTTCGTGGACCAGCCAATTGTGCTGAACCGGGCGTTCGGTCCGGAAGGGCTGCGCAGCATCGGCACGCAATTATCCTGGCTCGTGCCGGTGCCGTTTTACACCGAGGCCTTTTTGGGGGTATTTGACGGGCAGGGGGGCACCGCCTTCAACTTCCGGAATCCGGGCGACCCCGACGCTTCCGGAGTCAACCGCTTTCACGGCCGGCGGACCATCGATGCCGGTTTGAGCGGTCCCCAGGACCTGGTTTATGTGCCGCGGCTGGCTTCCTCGTTCGAGTTGACGGAGCAACAGACCCTGGTGGCGGGCCTGTCCGGGGCTTTCGGGCCGAATGACACGGGACTCCGGAGTCGGACCGAGGTTTACGGCGCGGACGTGTATTGGAAATGGAAATCGGCCAATGCGTCCGAGGGATTTCCCTTTGTCTCCTTCCAAAGCGAGGTCTTGTTCACTCGGGCCGGGGCGGGGGCCGATCCCACGGCCCCGGGAGGCGGACTGGCGGCGGAGAATCTGCATGACTGGGGCTTTTACGGCCAGGTTCTGTGGGGCTACCGTCCGCATTGGGTGGCGGGTTTGCGAGGGGAATACGCCAACGGGAATACGGGGGCTTACGATGCGTCCGACATTTATCGGGGGCAACGCACCAGGATATCCCCCAACCTGACCTGGTTTCCTTCGGAATTTTCCAAGTTGCGGCTGCAATACAATTATGACGATGGCGAATACCTGGGCCAGCAACATTCCGTCTGGCTCCAACTCGAATTCCTGCTCGGAGCGCATGGGGCGCACAAATTTTAACCAAGAGAAAGCCTGAAAATCATGAAACGTTTTTTGCATTACTTGAATCTGGCCGTTTGGCTTGGCCTGGCGCCGCTGGCGGCGCAAGCCAAGTTAAAGCTCATCGCCACCACGGCAGATTTTGGTGCCATCGCCGAGGCCGTGGGGGGCGACAAGGTCGAGGTGACGAGTCTGGCGCGGGCCACCGAAGATCCCCACTTTGTGGACGCCAAACCCTCATTCATCGTCAAGATGAACCGGGCGGACGTCCTGCTGGAGGGCGGGGCGGAACTGGAGATTGGCTGGCTGCCGCCTTTGCTCGACGGTTCGCGCAACACCAAATTAGCCGCGGGCGCCCCGGCGCACATCATGGGTAGCCAGGGGGTGCGGTTGTTGGAAGTGCCGAGCACGCTCGACCGTTCCAAGGGGGATATTCATGCGGCGGGAAACCCCCATTTCATGACCGATCCCGCCAATGCGCGGATCGTCGCGGTTCACGTGGCGGAAGTGCTGAGCGAGCTCGACCCGAAGTCGGCGGAGACCTATCGGGCGAACCTGAAAAAGTTTACGGATGCGCTGGACGCCCGGATGACTGAATGGGAGCATTTGCTGGCCCCGTACAAAGGCCAGGAAGTCGTGGCGTATCATAATTCCTGGCCGTATTTCGCGGAACGCTACGGTCTCAAAATGGACCTTTTTCTGGAGCCAAAACCCGGCATTCCGCCCACCCCGGCGCATCTCGCCGAAGTCATCACGCGCATGAAAGCCAGCGGTGCGCATGTCATTATCGTCGATCCATATTTAAACCGCAAAACCGCCGAGACGGTGGCCCGCAACACGGGAGCCGCGGTGGTGGATGTCACCCAATTCCCGGGCGGGATCAAGGGGACGGAGGGCGGGTACATTGCGATGATGGATCACGTGGTCAATGCGCTGGCCAAGGCGCTGGCAACGAAGCCTTAGAACCAACATGAGCGAAGCACTTGAGGTTATGAAGTGGCCGCTGATTGCGTGCCTGTTGCTGCCGGGGTTCCTGGTTTACCTGGGGCTCCATATTGTGCGCCGGGAGATCATCTTCGTGGATCTGGCCTTGGCGCAGGTTGCCACATTGGGCACCTGCGTGGCCATCCTGCTGCATTACGAGCCGGGATCCACCCCAGCCTACCTGATGTCCCTGGGCTTTACGTTTGTGGGCGCCATCATCTTCACGATCACGCGCAATCAGGGGCACCACCACGTGCCGCAGGAGGCCTTGATCGGGATTGTTTACGTGGTGGCCGCGGCGCTCGGGATTGTGCTGTTGAGCAAGAGCGCGGAAGGGAACGAGGAACTGCGCCGGACGCTCATCGGGGATGTCCTGCTGGTGGACCCGCATCGCGTGCTCAAAACCTTCGCGCTTTTTTGCGGGGTGGGGGCGGTACACTACATTTTTCGTCGGAAATTCTTTGCCATTTCCTTTGAAGCCCAGCGAGCCGCCGCGGAGGGCCTCGCGGTGCGGTGGTGGGATTTTCTTTTTTACGTCTTGTTCGGCTTGGTCGTCACCAGTTTTGTCCAGATCGGGGGGGTGTTGTTGGTCTTCTCCTACCTGATTGTGCCGGCCGTCTGCGCCAATTTTCTGGCTTCGAAATTGCGCTCACTGCTGATCATCGGCTGGATTATCGCCACCACGTGCAGTGTGCTGGGCCTTTACGTTTCCTATGAACGTGATTATCCCACCGGCGCGGCGATTGTCTGCGTCCTGGGCTTGGCGCTCTTGCTCGTGGGGCTGTATGTGCGATTTGTGCGGCGGGGCCCGGCGCCCACCGCGGTCTCAGTCCCGCGGGGCGGCTAAAAAGCCGGCCTGGCTCCCGGGTTCGAACCCGCCCGGGAAATTTGCGTCTTCTCGGGATGGGCCCGCCCATCCGGGGCGGGCGGCCATTGCTTGTTGTAGGGCAGCAAAAAAAGGCGAAAAAAACGCTTGTGAATATTTTCACGATCAGGCAATTTCTCCCCCGCTTTCGACAGATGCGGAAAATTGCCGCGGGACGTTTGTCCCCGGAAACAGTCACTAAATTTAGACACAATGCGCCTCGTTAAAGTTATATTGATGATCCTCTGGATGGCGTCCTTCCCCTTGCTGGGTAGGGCGGCAGAGGTGGCCCATGCCGAAGGTGCCAAGCATGAGGAAGGTATTCCCCTGCATCCGGTGGACATCGCGAACATCGGCGGCTTCCCGATCACCAATTCCATGGTGGTCACCTGGATCGTGGCGCTGGGACTGATCATTTTTGCCCGCCTGGCCACCAGTCATTTGAAAGAAGTGCCGTCAGGAATGCAAAACTTCGCGGAATGGCTGGTAGAAGGCCTTTACGGTTTTCTTGGCAATATTATCGGGGATCAAATGGTCAAAAAGACCTTCTGGTTTTTTGGCACGATTTTCATCTTCATTGTTTCCTGCAATTGGTTCGGGTTGGTTCCGGGAGTGGGAACCGTCGGCTGGAAAGAAGCCGGTTCCTCGGAGATTATCCCTTGGTTCCGCGGCGCGAATGCCGACCTGAACATGACTTTTGCCATGTCGATGGTCTTCTTCGGTTGTTGGATCGTCTGGGCTCTTCAAGCCAATGGCGTGGGCGGAGTTTTGACGCACATCTTCGGGGCCAAGGGCAATACCAGCGGCGCGCTAAAAGTGCTCATGACGGTGGTGTTCCTGATCGTGGGTGTCCTGGAAGTGGTTTCTATCTTGTTCCGCCCGGTTTCGCTGAGCTTCCGGTTGTTCGGGAATGTTTATGCAGGCGAAAGTATGCTGGAAGCGATGTCGAAGATCGTTCCGAGCTTGGCATGGTTGATCCCTATTCCTTTTTACTTTCTCGAACTCTTGGTGGGCGTGGTTCAGGCCCTCGTGTTCATGCTCCTGACCTCGGTGTTCACCTTGTTGATCACCTCGCATGAAGAGGGCCACGGCAGCGAAGAGCACCACCATTAAATCAAACAATTTGGCGGTTTGACCGTGTTCAATCGCGGGAGCCGTCGGAAACAACCAAAGGAAACTGATATGTTAATGCCCATGTTGGCAGAGTTGACCGGAAATATTCACGTTGCATTCGCCGCCCTCGGTGCGGCCATCGGCGTGGGTATCATTGGCATGAAGGCTTCGGAAGCGGTGGGACGCAATCCCGGCGCCGCGACCCCGATCCTCGTTCAAGCCATCTTGAGCACAGCGTTCGCCGAAGGCATCGTGTTCTTCGCGATCTACCTGGCTCACTAATCAACCGGCGCGGGGCGGGTGCCCCGCGCCACCATTTTCCCAGTATTTCCGAGTATGAACTCTTTGATCTTTTTGGCAGCTGCCGGGCCGCTGGATGCGGCGAAGGAAATTTCGCGCACGTTTGGTTTGGATTGGCCGCATTTCATCGCGCAGGTCGTCAGCTTCCTGATCGTGGCCGGGTTGCTGGCCAAGTTTGCCTATGGTCCGATCTTGAAGGTGCTTGAGGAGCGCCGCCACCGGATCGCTGATGGCCTGGCCAACGCGGACAAGATCAAAGCGGAATTGGCCCGGACCGAGGCGTCCCGGCTGGAGATTTTGAACAAGGCCAATACGCAGGCCAACAAGCTGATCGAAGAGGCCCGCACGGCGGCCGCCCGGGTGTTGGAGCAGGAAACCCAAAAAGCCATCGCCACGGCCGAACAGATCATCAGCAAAGCCAAGGAAGCCGCCGCCGCTGATCGGTCCAAGATGCTCTCCGAACTCCGCCGCGAAGTAGGCAACCTGGTGGTCGATACCACCGCGAAGGTCACGGGCAAGATTCTGACGGCGGACGATCAAAAGCGTCTGGCCACGGAAACGACCCAGCAACTCTCGGCCTAAGCTAATCCGGTAATCGGCAGCGCGATGAAAATCTCCAAACAAGAACGGCGTGAAGCGAAGCAGCTTTTTCAAAGCTGCGTCCCCGGTGGCATCCTTGACGAAAGCAAGGTCCGTCAGGCGGTCACGGCAGTAATCGCCCAGAAGCCCCGTGGCTATGCGGGCATCCTCAACCACTTCCAGCGGTTGATCAAGTTGGAGATCGACCGAAGGACCGCCCGGGTGGAGAGCGCGGTGACCTTGAGTGTCGCCGAGCAGGCGGCGGTGCAGCAAACCTTGACCCGGCAATACGGGCCCGGGTTGAATCTTTCCTTTGCCCAGAACTCCGCCCTGATCGGCGGGTTGCGCATTCAGGTGGGCAGCGACGTTTATGACGGCAGCGTCAAGGCCCGGTTGGAAGCTTTGCGCGAGTCCTTTTAATTTTTCATCATTTCGGAACCATTGACGCTATGAGCACCTTATTACAAGACATCCAGTCTCAAATCTCGGGGTTGAAGACCTCGGTCTCCCGCCAGAACGTGGGGGTTGTGCGGGAAATCGGCGACGGCGTGGCCAAGATTGAAGGCCTGACGGCGGCGATGTTGAACGAGATGTTGGATTTCGGCAACGGCGTGGTCGGTCTGGCCTTGAACTTGGAAGAGACCGAAGTCGGCGCCATCATCCTGGGCGACTACACCGGCATTCGCGAAGGTCAGGAAGTGCGCACGACCGGCAAGCTCTTGCAGGTGCCTGTGGGCAAAGGCCTGCTCGGCCGCGTGGTGAATTCCCTGGGCCAGCCGGTGGACGGCAAAGGTCCGGTGGTGAGCGACGTGAGCTACCCCGTCGAGAAGATTGCGCCGGGCATTATCAAGCGCCGCTCCGTGAGCCAGCCGCTGCAAACCGGCATCATGGCGGTGGACGCGATGATCCCGATTGGTCGCGGTCAACGCGAACTGATCATTGGTGACCGTTCGACGGGCAAGACCACCATCGGGGTGGACACGATGATCAATCAGGCGCGGATCAACAAGGCCGGTCTGGCCTCGGGTGAGAAGGATTTCCGCCCCATCTATTGCATCTACGTGGCCGTGGGCCAGAAGCAGTCCAATGTGGCCCGTGTCATCAGCGTGCTGGAAGAAGCCGGGGCGATGCAATACTGCATCGTGGTCACCGCGACTGCGGCCGATTCCGCCACCAACCAATATCTGGCCCCGTTCGCGGGTGCCGCGATGGGCGAATGGTTCATGGACAATGGCATGGATGCGTTGATCATTTTTGACGATCTTTCCAAGCACGCGGTGGCTTACCGCCAGGTCTCGCTGGTGCTGAAACGTCCCTCCGGCCGCGAAGCGTATCCCGGCGACGTTTTCTATCTGCACAGCCGTCTGCTCGAACGTTCGGCGCGCGTGAGCGAACGCTACGGTAACGGTTCCTTGACGGCCCTGCCGATCATCGAAACCCAGGCGGGTGACGTTTCGGCCTACATTCCCACCAACGTGATTTCGATCACGGACGGACAGATTTACCTGGAAACGGATTTGTTCTATCAAGGTATCCGTCCCGCGATTTCCGTTGGTTTGTCCGTCTCTCGCGTCGGTTCCGCGGCGCAGATCAAGGCCATGAAGCAGGTGGCCGGGCGCATCAAGGGCGATCTCGCCCAGTTCCGCGAATTGGCTGCCTTTGCGCAGTTCGGTTCGGATTTGGATGCGGAAACCCAGGCGAAACTTGAGCGCGGCAAGCGCATCGTGGAAATCTTCAAACAGCCGCAATACAACCCCCTGGCGGTCGAAATCCAGGCGGCGGTCCTGTGGACGGTGCAGAACAAGTTCTTTGATGATGTGGCCGTGGAAAAGGTCAAGGATTTCCAGAACAAGCTCACGGATTATCTCTCGAGCCGGAAGTCGGATTTGATGGCGAAAATCCTGAAGGAAAAAGCCCTCACCGACCCGCTCATCGCGGAACTGAAGACGGCGGTGACCGAGTTCAAGCAAACCTACAAGTGAGTTGAGCCATGCCCAGCACGCGCGACATACGCCGGCGGATCAAGTCCGTCAAGAATACCGCCCAGATCACCAAGGCGATGCAAATGGTGGCGGCGTCGAAGATGCGCAAGGCGCAGCAAGCGGCGCTGGCGGGTCGGCCGTACGCCACCCTGATGAATCAGGTGCTGGGGCAGGTGAGCGGTTGCGTGGGTGACTTTACCCATGAGCTGATGACCAAGCGCCCGGTTAAGAAGCGCGCCGTCATTCTGATCAGCACGGACAAAGGCCTGTGCGGTGGTTTGAATGCCAATCTGGTCCGCGAAGCGGGCAAGTTTGATCGCGCGACGACCATTTATATCGCGGCGGGTCGGAAGGGCTCCCAATTTGTGGCCCGGACGAAGCGGCAATTGGGCGCCGAATTCACTTACAAAGACGCCCCTTTGTTCAGCGAAGCCCGGGCAATTTCCAAATTTGCCCGCGAGTTGTTCACCAAGGGTGAAGTGGATCAAGTGGATATTTTGTTCACGAATTTCATTTCCACTTTGAATCAAAAGCCCGAAGTGGTGCCGTTTCTTCCGGTCACCGAGATCAAAGGGCTCGGCATGGGGTTGGAAGATGGCGCGCAACTCAGCAAAGATGGGACGGAATTCCTGTTTGAACCGGGGGTGGAAGGCGTGCTGGGCGCGTTGCTGCCGCATTATCTGAATTTTCGGGTGTACCAAATTCTCCTGGAATCCAAGGCGAGCGAACACAGTTCCCGCATGGTGGCGATGAAGAACGCCACCGACAACGCGAAACAGATCATCAAGGATCTGACGCTGGAATACAACAAACTCCGGCAGGCGAACATCACGAAGGAACTTTTGGAAATTACCAGCGCCGCGATGGCGATGAGCTAACAATTGATCACATGAATAAAGGCAAAATCGTTCAAATCATCGGTCCGGTTCTGGATATTGAATTCAGCGCCGGACAACTGCCCGCGATTTACAACGCGTTAACGGTGAATTTCACCGTGCAGGGGGTGCCCACCAAGCTGACGCTTGAGGTGCAGCAGCACTTGGGGGACAACTGGGTGCGCGCGGTGGCCATGTCGTCCACCGAAGGTCTGCAACGTGGTCTCGAAGTGGTGGATCTCGGCGCGCCGATCTCCATGCCCGTCGGTGAAGGCGTGATGGGTCGCGTGTTCGACGTGACCGGTAACCCGGTGGATGAGCAGGGTCCCGTGAAGGCGGACAAATATAACCCCATTCACCGCGCCCCGCCTCCGCTGGTGGATCAGACCACCTCGCCGCAGGTGCTGACGACCGGCATCAAAGTCATCGACCTGATCTGCCCGTTCCTTAAGGGCGGCAAGGTCGGAGCGTTCGGTGGCGCAGGTGTCGGCAAGACCGTCGTGATCATGGAGTTGATCAACAACATCGCGAAGCTGCACGGCGGCGTATCGATGTTCGCCGGCGTGGGTGAACGCACCCGCGAAGGCAACGATCTTTATTACGAAATGGCGGAAGCGGACGTCATTGTTTGCGAGAAGGATGAGAAAGGCCACCTTAAGCGCAATTCCGCCGGACTGCCGATTCTCAAGGCAGGTTCCCGCATCGGGCTGGTTTACGGCCAGATGAACGAACCACCCGGCGCCCGTCTGCGCGTGGCGCTGTCCGCCCTCGCGGTCACCGAGTATTTCCGCGACGAGAAGAACCAGGATGTGTTGCTCTTCATCGACAACATCTTCCGTTTCTCCCAGGCGGGTTCCGAAGTGTCCGCGTTGCTCGGCCGCACGCCGAGCGCCGTCGGTTACCAGCCTACGCTGGCGGCCGAAATGGGTAATTTGCAGGAACGCATCACCTCCACGAAGAAGGGTTCCATCACCTCCTTCCAGGCAGTGTATGTGCCGGCCGACGATTTGACGGATCCCGCACCGGCCACGACGTTCGCGCACTTGGATGCGACCATCGTGCTGGAACGTTCCATCGCGGAATTGGGCATTTTCCCGGCGGTCGATCCGCTGGCGTCCAACTCCCGCGCCCTCACCCCCGAAATCGTGGGTCAGGAGCATTACGACGTGGCGCGCGGCGTGCAACGCGTGCTGCAACGCTACCGCGATTTGCAGGACATTATCGCGATCCTGGGCATGGACGAGCTCTCGCCCGAAGACAAAACCACGGTCAACCGGGCGCGCCGTATTCAGCGCTTCTTGAGCCAGCCCTTCACGGTGGCCCAAGTCTTCACCGGTCGCGAAGGCAAGCAGGTGCCCGTGGCGGAAACGGTCAAGAGCTTCAAGGAAATCCTCGAAGGCAAGCACGACGATGTTTCCGAGGGTAATTTCTACATGCGCGGCGGTATCTCGGAGATCCGAGACAAAGAAAGCTGATGAATCTCGGAACCGGGCGGGCAGGGCTGAACAGCCCCGTCCGCCGGGTGAAGAATATCGAACAACTTGATCATGGCCAACACCCTGAAGCTTGAAATTGTCACTCCGGACGCGGTGACTTATTCCGATGACGTGGAAATGGTCACCCTGCCGGGCGCGGAGGGTGAAATGGGGATCTATCCCAACCACGTGCCGTTGATGACGCAGATCGTAGCCGGCGAAATTTCGGTGCGCAAAGGTGGCCGGGATTTGTTTCTCGCCGTGGGTGATGGTTTCGTTGAAATCACCGGTAAACGGGTGGCGGTCATGACGGACATGGCCATCCTGGCCGACAACATTGACGAGGCCAAGGCGGAAGAGGCCCGCCGACGGGCGGAAGCCCGCCTAGTGGAGAAGCTGGATGACGAGGAAACCGCCACGGTCAATGCGGCACTCGCGCATTCCGCCGCCCAGCTGCGCGTCAAGCGTCGCCAGGGCCGCTAAGTCCGGACGTTCCGATTGGTTTTCAAGGCGCGGGAAATTCCCGCGCCTTTTGTTTATGGATTAAAGCTCCGAGGGATCCAGTCTCGGCGCTATTTGATCTTGATCCCCGAAAGATCTTCCCGGGATTTGGGCCACTTCATTTTGAGTTTTTCCAACGCCTCTACCACAACTCCCGCCACGACGTAATCCCGGTACCATTTATGGTCGGCCGGGACGATGTGCCAAGGCGCCCAAGGGGTGGAGCAGTGGTTAAGGACGTCCTCGTATGCGGTTTGAAATTTATCCCAATGCTCCCGCATTTTGATGTCATTGATTTCGAACTTCCAGTTTTTGGCGGGGTTCGCCAACCGGGACTCGAGACGTCGTGCCTGTTCCTCTTTGCTCAGATGAAGAAAGAACTTTAAGAGGATGACCCGGTTACCGGTGAGATATTTTTCGAAGGCGTTGATTTGGGTGAACCGCGCGCGCCAGACCCGGGCAGGTTGCAAATTGAGAACGCGCACCACCAGGACATCTTCGTAATGCGAGCGGTTAAAGACACCAATGTTGCCGTATCGCGGCACGGCTTGATGAATGCGCCAGAGAAAGTCATGAGCCAGTTCCAGATGCGAGGGGGTCTTGAAGTTGGAAGTTTCGACCCCGGCGGGCGTGACAAACTCCAGCACGCGTTTTCCGGTGCCGTCTTTGCCGCTGGTGTCCATGCCCTGGAGCAGGATGACCACCGAAGCGGCCGCGTTCGCATAAAGCAGTTGCTGCAATTCCCCGATCCGCGCGCAAAGCCGGTTGGTTTTTTCGCGGGTGGCTTCCTTGTGGAGTCCGGCGTGGTGGGAGGGGGAGAAATCCCGGAGTCGGATCTTGGGCTTTATTTTGATCGGTTGGGACATGCCCTATATGCTACCCCATCCAGGCCAACGGCGCCCGGACTTTTTGTGTCTGACGTCTGGTCCGCCGGGGTAGGTAATTCAAAAAACTGGACATTCGCACGGAGCACTCCGCAACGTTGTTTCGGGGTACCGTATGCCATAGTATGGAGAAAGTGACGGACATGGCCGAATGCGTGAAACGGGCGATTGGGTCGCGGCAACTGCTGCGGCGCGGGGAGTCCGTGCTGGTTGCCGTATCCGGCGGGGTGGATTCGATGGTGCTGCTCCATTTGCTTGCGGGTTGGGCCGCAGTGGAGGGTTGGAAATTGACCGTGGCCCATTTTAACCATGGATTACGGGGTCGCAGTAGTGATGCCGATGAGCGTCTAGTGCGTCGAGTGGCCGGGAAATTGGGTTTGGCGGTGCGGTTCGAAACCGGACCGGTGGGGGAAACCGCCCGGCGGGAGGGAATTTCCATTGAGATGGCGGCCCGGCGCCTGCGCCATGCCTTCCTCGCGCAGGCCGCGGCGGCAGTGGGAGCGGGTACGATCGCTTTAGCCCATCACGCGGACGATCAGGTGGAGTTGTTCTTCCTGCGGTTATTGCGGGGCAGCGGGGCGGAAGGCTTGGGCGGGATGCGCTGGGAGAGTCCGTCCCCGGCCGATCCGCGGATCCGGTTGATCCGGCCTTTGCTGGACCAAACCAAGGCGGCATTGCGACAGTTGGCGGCCACTGCGAAAATTGTATTTCGCGAGGATGCCAGCAATGCTCGGGACGACGCGCTGCGCAACCGGCTGCGCAATCAACTTTTGCCGCTTTTACGGGCGGAATACCAACCGGCGCTGGATTCGGTGATCCTGCGGGAAATGGACATTCTCCGCGAGGAATCCTTCGTTCTGGACAGCATCGCGCAAAGAGAATTCGCAAAAAGCCCGGCTGGTGGCGAATTTGCCCGGCTGCCGACGGCCATCCAGAGACGCAATTTGCAGCGGCAACTATTGGAATTGGGGATTATCCCTAGTTTTGACTTGATTGAGAGTCTCCGCCAGAGCGAAGGGACTCCCATTTCCCATGCCCCGGGGCTCACAGTGCAACGGGATGGAGCTGGCCGGCTGCTCCGGGAAATGCCCGGAACGCATGACTTTTCGAGCACTTCCGCAAGGTTACATTTGACCGCTGAAAGTGGAGTGTTAACCTTTGAAGGTGTGGAAGTTAGGTGGAATCAGGTGGCTCAACCCGGGATAGCATTGCCCAGCCGCGACCCGGGGGTGAACTGCGAGTGGTTTGACGCCGAGCAGGTGGGGACCGAGATTGTCTTGCGACATTGGCAGCCGGGAGACCGATTTCAGCCTTTGGGGATGCCGGCGCCAGTCAAACTGCAAGATTTGTTTGTCAATCAAAAGGTCTTGCGGAACCTGCGGCATCGGTTAGTTGTAGGGGTGACCCGCACGGGCCAGTTGTTTTGGGTGGAAGGATTGCGGATGGCTGAGGGCTGCAAGCTTACTCCCGGAACACGACGGCGGTTGCAATGGCAGTGGAAACGATTATAATACGTTTAGCAGCCCGCGCGTGAAGCGGGGGCTACGGGTTAAAAATAGGTGAAATGTAATGTCTGACGACAACCGAAATCTTGACGAAGACCGCCAGCGCAAAAACGGCGAGTTCAGAATGCCCGCCCGCAATTGGATCGTATGGATCCTGATCATCTGCTGCGTGGTGGTGGTAATGCTCCTGCGCGGCAACTATGAAACGGGCGGCGAAACTTGGACGCAGCACCAGTTCATGCAGTACGCCGAGTCCAACCTCATCACCAGCGCGGTGATTAATTTCAGCCCCCAGTCCCCGTACATGACCGAAGTGGTCGGTACCTACGCCCGCCCGGTGGAAAAGGTCGAAGGCGACGCCAGCAAGACCAAGCCGGCGGATGCGGTGGGCCATTTCCGGGCCAAAGCCCATCTGACGGACAAGGAATGGATGAAACTCCTGAACAAGGAGAATTACACCGCGAAGGAGCCGAATCCGATGGTTCTCAGTGTCATCTGGGGGGTGTTGCCGTTCCTGATAGTGGGTACGATTGTCTGGTTCGTGTTCATCCGCCAGATCAAGATGGCGGGCAAAGGCGCCCTGAGTTTCGGCAAGAGCAAGGCCCGAATGCTGGCCAAGGAAAAGAACAAGACCACCTTCAAGGATGTGGCCGGGGTGGAAGAGGCCAAAGAAGAGGTCTCCGAACTCGTGGAGTTTCTCAAGGACCCCAAGAAGTTTCAGAAGCTGGGTGGGCGCATTCCCAAGGGCGTATTAATGGTGGGGGCCCCCGGTACTGGCAAAACCTTGCTGGCCAAGGCCATCGCGGGCGAAGCGGATGCCGCGTTTTTCAGTATCAGCGGTTCGGATTTCGTGGAGATGTTTGTCGGCGTGGGCGCCAGCCGGGTACGGGATATGTTCGAACAGGCCCGCAAGAATACTCCCTGTCTGATTTTCATTGATGAAATTGACGCGGTGGGTCGCAGCCGGGGCCATGGTCTGGGTGGCGGTAACGACGAACGTGAGCAGACGCTGAACGCACTGCTGGTGGAAATGGACGGTTTTGACACGCAGGAAGGCATTATCATCATTGCGGCCACCAACCGGCCGGATGTGCTGGATCCCGCGTTGCTCCGACCGGGTCGGTTCGACCGTCAGATCACGGTTAATCTTCCCGATGTCCGTGGCCGGGAAGCAATTTTGAAGGTCCATGCCAAGAATGTGAAGCTGGATCCGACGGTGGATTTGGGAATCATCGCCCGCGGCACCCCGGGTTATTCTGGCGCCGAATTGGCCAACCTGCTGAACGAGGCGGCCTTGCTGGCCGCCCGGACGGGACGTCGCGCCGTGGGTATGGTGGAATTGGAAGAAGCCCGCGACAAGGTCCGCTGGGGCCGTGAACGCCGGAGCATGGCGATGACCGATGAGGACAAGAAGTTCACGGCCTGGCATGAAGCCGGGCATGCCTTGGTGAATGTCATCCTCAAGCACACTCATCCCCTGCACAAGGTTACCATCATTCCCCGCGGTCAGGCTTTGGGCTCAACGATGTATCTGCCGAAGGACGACATTCTCAACCGCCGCCGCAAAGAAATGCTCGACATCATCGCCGTCACCATGGCGGGACGCATCGCGGAAGAAATCGTCTCCGACGACATTTCTTCGGGAGCCATGGGCGATATTCAGCAGGCCACGCAAATGGCCCGTGCCATGGTCACCCAGTGGGGCATGAGCGACAAGTTGGGCATGGTTCAGTACGGGGAAAACAACGAGTACGTTTTCCTGGGCCGGGAAATGGCGCGGAGCAAGGATTACAGTGAGCAAACCGCCGTCGAAATCGACATGGAAGTCAAGCGGATCATCGACAACGGTTTCCGCGTGGCCACGGAGTTGATCACCGCGAATCGGGACAAGTTGGAAGCCATCGCGAATGCCCTGCTGGAACACGAGACTTTGGAAGGCTCGCAGGTCGAAGAAATCATCCGTACCGGATCGTTCACGCTGCCTCCCCCGGCTCCGAAAGTCGATCCGCCCTCGGGAGCCCAGGCGGCCACTGTGCTGCCGGAGAACCCGCCCAAGCCGATCGCTCCGCACCTGCCGGGATTGGGTTCGGCCGCCCCGGCCACTGCCTAGGCGTTCGGCTCCCTTGCGGGAGTAGCTCGACTCTCAACGCCGTCGGCTTGTGCCGACGGCGTTTAGGTTTCCCAGACGCAGAGTTGGTTGACGAATTCCGCAGATCCGTCCCGGAGCCAACCGTCCAACTGGGCCTGATCCTTCAATTGCTGTCCCCGCCGGCGGGGCACCACTACAAAGCGTTTCTCGAGTTCCGGCAAGGCGGTCATATCCACCCAAAGTTTCTCGAACTGGCTGACGGGAAAGACATCTTCCTGGCCATGGCCCCAGCGTTTCTTGACATCCTTGATGGTGATGTAGGTGGGTAGCCGGACCGCCAGAGCCCGCACCGCTGCGGCACAGCGTTCGGAATTTTCCAAATCGCTCCGGCGCAATCCGAAAATCTTGAGGAGTTTGTCGATGTTGATCCAGCAGGTGTTGGAATTGTAATAGCGCAAGTGGAACTCGTCCTCTTCCCGCGGCATGGCCAACCCTTCCACCAGGCGAACCTGCCCGTTCACACGCGCCAAACCGCCGCCCCGGTCCTCCAGACGACGGGTGATCACTTCAAAGGTGAGACAGGCATCCTCGGCCAGATGGCGACCGAAAAGCGTGGGATCGGGATCAGCCCCCAGGGTGTCAATGTTGTGCAGCATCAGATGGCGCAACTGGGGGCGCTCGGCAATGAGGCGGGCCAGGACGCCGTTGCGCAGGAGATTAGGCACTTCGAACCAGTGGCCCACGGGATGCAGGCATTGCGCGGGAAGATTGTCGGCATAGTCCGTACCTTCGCCGGTGGTATGCGCCCAATTCAGCAGCGCCGCCCGCAGGCTTTCGCGGACTTTCTGTTGCTGTTCATCAAGGCGTTGCTGCGGCATCTCTTCCCATAAAAAGCGCAGGTCGCGAACCATGGGGATCATGCGTAAACCGATGGAACGGCCGGCGGAGAGCAGGAGGGGGCCGGGATAATTGTAGTTGCCATGGCGCCGCAGCCAATCGGCAGTGGCCTCTTGGGTGAGGTAGCTGGTCGTGAAGATGTGGGGAATTGCCAGTCCTGCCATTTGCCCGATCCTCCGGCTTTTTGCCAGATGGGTCTCCAGAAAAGTCCGGTGGCGGCCAGCGAACTTGCAAAACGGGTGCAGGGCCTTGACGACCCCGGCTCCTTGCGTCCAACGACTACCCACGCCAGCCGCGAGGGTCACCACGGCGAGTTCGCCGCGCGCCAACGCTGCGAGCCCGGCGGCGTGAAACGAGTTGCCGGTCCCAGATACTTCGGGAAGCACATCGGTGTCCTGGGCGTCCTTGATGTCGGCGTTTGCGGGCAGGCGGTTTTGGGACAGGCCGATACGACCCGATTTCAAGTCATCGCGGATTTGTTCATGCTGTTCGCGATCAAAACCGTTTTGTTGCAGCAGTTCGGCCAGGCTTTGTTGCTTTCCTCCATCCGTTTTCAAGCGCGGCAACAGCCGGTCAAACAACGATTGCATCATGTTGGCCAACTCGGGTCGCGCGCGGCAGGCGGTTCCAAAATTGTCCAATTCCGCCCTTTGGGCTTTGGTGAGGGATTGGGGGTCGGCACGCAAGCGGCGGGGAACATGCAGGGCGTAGTATCCGCGCGGCAGCAGCGCCTCGGAGCCGGTCAACAATTCCGCCCAGGTGCCCCGTTCGTTGATCGCAAAATCATAAACCACGGGTTCCGTGGCGAAGGGCAGGGCATGCTGGAGGTCCCGTTTGGCCTGGGACATGATCGCCTGCAGGCGGACCTGGGCCTCGGCTTTCCGGTGCGGTGCAACAATGAATCCCATGCCACCACCCGACATGCCGCCCAGCATCCAAAAACCCCAGAAATCCGCGCCGAATTCCTGCTGGGCGGAAGTGATGAGTGATTCCGTGAAGGCGTTGCTCGCCCAGGGGATGATAGTCTGGATGGGCTGGCGGAAATTGCGCGTGGTCAACTCGCCCACCTTTTGCACAGCACCTCCCCGCAGGGCGGCCACGATCTGGTCCAGCATCGCGATGGCTTGCTGGCGTCCCCGCCATTCGGCGGCCGAGCGCAGCAGGTACTTTTCCGTGACCATCTCGAGGATGGGGCCGACGTTTTGCGCCATACCGCCATGAATCAAGACCAGACTTTGTTGCAATCGCTCCCGGGTGGCGGCGGAAACTTCGTGCTGATCCAGGATATGATGGGAGGGCATGAGGCGCCCGCGGCTGATGCCGTATTCAGGGTCCCCGGGCGCGGCGGCCACGCCGCAAATTAATTTCATTCCCGGCCAGACCCCGCCGGAATCCTGCCAACCGCCGCCCGAACCGCCGAGCCATTCGCCGAGCAAAGCGCGGGCGAGAACCACCCGGCGTTCCTCTTCCGCCAAACCGCCCGTTAAGGACTGGGCTTGACCGGTGGCCCGCATGCAGACGGAAATCAAAGCTGCCAGCAGGTTGGTCGAAACCGCCAGCCGGGAGCCTTTGGGAATGTCGTTGACATGGCTGACCAGTTCCAATCCCCGACCTGGCCCAACGACCCGCTCCAGCAGGCCCGCAAAATCCAGCCCGGAACCTTCAATGCCCGGAGGCACCAGACCCGAAGCAATGACCGCGGCCTTGAGCAGGCCCAGATAATCCCGGGCAAAATCAAACACTTCTGCGAGGCTGGTGATGTCCGCGGTGGCCATGAGGTCCACGCTGGTCAGGCGTAACAACGGCTCGTCAATGACGCGCAGGCAGACCTCTACGGGCGGGTGGGGAGAGGCATCGCGACCGTGCACCCCCAGGTCGATGGAGACATTCAAAGCGCGGGCGCCTTCCGGGAAATCCATCCCGAGAAAAAAGATATCGCTCCAGCCCGAATGACTCAAATCCATGCGGACCGGAGTTTGTTCCCGCAGCACGGGATACGTGCCATCGGGATTCCGGCGCAACAATTCTGGTCTTAGCCGCAGCGGGTGATCCGCCGGGTGCCCCATGCGGAACATCCATTGGTTCCCGCGGACGGAACGGACACTCCGCCGCACCTGATCAGCCAGTGTTTGGAAAGCCAACCGTTGGTATACAGTGGCCAAAGCACTCGAGATGGCATCGCTGGCGCCGTGCTGTTTTTGTACCGTCAGGAAATTCTCCAGGGCTTCCTCAAAGCGGCGGTCGAGCAGGTGCTGGAAGCCGCGGAAGGGGATCATGCCGCCGGTGCCGGCGGGGATTTTGCCAGGCAAATGAAAGCGGTGGATGGCGTAGAGGAAGAACAGGGCACGAACGCGTTCGTAGAGATTTTCGCTGGTGCGGCGAAACGCCTCAAGTTCTGCGCAGGCGTCCAGAAGTTCGGCGGTCGAGGCCGCGGCACAAACGGATTCCAGCGGGCGGTTGCGGATTTGGGGATCCGCTGAGGTGATGATTTCGATGAGTTCGCCGGACATGGGGCTGGTCAGTGGGCTTCCTGGGCGAGCAATTCGACGATTCCGGCGAGGACTTCTGCTCGCGCCGGACTGCTTAGTGCGAGCGCCAGCTGAGCGGTGAGGAGGCCATACTTCAAACCAATGTCAAACCGCCGCCCCCGCAATTCGCAGGCCAGGTAGCGTTCCCGATTTGCCAGATTGGTCAAGGTGTGGCTCAGCCCGACCATCTTTCCGGCTTCGACCTCGGCAGCGAGCAATTCCATGAGGGCGGGAGTCAGGACATGCATGCCAAAAAAGCAAAGATAATGACCCGCGCGCAATCCTGGCACGATGAGGCGTTGTTCCGCCACGGTCGGAGTGGGTTTTTCCAGAACCTCAGAGATTATGTACAGCCCTTTATGGTTGCCCGCGAGCCGGCCGCCCGCGGCGCCGTAATAAGGCAGCTTGCTTTCGTGGGTGGCCTGGACGGCGGAAACGGAACAGGCCTCGGCCTTGGCCACCTCCACGAGCTGGCGAGCACTGCTCCGCGCCTCCTGACTCAAGTAAAGATGGTCGCCCACCAGGAGGAGGAATGGTTCGGAGCCGGTGAATTCATGGGCGCACCAGACGGCGTGGCTGTAACCCAGGGGTTTTTCTTGCGCCACGAACTGCAGGCGTTTGCCATGCGGTTCCGCCGCGGTACGGTAAGCTTCCTCGTCGCCCGGGTGAACCACCACACAGATTTCCTCCGCACCGGAATTTAGCGCTTCCTCGACAATGATGGCCAGGGCGGTCTTAGTTTCTCCGTCGCGGTCAACCAGTTTCTGCAATGGGAGTGTCCGCTGGCTCGGGCCGGCGGCAGTGATGACGGCTTTTTTAACATCCATACATTCTGCGATTGCGCGCTTTCAGTGTGCCAGCCTCGGGGTAATTGGCCACAATATTTTGCGGACAAAAAAAGGCGCGGCGGGAAAATTTTCCCCGCCGCGCCTGGGTCAGTCTTTGGCCCGATGGGCTGAATTAGAATCCGGCCCGGTAGAACAGGGCGTTTCCGGCCGGGTGGGCCGGAGTCGGTGGCAGGAAGGGATACGGGGGCACCGCATTCGTCACAGGAGTCCAGATGGCTTGCGCGCCCAAGTCTGGTGAACTGAAGAGCGAGCCCACCGGCCAGGTCAGACTTTGACCAATTCCCAAATCGTCAAAGTTAAACCGCAGCACCAAGGCGTTGGGATCGATGACGGAATCTGCCGTGGCAACGGATTGGATTTCTGTCGGCGTGAGGATGCGTTGGTAGATCCGGAAGTCATCCAGCAGGCCGTTGTAACGCTTCCAATAGCCGTCATGGGACATACCGATTTCAAGCTGCTGGTTCGCCGGCCAGCTCCAGGTGGCACTGACATTGCCAGAGCCTGCAAAAACGCCGTCGATGTAAACCGAAATCGCTTCACCCACGGTCTGACTGTAGGTGACCGCGACGTGGTGCCAGTAGGTGTCGGGGAGGTAGCCGACGTTGAAGGCGTTATTGGCGCCGGTTTGATCCTGCCAGAAAAGTGATCCATCGTTGTGCAGCACGATGACCGCCCCGTTGGTGGTCCGGCGGTCGAACAACATGGCGCCTTCGGTCCCCGGACCGGGCACGGAAGGTCCGGACAGGATCCAGAACATGATGGTGCCGGTGGGCGAATTGAAATCCGGGTCGGCCGGCACGGTGATCTGGCTATTACCGGCGAAAGATTCGATGCCGTAGTGGATGCCGTTCAAGCCATCGCTGACGGTATTGGTCCACGTGGCGTTGTGATTCGCGCCGTGATGGAGGCGACCCACTGGTTTGGTATCGGCGATGTAACCGCCCGGCACCACGGTGAGGGAAAATGGTGCCGTGCCCAAGGTTCCAGTGTAGGCGTGCAAGCCGATCTGATGGGCGGTGAGGGCCACGGAATAGATGGCCACATCGGACAGGGAGCCGTTGAAATAGGAGGTTTTGTCACGATCATCCCGGCCGATCGCGGTGGTGAACGTAGGATCCAGCGGGGCGGGTGTGCCGGAAGCGGTGGCCGCCAGGGTCCCATCCACATAAATGAATCCATTGGCGCCGCTGCGCACCGCAGCCACATGGTGCCAGCGACCGTCATTCACGGCGCCCGAAGTTCCGAAGCTGTATTGGTAGCTGCCGCCACCGAAAACCATGAAGGTCAAAGTGCCGGCGGCGGACACGGCGAAGGAGTATTCGCCATTGTAACCGTTCACATAGCGCTGCTGGATGATCACACCGTTGGCTGTGGCGGTGGTATTGATCCACGCTTCCAGCGTGAAGTCCGTTGTGCCAGCCAGCGAAGGTCCGGTGCCACAGTCAATATAGGAGCTGGCCCCGTCGAACAGGTAAGCCTTTTTCGTGACGTCAAAACCGGCATACGACGGCGGTTGCGGACCGGGCACCGCCAGGGAAATCCCCCCCGTGTTGGTGCCGGGGTTGTTCCGGCCGGAATAATCCAAGGCCAGGGTGCCGTCCGTTTCATTCAACGGCCAGTAGGCCGCGGGAGCATCCTTCGCAGTTCCGGTCGTGTACAAGCCGGGGGAGGGGACCACCGTCAGGTGGTTCGTGGCACTCTGGATTTGCCCATACAGATTCGTCACGATCACCGAATAATCACCGCTGGCGGCGACCGAAAGATTGGTGAGGGCCAAGGTCGGGCTGTTGCCGCCGACGTGGGTGGTGCCGTTCAGCAGCCAGGAGTAATGCAGGGGTTCGGCTCCCGCCGCCGCCACACTCCACTGGGAGAAATTGGCACCGGCAAAAACTGTGCCGCTCACGCCCTGAAGGTTCACGTTGAGGGACGGAGCCGCCACTACCGTCACCGCGGCCACCTGGCTGGTGGTGGCGCCGTAAAGATTAGTAACGACCAGGTCATACAAACCATTATCCGCATTGACGATGGCCGGCTTGGTATAAGTGGCGCTGGTGGCGCCTGGAATGGGAACGCCGTTTTCGCGCCATTGGAAATGCAGATTGTTGGTGAGCGCCACAACCCCCGCGGTAAGGGTGAGACCGGCTCCAAGGTTGTTCGTGGTGCTGACGGGATCTTTGCTTACCACGGGTTGATCCGTGAGGATAAAGCCGGCCAGCACGGAACGATGACCGGAAGTTTTCGGCTGGCAATTGAGATTAATGGTGTCACTGGTGAAGGCCCCGCTCGGGGCGCTCAGACCGACCGTGCCCCCCAGCGAATAGCCATCGTTGACCGGGTTTGGCTTGTAATAGGTGGAGTAGGCCACCGTATTCGTGGTGACTCCATCCGTGATATCCACGTTGTTAAAGGCGGCCACGCCGTTCTCGGCGGCGATCGTCTGGATGGCATAACCGTGGGGAAAGACAGACGCCAGTCCGCTGATCGCGACCGTGGGCGACTTGCCAGTGGCGTTGCCGTCATCGAGAAACCCCCACGTCACCTCGTCGTTCCCAGGGGCGACGGTTTCGGGGTTCCAACCGGCGACCTGCTCCCCGATGCCGGATTGCCAGGCGTTGGGCGCCTGAACCTGGACGGTAAGGGACGAGCCGATCATGAAACTGGTGTCAATGGGGTTTTGACAATCCAAGGGGTCGGGGCTGTTCCAGTTTTCCACGGCCACCCCGAACGCCCGGCCAGTGACGGGGAAACCGGTGGTTTGATACCCGGATCCGAACCCGACGGCTTGCGGCGTGACGGTGGAATCATAGTACCAGGCCTGGAAGTTGAGTCCGACCGTGGTGCCGGCTTCGGCTGCGCCCAACATGAGAGCAGCGGCGGGGACGGCGAGGAGGTTTCGTTTTAGGTGAGCAGGGAGAAGTTTTCTTTTCATATCAGGTAATGGAACAACATACGACGCAATGCCGCCTCCCTGTGGCCGAGCATGTCGCGCCCGGATTTTCGCAGGGTTCGCGACAGAAAAAATTTACCAAACCCGAGTCTTTCCGCCAGCCCAAACGTTCGATATTGGGTCTGCCATTGGGTAATGGTTTCCCTTATCCCAAGGCGGGGACTCACTTGAAATAACCAAAGGCGCGCAAATAAGGGGCGAGTTCGGATTGCCAGGGCGCGAGCGCGCTCGCGTAGCGCTCCCAACGCCCCACGGCCCGGGAATGAACGGGTTGGGTGACGTCATGATAGGTGGGGGCATACAGCACTTTCCGGCGCGCGGATTCGTGAAAGCGGGCCTGAGCGGGATGCCATTCCAGACCGAGGAATGCCGCGACCCGGCGCCCCTCCCTGGCGAGGTCCCTCACCAGATCCTCATAGCGGGTCTCAATCCATTCAAAACCGCCGAGTTCCCGCAGCCGCAGCCATACATCCATGAGATCGCGGTAGTGGCGCACGGTGCGCTCCAGGCTCAGAAAGTTTACGTTGGTGGCGTTGAGCATGATATTCAGGAAATAGCAACTGATGACCACGTCCCGCGGATCCCGCAATGCGATAATCACTTTGAGCTCCGGAAAGACCCGCAGCCAGAGGTTCAGCGACATGGTCGGGGAGGGGTTTTTGTCCAACAATATCCGGGCGGTGGTTCCCTGCGGGATCTCGCGCAGCAGGCTTCGCAGATAGCGGCGTCGCATTTCGGCGGCTTGGGCGGGTGGCAAACGGTCCAATTTTCGCACGGGCAAATCGTGTCCGGGTGGCGGGGAGAAAGGCTTGGCAATCTCCTGGGTAAAGGCGGCGGGTTCGTCCAAAGCCAAAGCGTCCGGATGAGCGTCCAGAACCTGCTCCAATAGGGTGGTGCCGCTACGCGGATGCCCGCCCAGAAACGCGAATTGATACGCCTCCCTGGGTGGCGGAGCTTCGGAGCGCCAGCGACGGATCATAGCCGGAGTCATTTGTGCCAGCAGCGCCCTTCGCTGCCGGTCAGTTTCGTCATAGCTCCGCTCCAATACCGAGGTGTTCGTGATCGTCCGCACCTGAGCCTTTGCTTCCGCCAGCCAGCGCAGGACTTCATCCGTCTGGCCCAGTTGGTCCAAAACAACGGCCAGCAGATGGCGACTGGCGTATTTGACGTAGGGATAACGCGGTCCGTCCTTGATCAGGTCCCGCAATTCCGGCTCCGCCTCCGCATTGCGCTTCATGCGGTGCAGGAGGAAAGCGCGGAAATAGCGCACCTGATCATCCCGGGGATGGTGGCGGCGGCAGGCCTCCACACAATCCCAGGCTTCCTCCAAGCGGCGTTCCTTTTCAAACCATACCGCCAGATTGATGCGGGCATCGACGCGTTGCGGATCCGCGGCTACCGCCCCCTCGAAGCAGGCCCGCGCTGCATCCAATTGGCGCAGTCCGAGGTACTGGTGGCCCAGGCTGCCCAGCAGGGCGGCGTTGGTCGGCGCCAGATGTGCCGCTCGTTGGTATGCGGATTCCGCCTCCGGGAAATCCAGTTCTCCGGCGGCGGCATTACCCAGTTCGAACCACAACTCGGGAATGGCTGGAAAACGGCTGACCAATTCCCGATAAATGGCGAGGGCCGGGCCGGGTTGTCCCCCCAGCAGTTGGGCTTGCGCATTTTGCCAACGGGCCACATCCCGCGGGCTGCGTTGCAATTCGATCAGGCTGCCATGCATCGGCCGCACTTTCCCACACCTCCGGCGACCCTCCAAGCGAAAGCCGCCGGGCTGACCTAATTCTAGTACCAGGTTCTTTCCATCTCGGCGGAGGCCGCCTATGCTTTCACCATGTCCGTGCCGCCGCAATCGCGCTTCCATCTTTTCTTGACCGGCTGCTCCGTGGCTGGCTGTCTCTTTTCCGGAGCCGGCGCGCGAGGTGGGGAGGCGGTACGTCCACGGATGGCGGAATTTATCGGGATTAACGGCCACACGGTGCAGTTCCAACCCAAACTTTACCGTCGGGTCGCGGGAATGGTGCGGGATTACCATCCCGTGGAATGGGATTTGGGATTGGAAACGGCGGTATTGCCACCCTTTCCGCAGGCCAAAAATGGCGTGGATTGGAGCCGGGTTTATGGTTCGTGGCAGCGGGAACGCTGGAATGTTGATGCCTGTTTAATGTTCGAAACGATTCCCCTTCCGAAATGGAAGGAATTGGAGGCGAATGCCCGGGCCTATGGTGCGGCGTTTGCCCGGGAGTTTGGCCGCTCCGGGAAGCGCAAACTGGTGGATTCGGTGGAGATCGGTAATGAGCCGGGAAAGTGGAGCGATGGGGACTACACGCGGATGTTTCGAGCGATGGCAGCGAGTATTCGGGCGGCTGACCCGCAGTTAAAGATCGTCACTTGCAATCTGGCCACCGGCAAAGGTGGTGATTACGAAAAGAGTGTCGCCTGCGTGGCGGAAACCCCTGAGCTCTTTGATGTTCTCAATATTCATAGCTACCCGCAGTTGGAAGGTTGGCCCACGTGGCGGCGCAGCTTTCCCGAAGACCCGCGATTGGGGCGCTTCTTACCGGACCTCTTGGATCTCTGCCAATGGCGGGACACTCATGCCCCGGGAAAGGCGGTATGGCTGACGGAATTTGGTTATGACAGCAGCACCAAACCGGCTCCGCCAGGGGGCGAAGCCGCCAAGTGGGTGGGGGTGACGGACGTTCAGCAAGCCCAATGGCTCGTCCGTTCTCTTTTGGTCCTTTCCGCGCTACCGGTGGACCGGGCCTACATCTATTTTTTCAATGACGAAGATCAACCCGGTTTGCATGCCAGTTCCGGGCTGACCCGGCATTTTGCACCGAAGCCGGCCTTTCACGCGGTGGCGCATCTGCAACAAGTGTTGGGAGAATCCCGCTTTTCCCGGATTATCACGAATGAACCGGGCCGCTTGCGAGTGCAGGAATACCGGGCCCAGGGCGGCAAGACGATTTGGGTGGCCTGGTCGCCAACCGGAGTGGACAAAACCGCGCAAGCGACTTTGACAGGTTTTTCCGGGAAATTGCTGACGGTGCAGCAGATGCCCCTGGCCGCCGGTTCCGCGGCTGAGGTCTCGGTGAGCAGGGAGACTTCCGGAGGCATTTCGCTGATGGTGGGTGAAAGTCCGGTTTATCTAGTTTTTGAGAAGCGTGGGGAATAGTTGCTCAGAAGGGAGGCTTATTTAAGTCTGGGCGTATGGGATATTATTATGCTGGCGAATCGGCGTGATTGATGCCATAATTTGAGCAGGTTGCAAAACCGTTCCCGTTTTGAACCTCCGGCGAGACACTTTGCCGGCGGAAATTTGACCCTCCCCACCGCCATATTCCGGGGGGACGTGATTGTTACCATGACCAATTCATTGCCTGAGAAATTCCACCCGATTTCAGCGGAACTGCAATCCGCGATCGAAGCACGGGGTCTGGAAATTTTTTCCTTGATGCAGGGCGAAGCGCCTGGAGTGTTCAGCTACCGGAACGTTTCCGGCCGGCTCATGGACTGGTCCATGCGCAATGAGAATTTAAAGGTGCAATTGTTCCGGTTTGTGGATGTCCTGCCTTGCCTGACAACACCGAAGGAAATTGCGCGACATGCCCAGGAATACCTCGGGGATGGGGCGGCGGGACTGCCCGCCTGGGCGGAATGGGGGGTCAAGTGGTCGCCGCGGTTGCCTTGGTTGACGGCTTGGGCGTCCCGTATCGGGGTTCACCAGATGGCGCGCACGTTCATCCTGGCTCCCAACGGGGCGGAAGCCGTTCCCGGCCTCAAGGCCATGCGGCGCACGCCTCTGGCTTTCACCGTGGATATCCTGGGGGAAACCGTGGTGAGCGAACGGGAAGCTGATGAGTATCAGGCGCGGTACCTCGAGCTGATTGAGAGTCTCGCCAAGGAAGCCGGTAACTGGCCGGAGGTGGCCCAGATTGACCGGGATGATCAGGGTGAATTGCCGCGCGTGAACATCTCAGTGAAACTTTCCGCGCTCACGGCCCAGATTCATTCCACCGATCCCGAGGGGGCCATGCGGCAAATCGCGGGCCGGTTGCGACCACTTTTGCAGGCAGCGCGCGACCGCGGGGTGTTTATCAATTTCGACATGGAGAGTTCCGGGTTGAAGGAACTGACCCTGACCTTGTTCATGCAACTCCTCGATGAGCCAGCGATGTGGGATTATCCGCATGTGGGCCTCGCGTTCCAGGCGTATCTGCGGGAATCCCCGCAGGATTTGGAACGACTGATCGCCTGGAGCCGGACCCGCTCGCAGCGCGTGACCATCCGCCTGATCAAAGGAGCCTATTGGGATTGGGAAACTGTGATCGCTGCCCAACGCGGCTGGCCGGTGCCCGTTTTTGAGCGGAAGGTGGACACCGATGCCAATTACGAACGGCTGGCGCGACGGTTGCTGGAAAATGAGCAATCCATCAACTGCGCCTTTGCTTCTCACAGCGTGCGCAGTCTGGCCGCGGTCATGGTCATGGCGGATGAGCTGAAATTGCCGCGGCGCCGATATGAGTTTCAAATGCTGCATGGCATGGCGGAACCCATCAAGGGAGCCTTGGTCAAAATGGGGTATCGTGTGCGCGATTATTGTCCCATTGGCGAAGTCCTTCCGGGCATGGGTTATCTCGTGCGCCGATTGCTGGAGAACACTTCCAACGAAGGATTTTTGCGGGCCACCTTTGCGGATCATGTGGCCCCCCGTGAATTGTTGCGGGACCCGGCCGCCGCGCCGGCCGGCACCCCGGTGGAAACTCGTTCCGCCCCGATCTCTAACCCAGGAAAACCCATGGATGAAGTTATTTTCAACAACGAACCCCTTACGGATTTCTCCCTCGCGGGAAACCGTGAACTGATGCGGGCGGCGATTGGCAAAGTTCGCGCGGCCCTGGGCGGCAAGTTTCCGCTGAACATTGGCGGCGAGGAGCATTGGACCGGGCAGGAATTGGTTTCCCGCAACCCGGCGAATCCCAAAGAGATCATTGGCCGCGTGGCCAAGGGTGGACGCACGGAAGCGGATCTGGCGGTCACGGCCGCGCTGGCGGCCCTCAAGGACTGGCGACGGCAGAGCGTCTCCGCGCGGGCGGCGGTGCTCGAGCGCGCGGCGGAACTGATGCGCCAGGAACGTTTTGAAATCTCGGCCTTGGAAGTGCTGGAAACCGGCAAGACCTGGATTGAGAGTGACGCAGATGTGGCCGAGGCGATCGATTTTTGCAATTACTACGCCGGAGAGATGCGGCGCATTGCCTCGGTGCGGTACGCGGTGCCCGGCGAGACGAGCATGCACCAATATTCCCCCCGGGGAATCGCCCTGGTTATCGCCCCCTGGAATTTTCCGTTGGCAATCCTGTGTGGCATGGTGACGGCCGCGATGGTGGCCGGTAATGCTGTGATCATGAAGCCTTCGGAACAATCCTCGGTGGTGGGAGCGAAATTCATGGATCTGTTGCGCCGTGCAGGCACACCGCCCGGAGTCGTGAATTTTCTGCCGGGATCCGGCGAGGAAGTGGGCGCCTACCTCGTCGAACATCCGCAGGTGGATTTGATCGCGTTCACGGGGTCGCGGGAAGTGGGCCTGAAGATTTATGAGGCAGCCGGTCGAACCCGCCCAGGCCAGCGGCAATTGAAGCGCGTGGTTTGCGAGATGGGCGGCAAAAATGCGATGATCATCGACAGCGATGCGGACTTGGACGAGGCCGTGCCGGCCGCATTGTATTCCGCGTTTGGGTATCAGGGGCAAAAATGCTCGGCGCTTTCGCGATTGATTGTCCTCCAGGAGAATTACGACCGGGTCGTTGAGCGACTCGTGGAAGCGGCCAGGAACTGGACGGTGGGGATGCCGGAAGATTCGGCGAGCCAGCTGGGTCCGGTGATTGACGAGGCCGCGTTCAAGCGGATCAAAATGTACCTGGAATTAGGAAAGCAGGAAGGGCAGTTGGCGTTTCAGGGCAAGATACCGGAAGGAGATGGATATTTCATCCCGCCGACCATTTTCAAAAACATCGGGCCGCAATCACGATTGGCGCAGGAGGAGATTTTTGGTCCGGTGCTTTGTGTGCTCAAAGCGGCGAATCTGGATGAGGCGCTGGCCTGGGCGAATGGAACGGATTACGCGCTGACCGGCGGATTGTTTTCCCGGAGTCCCGGCAACATCGAACGTGTCAAAGCTGAGTTGGAGGTTGGCAATCTTTACATCAACCGCGGCATCACCGGCGCTTTGGTGGCCCGGCACCCGTTTGGAGGGTTCAAAATGTCCGGCGGCGGGACCAAGGCGGGCGGGAAAGATTACTTGCAAAACTTTTTGGTGCCCCGAGTGGTGACCGAAAATAATTTGCGGCGCGGTTTCGCGCCGGAAGAAAAAGCGTAACCCACGCGATGGCTATTGCAGGACGCGGTAAAAGCGGGCCGCATCGGTGGCGTTAGGGTCGGTAAAGATCAGCAATCCACTGGTTGGTTGGTTCGTGGCCAGCGAGAGCCAATCCACCAGGTTGGTGGAAACTTGAATGACATAATCCCGGCCGTCGATGCCTTGGAATTGGAAGGTATATTGGCCATTCAGGTAAGCTCCGGACACCAGTTGGATGGGCACAGGGGCGGACGGGGTGGCCATGGCTTCGAGGGAGACCGGGCTCTCGCCGCCGCCATTGATGGCGGAAACGACATAAAAATATGCCGTGCCGTTGGTCAAGTTCGCGTCGAGGAAATTGGTGCTGGTCACCACAATAAGGTTGGTAAAACCGCTTCCGCTGTCGGGGGAACGTTGTACGCGATAGCTGGACGCTCCCGGGCTCGCGTCCCACGACAGTTGCACCTGGGCATCGCCGGCGATGGCACTGAAGTTGGTGGGTGCTTCGGGAGGAGCGAGCGGCACGCCGTTAAGTTGGAGGGAATTGGGGCTCTGGCCGTTCGTGCCGTATGTGGATATCATATAATAATAGTTCGTCCCATTCATTAAACCCGTATCCGTATACTGGGTTGCCGTGGTAGCGCCGATCCACTGATACGGTCCCTGATTGGTGAGCGATCGAAGCACATCATACGTTCCGGCGCCGGAGACGGCGTTCCACGACAAATTGATCTGCGCGTTACTGGCGGACAGACTGAATCCCGAAGGTGGCGAGGGGACGGTCCCGGCAATAATTCTGCAGGAAGACATGTTGTCATTGAGCCCACTCCGCAGGGCGAAATTGGGAGTGTCGGAATTGAGGTTCCAGACGGCGCCGCCGAAATTGTCGTCCTGGTAGATGGCGACGGTCCAGCCAGTGGGAATCCGACAGGAGGTGGTGGTGTCATTGGGGGCGCCGGCGGTCTGGAGTTGCGCCAGAGTATATGAACCGGCGGTGAACAATTGACTGGCGCCGCCGCCATAATTGGCATCGGCAAAAAACGTGACACCCACTCCCGGCCGGGCGCTCACTTGACTGGAATTGGCAGTTTGGATCGCGGCGTTGACCGCGCTCACCACGTAATAATAGATGGTGCCATTCGTCAGTCCGGAATCGGTGTAGGTGTTGGAGAAAGGAGCGCCGACGGTTTGATAAGGGCCACCGCTGGTGTTGGACCGCTTGACGTTGTAGCTCGAGGCGCCCGCGATCGCGTTCCAAGAGATGATTACCTGCGAATTGGCGGGGGCGGCGCGCACCCCGGTGGGCGTGGTCGGATTGGCTTCCCCGGCATGAACGACCGTGTTGATCTCGGTCGCGCTCAAGCCGCGGTTGTAAATGCGAACTTCATCCAACCAACCGTTGAAATAGTCGCCATTGGCAGCGCTGCCATTCTTCGTGCCGATGACCAGAGGATCGCTCGTGGTGGTGAGCACTCCGCCGGCCACCTGGCTAGCTTGCAAACTGCCGTTGGTGTACAGGGCCATGGTGGTGCCGTTCCAGGTGGCGGCGACATGCACCCAAACGTTGGTGGCGGGGAGGGGGCAGGTGAGAGTGCCCACCCCGTTGGGATTGAACTTGAGCACGCCATTTTCGGCGAGCAGACGGTATTGATTGTCCGAGTTGCCCTTTTGGATAATCCGGCGGTTCCCCGCCCAATCCACCGCCTTGATCCAAGCCGTGATGGTGAGACCAGCGGTTGCGGTCAAGGAGGCGGAACTGGCCACCGCAATGGACTGGTTATTGGTGGCGACAAAGACCAAGGCGGCCGCGCCAATGCGGCCGGGGGTGATTCGCGCCGGACTGTTGACCAAAGTGCCGGTATTCAGATTGCCGCTGGCATCGATTGTCGTAGAACCCGTGGCTTCATCGAGATGCCAGTTTGCCACGAGTCCCGCAGTGACATCCCCCGTGCCGTAGGGGGTGGCTTGGGCAAGACTCGAGTTGGCACTCTCGCCACCGGAGCTCACGGCGGACACCTCGTAATAATAGGCGGTCCCGGGCGTCACGCTGGTGTCGTTATAGTCCGTCGCGGCCCGGGCAACGAGCGTGGTAAACGGTCCACTGGCAGTGGCGGCCCGCTTCAGATTGTAGCTGGAAGCTCCGGGACTGGCATTCCAAGTCAGACTGACGCCCGGATAGTTATCCGGTCCGGCGGTCAATCCGGTGGGGACGGAGGGAGGTCCGAACGGGGCGGCCGCCAATTGCGGGGAGGGCCCGCTGGGCCCGCCCGCACCCACCGCGGTTACCTCAAAATAGGCGGTGACCCCGTTGGTCAATCCCGTGCAGGTGTAGTTGGCGCCCACGAGGGTAGCCAAAGTAACAAAGTTTGCGCCGCTGGTGAACGAGCGTTTCAAATTGTAGGCGGTGGCCCCGGGGACCACCGGCCAACTGAGCGCCAGTTGGGAGTTGCCAATCCGGGCGGTGATTCCAGCGGGAGCAGCCAGCGGGGCATAGGTAAATGCTCGCGGGGCGGAAGGGTTGCCATTGGCGGAAACAATGAGCGAATAGTTGCCGGCGGGCAATCCCGCGGGGAGTTCGAATTCCGTCGTCACGACACGGGTCCCGGTCATGACGCTGGTGCTGTTCCAACCATAGGTGCGCGCATAGTAAACGCTGCCGGAGGTGTTGTTGGTCAGGCGGACGAGGGGATAATTGCTGTCCATCTGCCAGTCGTCGCCATAGGCGGCGCCACCCGAGATTCCGTTCAGCCGGAGTCCGGTGAGGTGATACGTGCCATCGGATTTGGCGCTGATGCTGTTGATAACGGGTTGGCCAGCCGCCAGGGGGCTGCCATCGGGAAAGTAAACGTAAAGTTCCCGGCTGCCCTGGCCGGAAATAAACAAGACCGAGCCGTCCGGCAGATCCAA
The DNA here is from genome assembly GCA_903918755.1 of uncultured Pedosphaera sp. Lineage (GTDB taxonomy): Bacteria > Verrucomicrobiota > Verrucomicrobiia > Limisphaerales > Pedosphaeraceae > CAIXFN01. The sequence goes on from CAIXFN010000082.1 coordinate 41,333, forward strand.
CATGGAGGTGACAAAGGGGGCATTATTAAAGGTGGCCCCGGTGGGACCGTTCACGGCGGTGAAGGCATTGGCCACGTAATCGTATTCGTAAAAGGAAATGGGACCGACGTAGTCATTGGTCGGTCCGAGGGCGCACAGAATTTTGCCGTTCGCCATCATGGCCGCGGGGGCGTCCACCGCGCCCAACCCAGTGCCCCCAAGCACCATTTCCGGGCCGGCCACCCAGGTCCCGGCGCTGGTGGTGGTGGCGCCGGGGGTGTAGATGGCGGTGTGGGTGGTCGCCCCAATATAAAAGGCCTTTCCGTTGGGCAGCAGGAATCCGGCGCCCAACTCGCCACCGAAGCCATAGAGCGCCACGGGCAGGTTGCCATCGTTGAACCATTGGTTGAGCGAGGGGACATAGTGTTCCGTTTGCGTCCCGAAGGCATCGATGGTCAGAATGTTGTCATTGGCCAGTTTGACCCAACAGACCTCGTCCTGACCACGGGCGGAAGATGCGGCGGCGGTGATCGTATTGAGCAACGGGTTGTAAAACCAGACGCCGGACCCGGTGGTGCCCTGCAGTACGGTCCCGTTTGGCAGCATTTTGGATGCGGCATCGGAGTACGTCGGGTCGCTGGCCGGGATGATGACGTCGGTCCAGGAGTCGGTGCCGGGATTATAAACCTCGGCCCGGTCCTTGCCGGTGCCGTATTCCCCACCGGCGACGTAAAGATTGCCGTTGGTGAGCACCTGCGAGGAATAAAAGAGCCGGGTGTAATGGGAGGCCGCGAGAATGGTCCAGGTGCCATTGACGTAACTCCCATGCGCATCTGGCTTCAGGCGATACCACCCATTCCCGCCGTCGCCGCACATCACGGTGCCGTCGCCCAGCAAGAGGGCGTTATTAAGGCCTGCCGGGGGAGCGTGCGCCAGCGCGGACCAGGCGCCACCCGCGTGGGCGGCAGGAACAAACAAGGGAAGGGCGAGGATTAAGCAACCAAGGAGCCAAAGGGCAGATGCGCTTCGGCCCCGCCCCAAGAGAGGGGCGGCAGTAGTGGCGGCAACAGAATTGTTCGGCATGCAAAGCCCGGTAAACCGGGGACATGCCTTAGATAAGCCCGGGTCCGGCGCTTGTCAAACTCACCGCCCGCGGGTGAGGCGAACGCGGGAGTCAGTGAGCCGGAATTTTGTTCAGCGTATAATAGGCGGAATCGTGAAGGAGGGTTTCGCCACCGGCGGAACGAACCCCCGGGACATGCAGTTCATGGATGTGGCCTTCCACCAGTCCATCAATCACGAGGCGGACTTTCAACTTGTCGGCGGAAACCCGGGCCTCTTTGATGATCGGTGTGGTTTGATCCACTTCCGGGCTGCCGTAGCTGCTTTGGTAAATGTAGATGAAGCTGCCCATGGTATAGGAGGCCGGTTTGGCGGCGGACTCGGCATTGACGGGCTGGGTAAACGTGAGTTCAAAGCCGTCCGGCCGGGCGTTCATGGCTAGAATTTCGAAGGGATTCTTGCCCGTCCAGACCAGTCGCTGGAGGGAAAAGGGCTTTCCTCCGCGCGCCCCCCAACCACGGTCCGTGCCGAACGAAAACAGGGAGCCATCGCTGGCGAATTCCTCGCCCAGATTGCCGGAACCAAATCCCTGGCGGAACGGGAAGCAAGCGCCCTGATATTTTTCATCCACCTTTTCGAGATAGGCGCGCATGACGGTGGAGTGGGTTTGTTCGCCTACGAAAATCTGTTCCTGGAACGGTCCGAATTTGCCCTTGCTCAGGTCGCAGGCGATACCGCTCGCGGACTGGCCCATTTTTTGGTACGGGAAATAAACCGCCGGCAGCATCAATTCCGGAATGCGTTTAGCCTCTTCATACATGCGGCCGCCACTTTTCGGTTCCACCGGTTTTTTCATGCCGGTAGCGGCAATGATGTTCTTGGTCAACGGATCATCGAACCATTTGAATCCAATGGGATGTCCGGCAAAAGAGCCTGGTTTGAGCCAATTCAATTTGCAGGCCCCGTTCCAAGGACCCTGATTGTCCGTGTAAAAGCAGTCGCCCGCCGCATTGAAACCGATGCCGCCCGGGGAACGAATCCCCGTGGCCGTGGGGATCATTTTCCCGTCCGGTGAAACCCGCACACACCAGCCGCGCAAGGAACTGTCGCTGGAGAACGAGCCGGTGAGGGTCAAGACAATCCACTGAAAACCCTCGCGGTCGAATTTCGAGCCGAAAATGTATTCGTGGTAATCACCACTGATGCCCCAGGCGTCGCAAACCGTTTCCACGATGTCCGCCCGGCCGTCGCCGTTCGTATCCTTCAAGCGGGTGACTTCGCCCCGTTGAACGGCGTAGACCCAGCCATCACGAATGGCGAGGCTGAGGACCTCATGCAGGCCGCTGGCAAAAAGGGTCCATTTGGGATTGGGATGATCGCCCAGCACGCCCGTGCCGATCCAGATTTCACCGATACGGGTGGAACAGGCCAGGGTGTCGGGGGGAAGAAACAGCAGCCCTCCCGCTTCGAATTGGACGCCCGGCGGAGTGGGGAGGTCGATCATTCGATAGACCTCATTTTCGCGCGTTTCGAGCGATTGAGCGCCCGCCTGCGGGCCGGGAATGAGCAAGGCGGTGGCCAGGCCGACCGCAACGACAATGTTTCTGCTTACCATGAAATATCCTCGATGATTTCGGCCCCGTTTTTCTGGAATCCAACCGGCACCAACAATTCATACTTGCCATTTCGCTGGCGGACGGTGGGCTCGGAATTCTGGAAGGTCAGGCGCAATTGCCCATCAATCAGAAAAGCTCCTTTGCCCTTGTTTTCGATGCTATCCCCCACCGCAGCGCGGTACCAAAGGAACGGGGCGGGGGAATGGGCGGTCAATTTGAGGGTGCGCCGGAAACTGACATCGGTGGACCCGGGATTTTCGACCGGCAGGAAGAAATCATCCACGTCCACCTGATTGAATTTGTATTTGAAGGTCGGTCGACGTTGAGCGTCGTACGTATAGCCACGGAATTGGTATCCGGCGGACTTGCCGACAGCCGTCGGCCAGGCTTCGGCGGTGGACGGAAGAAAGGCAAAGGGTGCTCCGGACGGCAGGTTGACGACAGCATAACCCAGCGGGGGTTCAAACCCCTCGCCCCGGCCGGTCCAGTGCCGCGAGGCATCCATGAAGGGGCCCTGCCAGAGGAGAGCCAGGCGCATGTCGTTGGCATCGAAGGCGAGGTCCACCTTTTCCGGATAGCCGACGCCGATGGCGCGCGGCCCGGCTCCGGTGATAAAATTCCGGTAAATGACGGGTTCGGTCTTCGCGAATAACTCATGACGGGCCGGAATGAGCCCCGGCGGCAAGGCGGCTGCCTTGCCGGCACTGAGATAAGACCAGAGCGCGGTGATCTGGGCTTCCTTGTCACCATTCAGGATGGTCTTGTTCGCGGCGACGCCATCCGGCCAGAAAGGGGGCATGCGGGTGCCAGGACGAAGCGTCTGGGGATCGAGCAAATAACGGCGGAACCAATCCGAATTCAGACGTTCCGCCACGGTGGTGAGATCCAGGGCGGGAACCCCGAGGGAAGCATGGCCGGCAAAGACATGGCAGGCGATGCAACTCAGGCCCTCGGTGCCGACCAGGCGTTGACCGTTCCGGGTGGCGGTTTTTTCGACGGCAAGTTCCGGACCGCTACGTCGGCCGGCATCGGCCTGCAGGAGCGCTTCCATCAAGGGGCGAACATTGTCGGCTCCGAATTCCGGCATGCGCGTCACCATGTAGGGGCGGATGCTGGCGCCGGTCAGCAAGACTTTTTCCAACCACGGCTTCTGGAGTTTGGCCCCCACCCCGCTGAGATGCGGCGGCAAGGCACCTTCCTCGCCGAGGTCCACGCTGGCTTTCGCGGTGAAGTATTCCCGGCGGAGACCTTGGGGAGCGCCCTGGCCATCCCGGCTGTGACAGGCATAACAATTCAGCTCGGTCATGGTTGCCACGACCCGGTCTGCGGCGGGCAGGGGTTGGGTCAAGCGGGCGAGTTCGGGAACAAAGGCCAGGAGCTCGCGGCGTTGTTCCGCAGTGAAATGGTAAGTGGGAGCCGTCGAGGGCGGGGTGGCAGAAAGGCAGCCGCGGGCGTCGCCGGTCAATTGCGACATCGGCCTGGCTTTCGTGGTCGATTCTTCCAAGCCATGGCAGGCCGCGCAATTCAACCGGGTGTAATACTGCCGGCCCAGCGCGACTTTTGCCGAGTCCAGGGTGAAAGGATCGCCGCCAGCGGCACGCATCGAACGGCCACCATCGGTGAAGAGCACCGCGGTGGGAATTTCCCGCTTCGCAAAACTGGGACCGGCATAGGACACCGACAATTCGCGATCACCACCGCTGTCAAAATAGCCGACAGTGAAGCGATGGTCCCCTGCTTTCAGCCGGATCCGGCCTTGCGTTTCGGTGGCGGGATGAACGCCATCATTGTCCACGACCGTTTGGCCGTCGATTTGGACGCGGGCGCCATCGTCCGAATTGCACCAAAATTCATAGTCACCATCCTGGGCGATGGAGAGCAGGCCGCGGAACCGGAGCGCCATTTGATTCTTCTGCGGCCCGGAAGCGGTGGAGATCCGGGAGGCACGACCCGAAGCAGCCGGTTTGAGGCGATCGAAATCCGGCACTTTCTGGAAATTGCCGTTATAAAAGTCGAACGCCAATCCGGGTTCCTTGACTGAGGAAGAAACGGTCCCCGCGAGATCGCGCAGCAGGTAAAAAGCAATGGAACGCGCCTCCACTTTGGTCAGACGCTGGGAAGGCATCCGCCCGGCGGGGCGGGATTTCAAGGGGTCAACGAGAAAATCCGCCAGGTCATCCAAAGTGAACTTTTTGGCGAGATTGCCCAGCGGAACAGAATTGGAGCGGAGGGTGGCCAAGGCGGCGAGCGCACCGTCTTCCTTACCAACCGGCAAATCCTGGGGGGCGTGGCAGGCGACGCAACCGACCGTGTGGAACAAATTACGACCAAATTCCGCGGCCTCCGAATTGAACGCCGTGACGGGGGGCGGGGGCGGGGCCTGCCGGGACGCCAGATAATGGCTGAGGGCTTCGGCGGCAGCCGGGCGTTCCGCGGCCGGTAGCGATTGGAGGGAATCGGGCATGGTGGTCCCGGGCACCTCTGATTGCGGTTGGAGCAGAAAGTCCTTGATCCATTGGGGCGACAACCGGGCTCCGGCCTCACCAAGCCGGGGGGCCGGGCCGGGGAGCAGACGATTCTGCAGGGCGGCGGAGGGCTGATGGCAGGCGCCGCACTCGAAGCGGCTGACCAGCAACTCGCCGGGGGCCGGGGCGGCGAGGGCCGAAAAAGGATTAACCGCGAGGCTAATCGCGCCGAGCAAAGCTCCCGCGAATCCGGTTTTCAGGACAACAAATTTCTTCATCCGAGGCGGGGCTGAATATTCATGGTTGCTGCGACGCATGCTGGTGATTAAGCGCGAAAATGGCGAGTACTCTTTGGAGCTATAAAGAGGACTAGGTGGCGGGCGGGTTATCGCAAAGCCGAAGGCAAATCGGAAATTATGTTGGCAAGTGTTTCCAATACCGGCCCCGTGTGCTGGGCGCGGATGTCATCGCCCAATTGGATGGTCGTGATCGCGTCGAGCCGGGGCAGAATGACGCAAAACGTGTTGTTGGCCATGACGCCAATCAGATCGCCGTTCTTGCTGAACACGAGGTCGCCCGCCGAGGGATTGAATTTCCCAAACAAACCCTTCAAGGAATTGCGATCCATGATCAGGTAATTGGGGATCGACAGGTCGATTTGGAATTTGCATTCCCCGTAATAATTATCGCGGGTGCCGACCACGACGGCCTCCTGAAAGGCAAGGGGGTTGGGGGCCAATTGATAGACCTGACCACCCAGAGCCTGCGCCTGGGCCTTGGTGACCGGGATGAGGACCACCCGGGGGTCGGTTTGCAGAAAGGAAATAGCAGGCATGGCGCAACTGGCATAATTGCGGGAAAGCATCGCGGTAAGCGACTGCCATTCGGCCCCGGGCACGGAGAGGGTGAGGGGGGTGTCCCGGATGTGGCAGAGTGCAAAAGTATTGGTGCCATTGGAGACCAGCACGATTTTGGTGTCCTGGCGCTTGTTGGACTCGATGCCGAAAAGTCCGGCCCGCATGGCGTCGAAATGGAGGTCCACCCGATTGGTGGCCACGGCGCTAAACACCGCATTGGGGGCGAGGGGATGATTGGCGTCAATTTTTTGAGCCAAGGCCCCGGTATTGGCGGCGAGAGTTTTGACACTGTCAGCCAATTTGGCCTTTTCCGCCCGCTCGGCCTTCACTTGCTCCTGCAGGTGGACGGCATTTTCGGTGGCTGCCTTTTTCTCGGACTCGGCCAACTGCAGTTGCGTGTTCAGGCGTTGCTTTTCCACCTGGGCGACCTGGTTGCTTTGGGCCAATTGGGCCAATTGTTCCTGCAAGGCCGCGGCCCGGGCGGCCTGCTCCTTGGCCTCCGCCTCCGTGGCAGCGAGGCCTTCCTTGGTCAGCATGTTCTGGACAGCATTATTCTTGAGCTCGTTGTTCAGGGCCTGGAGATTGCTGATGGCAGTCTGGTATTGCCCCTGCAGGCTGGCTTGCTCCTGCTGCATGCGGTGCGCCCGATCCTCGCTGGCCGCGACTTGTTGCTGGAAAATGCGGACTTGCTGCTCGCGGTCCTGAATCTGCTTTTCCTGATTCTTGATCTGCTGCTCCCGGGTCCGGATCAGGTTTTCCGTTTCCTGCAATTGCTTTTCCCGTTCCTTGATGACCGATTCCTGCTCGGCCAAAAGGGCCTGTTTTTGGCCCAGCGAGGCACGAGTCTGCGCCAGTTCGCTGAGCAATTGCGCATGATCCTTGCGCTCCTCGGCCAGGGCCTGGCGCATGGCGTCGCCGAGATCCTGCCGGGCGGTTGCGGGTTTGGGAGTCGCCGCCGTGGGAACGGTCGGGGGATTGGCCTCATCACCGACCTTGCTGATGTCGAGCGTGGAGAAAGTCAACAAACTCACCAGCAGGAAATCGCAAATGACGATGAGAATGGAGCGGTTCATGAGCGGGTGGCCGCGGCTTCCTCCGCGCGGGCGGTGTCAGCTTCCAACAAAAGACGACGGCGGGTGGGACGCAGTTGGAAAATCTTGAAAATGGAAACGAACACGATGCCGAAAGAAGTGGAGGAATAAGCCGCCATGAGGCTGCCGTTGATGATCTTGAGGGATGCCAAAATCAAACAAATGATCGTTCCGGCAAACCCGAGATACAACCCGGCATCAAACAGGTGTTCCTCGTTTTCGAGCAACTTCAATTTCAGCCGGGGCGGCGCGGGTTGGCGGCGGATTTCCGCAAGTTTCATCAGGCAGGCGATGTAAATCAGGCCCTGAAGCACGAAAAAGAGCAGCAGAATCAGGAGATTATAGGGTTGAGTCATAGTCGATGGGGGGGAACCCGGATTCACTGCGGGGACGGCATCCCCCACCTGGGGCAGACGCAGTCGAAAGGACGGTGCCACTTTCTGGTTATCCTGGGCGAGAAACGGCTCACTCAGAATTAGTACCACGAGCAGGAAGCCGAGCGCGAACAAAATCTCACGGGCGAGGCCGATTCCGGGCGATGGCCGGACGGAGCGCAGGCCCTGCCAGCCGAAAGCGAACAGGAAACCGGCGCCCAGGAAAAGCAGCCATTTGATCGCCAGGGCAACCCGCGGCATCAGCCAGCAATACCCCAACGTCAGCGAGACCACGGGGGCCAAGGGCGGCAGCAGGCGGGCCTGCTGCCGCAGCGGGGAAACGAAGACGGGCTGTTGGCGGTCGAGCAACTCCCCGATACCGCCCCCGCCGGTGGCCAGGCTGGTGATCAGATCATGCAACCCAGTGCGGCTGAAATTCAGCAGGTAGTGAACCGTGTCCGCCGGCCGCCCGGAAAGGGCGACGGCGGTAAACAGGTGCGGCCAGGGAAGGACGCCTTCCCGCACTTGGTTGACCAGCAGACGCAGAGTTTCGGCATCCTCCACCCGATGCGTGAAGGCGACCAATTCACCCCAGTTCAAGCGTTGGCCGAGGGACATGAAATCCAAGAGGATTTGTTCCAAAGGCTCGGTCTCCCCGCCGTGATTGGCCGCGGCGACCAGTCGCCCGATCTCACCGGTGAGGCTTTTGCTCAAATGATCCCCGTCCAAGAGCAGACCACAGACGGCGATGGCCGCATCAAGGGCTTGTCCGGAAGGTGATAACGAAGGCGGGAAAATGACGGTATTGGTCAACTGGCGGAGACCAAGCAATTCACGCGCCGGGGTGCGGGGGGATCCGCCCAAATAGGCGAGAAGTCTATCCCGGTTTTCAAAGCGCAAGGCCACATCGGTGATGGGGGCCGTCCCGTTGGTGCCGATTTCGGGTTGGCGCCCCAGTTGGGTGGACCAGAGGGGGACGGCTTCGCCCCAGGCGCGCAACTCCGGTTGCGTGCGGCTGAGGGTGGCAATCGCCTCGGCCAATGGGTTGGTATCCGGAAGGGCCAGCAATTGCGCGGAATGCAGGAGCAAAGTGGCCGAGGAAAGTCTTTGGGCGGCGGCCTCGGTCAGTCCCAAGCCGGTTATGCCTGGCAATTTGCGACCGGCCCGCTCCAGAACGGCCACGTCCACGCCGCGCAGATAAATGGGCATGATCCAACCGGCGATGAGCATCGCCAGGCCAAAAACGGCGCAAGCCAGGAACCGGAGGCTTTTTGTCATCTATTTTATGCGTGCCTGCAACCATGACCCCCGGCGGGGCATTAGAACTGCGCGATCCATTCGCACGGCGTTCATGCCTGCGAGTGGCCTTCCGGGTGCTGCCTCCGTTTCGACGAACGCGATCATGGTCTTGTTCAATTCAGGTGCGACTTTCTGTCCCGGCCGAGGCCCCAGCCACCGGCCGACGGGCCAGCGATTCCGGAGGCAACGGCACCCCAAGAGTCGGTTCATGAATCATCCTTCCATTCTGGCGGAAGTTGTCGGGTTTGGCGACAACCAATTGGGGAGGGGCTGGGAGAAAATAAAAAGGCGGCACCGCCGGGGGAGAACCGGCGGTGCCGCATGCCAGGGATGGACGGGGGGCCTACGGGCTGACTGGATTGGCCAGGCGGTAGAATTTGGGCGTACCTCCGGCCGGGTTGACGGTGACCGGGCCGATGACGGAACTGCCGACGTTGGTCCAGGGGCCATTCAAGGAATTGGCGGACTGGAGGTTGTAGGTTCCCGCCCAGTTCAGCACCAGGCTGGTCGGACTAGTGAAGTTTGCCACGAGGGTCGGAGTGGACAAACTAGGACTGGGATACAACTGGCTGGTGGGAATGATTTGGAGAGCCTCGTTGGGGCTGGACCACAACAGTTGGATGACAGAGGGGCCGGTGACCTGGAAGTACTCCAGCACCAGGTCGCATTTCTGGCCAGCGGCCAGGTTGATCGTGCCGCTCCGGGTCGTCTGCCCCTGCGCCTGCCACTGGTTCACGACGAGTTGACCATTGATCCAGAGACGGGAACCGTCGTCGGACGAAGTGGAGAAGGTGTAAAGCCCACTGTAAAGCGGCTGGACCTGACCATGCCAGCGGGCCATGAAGTAGGTGGTCGAGATGGCGGGATCCAGCGCGCCGGTTGCGAAGTTCAGATCAATAATCGGATCCAGGCGTGTGAGGGTTGGTGCCCCGATGAAATTACCAAAGCCGTTGGTCATGTTGCTGTAGTAATCGCCGGTCAAGCCCGTGCCGGTGCCGGGCACGCCAACGTCCAGGGCGGCGAGCGGACTGGGCCAGGCTTTGCCGCTGGCGTCGAAGACGATTGCCCCGTACGAGCCCGCCTGGGTGGCTTGGGAATTGGTGATGGTTAGCGTGTCCCCGTTGGCACCGGCAATGTTGGTGCCATTGTATTGCCATTGGAACGTATATCCCGCGGGCGCGCTGCCCAGCCCGAGATCGAAACTGGCGCTGGCGCCCGGGGCGACGAATTCGTTGGTGGGGGCATTCAGAGCCAGAATGTTAACATAGCCCTGGCCCAGTCCTCCAACGCTGTCATTGATATAGTAGCTAAATTGATCGGGGCCCACGTAGCCGGCCACCGGGGTGTAGATCAACGAGGCACCGATTTGATTCACATTTCCGTTGCCGTTGGTGCTGGAGGCGTCCGCATTTGAGAAGCTGAGGTCATTGCCATCCGGATCCGACGAGGATTGCAGGAGCAACGACAGCGGAATGGTCAGATTCTGGTTTTGGTAGGCCACGTAGAAAAAGCTCCTGGTTACTGGAGGCTGATTGGTCGGCACCAGGGTGAGGGTGGCCACCTGGCTGGTGACGGCGCCGGAATCGTTACTGACCACCACTTTGAAAGTCGAACCTTGCGCGCCGGCGGTGGGATTCGCAAAGGTAAGCACCCGATTGGTGGCGCCAAGGAGGGGGGTGCCATCCGCCAGCCACTGGTAATTGAGCGGCGGCCGGCCGAGCGCAACGACGGAGAAGGTGGCCTGGCTGCCATTGGCGGTCGTGGATCCATCCTGCACGACGGCGCTCACCGGCTGATTGGTAATGACCGGCAGGCCGGGCGGCAAGGCTTGTCCGATGCTGTTGACCTCAACCCGAATGGCGGTAATGCCCGCCCCGGTGAGATTATTGACGAAATCAATCGTGTTGATGCCCGAAACGAAGCCATTGGTGACGGCCCACGTGGCAACGTAAAGAGTTCCGCCTGGATTGATCGCATTGCCCGTGCTCTTCCCGTTCACCAGAATGTCGCTGATGGTCCCGTTGGCCCACAGATTGCCGGAAAGCTTCATGGTGGACGGATCCGCCTGGTCGATGAGGAACGTGGAGCGATAGTAATAATTCCCGGCGGGCGAGCTTTGGGTTACCCCGCCGGCATTGCCAATGGCGCCCATCCACATGGAAAAACTGTTGGTGGGGGCGAAGGCGCCATTCGGGCTGGCAAATTGCAGCGGGTTGCTGTTCTCGAAAATCTCGGAAATCGGTCCGAGATAGTTGGGATCCGCGCTCTGGAAAAGGGTCCAATTCGGATCCGCGATGTCCCCCGCGGAAAGTACGCCATTGGTATCCAGTCCGGTGTTGGCCAGACCGGTCGCGACCGCCCCGATGGTGACCTGGGCCACGGAACTGGTGATGCTGCCGTAAGCGTTGGTGACGATCAGGGTATAGGCCCCGCCGTTGGCAAATGTAATATGAGGTACGACGAGAGTGGTGTCGGTCTGGCCGGCGACCCGGGTGCCATTCAGATACCATTGATAGCCCAGCGGCGGGGTGCCGGAAACGAGGGCGGGAATCGACAGGGTTTGGTTGTAACCGGCCAGGGTGGTGGCGGGTGGTTGTTTGGTGAAGGATGGAGGGTTCAACGCGCCGCCCGTGACGAACGCCATCTGGTTCGAGCGCAGGCAAACGTTGCTGATGCGGATTTCATCGATGCTGCCGATGATTCCCTCGTTATTGCCGGGGTTGCTGGTGGTGTTGCGGGCGCTGCCGCCGACGCCCAATCCGGGTTGGGAGGCGCCCAACGGGGTGCCATTCAACGGGCGGGTGGCGGTAAACTGGCCCAACTTGTCCGCCGCGATGCGATTGGCATCCAGGAGGGTCCAATAAAAGGTGAGTTGGAAGGGAGGATCCGAGTTGGTCGGATTGTTGCCGGTAAACGTGACGGCGACGTGGTACCAAGTATTGCTGATGGCGGCATCGGGTCCGGTCGTGGGGAGGGTGGACTTGAAATCGTCGCCCGTCGATCCCGCCAGGAGGTCCCATTCCATGACGCCGTTAAACACGCGCCATTGCCAGCCCCGGTTGCCGAGCCCGAGCCCGTTGTCACCGGAAACGATTTCATAGTCTCCCGCGGCCGTGGGGCTGCCCGTAAATTTCACCAACGCTTCAAAAGAAAAAGCACCGCTGTCCGGATTGCAGAATTGGGAGACATCCGAGAACGCCCCACCATATAGTACATGCTGCTTGTTGACGGGCGCCCGGAGGCAGTTGCCCAAACCGGGGAAGGATGCCACACCGAGATTGACGTTGGTGTAGGGCAGCGTTCCGGCGGTGGGCAGGCCGAGATTCGTCAGGGTGATCGGGCTGGTGGCGACGGCGTCCGGGGTGGTCAAGCCGTCCGGTCCGTCCAGGTGCCAGAGGTGGAGCGTCGTGGCGTTGTTGGTGTAGGGGATTTGGAGGCCCGCCTGGGCGGTGCCTTCCTGCAAGGTGATTGCGCCTGCCAGGCAGAGCGCAAAAAGGGATTGCTTCATCATATTGGGCGACATGATTCGTGGTTGAGTTGGGGTCAGGGTTCGGAGGCATCGTAAACAGAAAATACGGGGCAGGCAATCCCCGAGTTGGGCGCCAGATGACCAGAGGCGCGCCTGCGCGGGGTTTGGCGGGGCAGGTTGCGGAGAATGGGCGAGTGGCGCATTGGGCTCGGTCGGGCGGCGGGCGCAACCTGGATTAAGTGTGTGGAACCTGGATTTCGGGGTTCGGAGGGGGGCACCCGGTGGGCAACGGGACCAAGCAAAAGGTGCACACGAAGCCACGAAGGCACGAAAGGAAACTGGATTAAGTGTCCGGAGCTTGGACTTCGGAGAGGAGGATGGGTCCCATAATCTTATTGGGCTTATGGGGTGGGGGTTCCAGTCTTTTTGGCGCACGGGAAACTGGATTAAGTGTCCGGAGCCTGGACTGCCGGGGGAAATCGCGCTCAGAGGGCCGATAGCGCTCACGGAGATCATGGGGCGGCGGATTCCAGGTTGGGGGGATACGCGGGAACTTGGATTACCCGTCCGGAAACTGGATTAACCGCGTGGAAACGCGACTCGTACCGTGGGCGCCGAGTTTACTTGCCACCCGTCTTGATTGCGCCGTCGTGGAATCGCGCCGCCTTCAGGGCGCTGGAATTTGCTTCCAAAAAACCCAGCCTGTCAGGCTGGGCTATCGAATCACGGCCTTTCAGGCCGTTACAAATCCGAGGGAGCTGACGAATCGGACGAATCTGGCGATTCTTTCGGGAATTTTGGGATGAGGCGCTCATGCGGCAGTGAAACCTGACTGCTTTAGTCGGGATTGGGTGCGTTTCTGTCGCCCAAGTTTCCGTTTGTTTTGGATAACAGGCGGCGTGGATGGCAAGGTGCCGCGTGCGTTGTCGGTGGAGGATAGGGCATGGGGCACGCGGCGGTAAACGCCATCCGTATCCGAGTCGCCGGGCGGTTGCCGGGATCCATAATAATATGTCAAAGAGCGAGTCCGCCGGTGCCGGTGGCAAAAGGCGGTCGGGCGGGCCAAATCCGCGGGTGTCCGGTGCGGTGGTGCCCGTTTCGAGCGCCGCGCGGGCCAGCTATCGGTTTGGTTATAGCACGGGATTTGGGGTTTCGTATTCCTATGGTAGGAATTTCGCGATGGATTTTGAGGGTCCATTCCGATCCGATCCGGGAGCGCAGAAATGACACCTGGGCAATTGCGCCCAAAGCTCACGGCAGATTCGCTGAGTCAGGTTTTGAGCGCGGTACGGGAATCAAAAACGATCCATGCTTTGGTGTGACCCGGTTCATCCTCCTTCGCTAAAGCTATGGAGGACAGGACGGCGGATGGTTACGCGGGATTGGTGTCATCTGGTGACTGCCGGCGCAAATACCATACGGCAATCATGCACGCGAGGTGAATGAGCAATGCAACGACGCCGTGAAGGTAACTGAACCAGTAAGCGAACGGCGTGAAGGAGATGTCCTTGCCATGACTCCTGACCAGGTAGTGATCAACCACCAAGCGCCCCCCGCCGGGAAACGCACATGTGCCGTCGGTGACTGTGTGAACGACGAAGGCGACAAAGTTGGCGATGCCAAGGAATAGCACCACACGGTAGATGCGTTTGTGGTCGTCAGGCAAATCGGAGACGAGTTTCATGGCGTGCGTGCTGCCGTCTAATGTAGAAAACTGAAACACCGCCGACTCGCGACGGAAACCGCGATAGCAGAACGGCCAGCGCCCTCCGCCCTCGCCAGGGCTTAAAGCTATGGAGGACAGGTCGCCGGGCAGGACGGCGGTTGGCCCCGGTGACTGGCTAGGCGTGCTTTTCAATCTCAACCCCTATCCTTGTGGCGCTCGCATCGCGGCGAACAATGGTCTCAATTTCACGAGCAAGCAAATCATCGTCTGCCATCTGGTTTTTGCCGGTGAGCTTTTCGATAAACTTCCGATTCTTGTGAATCTGGATAATCCAGTCGGTTGGAGGTATCCCATTCCCCAGCTCGCCGCTCGCTCCAACCAAATATGAGGCGCCACTCTTTTGCGCATAAACATACCAACCCCAGTCTTCGGCGTCTGGCTCCGTGACATCCCAACCGACCTTGCGCAACTCCTCGCGAAGCCAGCTGAGCAATCCATGACCGGCGATAGGATTGATGGGGTTCGGGGGCTCTCTTGTGGCGTCGAACTTAGTTGTCGTGATTGAAATCAAATGTACCATAAAACCAAGCGCGCATTGGCACGCCTAACGACCCAAGCTCAGCGACCCGGCGCACGGGACGCCACGAATGCAAACACGACGCTCCCGCCGGGGTGGCGGTAGAGCGTGGTGAGGCGGCACAATGCTCATACATACCAATAATGCTGCGAGTGAAGCTGCGTCTGCCATCCAAAAAACCAAAAAGTCCACGCTCGTCCGCCGCCGCCACCCATCGAAGCGAAGACGTAGCCGAAGTCTGAAACAAGAATGAACGGGCAAACAGCTCGCGGCGAACTGGTGTAGTGCCACGGAATCGCCGGAAGCTGCTGGGAGGGGGAAAAGGGATCTCGAACATTGATGTGCTGCACTCGCGTCGATGGCACCCTCTCGTTCGAGAAACCGCGGAATCCAAATGCGTGGTCCCAGTCGAAGCGGCGAATCACCGACGCGGGGCCGAACAGTGCCGTGACCCACCAGGCGAACAGATAAAGACCGACGATAGCCGCCAGCAGTCGTCGGAATTTCGTTCCTTTGAGTAGGGCGTTCATGTTCCGCCTAACGAAAAAACTGAGCCACCTCCGACTCGCAGCGTGAACCGCAACAGCGGAACGGCCAGCGCCATCCGTCTTCGCTCGGAGCTTCCGTCTCCGCTGGGATATTCGCCTGACAGGACGCCGAACAGGTCCGCCTTCGCCAAGGCCCTCTCCATCGCTGAAGCTATGGAGGACAGGTCGCCGGACAGGACGGATGGACGGGTTGGCAGTTGGCTCCGGCGACTGGTAAGCATTGCGGTTGCTTGGAAGAGGCGGCGCATAAGAATTTCAATGCAGCTTTTCACCGCGCTTCAGCATCGCCACAAAATCAGCGATTCGCTGGCGACGTGTTTCGGGCTTTTTGGCAGTGGTGATGCGGATGAAAAAACCATAGCGTTGGGTTTTGTTTAGGGTAATGAAAAATGCCTTGGCAGCGGGCTCTCGCTCGAGAGCGGTGAGGAAATCCTCCGGCATCTCGGCGGTGCTGAAGCTGTGGTAAGCGGCTTCCCAGCGGCCATCGGCCTTGGCGGCAGCCACGGCAGCGAGTCCGGGGGGCTTCATGCGGCCTTGGCTTTCAAGCCGGGCCACATGGCCGGTGTTGATCTTTGACCAGACACTGCGCTTGCCACGTTTCGTAAACTTTTGCAGGAAGGCCGTTTCATCGAAGGCCTTTTTCTGGCCATCGATCCAGCCAAAACAGAGCGCCTCGTCCAGTGCTTCCGCATAGGTCACCGTGGGAATACCACTCGCTTTTTTGGCGATCTTTAGCCAAATGCCCGGATGGTCGGAATGATGGCGTGCGAGCCATTCGTGAAACGCAGCGGCAGTAACGAAGGCGATGATGGGTTGCTCGGGCATAGATGCGGCTCTCAACTGGTGCGGAGGGACGGCAGACGGCCAGAGCTCAGGCACGCGGGATCAGATGACCTGAACCGCGAAGCGGAACTGGACCGGCCCACCCGCGCTGCCTGGAGCGATTTGTTCAAGTTATACAAGGTTAGGCCACGGCGGACAAAGTGTGGACATCGCGGGACAGCAGCCACCGACCGTCGCGCTGCCGTCGATATACGGTCAGGCGATATCCGGCGAACTGTGCCACCTGCCCGCCGGCGTGCGGCGTCACAGAGAGTGCGTCCCGGCTCCGTGTATAGGCGACTTCGCCGACAACAACGACCTCCTCCAACTCGCTGGTGCAACAGATCCGCATCTGCTGGTGGGCGACCAGGAAGTGGGACGAAAATTTATCCCGGCCGAACGGTGCCTGGTCGGTGGCGAAAAAAACGACATCCTGCGCTACCAAGGTGAGCAGCCGGGCCAGGTCACCGGCATTGACGGCATTCAGCCAGGTGGAATGCACTGCGCGGATTTCTCGTTCATCTGATGTCATAGCGTGGCTTGTGGCCTGACGGCCCGAGCTGAGCGACGGCGGCCGACGAGTCGCGCCGCCCAGCGCTGCGGCGGTTGGTTAGGGCGCGGTTTTGGGCTTTCTTTTTCCATACACTCCAAGTGCAATGCGTAGCTGGGGCGAGAGCTTCGGCTTGGGCTTCTTCTTCCTCACCGTCGGGATGCCGTAAGCGCGTCCCTCGCGCAAGGCTGTCTCGATGCGTGCCCACTCTTTGACATCATCCGTCCGTGGCGCTCTAAACCTCACGCCCATGAAGACCATCTCGCGCCCGCACTGCGGACACGCTTGAACGACGAGTTGTCGAGTGCCGCGAACATAATCATGCGGTTTCTTGAACACCTTCCGGCAACTAAAACAAACGTGCTGGCTGAGTGGCGGCATGATGTCAGAATGTTGCCTAACGACTGAAGCTCAGCGACAGCGACCACGAGGCGAGCCGATTGCAATCGCAATGGCCCGCTGCCGTTCGCTGCCGCCTCTGTTTAGGGGCCGATGTCTTTCGAGTCTGCATGGTGAATTTCTGGTCCGAACCAAAGTCCAGCACCCCGCTGAACTGCGGCAAAACAATGGCGGAGCACGGGGCGAGAGTAAAGCCTGACAGCGGTAAGGCGTCCCCGAATATGCCGCTGGATGGGTCCGGACAATTTCCGCAGCGCCGGCCAATCGCACTCATCAGTTGGGTGCAGCGAACGCTTACGAGCACCCGCCTCGTTGCAGTGCCCAAAGTGCGAATGGTAACCGATCCCCTCGCGAATGCCGTCGAGATAAAGCTGCATGAGGCCAGCTCCCTCCCCGGCGAAGCGGAATATATGACCTGGAACGCCAGTGAGAGTGATGCGGCGAATGACCGGCTGGGCCATGATGGACGGCGACCAGAGCTGCAAATGACCCGCTGGGTGCGTACCCAGCGGAAAGGCGGCCTCCAACTCGGCAAGCGTGCGAAACTGGCGCACCTCGCAGTCAAACCTCGACGACAACTCGTAAATGACAATGTCCTCCGAGAACACAAATTGAACAAGGTCTCGCAAGTCGTCGCCCAGAGCATAAAAATCAAGGTTAGCCATTCAGCGTGCGAAGTCGGCTACCGACCCGGGCTCAGCGACAGGGTCTGCGGGACACGTCGATCCCAACCGGGACGCGATGGCCGGGCTGGCGGTAGCGCATGATTAGGCCGCATTAGTAATCTGTGGCCAGGGCGAGTCAAAAACATATTCAATAGAATCGGTGTGCAGGCAGAAACGCCAGCTTCCATCCGGTAACGGCTCGGAATCAAAGCCGATGATGTCCCAAGGCAGCTCGCGGTTGTCGTCGGCGTGCGAATCATCCGCGGAAATAATGCGTGGTCGCTCGAAGCGAGCCTGGGTCGCAAGTTCTGCCCGGTCCCAAGGATGCAAAGTGAGCAACAGTGCCTCGGACGATAACTGAAAGGCACTGACCCAGTGTGCGCTGCCATCGCGAAAGAGTGCCTGTTCGATTGTGGTCACGCGTGTGTAGTGGGCTAACGTTCAGAGGTCGAGCACGCGGCTTCAAAACCCGTGAACCGTGAAGCGGAACCGGAATGACCATTTCGCGTTGCTGGAAGCGATTTGTTACGGCGTTGATTCATGGATTAGTCATGATGCTCCGCAGTTTCCTGGCTTCAGCTGCGGGCAGCTTCTTGAGCAAAGGCCTGATGGTCTCATTGCCGACCATCTTGTCTTCGCGCATATAAAGCCAATCAGAAATATCTGCGTCTGGAACCTCAATCCTGTCTCCCAATTTTACGCTGGACAAAATCTCGGGGTCGTTGTTTATCGTGCCCATAATCTTGCCAGTTTGCTTCTGGAGGTCGATGACCCAAAAATGTTCGGTGCCTCGCTTATCGGTAATTTTTACCTTCAGTGAAAACTCCCTCTCGCCATGCTCCGGTTTATCGAAAGTCTTCCAGAATTCGGGGAGTGTGCCGAGCGCCTTTGAAATGGCGGCAAGCATCTCAGGATCGTCGTCGGCAATGTCGATAATCGGATCCTTCTTAGAGCACGCGGCAAACAGGGCGAACAGTGCCGCAAGAATAGCCAGGGTGATGGGAGATGTGCGATTCATGGTGAGAGGTGTCGGGTAGCGTAACGACCCAAGTTCAGCAACCCGAACCGCGGGAAGCCGCGATTGCAACTGCAACGGCTTGCCGCCGTTCGTTGCAGCGCATGGTTGGGCGATGTGGTTGAATTCGGAAAGTGCTGGGTCATGTGTCGGTTGCGGCGTGCAAGGCGATGCAGTTGCCTTCGGAATCGAGCACCTCCGCCCGGAAACCGTATTGGCCGAGCGAGTGAATCTCGGACTGCACGGTGCCACCATTGGCGCGGACGGCTGCGACCGCGGCGCGCAGTCGCCCGGTGACGCCCAAATAAATCATCACGCCATCAGCAGAAGGTTTGAAGCCCGGAACCACACAAACGCAACCCATAACCTCTCCGTCCTCGGTGGGGAGCCAGCCCGTTGGAACATCGCCAACCATTTCTTTCCTTACGGGGGCAGCCAGAACGGCAGAGTAGAATTGGATGGCGCGGTCCAAATCCAGCGCGGGGATATCATACCAGACGACGTTTGGTTTCATGGTGTTTTCTTTATGTTGATCGGAGGTATTGCGCGTCGATGTTTTTTTGCGACGGCCTGCCGCCGTTCGCTGCAGCGCATGGTAGGCGCGCAGATCATGATTTCCGAATAACCACAGCTGTGCCGTAACACAACACCTCGGTGGCCGAATTCACGACTTCAGAGGCGTCATATCGGACACCAACGATGGCGTTGGCTCCAAGATGTGTAGCCTGCTTCAGCATTGAATCGTATGCTTGCTGACGGGCCTGCTCGCACATCTCGGTGTAAGCGCCGATATTCCCACCGATAACGTTCTTGAGTCCGCCCATAATGCCTTGGGCGATGGTTGGTGAGCGAACAATGATGCCACGAACCAAACCCTTGTATTCGGTGATTTGGTATCCCTCGATGGTGAAGGTAGTAGTGATAAACATAATTGAGATGGTGGGAGTGCGCCTAACGACAAAAGCTCAGCGGCCTGGCCCACCCGTCCTCCGTAGCAGTGCTGCTGCGGAGGATGGACGGGACGCATGAAATGCAAACCGCGGGGTCATGCCGGATTCGCTGCGGCGCATGGTGGGGCCAGGTCACACTCATCTCACATCCCCTCAATGCCCCGAAACAAGCCTTCATCATCAACGAGTCCGGCAAACTCCGCGAACCCCATGTTGGCAATCGAGAGGTTGCTGTCGATCTGAGAAATCGCCGCCGCAACGGCGCGAAACTCACGCCCGCGCTCCTCCCCTAAATCTACAACGAGCAGCGGATGGTCTGGCTGAGAAATCGCCACGCTGTCCGCAACCACCATGAAGGAATGCGGGTAGTCTTCTGGTAGCGCGGCCATCAGTTGCTCCACGGTCATGCCGTTATTCGCCCGGTCATCGACGACCTCCATGTTGAACAGGAAAATGTCGCCGGGCTCACGGGCTGCCCCGATGAGTCTGTCCCAGGCTGACTGGTCGGAGAAATCCGTTCGGATAAGCAGGGCGTTCTCAGATGTCGGTATGCTCATATTTTTGGTGTAGTGTGGTGGGCTGACTTCCAGAGCTCAGCGACGGCGTCGACGAAGTGCGCCGGTTGCAATCGCGACGCTTCCGGGGGGTGCTGCAGCTCATCGTCAGGCGGCATGATCGTATTTCCCAAGTATCTCTGAGAACTCGTCCTCAATATTGGCGAAAACCTCACAGTCGCAATGCCCGCCGTGCTCGCGCGACCAAGGAACGATGCGCTCCACGTCGAGGCCGCGTTTCGGGAGAAACTCTGTTGTGACTCGCAGCGTAGGGTCGCACTCCGCAGCGCCGTCGTCCTCAAGATGGTCGAACAAGTCGCGCAAATCTTGAGGAGGCATCGGAAGCGAAGCAATGACCTTCCGGTGCTCCTGCTCGCTCCACGCCTTCTTCAGTTCGACTTTGCGTGGGTCTTTGTTCATGGCGTATTAATGTACACTAACGATAATTATACTGGATCACTCGTCAACATGAATCCTGCATCCGCCGCCTCCCCGCGTCGCCCGGGAGCTTCTGTTTTCACTTGCCAACTACACCGAACAGGACCGTCGGACGCGACGGCGGTTGCAAACTTGACGCGATAGCCGGGTTCGTTGTAACGCATGGGCTGCATTGCTGGGAAAATGGCGCGCGTCATCATGGCGCTTTCGGTTCATTCGGCTTTGGGTGGTGGGGCATTCCTTTTTCAGGGTGAACCTTCTTAACGGAGTAGCGGCTTGAGGCGCTGGCAAACGTTTTCGGCGGCTTGTCGGACATGTCGTTTTCCGCAATGGTCATTATCCCGTCCTCAATTTTGATGATGGCGAAGACTACTGTGCCGATGGCATTAGTTGATGGGGGCGAACAATCTTTGATCGTGGCGTGCAGCTGCTGTGGGTCGGTGCCCAAAGGTAGCGTAAAGGTCGTCCTATACCAGCCCACGTTGTTACGATAGTGGAGCGAGTTGCCCGTGATAATGATGGAACATTTGCCTCCCGCCCCTTCGCCTTCCCAAGAGCCTTGGAGAGGCTTTAGTTCTCCAGCGATTGGTGTCGGCGTACTCTGGCAAGCGGTGAACAAGGCCGCTAGTGACAAGGCCAAAGCGCCCGACATGAACTGTCCGTTGGTTGCTTTCTTCATGCGGTGTGGAATTTGGCCTGTGTGTGCTGCGGCCTAGCAATAATTGTAATGTATGACATTCATGATAAAGCCAGCCTCCGCGCATCGCAAGGCTGTTCCTGCTTGATCTCAAATTTTCAAAACTTATTGCAGTATGGCGCTGATGTCGGACTGCTGGCTCCCAATTCCAAAGGTCGCAGAGCCGTGTTTGGCGCAACATTGTTGAGGGTGATGGGTTTGTTGATGGCTACCCGGGGTGCGGGCGCGCAACCCGTGCCAACACAGAGCCGTGGGGCACAAGGTTGAGAATGAGGAATGGGGGACGCAATTAAATTCTGTCCCCTTTTGCCGTTCTTCGGCATTTAGAGGTAGATGCAGGAATGGAATGATGTCGAATTGTTGCGCGAATACGTGGACCGCGGTTCCGGGGAAGCGTTTGCCGCGCTCGTCCGGCGGCACATCGACAAGGTTTACTCGGTGGCGTTGCGCCATTCCCGCAATCCGAATCATGCGGAAGAAATCACGCAGTCTGTCTTCGTTATTTTCGCCACGAAAGCGCGGGTCATCGGTCCCGGGGTGATCCTCGCGGGATGGTTTTACGAAACGGCGCGGCGCAGCGCGCTGACTTTGCTCAAGAGTGAAATCCGTCGCACCCGACGGGAAGTTGAGGCGCACCAGCAAACCATGATCGAAGCCAATGAAACGGACGCCTGGGCGCAAATGGCGCCCCTGTTGGATGCGGCCATCGCCCGCCTGAGTGTCAAGGATCGTCACGCGGTAGTTTTGCGATTCTTTGACGGCAAGAGCATGCAGGATGTCGGCGCGGCGTTTGGGGCGAGTGAGGAGGCTGCCAAAAAGCGGGTCAATCGCGCGGTGGGAAAGTTGCGCCAGTACTTTTTGCGACGTGGAGTGGTGCTGTCGACTGCGGTGGTGGGGGCGGTCCTTTCCGCGAACGCCGTGCAGGCCGCCCCGGCGGTTCTGGCAAAATCCGTGGTCGTTGCCGGCCTGGCCGCGGGCGCAGCTTCGGGCACCACAACTTTGACGATCATTCAGGGAGGGTTGAAATTTATGGCATGGACAAAATTCAAAATGGGCCTGGGCGCGTTCATCGTCGTCGGGCTTTCGGTAGCGCTCCTGAAGGAACAACAGGCCCGGACGAGATTGGTCCGGGAAAACGCCTCCTTGCGGGATCAATTGGCGGAACGGCAAGGCGATGATGCCAGTCGTTCCAGTCGCACTGTTTTGATCAGCAGCCGGCCGCATTTGCCGGCACCGCGAATGATGGCATTGACGCCGCCATCCGCGGGGGCGCCGGCGGAGGAGCTGCCACCGGGCAGTCTTTACGCCCGGTTGTTGAAAGCGGGGAGTGACGTCCATCTGACGGCGGCGCAAGTGGAGCCTTATCTCCGGGCGAATGGGCGCAACGCCGGCAGTCTCCTGGCGGCTTTCCGGGCCACGGGTGAGGCGGCATTGTTGCAGGAAGCGTTGATGAAATATCCAAATGATCCGCAGATGGATTTCGCCGCGGCGGTCAACAAGGATCTGCCACCCGAAGAACACCGCAAGTGGCTGGAGGAATTCAAAAAATCAGCGCCGGACAATGCCCTGGCAAACCATCTCTCCGCCCTCGACTATTTCGCCGCGGGGCGGACCGATCAAGCCGTGCAGGAACTCATCGCGGCCGCCGGTAAACAGCAGTTCCAGGATTACTCGAAGGATTTTGTGCAAAATGCCGAGGAAGCCTACCTCGCGGCGGGGTATCCGCCCGCCGACGCCAAAACGCTCGCCACGACCGGACTGGCCCTGCCGCAGCTCGCGGACCTCCGGCAATTGGGTCGGGAAATGGTCAATTTGGCCGCTTCCTACCGTCAGTCAGGTGATGCTTCCTCGGCCCAGGCAACCCTGCAAATTGCGGCCAATTTGGGCCAGGGTTATAGCAATGGCGCCAGCGAGCAACTGGTGAGTCAGTTGGTGGGAATGCAAATTGAGACCGCGGCCCTCAAGGGTATGAGTCCCGACGGCGCTTATGGTGCCAGCGGTTCCACCGTTCAGGATCGGCTGAACCAACTGGAAGCGCAAAGAGCATCGCTGCGTGAACTCACCCGGCAGACGGGCCCGATCATGGAAAACATGTCTGATCAGGATTGGCTCAGTTTTAACAATCGGCTGATGGTTTTCGGCGAGGCTCCCGCTTTGCAGTGGCTCGCTAATAAATACGGGATGAAGTGAGGCCGGGAGAGTTAGCTCGCACTTTCAGCGCTTGGGGATTGTGGGTGGGAATTCCCAGGCCGATGGCCTGGGCTGGGGTTGAAGCGCACCTTTGGTGCTGGGGGAGGGCCGAATGTGAAGGCCCAAGGATCGGGATGACGTTGGTAAAGGGGGATTGCGAAACCGACCAAGCTCCGTCGTTGCGGCAGGGAAGTGGTTTTAAGCATCCAAAGGGAAACGTCGGGCATCCCGCGCGGGTTATGCCGCCCCGCGGGGGCTTGGGAATGCATTGGGATTGGGGTGCTATAAACATGGCGCGCCGATGGCGCTTTGATTGGCCAGCGGTTGGCGAATCGATGCTACAATCGGTATCCGAGACGAGTTTGGCGCAACCTCGTTGTATAGGTTGCGGGTGGGGCGACAGCCGGGCATAGGATTTGCCAGCGAAGGCGGTCGGTTAAGGCACTACTTGGCGGTCGCGGCGGGTGGGTTTTCGCGGCCATAGTTTTGGACGAAGTAATCGACCAGGGCCGGGATATCGTTCGTGGCGATGGGGGCGCGGTATTTTTGCTGCATTTTGACTACTTCGGCCTGCCAGACGGAGCGGGGGAAGCGCGGTTGGGTGCTGATGTAGTCCGCAGAGTGGCACAGGACGCAATTGCCCATGGCGAGTTCCGAGCCCGGGGCCGTTTTCAATTGGGCGGTTTCCACGGGCAGGGTGAAATTCAGGTCGGCGGCGGAAACCAGCAGCGCGAGGGAGAGGAAGGCGGTTCCCATCAACGAGAATTGAAAAATTGGTTTCATGGCGACTCAGACGGCGGTGACGCGGACGGTTTCGACGACGTTGCGCAGGTACCCGGAAGGATTCCAGAGCGGCTCCAGCGGCTGCGATTGACCGAGACGGTTGGTGGCTTTCACTTTGAGTTCCAGTTTGCCGGCGACTGCCGGAGTGAAGGGTAACGTCCATTCCCGGAACGAATATTTGCCCAAATCCTGGCCCAACCGGGCCGAGCGCCAGGTTTCCCCGCCGTCTGCCGAAACCACGACTTCGCGCATGCCATAGCCCCCGTCGAACGCGATGCCCCGGAGCGTCAGGGGAACGCCGACCTTGACCTGCGCCCCGTCCGCCAGGCTGGTGAGAAAGGAGCGCACATTGTAACGGTTGATCGGGATGGTTTGCTTGGCGGTTGTTCCGGGTTCGGTGAAACCACAACCGTTATCCGGAATCCGGTAGGCCGGGCTCATCCAATAGCCGGAGAAAGCCTCATTCAAAACCGTGATTTCATTGAGGTGCTTGACCCAGTAGGTGCCGTAGTGTCCGGGGACAACCAACCGCAGGGGGTAGCCGTTGAGCCAAGGCAGGTCCTCGCCGTTCATGGAGTAGGCCAACATGACCTCGCCATCCAGCGCCTGGTCGATTTCCAGAGATTTGACAAAATCGGGGGTTTCCGGCACCACGGGGCGATCCATGCCGTTGAAAGTCGCCTGCCGGACTCCAGCCGGCAGGCCGCAGGCCTGGAGTACGTCGGAGAGGCGGACGCCGCGCCAGCGGGCGTTGCCCATGGCACCATTTCCCAGTTGGCCGCCGGGCATTCGGGGTTGGGAGAATCCGCGACTGTTGCCGGAGCATTGATTCACCGCCACCAATTCGACCGGTTCGAAGCGGGATTTCAAATCCGCCACGGTAAATTCCTGAGGATTTTTGACCTGACCTTTGACTTGCAGCCGGAATTTTTCCAATTCCGCCGCCGGCGGGGGAGCCAGAGCGAGGTGGTATCGGACAAAAAAGGCGTCGTTGGGAGTGATGACACTTTCGTTGAAAACAGAGAAGGGGGTCTCCAACTGGGGTGGCCGGGTGGTGTGGCGGATCAGCGGCCGTTTCTGCGGGTACTTGACGAGCGGTCGTTCGCCGTTCTCGAAGGGCAGGGTGACGGTATCATCCGCCAGCACAGGAGCCTGGCCGAGCACGGCAGCGGCGCCGAGCAAACCCGAGGCTTGGAGGAAGCGGCGACGATTGAAAGAAGGCTCAGGGGCACGGGAGGATTTGTGCATAACGGAAATTTGGGCCCGGTGGGTGACGAGTGAAAGGCGGATGGTTCCCGGTAGGTGGGCTGTCTCCCCAACTATTTCACGAAACCTTGGATTTTCAGCCAACTGGAGCAGGCTTTGGTCCAGGGATGGTATTTGGCGGGATCCGAGTCCCGGCTGCCAAGACCGATACCATGCGGGCCGGATTGATAAATATGGAGATCGAAGGGCACTCCGGCCTGGCGGAGGGCGCGGGCGAAATCGATGCTATTTTCCACCGGGACGGCGCCATCATCGGCGGTGTGAAACAAAAAGCAGGGCGGGGTGGACTTGGTGATTTGCAGTTCATTGGACAAAAGTTTGATCAGCTCGGGGGAGGGACTATCGCCCAATAGATTTCGGCGCGAACCCGTATGGGTTTTTTCTCCCATGGTAATGACTGGATAACAGAGGATGCCGAGATCCGGACGGGAACTTTGGCGTTCCACCAGATCCGTGGACTCGGGATTCCCGGAGTCGAAGTGGGTGACCAAAGTCGAAGCAAGATGGCCCCCCGCGGAGGAGCCCATGATGCCGACGCGGTGGGTATCAATTTTCCATTCCCCCGCCCGGGCGCGCACCAAACGGACGGCCCGGGCCGCGTCCTGCAACATGACAGGATGCCGGTAACCGGCGGAGCCGAGACGGTATTTGAGCACGAATCCCGCCACCCCTTGCTCATTGAGCCACAGCGCATAAGACTTGCCTTCGTGGTCCGCGAGACCGCCGTAGCCGCCGCCGGGACAAATGACCATGGCGGCACCCGTGGCTTTGCCCGGATCGGGAAGGAACACGGTCAGGGTGGGAATGTCGCGATCCGCAGTTCCCAAAGCTCCGGGGGCACCGTCCGGCCAAAGCGGAAAGGTGTTGGTCGTTTGGGCGCTCACGGTCGAGAGCCAACACAGCCAAGCCAGCAGCGGAAGGAATCGTTTCATAATGTTGGTGGAGTTAAGTATAGGTTTAGCGGGGTGTATTGCCAGCGAATTGATCGTCGCTTTTGCGGTTCGCAATTGCCCGTTATTTGGTCACCGGACTGAGCGTGATTTCTTCAATGTCCATAATGGCGCCGGCCTTTTTCTTCAACGGTTTGATGCTGACGGAATAATCACCCGGAGCCGCAAAATGGGCGACGCCCAGATCGAGGATGGTGTGGGTGTGATAATCGCCGGTGTCGGGGACGAGGAAGGTCCGGGTCTGGCCATTGAGCAGGAAAGCGATTTCGCTGCCGCCCTGGCCCTTGCCGCAGCCCAGGTTGATCCGGGCGTTATAGTCACCCGGTTGGTTGATCGTAAATTGCCATTCCGCCCAGTCTTTGGCATTCCCCCAGTAGCCGAGGCAGTTCTTGTTGGTGGCCGGCTCGAAGCGCATGGTGACACTGTGGGTGATGGCGTTGCTGGCGTGCAGCGCGAGTGGGGCTTGGCCGGACTGGATGATGGGGCCGTTTTCCGGGGCGGGGTGCAGGCTGATGGCTTTGATGTTCATGACGCGATCACCGGCAAGTTTCGCGCAGGAGACTTTGAGGGAGATGGGTTGCTCCTTGGGAATGTATATCCGGCCGACCGGCACGGTGACATAGCGGTTCCAACTGCCCGTAACGGGGCGAGTCACCGGGAAGGATTTGCCGGCCACCTCAACCATCAAGGTCGTTCCTTCGCCAGCTTCCGCGGCGCAGGTGAGGGAGATGTCATACATACCCCAGCGGGTGGGTTTGTAATCCCATTGCACGGAGTCGGCGGCTTTCAACCAGCCACCGATGTGTTCATCACCCGGAGCAGACTCCAGCCGGGCGTCGCTGCCGAGGATGTGCGCATCCCGCGCCAACAGGGTGATGCGGCCGCCCGGCAATTGACCGGATTTCTCGGTGGTTTCGACCTCCACGGAAATGGGGAAGGCAAGTTTGGTCTTCGCCGGCAGTTCCAGTTGCGCCGGACCAGTGGAGGAAGCCACCGTCCAATCCAGGGGCGAGCGTTTTCCATGGTACAGGGTAAAGGCGTCGGTGACTTCGGGAGGGCTGGGCGGGAGCGGCACCTTGCCGCCATCCCGTTGCAACACCTCGCGCAACAAGTTCCCCGGCGGGGTCGAATCGGGAATCGCGTGCCAACCCGAAATTGCCGGATTCGTTTGGGCGGTGAGGGCGGCAGGGAAAATGAGAGGGGCGGCCAAAGCCAGGAACAACGCGAAACGAGGCAAGGGGCGAAGCGGGTTTTTCGGCATAGTTTTGTGGGGGGATTAAACTCCTCCGTAGCGTCCGGCTCAAGGAGGAAGAATGGAGCGGGAATTCAATTTCCAGGGGCGGATGCAAAGGGATGCGGATCGGCGGGGCGGCAGTCGAATAAAAAACGCGCCGCGGGAGCCGCGGCGCGTTCATGGAGAATTGAAATCACCTACTGGAGGGCCAGATTTTTCCGGGCGGTAACCGGACGACTCAGCCCAGCCATTGACCGTAAATCAGGACGCCTCAGTCAGTCGCAAATCAGTCGGGCTTGTGCAGGCTGTGGCAGGCTTTGCAGTCCACGGCGGCTTTGTATTTGGCGGCGGCTTCCGGCCCACCCTTTTCCAAACCCTGCGCGGCGGCATACAGCTTGGTGGTCTTTTCCTTCCAGCTGGCTTCGTCACCCTTCGGGGCTTTGGCCAGGGTCATTTCCTTGTAGCCGGCGATGAGCTTCTTGAGTTCTTCGGGGGTGGCTTTGCCATCCAGCGCCTTTTTGCAGATCGGATCCACGCCCTTGGGGGCTTTGTGGTAGGCCTTCATGAAGGCTTTCATGGAGTCTTCCTTGTCGTCGGCCGCTTGCAAATGCAGGGCCAGGACGGAGACGGCGAGGAGGCTGGCGACGCCGGTGATGAGTTTCATGCGATTGCTTTTCTTCATGCTTTTCGATGGTTTTGTTTTTTCGGGCAAGCGCAGAAACTAGTGAGGTGTCCCGGCGTCGTCAATGGGAAACCAAGAAATTCCGGGCCGCACAGCAAAGCGCGCTCCGAAACCGGGACGGGCGATTCGTACTTGTGGGGGTAAGCCATCGACCAATGGCAATTGACTTCACAGCAATTTATGCAAAGCTTTTGGCGTGTTTCGTCGGCTCGATAAAATTGTCACGCTGGCCGCCCTGGTGGGTACACTGGGAGTTCATTGGGCCGTGCTGCAGTCCATCGCGTGGTCCGCGATGCTGGCGGACAATTGGCATTCCGGCTCGCTGCGGACTGCCGTGGTAAGGACCTTTGACGGGCAACATCCCTGCGGTCTCTGCAAGGGCATTGCTGAGGGCAAACGTTCCGAGCAACGGAAGGAATTCAAGGAGGAATTGCCCAAACTGGAATTTCCCCCATTGGCAGTGGAAACGGTCTTGATTCCTCCAGCCCGGTTGCCGGTGCTGATTTCCTCCCAAACCCTTCCCGATACCGCCGCCCCGGCACCGCCCACTCCGCCGCCCCGTCTTTTTCCCGCCTGATTAAGACTTGGTGTGGTAGCCCGCTTCTGCGAAGCCGGGCCAAAATGTCCCCTGATTTTTAAATGGATGATCCGCGACGCGGATCGCCAGTCCCTTGAATAATAGTCTGCTTATGAAACGTAATTTTTGTCCGGCAGTGGCGGTTCAATTGAGTTTTGCTTTGGTGGGTGGGTTAATGTTTCCCGAGATGGCCCGGGCTTGTGCCTGTGGGTGCACGGTTTTCGACGTGGGTACCAGTTCCATGTTTCCCTCCGGGTCGGGGGGCATGGCCTTTGTGCAATATGCCTACCAGGACCAGAACCGGAATTGGCGTGGCTCGGCCCAAGCGCCGGCGGACGACAACGATGACAAAAAGCTGACGACGCAGTTTGTCACCGTGGGGGCGCAATACATGTTCAACCGGAGTTGGGGGATGCAGTTGGAATTGCCGTACGACTTCCGGCACTTCACGAAAATCGACGATAACACCGGCAATCTGGTGACCCGCAACTGGAGCCAGGTGGGCGACCTGCGAATCGAAGGAATTTATACCGGGTTTTTCGCGGATTTGTCGGCGGGGTTGACGCTGGGCGTCAAACTGCCGACGGGGGATTTTTCCTACGCCCCGGAAATTGTGGACCGGGACTCGCAAATCGGGACCGGTAGCACGGATTTGGTGCTGGGAGGATTCTACCGCGGAAAACTGACGGCGGATCGCCGCGTGGGCTGGTTTGCGCAGTTACAACTGGATGTGCCGGTGCTCACGCAGGATCATTACCGCCCCGGCGTGGAACTCGATACGGCGGCGGGGGTCGATTATGACGGCATCAAGCTAGGCGGAGTGAGCGTCATTCCGGTGGCGCAGGTGATTTTTTCCGAGCGGACGAGTGATGGCGGGGCCAATGCGGCGTCACCAGTAGCCTCGGGGTACCAGCGGATTCTGCTTTCGCCCGGGCTCGAGTTCCATCTGCATCCGTTCCGGTTTTATGCGGACGCGGAGATTCCGGTTTACCAGAACTTCACCGGCAATCAACTGGCCGCCTCGTGGCTGGTCAAGGCGAGCTTTAGCATCATGTTCTGATGCCGCGGGTTCGTGCCCCAGGCCCGGACGGCGCTACCACCAAAACGTGGGATCGCCGTTATTGGCCGTGCGCGCAAACATGTAATCGAATTTGCGCCATTCGACGTGTCCGTCCAGCATGCCCACATTGCCACCGGAGGGAAATTTGCCCTGCAAATGCGGGCTGAGGTGGGCTTTGGGGTAACCGCCTTGGACCTGGGTATAATTGTAACCGAGGGAGTACCGCTTTTTGGGATCGTTTTGGCCACCGTCGGAAAGAGTGGCGTCGGCTACCAGGGGGCGCTCGGAGATGGACTGGGGCGGAACTTTGATGCCGTTGATGACCATCTCCGGCGGGCGCATGGTTACGTTTTGATTGGTGAGATCGAGTGAAGGGGTTCCGCTCAAACTCATCGCGTAACCGAGGACATGGAAATTACCCGGGGCGAAGGGGACAGGGCCCGTTCCGTAGAGATTAAAATTATCCACCGGCAAAAAGCGTGGTGCCGTACCGGGACAGTAAAGCACCGTCTGTTTTGCGCCCACTGCATCCAGGGTGGTTCCCGAATTCCAGAGCAAATCCCAGACCCAGTTGCCCACCCCGGAAACGGGCAAATGTTCGGTGTTGTCCCCGGCGTAAACGTACATGGCGACGTCGAACTGCTTTAGATTGTTCATGCAGGTCGTGCGAATCGCCCGGACCTTGGCCCGGGCGAGCACTGGCAACAGCATCGAAGCCAGGATGGCAATGATCGCAATGACAACCAGCAACTCGATCAGGGTGAAAGCCGAAAGCGCTCGGCTGGCGCGGGCTGGAGGATTGGCGCCGGGGAAGGAAATCGCGGGTTCGGCAGGCAGCTTCGGTTGGTTCATAAGCGTTGGTTCGGCGTTGGCCCGATGGGCGTCGGGTGACGATTGCTAAAGAATGCTTATTAAATGGAGTTTACGTCATTTGTCAACGCCAAACATTCTGGACAAAGTGACAAAATTGCCGGAGAGTAGGCCCACAGCGGGAAATGATGCAACGGCAGGGATGTATCGCTGGGCTCAAATACTTAAATCATTAGCACATGAAACTGCTCGGAAAATCAATTTCGTATTGGGTCCGCCCGTGGGCGGGAGGGATACTCCTGACTTTGGCGTTGGCCGGGGCGGGCGTCGCCGGGGCCGCCACCTGGCCGGACGAAGTGCCGGATTTCAGCTTGCTCGATATCCGGGGCCGGCATTACGAGTTGCATCGATCCGCGGCGCGGGCAGTCGTACTCTTTTTTACCGAGAACGGGTGTCCCATCGCCCGCAAGGCCTTGCACAAGTTGCATGACCTTCGTGAAGCTTTCCCGGAGAGCGAGATTGCGATTTGGGCCGTGGACGCGAATCCCGGGGATGACCGGGAGAGCATTCTGAAAGAGGCGATGAGCATTGGCGTGGTGCGGTCCTTCCCGTTCCTGCGCGATGAGACGCAAGGGGTAGCCCATATGCTCGGCGTGACCCGCACGGCCACGGCGGTGGCCATCTCCACCAAGGATGGCAAGGTGATCTTTCATGGGCCGATTGATGATCAATTGACCGAGGGCGCCAGCAAACCCGCCGCCACGCAAAAGTATCTCGAAAGCGCGCTGCGGGAATTCCTGGCCGGCCAACCCGTGAAACAGGCGACCGCGCCCGCCCATGGCTGCCTGATTAGTTACGACACCAAACTCAAGGATGCGGAGATTTCCTATTCCCATGACGTGGCGCCGATCCTCGAAAAGCACTGCGTGCAGTGTCACAGCGCGGGCAACATCGGGCCCTTTGCCTTCCACAGTTACGAGAAGACCAAGGGCAAGTCGGACATGATCCAGGAAGTCCTGCTCAGCCGCCGGATGCCCCCGTGGTCGGCGGATACCGAGGTGGGCCATTATAACGGTGAGCGCACGATGACCCTGGACGAAACCCGCACGCTACTGGGCTGGATCGCCAAAGGCTCCCCGCGCGGGGAAGGGGAAGATCCCCTGCCGGCTTTGAAAGTTCCGCCGGCGGCGGATTGGCCGCTCGGCCAGCCGGATCTCATTGTCAAATTTCCCAAGCCCGAGGAAATTCCCGCGACCGGAGTTTTGGAATACCGTCATATCAAAATCAAAACCCCGGTCACGGAAGACACCTGGGTGAACGCGGTGGCGGTGAAACCCGGCAACCGGAAAGTGCTTCATCACTGCATCATCCGGGTGCAATCCCGCAAGGGGGGCGATGATGGTTCGGGTCGGGGCGTCTGGCTGCAGGGCTGGGCTCCGGGCATTCAGCCCGGGCATTTCCCCGCGGACACAGGCCGGTTGCTGCCCAAGGACTCCGTGCTGGATTTGGAAATTCATTACACCACGATGGGCAGTCCCCAAGTCGATGACACCGAAATCGGATTCTACAAGCTGCCGGAAAAGCCCAAACGCGTACTGCGCAACCAGGGTGCCTATAATCTGGAATTCACCATCCCGCCCGGGGCGGCGGAGGCGCAAGCCGTGGCCAGTATTCCATTTCCGCGGGACACCCTCCTCTATGCCATGTCCCCGCACATGCATCTCCGCGGCGCGTGGATGCGCTACGAAGCCCTTTACCCCAACGGCCAGCGGGAAACGCTGCTGTCGGTGCCCCACTACGATTTCAACTGGCAAACCGGCTACGAATTGCCTACTCCGAAACGGTTGCCGGCGGGCACCTGGATTCAGTGCACTGGCGGGTTCGACAACTCGCCCCAGAATCCCTACAACCCCGCCCCCGGAAAACGCATCACCTGGGGCGAACAATCGTTCGACGAAATGTTCATCGGTTTCATGGAAACCGCGGATGCCCCCAAGCCGGGAGAGCTTTCGCAGGCGGCCAGCCCGGAGAAGAAGTAGGGTCGGTACGTTCGGAAAAATTAAGGGGTCCGGCGGTCAGCCGCCGGACGCCGCGGCCCGGATCTCTTGAAGTAAGCTGGGATTCGCCGAATTAAGGCGGAAGAGCGGAAAGAGTTCCCCATATGGAAATCAAACGAAGCGGCACGCAGGCGTCCAAAAAAGGACCGGCAGATTGGTTCACGGGCACAGTGCGCATCGACCCGTTGTTCCAGACCACGCCGCCGGCGCGGGTGGGCGGATCCAGTGTCACCTTTGAACCGGGGGCGCGCACGGCCTGGCACACGCACCCGTTGGGCCAGACCTTGATTGTGACGGCCGGTTGCGGGCGGGCGCAGCGCGAGGGCGGGCCGGTGGAGGAAATCCGGCCGGGTGATGTGGTTTGGTTTCCGCCGGGGGAGAAGCATTGGCACGGCGCGGCGCCGACCACGGCCATGACGCATATCGCCATTGCGGAGGCGCTGGAGGGCAAGGTGGTGGACTGGCTGGAGAAGGTCAGTGATCGGGAATATGATCCGGGTGTGAAGGAGTAGGTGCGAGCTGGGGGGGCGGGAGGGGAGAAGTTAGAGCCTCGTCACCTCGGCACCTACAATTAATTGGGGGGGCGGTGGGGGGTGGGGGGCGCGGCGGGGAGGTCACGCGGCTTCGATCGTTCGCGGGCGGCGGGCGGCGAGGGCGCGGAGGCTGAAGCCGCGACCGTTTTCGTAGGCTTCCACCTGGGCCTCGATTTCGAGGACGGGATAGCGCACGGTGGCCAGCCCGTAGGTGCGGTAGGTGGTGGCGAATAGCTCCGTCTCGATGATGCCGGTCCAGTCGGCCAGGGAGAGGAACTTCATGGGTTCGCCGGTGATCTGGTGGTGGATGCGTTGCTCGACCACCAGGCCGCAAAGGGAAACCGTTTGCCCCACGAATTCGCCCAAGCGGTTGACCGGGCAATAGGTGTCCCAAGCGATCTGGTGGTGCAATTCGAGCGGATGACCGCTGACAGGGAAGCCGAACAGTTCGTTTTCCGCTGCCAGTCGCTCGAGTCGGGTTGGTTCCGTCACGGGCAGGGTGGGCAGGCTGGCGGGATCGGCCGGGGGGATCAGCCAGCCCTGTTGGGGGTCCGTGGTGGAACCGAACGTGCGCAGGAGGTATTGCGCCTGCCAGAATTGCCGGGTGCGCGGGTCGCCAAACTCATCAAAACTGCCGATCCGGATCAGGGCTTCCAATTCCTCGCCGGCGGGGCGGATGCGATGGAAGAAATCGGAGAGAGAAGTGAACGGCCCCTGGGCCCGGGCCGCGACGATCTGGTCGGTGGTGCGCTGCGTGAGTCCCTTCATGCGGGTGAGGGGAACGCGGATCGTGGCGGCGCGCGGCACAAAGGCCGGGCCGGGTTCGTTGACGGATGGCGGCAGCAATTGCAAGCCAAGGCGATGGCACTCCAGCACGTAGACCAGCGGATCGTAAAATCCCTTGCCATTGGAAAGCACCGCCGCCATGAACTCGGCCGGGAAGTAGCGCTTCAGCCAGGCCGATTGATAGGCCTCGACGCCGTAGGCGGTGCTGTGCGCCTTGCAAAAGGCATAGCCGGCAAACCCCGTGACCAATTCCCAGACTTCCGCGATTTTTTCCGGCGCATGCCCGCGGGCGAGGGCGGCGGCAAAGAATTCGCCCAGGATTTCCTCGATGACCGGGCGTTTTTGTTTGTTGAGCGCCCGGCGGAGCACATCGGCACGGCCCGGCGGGAGACCGGCAAAGGCTTCGCAGATTTGCAGGATGTGCTCCTCGTAAACCACCAGTCCGTAGGTGCTGCGCAGGCAGTTGGCCAGGGAAGGGTGGGGGTAGGTGACCGGTTCCAGGCCTTGGTAGCGCCGGGTGAAGGAGGTTTTCTTGCCCTCGTTGGCCGCGCCCGGCCGGATGACGCTGACGATGGCGATCAGCCCGTCGATTTCCCGCACATTGCACATGCGATTGAGGCTGGTCATGGCCGGGCTTTCGATGTGATGGACCGCCCGCGCCTGGCCGCCGGCGATCATGGTCCAGACTTCGGGGTCGCACCAGGGTTCCGGGGCGGCGGGGTCGCCCACCAGGATTTCGCCGGTGGCGGTGATCCGGGCCACGCACTGCTCCAGATCCACGGTGATCCCGCGCGCGAGCAGCCCGTTTTTGACATCCCGCATGGCCGCCAATCCGCCCTGGGCCAGGATGTCCATCTTGACCAGGCCGATCTCCTCGACGGCATCCATGTCAAAGTGGGTGGTGGCGTAGCCCTTGCTGGCGATGAAGGTGGGCGTCAGCTCGTGCAGCGGCTGCCGGGAGAGCACGAGGCCGCACGGGTGCATTTTGGGGTAGCGGGGCATGCCGTCCAGGAAGGCGGCGGTGAGCAGGGCGGTCCGGTAAGGTTCCTCCTCCAGGGGCAGTTCGCGGTTTTCGGGGCTGGCCTTGAGCTTTTGGATCAGTTCGGCGCCGCGGTCGGGGTGCGGCTGGTCCGGCACCCAGCCGCCGCCGAAGCTCCAGGGGAAATGATCGGTGAATTTGCGCACCTCCCGCTCGGCGACGCCCAGGACCTTGGCCACTTCGGCAAAGGCGCTGCGCGCCTGGAAGGTGGAAAAGCCGCCCACCACGGCGCAATGTTGCCGGCCGTATTTGGCGAAAATGAGTTTCACCACGTCGTCCTTGAAATCGTGCGCGAAATCGATGTCGATGTCCGGGAGCTTGTTCAGCGCCATGCGTTCGAGGTTGAGGAAGCGTTTGAAATACAGGTCAAACCGGATCGGGCACACCCCGCTGATGCCCAGGCAATAGCAGACCAGGCTGTCGGCGGCGCTGCCGCGCGTGATCCACTCAATCCCCCGGGCCCGGCAGTCCTGGAGGAAGTCCCAGGTGATGAGAAAATA
Organism: uncultured Pedosphaera sp.; assembly: GCA_903918755.1. Taxonomy (GTDB): domain Bacteria; phylum Verrucomicrobiota; class Verrucomicrobiia; order Limisphaerales; family Pedosphaeraceae; genus CAIXFN01. Next base: position 76,893 of record CAIXFN010000082.1, read on the forward strand.
TTCCTCGTAACCGACCGCGCCAATGATGGCGAGCTCCTCCATGACCTGCGGCCGGTGCTGTTCGGCGCGGGGGCCGTAGCGTTGGTGGAGCCCCTGGAGCACGAGTTGCTGGAGGAGTTCGCGGGCGGTGGGGCCGTTGCGGCTAACAAAGGCCGGGAATTGCGGTTTGCCAAAGGGCAATTCAAACCGGCAACGCTCCGCGATTTCCAGCGTGTGCCGCTGCCAGTCCGGGTGTTCCCGGCAACCGGCGGCCATTTCCGCCGGCGTCCGAAAATGCCGGAGGCCGCCCCGGTTCTTTTCCGGATGCGCCTCCCGCAGGAGGGTGAGGGTGCGGATGCTTTGCACGATGTCATACCGTTGGCGGTCCGCCGGGGTGGCGTAATGCACCGGGGGACAGGCGACGGCGGGCCAGTCGCCCGGGGTGCCGTGGGTCGTGGCCAGGGAGTAAAAGGCGTTCGGGAACAGGGGGGCCAGTTCCTGGTCCGGGCTGACGGCGATCAAACCCTCGGTGAGGCCGGCAAACTCGTCCCGGTAGAATGGCAGGCGCTGCTGGGCCGCCACGCCTGATTCCTCCGGGTGCACGGCGGTGCGCTCCGCGTGGCGGGACAGGAGTTGGCACAGGTTGTAATAACCCGTCGCGGTGGCCACATACAGCAACAGCGGTTGGTCCGCGACGCGGAGTTCCGTGCCGATGATGGGCCGGATGCCGGCGTTTTTGGCGGCGAGCACAAATTCGACGACGCCGTGCAGGTTCCCGGTGTCCGTCAGGGCGACGGCCGGTAGACCATGTTGACGGGCGAGATTCACAATCGCCTCCGGCGACAGCGTGGAGTCGAGAAACGAATAGTGACTGTGGGTGCGGAGTGGCACGTAGGTGTCGATCGCCGGCGGTTGGGCGCCGCTGCCATTACCGCGGCCCCGGCGCGCGCGGGAGGTCGCGGTGGGCCGGGTGGACGGCGGGGCGAGGGCGTCCCGGGGGGGCAAGCGGAGCCGGAAATCATGGCCGCGCATGATGATGCCGTGCCCAAGTTCCCGGCGGAGCGCGTCAATCCGGGCGGCGACCCGCGCATTGGCATCGTGCCGCTCGGCTGCGGGCAGGACAGCCAGTTCGGTCAGCAGGGCGCCGGCATAGACATGGGAGAGTTTGAGCGAGACCAACCGCAGGCTGACGCGGCGTTTCCACGCCTTGCGCAGCAGGGTGTGGAGCAGGGAGTAGATGTCGGTTTCCAGATCGGTCGGTTCCGGCAGGCTTTCGCTCACCTGATCCTCCCCCATGTCATTGTAGCGGACGCGGACCGTCACGGTCCGGATGCTGCGGCCTTCCTCCCGGATGGTGGCAAACAGATTATCCGCCATGCGCCGGAGGACGGCCTCGACATATTCCTCATCGGTGAGATCGGTGGCGAAAGTTTCCTGGTGGCTGAAGGATTTTTGGGGTTCCCGCAACTGGACCAGCGGCCGGTCATCGATGCCCAGGGCATACTGGCGGATGACCGGGGCCTGGTTGCCCAGGAGCAGTTCGAGCATGTCCAGCGGGGTGAGCGCCACATGCCGGATTTCCGCCAACCCGGCGGCATTGAGGCGCACGCTGGTTTTGGGGCCCACGCCGGGCAGCCATTTGTTGGGCAGGGGGTGGAGAAACGCGGCCTCCTGGCCGGCCGGTACCTCGCAAAACGCCGCCGGTTTGCGGAGCTTGGAGGCCACGGCGCTGATGAGTTTGTTGGAACCGATGCCCTCGCTCACCGTGATTTTCAGGCCCTGGCCGATGGCCCGGCGGATCGTCAGCGCGATTTCGGCGGGAGGTTTCCGCGTGCCGGAGAGATCCAGGTAACCTTCGTCAATGGAGGTCTGTTCCACATCGGGCGTGAAGTCGTAGCAATAGCCGAACATCCATTGGGAGAATTGCTCGTACCGCTCGAAATCCCCGGGCAACACGATCAACTTAGGGCAGAGCTTCCGCGCCCGGGCGGTCGGCATGGGGGTGTAAACCCCAAACCGCCGGGCTTCGTAGGACGCGGATGCGATGATGCCGCGTTTTTCGCCGCCCACGGCAATCGGTTTGCCGCGCAGGCGCGGGTCAGCGGCCTGCTCGACGGCCGCGAAAAAGGCATCCGCGTCGAGGTGAACGATGGAACGGGGCCGCATGGTTCATTCCCGCGCCTTGCGAATGAGCGCCCGGAAAACGCCCTGGATCATCAGTTCCTCGGCGGGAATGAGGTCCGGGTATTTGGGGTTCTCCGCCTTGAGGAAAGGCTGGTTGTTTTTGAGCAGGAAGGTTTTCAACGTGCTCTTGCGGTCGATCAGCGCCGCCACCATCTGCCCGGAACGCGGTTCGGGGCCGTGCTCCAGGACGACGATGTCGCCATCGCACACATGCCGGCCGATCATGGAATCCCCCACGACCCGCAGGGCAAAGGTGTTGCGGGAGGGCTTGAAACCGATGGTGCTGATGTCCACGGAAATCAGTCCTTCACTTTCCTGCTCCCGGTCCTGCCCGAAGCCGGCCGGGATGGAACCAAAAAGGGGAATGGTGGTGATCGTCACCGGAACCACGGGTTGCGCCGCCTGCGCCAGTTGGAGCGCGCGCGCCTTCCCGGAGGCGGCCAGCAGGGCGCCCTTTTTGACGAGCGCCCGCACATGACACGCCGCGGCGTAGGAACTGGCAAAATTAAAGTGGGCGGCGATCTCCCGCTGGCTGGGACACGGCCGTCCCGCCGTCAGTTCATCAGCGATGAAGGCGCGGACCGCTTCCTGTTTGGGGCTCAAAACTGTCATACTGCTCATTTGAGCAGTAGTGCGCAGGGAAGTCAAGCGTAAAGGGGATGGGGCGGGCCGCCGGAAAGCGAGTCGCCAGGGCTTTTGCCGGGGGCACTTTCTCCTTTCCACGCTGTCCCCAATCCCCCATTTTACCGGTGACCAATGGGCGCGGATGTTTCACGAACCAAACAGAGCAAGCGGCAAATCCACAGGCTACGCCGCTGATCTGACTGACTCCTTCCTCGCGCCGTAACATTTTCATGATTGAACGCCATTTTGAAGTACCTTTTGTTTCGCGGTTGGCGCTGCGGGAAAAGCAAATCCAGCAAAACTACCGGCCGGTCATCGCCGTGCATAAGTGGTTTGCGCGTCGGCCGGGGACACTGTTTCGATCCCTGATCCTGTCCGAATTTGCGGAACAGCCGATCCATCAGACGTTTTACCAGAGTCAGCAGTTGCCCAACGTGCGAGTGTTCGACCCCTTCATGGGAGGAGGGACTACGATGATGGAGGCGAATCGCGTTGGTTGCGCCGTTGCGGGCACGGATGTGAATCCGATGGCTTGGTGGATCGTGCGTCAAGAATTGGGGGAACTGGATGTCGCAGCTTATCAAAAAACGGCGGAACAATTGCGGTCTCATTTGGAGGCTGAGATTGGCCATTTGTATCGTACCCGATGCCTGCATTGCGGCAGTGAGGAAGCCCGGGCGAAGTACTTTCTGTGGGTGAAAACGGCCGTTTGCGAGAGTTGCCATCAACCGACCGACCTGTTTCCGAATTTCCTTATTTCCGAGGATGTAAGGCATCCGGCGAACGTGTTCGTGTGTGGTTGCTGTGGCGAGCTGTTTGAGGCGGCCGATTGGAAGAATCCCGGGCCCTGCCCACATTGCCGAAAAGCTTTGCCGTTGCAGCACACCGCCAAACGCAACAAGGCGATCTGCAAACACTGCGACCAGCCGGTCCGGTATCCCGGCGCAACGTCGCCGAAACACCGCTTGTTTGCCCTGGAATATCATTGCGAATCCTGCGGCTCGCAATCGGTCGCCGGCAGCGGGAAAGGGCGACTGTTCAAGAAACCGGACGCCGCGGATCATGCGCACTTTGAGGAGGCGGGGAGGAGGCTCCAGTCGCTCCGGCCAAAGTTCATTCCCGAAGATAAGATTCCCGACGGGGATGAAACCGATCGCCTGCATCGGTGGGGATACAAGTGCTACCGGGATCTTTTCAACGCGCGACAACTCCTGGGTTTGGAACTGAGTTGTCGCTGGATTGCCGCGGTTAAGAACGAGCGCATTCGGGAGGCTCTGGCGACCAATCTTTCCGACCTGACGCGCTATCAAAACATGCTATGCCGGTATGATACCATGGCGCTAAAATCTCTGGATATTTTTTCCGTTCATGGCTTTCCCGTCGGTTTGATTCAATGCGAGTCCAATTTTCTAGGAATCGCCGGGCGCAAGGGGGCGCCGGTCGGCAGCGGCGGATGGTTGAATATTGTGGAGAAATTTGCCAAGGCGAAACGCTACTGTTCCGCCCCTTTTGAAATCCGGCATGAGGGTCTCCGGAAGGTGGAAGTTCCGATGCCCGGTGAATGGATCGGCACCTCGCGAAACGGGGAATTTCCGACGCAGGAGCGCGAGGTGTTGTTGCTGTGTGCGGATTCGGCCTCGGCCAGGATTGGTGGCGAAATGTTTGATGCTGTGTTCACCGATCCGCCTTATTTCGGCAACGTGCAGTACGCGGAATTGATGGACTTTTGCTATGTGTGGCTGCGCAAGCTTTTGGGTGGTTCCGTGCCGGAGTTCGCGAAAGCCTCCACCCGCCATCACAATGAATTGACCGGCAACGCCAACATGGGGCGCGGGCTGGATCACTTCACCGAAGGTATTTCCGACACGATCAGGCGCTCGGCGGAGCGGCTCAAACCTGGACGACCGCTGGCTTTCACCTACCACCACAATCAATTGGAGGCCTACCTACCTTTGGCGGTGGCGATTCTGGACGCAAAGTTGGTTTGTTCCGCTTCCCTGCCATGTCCCGCCGAAATGGGCGCTTCCATTCACATCAACGGCACCGGTTCATCGGTGATCGACACCGTTTTTGTTTGTCGCTCCACGGGCCGATTTCCCCGGCACTGGCTGGCGGACGATGCCGAGGGGGTTGCCGGGATTATCGGTCTCGATGTGAAGATGCTGGCGGACGGAGGCGTGAAGGCCACTCAAGGCGATATTCGCTGCATCGCTTGCGGCCATCTGACTCGCCTGGCGATTTGGAATTTGCGCAAAACTTGGGATCGAACCCTTCCTGTTATGGGGCGGATGGACGTTATTCGGCAATGGCTTTCGACTTTCGGTGGACTGGCGGCAGTGCTCACCGCCTTGGAGAAAGTCTTCTCAGCCGCCGCCCCAGTCCAAAAATGGGAGACCGCCGGAATTATCAATGAAGCCTACGAGTCCAAACATGAAGTATCCTTTTGAAGCGGATTTTGACGAGATCATCGCGGCACCAGAGCCTTTCATAGCAGCGGTGTTTTCCAGTTTAGTATCCGATTTTTTGACCATGCCCAAAGGTGAAGGTTTCCTGGAATATCCCGATTTTGAGGCTGGTTATGAAGCGTTGAAGATGGCGACTGCCGGTTTTGCCATCCTCGCTCCCGCCCAAGTAATGCAGGCTGTTTTGGATAAACCCATCTGCCTGATCGTCCTTCGTTGCATGCTCGGGTTTACGGCCCCCGAGTGGGCATATTTGGCGGCGCAAAAAGCCGGACCTCTGTTGAATCAAAATTTTGCCCGTGCTCTCGACCGCAAAGTCCGGCGCTGCTCATTGAAGCCCATGAAGCCCACCGCTGAACAATTGAGACGCATCCAGGCCATGGTTGAAGTCGCTTGCGATATCCTCAATCAAGGATGTCCGGATGTTCGTGCGGACCAGTTACATCGCCTTCAGAAGGTTGATACGGTGGGCGGACTTCCCGCCGTTCGCAACCTGGCGACCATCGGGGCGCCATATGCCATGATTTTGTATGAACGCTTCCTCGGGCGCCCTTTTGCCGGGCATCGGGACTCGGTCAGTGAACTCGTTGGAGATGGTTTGGAGAATGCCATCGAAGAGCAACTCGTCCGGGCGGGAATCAGTTTCCGGAAGACCAAACGTAGTGAGAAGATCCCCGGTTTCGATCAGGCGCCTGACTTCACAATTCCGAGCGAATTCAACCCAAAAGTGGTCATTGAGGCCAAAATCACCGAAGACGATGGGACCGCCCGGGATAAAGTGACTCGCGTCCAGCATCTTCACTCGATTAGCTTTCGCGGAATCGCCCCAGGTGAACCTCCCCGGTTCCAAGTGATCGCCTGCATTGCGGGCCGTGGTTTTGGCGTTCGCAAGGAAGACATGCGGAAACTCATCGAGGCGACACGGGGGAAAGTGTTTACCCCGAAAACACTGAACCGGCTGGTGGATTGCTCCGCATTGTCGGAATTCGCGACAAGGAAGGCGGGTTGAGAAATTTGCGATGTTTCGCAAGGCTGGCACTGATCCAAGTACACTCTTGCTTTCCTGCATTCCGGCATTTACTTCCCCATTACCAAAGATTATTTTGTAATTGTGACCGTCGAATTTCCGGTCGTGCGACCGACGGTCGACCAGCTAAACCAAAATCTGAATCGTCGAGCAGCGATCTATGAAATTCCTCGCCATCGTATCCACCTCCGTCTTTTTTGCCATGGCCGCATTGTGGGTCGCCTCCGCGGGCGAGGCCAAGGATGATTCCGGCCCGATCCAGGGGTCCTGGCAGGCCGTGTCCGGCGAAATCGGCGGGAAAACCCTGCCTGAAGCCGCCGTCAAGAGCACGGTCCTGAAAATGACGAACGGCAAGTACGAAGTTTCCGCCGTCGCCGGTCGGCCGGATTCGGGCACCTACCGGCTGATGTCCAGCGCCAATCCGAAGCGCATCGATGTGATCTTGGGCGTCGGCCCCGATGCGGGCAAGGTCCTCCCGGCCATTTATGAACTTTCGGGCGATTCCCTCAAAATCTGTTACTCCCTGCGCGGCTCCAACGCCCCGACCGAATTCAAGACCGCCGCCGGGGCCTTTAACTATTTGCTCCTCTACCAGCGCGTCAAATCCACCAAGCCGGGCGAGGCGAAATGAGCCGTCGCCCCGAGCGGCTTCCCGCGGGCAAAGATTTATGACGTTTCTTTGACGAAAGACCTTGCCATGGGGGCAATCTTTTGCGAAATACGAGGGGCGCTGACGTTGTGCAGCAAATCTGGGACTTTAGCGAAAGTCTTCCTGATGCCTCTGGAAACGGACGGACAGGGTTGGTTTTCGCGCTTTTTGTGTCTGCTGATGAGCCGGAATTGAATCGATTGGTGGTGAGAGTCGATTTGAGGGGCACAAAAGCGGGGACAGTAGGAAAAATTTGACCGGATTCGGTTGCGCAAGTAGTTTAAGTTCAGCAGGTTGCCTCGGTAGCTCAGTTGGTAGAGCAGTTGACTCTTAATCAATTGGTCCACGGTTCGAGTCCGTGCCGGGGCACCACTTCCTTTCCGCTGCAAAGCAAAACCCACCCAGTGCGCTAATAACCGAGCACTGGGTGGGTCTTTCTTTGCTGTAATCGTCGGCCAAACCCCGGGTTCGAGTTGGCATGGTGCGGCTTCCGCAGTCCGGTAATTTTCATAGCCGTGAAGCGTCCCTTCAATCGGGAGAAAGCTGCCACGAGGTCGCTTGTGACGGTTTCCATCTGTCGATCAGCATGTTGGAGGGCTGGACTGCGTGGCACGAGAAGCGGACGGGGCGCTCCCACTGGACGAACTTGCCCTTTTCAATTCGGGAGGTTGCTTTTAAAGTGGTGCCTGAATGAAAGGCATCATCCTGGCGGGCGGGGCTGGCTCGCGTTTATATCCGCTGACCCTTGTGGCCAGCAAGCAGTTGCAACCGGTTTATGACAAACCGATGGTGTATTATCCCCTGACGACGCTGATTGAGGGGGGGGTCCGCGAGTTTTGCCTAATTTCCACGCCGCAGGATTTGCCCCGCTTCCGCCAATTGCTGGGGGACGGTTCGCAATGGGGATTGTCCATTGAGTATCGCGAACAGGCGCGGCCGGAGGGAATCGCCCAGGCTTTTTTGATCGCCGAATCGTTCATTGGCCGGGATCCGGTGACGTTGATCCTGGGGGACAATGTTTTCTATGGGGGGGATGGATTTCACAAGGCTTTCGCGGAGTTTTCCACCGGGGCGACGATTTTTGGTTATCACGTAAATGATCCGGAGCGCTACGGCGTGGTGGAATTTGACGCCGAAGGACGGGCGATTTCGATTGAAGAGAAGCCGAAGCAGCCCAAGAGCAATTATGCGGTGCCGGGATTGTATTTGTTCGACAACGAGGTGGTGGCCATCGCCAAGGCGTTGAAGCCATCGGCGCGCGGAGAATTGGAAATCACGGCGGTGAATGTGGAGTACATGCGGCGGGGGCAATTGCGGGTGGGGCGGTTGAGCCGCGGGTTCGCCTGGCTGGACGCGGGGACCAGCAGCAGTCTGCATGAGGCGTCCGCTTATGTGCAGACGATCGAGAAGCGGCAGGGCATCAAAATCGGCTGCCCGGAAGAGGCGGCATTTCGCGCCGGATTTCTGACGCAGGGCCAATTGGAAGTGCTCGCCGGCAAAATTCCGAATTGCGAATACCGGGATTATTTGAACGAACTGGTCGCCGAAGCACGGCGGCTGTCGCAACCCGCCACTCCCGCGCAACCATGATTCTGGTACTCGGAGCCACCGGTTATATCGGGGAAGCGTTTGCCCGGGAATTGCGCGAGCGCGGCGAAGCCTTCACCACCCTGTCGCGGGCGCAACTGGATTACAGCCGGTTCGACTTGCTTTGGCCCTATTTGCGGGACAACCGGCCGGAATTTGTGGTGAATGCCGCGGGGTATACCGGCAAGCCCAACGTGGATGCGTGCGAAACCGCCCAGGCCGACACCCTGCAAGGGAACACGCTGCTGCCGCTGACGGTGGCCCAGGCATGCGCCGCGGCGGGGGTGCCGTGGGGGCACGTTTCCTCCGGTTGCATCTACTCTGGCGCCCGGATTATCGGTGAGGGTCATAACCAGGTGGAAAAGGATTTGACCCGTCCGGATCTGCGCGAACTGTTGGCCAAGCATCCCGAGCGGGTGCATGGCTTCACGGAAGAGGATGTGCCCAATTTTTCGTTCCGGCAGCCCCCGTGCAGCTTCTACAGCGGCACCAAGGCGCTGGCGGAGGAGGCGATCGCGGGACTGGGGCGCGGCTACATCTGGCGGTTGCGGATTCCCTTTGATGAATTTGATGGCGCCCGGAATTACCTGAGCAAGGTGCAGCGCTACGCGAAAGTTTACGACAACGTGAATTCCATTTCCCATCGGGCGGATTTCGTCAAAGCCTGCCTGGATCTCCGGCGTTTGCGGGCACCCTTTGGCACCTACAATGTCACCAATCCCGGTTTTCTCACGACGCGCCAGGTGGTGGAGACTTTGGAGCGGGTGCTCCAGCCGGCTCGTCGGTTTGAGTTCTGGGCGAGTGACGAAGAATTTTACCGCGTGGCGGCCAAAACGCCGCGGTCCAACTGCGTGCTCGACACGAGGAAGCTATTGGGGGCCGGGGTCAAGATTCGACCCGTGGAAGAGGCGTTGGCGGATTCGCTGCAAAATTGGGTTCCGGAACGGCGTTGAGGAGCGGGACTGCGCGGATTGGACTGTTCGCGCGGCGGGCTTCGGGGTAGTTTGGCCCAATCATGGCGGAGATTGTGCTGGCGACCTTGAACGCCAAATATATTCATGCGGCGTTTGGGCTGCGTTACCTGTTTGCCAACCTGGGCGAACTGCAGACGCGCGCGGCGTTGCGGGAATTTGATATCAACCAGCGTGCGCTGGAGATCGTGGAGCAGATCCTGGCGGAGAATCCCCGGATTGTGGGGTTGGGGGTTTACATCTGGAATGTCGTCGCCGCCACGGAGGTTGTCTCCGCCCTGAAACGGATCCGGCCCGATTTGATCGTGATCCTGGGGGGGCCGGAAGTCAGTTACGAGACGGAGGCGCAGGGGATTGTCCAAACGGCGGATTACGTGATCACCGGCGAAGCGGATTTGAAGTTTGCCGAGATTTGTCGGCTGCTCCTCGCGGGCGGAAAGCCCGCGACGAAGATAATCCCCGCGGAATTACCCGAGTTGAGCCGCCTGGCGAACCCGTATGATTTTTACACGCCAGATGATGTGGCCCACCGGATCATTTATGTGGAAGCTTCCCGGGGATGTCCTTTCACCTGCGAGTTTTGCCTGTCTTCCCTGGATATTCCGGTGCGGCAATTTCCGCTGGAGGCCCTGTTGCAGAATCTGCGGAATCTGCTGGCCCGGGGCGTGCGGCAGTTCAAATTCGTGGACCGGACCTTCAACCTGAATCTGCCGTCCAGCCGGGCGCTGCTGCAATTTTTCCTCGACCATTACCAGCCGGGTTTATTCGTCCATTTCGAGATGATTCCCGACCGGTTGCCCGAAGCGTTGCGCGAAATCATCGCCCGTTATCCGGCTGGCGCGCTGCAATTCGAGGTGGGCATCCAGACGTTCAATCCGGAAGTGGCTCAATTGATCAGCCGACGGCAGGATTACGAACGATTGACCGCCAACTTTCAATTTTTGCGCCAGCACACCGGGGTGCATGTCCATGCGGATTTGATTGTCGGCTTGCCGGGTGAGTCGGTGGCGAGTTTTGGTGCGGGCTTTGATCGCCTCATCGCGTTGCAGCCGCAGGAAATCCAGGTGGGCATTTTGAAACGACTGCGGGGTACGCCCATCACGCGGCACGATCGGGAGTGGGAAATGGTTTACGGGGAATTGCCGCCGTACGAAATCCTGCGCACCAAAATGATTTCGTTCACCGAGATGCAGCGGATGCGGCGGTTTGCGCGGTTTTGGGACCTGATCGGCAACAGCGGCAATTTCATCGAGACCACACCGCTGGTTTGGCACGGTGGTGGATCGCCGTTTACCGAATTTTTGTCCCTGGTGGACTGGCTTTTTGAGCGATTGGGACGCCAGCACAGCATTTCATTGACGCAATTGGGCGATCTGCTGCTGGACTATCTGACGACCAAAAAGCTGCTGCCGGTGGCGGAGACGGCAGCGATCTTGGGGCGGGATTATCAGCGGGGAGGCCGGGAGGATCTGCCCTTGTTTCTCCGGCCCCATTTGCCGGCGGTGTTGCCGAGCCGCCGCGAGCGTTCCCGGGCGGCGGCCATGCCGAAGCGGCAGGAGCGACATCTGGCGGTTCAGCCGTAACGCTTTACGGGGCCTCCGGGCGCGCGGGAGCCCCGACCAGGGGGCGGAATTTTGCCCCCGGAGGGCGCGGGGCGATGGCCCGGGGTTGGCGGCGGGCTGACTTGACATCCATGTCGCGCAGGTGGAGGCGGCGTTGGGCGGAGAAGGCTTCCCGCGTTTGGGGCAGTTCATGAATGATGCGCTCCAGGCAAGCCCTGCCTGCGGTCCAATCAAAGCGCCGGGTGATATGCCATTCGGCCATCGTGGCGAGCCAGGCAGCCTTTTTCTGATCCGGTTGGTCCGGCAGCTCCAGCAGCAACGTCAGTTGTTCGATGGCGGTTTCGGGTCGTTCCAAGGATTCCGCCAGCAGTTGGGCAAACTTCTCGCGCGCGGTCTGGTTATTCGGATCCTGCTCCAATTGGCGGACCAGTTCGTTGGCCTGGCTGGCGGCCTCATTGGCGCCGGGAGCGGGGCCAGCCGGCAAGGGTTGGTTGGGGGACTTTTCCGCTTTCGGCAGTTCGAAGATCCGGGTTGCCAAAGAAGCCCCGGGGTTTTCAATCGGGTCCGGAATCTGGTTGCGCCGCAAATTGGCCATGTGCGCGAGATGGGTACCCGGAAGCCGGGCGGAGACTTCCGCCAGCGCCCGGCGGGCGGCGGCGGGGTTGTTCCCGGCTTTCAGGTGCCACTCTGCCAATTGATGCAAGGCCACGGAAACCTGGCCGGGCTGAACATTCGGCTGATCCACTAATTGAAGCACGGTCCGTTCGGCCTCCGCCAGATCCTTGAAATGGAGCGCATAGATTTCGGCCAACATCAACCAGCCGTTGAAGTCGTCTTCGAATTTTTCCAGTTCATTAATGATGGCCTGTTCCGCCTCGCCGTATTTGCCGAATTTTAACTTGGCTACCGCCCGGGCGTAAACCGGGGCCACGGCGCGTTTGGGCATGGCTTCCTCCGCAAAGTGGACCAAGGGAAAAAGGAAAACGAGTCCCGCAACTCCCGCCAGCAGCCAGCCTCCCAAATAGCCGATCAAACCCGCGGGGAAGGCCATGATCACGCCCCAAATCGCGGCCAGGACCAGGAAGTCCTGCAACTGCCCGCCCCGGGTCACCACGTTGGCCAGCAGCCACGCAAAGGACACGGCGCTCCAGTAGGTTCCAATTACCAACAGGGCGGGGGTCGTGAGGGCCAGGATTTGCCCGAAGCGGCCGCCGGCCTTGCCGAGGATGACGGAGGAGACGAACGGTGGCAGCACCGGATGGGCACCGCTGTTGAAAATGATCCAGAGCAGGACGGGCATCCCCAAGCCTTTGCCAACCCAATCAATGAACCAACGGCGGATCTGGCGCTTATCACCGCCAAGCTGGAGCCGGTCCCAATAATGGAACGAAAAGGCCACCATCGTGACCACCACCACCAGTGCGCCCAAAAAATTCATATATGAGTCCGCCGCCGCCGTCCGGTCAATCCCGGCCGGGACCGGCACCCGGGCGGGTTCGGGGCGGCACCCGTTTAAGCCTAAGCAATGATTTCGCGGATGGGGCCGAACCCTTCTTCCACGAGGCGCAAAGGCCGGCCGATCAACTGGACTTCCATTCGCCGATGGTTCAGACCCAGCTGCTGCAAAATCGTGGCGTGCAGATCGCTGTAATAATGCGGATGATCCACGGCCTGGTAGCCGACTTCGTCCGTGGCCCCATGTACGGTGCCACCCTTGATACCACCCCCCGCCAGCCAGCAGGTGTAGCCTTTGGGATTGTGGTCCCGGCCGGTGGTGTTTTGCGACCAGGGGGTGCGACCGAATTCACTGGACCAGACCACCAGGGTTTCATCCAGCAAGCCGCGTTGCTTCAAATCGCGAATCAGGCCCGCGATGGGCTGGTCCGTGGCCCGGCAAAGCGGCGCATGGCTTTCGATATTGCCATGGGCGTCCCAGCCGCCATTGCCGCCTCCGGCATGACAAATCTGGACGAACCGCACCCCGGATTCGACCAGCCGGCGGGAGAGCAACAATTGTTTGCCGAAATCATCCGTGGCGGTCTGGCCAATGCCATAAAGGTCCCGGATGTGTTGCGGTTCCCGCGAAAAATCCACCACCTCCGGCGCGGAAAGTTGCATTCGGCCGGCGAGTTCATAAGCCTGGGCGCGGGCGGCGATGTCGGAGTTGATCGCGTAGCGCTCGCGGAATTCGGCATTGAGCTGTTGCAATGCCTGCATTTGCCGGTCACGTTCCGCCGCGCTGCCGCCCTTGGGCGGGTAGAGGTTCGGGATGGGCGTCTCACCAGGTTGGAACGGCGTGGCCGCCACCGAAGCGCCCAGATAGCCGCCGGTCAGTTGCACGGGCGAAGAGGGCCGTCCCAGATTGACGAAGGTGGGCAAATTGCGATTGGCGCTACCCAGGGCGTAAGACACCCAGCTGCCCAGAGTGGGATGGTCAAAGGCGCGACCGCGATGTCCGGTGCAGGTTTCGATGACGGCGGGGAAGTGATTGCCTTCCTGGCACCACATCGAGCGGACCACGGCGATGTCGTCGATCACCCCGCCCACATGCGGAAACCAATCGGAAACCGGGATGCCCGACTGGCCGTAGCGCGTGAAAGTGCGCCGACAGGGGATGACCGGGCGCTTCATTTCGGCCTGATTGTCACCAAAGCCGACGGCATCAATCAATTTGCCCGCCCACTTGTTGTCTTTGGGATCGAAGGTGTCAATATGACTGACACCGCCGCACATGAAGAGAAAGATGACGGATTTGGCGCGCGCCGGAAAATGCGGACCGAAAACGGCATTCGGGATTTCCCCCGCTTCCGCCCACATCGCGCCGAGGGCCACCCCCGTAAAGCCGCCCGCCATCTGGTGCAAGAAGCGTCGGCGGGAAAAACGGCCGCAGGGATAGAGCTCGGAGAGGTTCATGGCCGGTTACCGCACATAAATGAATTCGTCGAGATTCAGCAGGAGCCAGGCGAACGATTTCAGCCGGGCCGGGTCCTGGGAAAGAAAGCTCTCGGCCGTAGCCATTTCCGCCGGGGATGGTGGCCGGGCGAGGGCCATCTGATAACCTAATTTGACCGCGACCGGCAGGTCGCCGTGGGATTCCGTGTTCAGGCGTTCGGCGAACCGGGTGGCAGCGGCGTCGACTTCCGGACTGTTCATGAGAAACAGACTCTGAGGCGGCGTGACCGTCTGCGTGCGCAGGGGGCAGGGGGCCCGGCCATCGTCCACATCAAAGGCGTTCAGGAAATTGGGCATGACCTCCCGGCTGCTGGAATACCCGCGCGCGATGTAAACGGCCCGCCGATTCCGGGACTTTCCCGTCCCCGTCGTACCCGACTTCGACTTCGCGGCGTTGGGTCGCCGGTTGGGGGAATCGCCCAAATCCATGGAGGGGCCGCCGACCGTGAGATCCAGATTGCCGGCGAGCGTGAGCAGGGAATCCCAGATGGGTTCCGCTTCCAAGCGTTGCAGACGAAAATGCCAAAGTTGCGAATCGCTGGCATCGGCCGGGGCATTCACGGCGAGCAACTCCGGACTCACTTCGGAGGCCAGCTTGTAGGTGTCCGAGGTCACCATGAGCCGGTGCAGGTATTTCATGCTGAAACCGTGCCGCAGGAATTCCGCGGCCAGCCAGTCCAGCAGGGGTTGGTTGGCGGGGGTGCCGCCCAAGGCGCCGAAATCGCTCGCAATTTTTTGCAAGCCTTCGCCGAAATGCCATTGCCACAGCCGGTTTACCGCCACCCGGGCGAAGAGCGGGTTTTCCGGCGCGGTGAGCCAGTCGGAAAATGCTTCCACGCGGCCTTCGCGAAAATCGGGTTTGCCGGAAGCGAAAGGCCAGCCGGGTTCGACGGGGTGATTCCTCTCCGGCCGATCGGGATCGCCGCTGGTCAGGATGTAGCTGGTTTCCAGTTCACGCCCCTTGTCCACTTCCACAGTCCAGAAGGCCGGAACGACTCCGCTTTTGCGGCCACCGGTGGGAGTCAAGGCGGCGAGTTCTTTTTGCAGCGCCTTGTACTTGTCCCGTTCCGCCGGGGGCATGACTTCCTCCAGTTTGTCGGAGTCGATACGGATGATGGGATAATAGTCATCCGCAATTTTTTGTTCGGCCGGGGTGCGTTCTTTTTCGGGCTTTTGGATGATGGCACGGACGTCGGTCGGAAGCATGGCCAGGCGATCCGCGTAAAGTTGCTTTTTGTACGGGGCGATCAACTCGTTGATCGGATCCTCCAGGATTGCCCGGCGTTTTTCCAGTTCCGCCTGGGCGCGGCCGCTTTGAAAGAGTTCTTCGGGCGTTCCGAGGAGAATCTTGCGCGACACGAGGGGATCAAACAGCGCTTTCATCGAATAATAATCGCGCTGTTTTATGGGATCATACATGTGATCGTGACACTTGGCACAACTGACGGTCATCCCCATAAAGGCGGTGGACACGGTATCCACGGCGGCAATGGCCAGTTCCTGCTCGTCCTTGCCTTCGCAGCCCACGGAACCGCGGGCGAGGAAGCCGAGGGCAAACTGGTCATCCGGGCGGGGTTCGGTACGGAAACGGTAGCCCGTTGCGGAGATCTCGGTACGGGCGGTGGAGCGGTAGCCGGTCAACTGCGCCCGGACAAATTGGTCGTACGGCACATCCTCGCTCAGCGCGCGGATGACCCAATCCCGCCACAGGTAGATCCCCGGCGCCGCGACCATCTTTTCATCCACATCCGCGTAGCGGAGGACATCCAGCCAATGCCGGGCATAGCGGACGGCGTGTTGCTCGTTCGCCAACAACTCGTCCACCACTTTTTCATAGGCATTCCCGGATTCGTCCTTTAGAAACGTTTCCGTTTGCGCGGGCGTGGGCGGCAGGCCGATCAAATCGAAGTAAACCCTTCGCAGCAAGGTTGCCTTGTCCGCCGGTGGGGCGGGGCGCAAGTTTCTGGCCCGGTATTGGGCAGTGATAAACGCATCGATCGGATTGGTGGACGTCGTGACCCCAGCGGGCACGGCGGGTTGGCCGACGGGTTGCAGGGCCCAGAGTTCGGCGGCCGTTTTTTTGACCGCGGCGGCCATGCCCAAGTCGGGAAGCAGGGTGGTCGTAAACCAGAGCGCCAGAAGGAAGCACAGCCGGAATTTACGGCGAATCCCACGGGAAGGCGGAGGATGATTTCCCGCTGCGGCAAGGTGTCTCGCAACGGGTTTTATCATGCCCCAAAGGTACCAAAAAATGACTGGACGGCAAGGGACGAATTGGCTCGTCAGCCAGCTAAAATGGAAAACCCCTCTCCACCCGCTGCGGATGGAGAGGGGAACCAGTAACTAAAACGCGAGCTGCCCTTACTTTAGGAGACCACGCAGCACGGCGATGGCTTCCTGACGGGCGGAGAGTAACTGCTGCAGGTTGGACTGCGCGGAGGCCAGGGCGGTCTCCTTGGCTTTGACCGCCGCCCGGGCCTTAGCCAGATTGGCTTTAATGTCTTCCGCCGATGCCTTGGCATCCACGGCTGATTGCAGGGCGGTTACCTCGGCGCTGCGCTGGCCGCCGAAAGGCCCACCGGGACCTCCCGGGCCGCCACCGGGGCCGCCAAAGCCGCCGGGAGGAGGACCGAAACCGCCGCCGGGAGGGCCGCCGTTATCCCCACCCGCGCCATTTTGCCCGCCGCCGGGAGGCCCTCCGGGGCCGCCGTTGTCACCGCCCGGACCTCCGCCGGGGCCGCCAGGCCCACCCGGGAAGCCGCCGCGTCCGCGTCCCCCAAAACCCATGAATCCGCCCATCTGGCTTTGCCGGAGAGCTTGTTGCGCATCCAGCACCTTGGTGATGGCCTCCTGCACGACTTTCCATTCGGCATCGTCCGTGACCTCAAGGGATTCCTTGAGGGTGTCCAGCTGCATCTGGCGAAACTGCGCGGGATCGAAACCCTGCGCCTTGACGCCGGTGGGGCCAGCCAGACACCAGGCGCCCAGCGCCCCGAGAACCAACATCCGTTTGATTTTCTTCATATCCGTGTTCCTGTGATTGTTACGGCCAGTTTTGCTCCGCCGGAAACTTTCCGGTCCGGTCGCTTTGCCGGGTTGGCCGCTCGCCCGTTCATAGGAACACCATACGAGGGGCGGGGTTTCGGCGCCACCGGCCCATCACGCGAATGGGACACTTCATCCCCCGGAATCCGGGTTTCATGGCAAATCGGACGACGGGAGCTCTTAGGATCACCTTTGGGAGGTGCCGGCCTCAGTGCAAAACGAGGTTCTCGATGAAGAACTCCATCATGCGGTCGCGGTTGACCGCGCTGTGGCCCTGGTCCGGACCCACTTGCACCTCAAAACTCTTGCCGGCGCGCTGAAGCGCCTGGATCAGTTGCATCGTGTTGTTGGGGTGGACGTTGTTGTCGGCCGTGCCGTAATAAATCATCAACCGGCCCTGGAGTTTGTCCGCGTAGGTCATGGCGCTGCCGGCATCGTAGCCGGCTTTGTTTTCCTGGGGCAGCCACATATAGCGCTCGGTATAAATCGTGTCGTAATGGTGCCAGGAGGCGGGCGGGGAGCAGGCCACAGCCGCGTGAAAGACGCCGGGGTAGCGCAGCAGACACATGGCCGAAGCGTAGCCGCCATATGAGGTGCCGAAAATGCCGACCCGCTTCTCGTTCACGTAAGGGCGGGCGGCGATGGACCGCACACCCGCGGCTTGATCATCAATTTCCGGTTGGCCAAGTTTCTCATAAATCGCATCGAGGAATCGTTTGCCCCGACCGCTGGCGGAACGCGAATCCAGGGTCAAAACCAGGAAGCCAAACTCGGTCAAGGAATTGGGCAGGGTGAACGTCTCATGGGCACCGGTGGTGGAGGGACCCCCATAGACACTCACCAACACGGGATACTTGTGCAGCGGGCGGAAGTTGGAAGGATAGTGGAGCAGACCATACAAGTCGGTGACACCATCCCCGGCCTTGAACTTGATGAGTTCGACGGATTTGAGCCCCAGCTTTTTGAATTTGGTGGTGTCGCTGGTGGCGAGCACCAGGAGCACTTTGCCGTGCGCATCCACGAGGCGGGAAAAGGGCGGGGTGTCGTGGGTTTGCGCCATGTCGATGAAATGTTTGCCGTCCGGGGCGATGTCCACCGTGTGATGAAACGCCGGGTCGGTGAGGCGGATGTCCCCCTGGCCGTCCAGCCCAACGCGATGCAGTTGGAGTTTCATCGGGTTATCGCCGTCGTGAGCGAGGTAATACAGCAATCCGGCGGATTCATCCACTTTCTCGATGCTTTCCACTTCGAAATCATGCCGGGTCAAGGTGGCGAGGAGGCCCTTGTCCAGGTCGTAAAGATAGTAATTGCGCCATCCGGTGCCTTCCGAGGCCCAGATAAAGCGGCGACCATCCTGCAGCCAGTAAATGGCCGGATTGTTTTCCGTCCAGCTGGGACGCCATTCCTCATGGACGATCACGCGACATTTGCCGGTGGCGGGATCGCAGGCGCAATACTCCATGATGTTCTGGCGGCGGTTGGTGCGGTGAAATAAGAGTTCCTTGCCGTCCTGGGTCCAGGAAACGCCGTAGATGTAATGGCCCACGACCGCGTTATCGAGGGGTTTGCCATCCCGGGCATCCACGCGGGTGGAAGTCTTGGTTTTGACGTCGTATATGAAAATGTCCGCCACGGGATTGGTGGCTCCCGCTTTGGGATAGGGTTCCGCATCCAGCGTATCGCTGATTTTGGTGGTGTTGAGCGTGAGGTAGAAATCCGGCACCTTGCTTTCGTCGAACCGGTAATAGGCCACCTGGGTGCTGTTGCTCGACCACCAGATGGCGGTGTTCTGGTCGAGTTCCTCGCCATAAACCCAACTCGCCGTACCATACTTGATCCGGTCTTTTTCGCTGCCATCCTTGGTGATGGCCACCGTGTTGGAACCGTTGGCGTCGCTCATCCACAAATTGCGATCCCGGAAAAAGGCTTTTAGTTTGCCATCGGGCGACGTGGCGGAGCTGAATTGGCGACCGCGCTCCGGTCCGCCGCCACGGTTGGCCCGCCGACCCCGACGGCCCGCTTCGGCCGTGGCGTTGGTGCCCGGCCGGGCGGCGGCATTGGTGGCCAAGTCCGACAATTTGCCCGTGCCGATATCATAGTGGAAACGCTTGCCGTCCCGGGGAAAATCGAACGAGGAACCGCCGTCGCGCCAGGTGACGCTCAAGGTGCCCAATTTGACCGAGCCGGGGATGTCCTTGCTGACTTTTTGGAAATGCTCATAACCGGGCATTTCCTTGAGTCGGTCCTGCGCCGGCGCGGAGAGGGTAAGCAGGAGACCGGCGACGAGGATCGGAATTCCCTGAAAAAGGGAACCATGGAGATGGAGAGAGGCAAACTTCATATCATTTTGGTGCTGAAGGGCTCGCCCGGCGCAGTAATCCCGCGATCGGGTTGACTCGGATTCAGTTTGCGGTTTTCCGGGGCAAAGTCAATTGTGGCGCTTTCGCGGCAATTTTTTGGCCACTTCGATTTCGTCAAAGCCTGTGGGGCGGAGGAGCCAAGGCCGAAGATGATATCGTCCGAGTTTACCCTTGCCACGGCTCCGCCTTGGTGCGAGTTTCACCCGTCTTTCAACGCGGTGTTTTCAAACTCATGCGACTCATCGGAAATCACTCTGGATTACGCCCGGCGCGCACCGACCGCGCTTTTACCTTAATCGAACTGCTGGTGGTCATAGCCATCATCGCCATTCTGGCGGCCATGCTGCTGCCCGTCCTGGCCAAGGCCAAAGAAAAGGCCAAGTCCACGGAATGTCTGAACAACACGAAGCAGATGATTTATGCCGCTTCGATGTATGCGGCGGATAATTCCACCAAATATTGTTGGACGTTCACCCTGGAGGGCAACCAGTTGAACCGCACCAATTGGTATGTTTATTTGCAGCCCTTTCAACAATCCCGGGCCATTCTCCTGTGCCCCATCCGGCCCAAGAAGGTGAATATCAGTGTGGGGAGCGGGGGATTTCCCGGCACCTCGGATGGGGAGGTGGAATACGCCTCGGACGGAACCTATGGCAATTATGGCGCGAATTTCCGGCTGGGTGGCTGCTGGTGGCCAGGGGTCTGGGAAGTACCGGGATCGAAGGAAGCGCTGGTCAGGCGACCAGCTTCAGTCGTGTACCTGGCGGATGGAGGCACTGCGGCGGCCAATACCACCAATCCGTTACTCTGCGTAACGCCAAAATCCGCGCCCAAACCCGGTTGCTGGATTCTGCATGATGTGGCGAATGATGCCCCGGCCACGGGAGCCGTTTCTTCGACTGGCGATCCCAATTGGGGCGGTCCGCTGCCCCGCCACAATAACCGCAGCAACAATGCCTTCGTGGATGGCCATTGCGAGTCCATGCGGTCCGCCCAGTGGTATTGGGCCGGCACTCCCTACCTGATTCCGGATGTCGGCGGTCAGTAAGCGCGGCGGGGGTGGCTGAAAGCTCGCGACCGGTTGGCAATGTTCACTGCCGGACAGGGCATTTTGCCGGAGGGAAGATCTATCCAAGACACTCCAGTAGGGTACAAAAAACCAGCCCAACAGACAGGCTGCGGGCTGGAGCAAGCGGGCTAAAAACCAGCCGACTCAAGGCGGGTTGATGTAGTGGCTCGAGACCCATTGGAGGTCACGGTTGCGGACGCCGCCAATGCGCGGAGCAGGGGAAAAGCCGCTCGGGTTTTTGAGGCCGGGCGTGCTGGGTTCGATCCAGCGGTGCACCACGCTGTGACCATCCGCGAAAGAAAATCCAGCGCTGAGACCATGGCGTGCCGCCGGAAAATTCTGCCAGGTGTCCTCATTCACGAGCACCGCAAAATAACCGTCATCAATGGTGTACTGGCTCTCATCCACAAACACCATCGCCTCGGCGGGAGTGGGACGGACGATGTCGGCCATCCGCTTGTTGGCGAGCGCGGTGGGAGGATTTGCTCCCAACACGAGCGGGGTGACCGTCCCATTACCCGCGTCCGAACCGCCGTTCATCTGGCCGCTGATGGAATAACTGCGGGCCGGGGCCACGTTCAATTCCGCATTGGCGTTTTGGGAGAAGACTTTGATCTGCCCGGGGCAAACGTAAATTTTTTCGGAAGTATTATACTTGAACAGGCGGCCATTGCGCACCGTGAGCACATTGGTCGCGCCCGGCATGTTGTTAGCCAAATCCGCCGAATCACCGGAGATCCAGGCGTTGGGGGAATCCAAAGCGTTGGAAATCAGGTAGTCATTGAAATCACCCGAGTACAAGAGCCACGCCAATTGCAATTGTTTCGTGTTGCTCTCGCAGTTCATGGCGAGGGCTTTTAGTTTGGCGCGGGAAAGGGCCGGGAGCAGCATGCCTGCCAGGATCGCGATGATCGCGATGACCACGAGCAGTTCGATCAGGGTGAATCCTGTTCGTCGCGAATTCATGCGTTTCCATGCGGGCAAGGCGATTGTGTTCATCGGAGTCAATCATGCCACGGGATGATTTGCCGCGCAACGCAAAAGCCGAAAAACCAGCCGCTCCACGCGAATATTCCCGGTCCCGTCCGGGGAAGCGAAGGGGTTGAACCGTGGGGCGATTTCGTGGTTTGATCGATCCCATGAAAATTCGTGTTTACGACCCGGCGGATCTCGGCCGGATCGTGGAACTGTTTACTGCCACAGTGCGAGGGGTGAATGCGCGCGATTATTCCTCCGAGCAGGTTGCGGCCTGGGCACCCATTCCTCCCGATTTGGAACGCTGGCGTACCCGGTTGGCCGCGCAGCGAGTATGGGTGGCAGAAATTGACGGGGAATTGGCCGGCTTTTGCTCTCTGGCGGGCGATGATTACGTGGACTTCCTCTACATCGACCATCGATTTCAGAGAAAAGGCGTGGCCCGGGGGCTATTAAGCCACGCGGAGGAGCAGGCCGGGGGGCGAAGTCGGCGATTTCATACCCAAGCCAGCATTACCGCACGGCCATTTTTCGAAAGCATGGGCTATGTGTTTCGTACGGCGCAGGAGGTGGAGGTGCGGGGAGCGCGGTTGCGCAATTTTATCATGGAAAAGCCCGCCCAATCGGGTCAATGACTGCCCCAGCGGGTGTCCTTCAAAAAGGCGAGCAGATCGGCGAGTTCCTGCCGGGTCAATTGTTCGTCCAATCCCTGGGGCATGATGGAAACCATACCTGGGCGCATTTCCTTCACCTCGGCGCGTGGGATATGCACCAGGGCGTTCGGACCGGTGGCCAGTACGATTTCCGCGGCTGAATCCGATTTCAGCACCCCGGTGTGTTCCTCGCCCTCCCGGGTGGCGACGATCACCGGCTCGAAGCTGCGCACGAAGCTCGCGCTCGGATAAACCACCGATTCCAAGAGGTCCCTTTCGCTGCGGGCCTGCCCGATACTGGTCAAATCCGGTCCCACCTGGCCCCCGAGATAGCCGACCTGGTGGCAGGCCAGACAAGAGGCTTTCGGGCTGTTAAACACCGCCTGTCCGCGGCGCACCTCTCCGTGCAGTCCCTGTAGCTCAGTCAGGAGGGCCTCCAAATGCGCCGCCTTTTTCGCCACATCCCCATCCAGGCTCGGCAGCCAATCTGCCAATTCCTGCTGCACGCTGGCTGGATACTTCGCCAGGATGTTCTTCAGATTCCCGGCGGGTACGTTTTTGGCAGCTTGAGCGTTGTGCAGGGCGGCGAGCAGGGCCCTTCCGACCTGTTCGTTCGTTGATTGTTCAAACGCGCCGAGGAGGCGTGGGAGTTCCAACGGGCTGACCCGGGGAAGGATCGTGGTCAGTTTTTCCAACTCCGCGACATCGAGTTTGGCGCGACGAACCAACTCCAGAGCCTGACCGCGACGTTCAGCGGGTTCGCCGGCATCCAGGGCCGCCAGCAGCAGGTCAAAAGTGGGTTGATCCACCGTCTCGTCCTTGTCCAATCCGGCGAGCAAGGCTTCGAGTCGCAGATCAGTGGTCCTTTGGCCATCCCCGGCGAGGGTGAGCAGGCGCGCTTTCAATTCCGGGCTGTCGGCTCCCGGACGTTTGGGGTTCGCGTGGATGGCCCGGGCGGCGGCGAGACCGGCGCGCAGCAAGCCTGGTTCGGATTGATTGAGCGGTTGCAGCACGGCCTTAACCCAGGCGGGAGAATACTCGCGGGCTTCCGCCGTGGCAAAGGTCCGCAGCACCGCCACTTGGTCCGCGAGGGGCAGGGAAGGCAGGCGTTCGGCGAGTTTGTTTTGGACCGCGGGGGCTGCTGCCAGGATCCGCAATAGTTCCAGTTGGGGCGGAGTAATCGGCTGGTTCGGCCCCGCGGCAGAAAGTAGTTCGTCCACTAATCCCGCCGCCGCGGGCGCCCAGGCGGGGTGACGGCGTAGGATCCAGATCGCGGCCGACCGCAAATCGGCATCCGGACTGCCCAAACTGGGGAGCAATTCCTCCGCGCCGAGGTTACCGCCGTCCATTTGATCCAAGGCGATCAGGGCCGCGCGGCGCTGAGCCGGGTAGTCACTCCGCAAACCGGCGCGGGTCTCAGCCGGGGCCGCGATCTGGATGAGGGCGTAAATAAGGCTGTGCTGCAAGACCGGATCGTGGGTGGCCGCCGGGGTTGCCTCCAGCAGGACGGGAACCCCGGAAACAGCGCGCAGCCGGCCCAGGCCTTCGGCGGCCACCCGGGTGAGATGCGCGGCGGAATCGCTGTTGGCGGCCTTCTTGGCGTTCAGAGTGATAATCTCCCGGAACCAACCGGCGTGGTTCGTGTCCGTCCGCCAGGCGGCTCGTTTCAACACGGTGAGCGGGTCATAGGGCGACATTTCCGGGCTGGCGGTCAATTGCCGGTAAGCCTGAGTCCATTCCTTGGCCTCCAGCCGTGGTGCGTCCGTGCGGCGGACCCGGTAAATGGCGCCAAAGAGATCGGGTTTGGAAAGCTGGGCGCTGGGGCAACACAATTTATACCAGCCCCCGGTATCCACTACGAGCAGACTGCCATCGGCATCCTCCAACACATCGGTGGGATGAAAATCCTGGGAATCGCTGACGAGAAAGTCGCTGTCCGTGCTGGCGAAAGTTGCGCCCGACTTTCGGAGGATATGACGCGTCACTTTCCGCAGATTGAAGGACGTGGCGAACAAGTTGTCGCGGTAATCCACACCGAGCGCCGTGTTTTGATACCGCATGAGGGCGCATTCCGCCGCAGGTCCCGCCTCAAAGAACGGGTGCATGAGGTCGGGGCTGGTGCGTTTCACGGCGCCGTCTTCCAGGACATCATTCACCTTGCCGAACACCCCGCCCCAGACCGCGTGGCCGATCCCGTCGCGGAACCCCGGCTGGGAAAAATCAATGAAGGTGCTGGTGAACAAGGCTTCCCCGTCGCGGGTGAAGGCGATTTCCACGGGATTATCCATGCCCCCCGACATGATGACATCCAGATCTGAGCCGTCGGGCCGGGCCCGGTAGATGTGCGCGGCGCGATCCTTTAGGACTCGCCCGTTGCCGAGGGGGTGGGTTTGCTCGGAAAACGCCCCTTTCGTCCAATAAATATAGCCATCAGGACCGAGGTAAGGGCCATGGATGTCGTTGGCGCAGCCTGTCAGCGTGCCCCCTTTGAACCATTCCTCGCGGCGGTCCGCCATGCCATCGGGCTGCGAAGTGGTGAATTTCCAGATGCTGGGCGGACCCGCGACATAAACTGCGCCGTCGTGCCACAGGCAACCTTGCGGGAACATCACTTTTTCGGCAAACACATCGCTCCGATCAAAATGCCCATCCCGGTTGGCGGATGCCAGGCGGAGCACCCGGTGCGTGGGATTGGCGAGTTGCTTTTGTGGCGCCTCGTTGGAACCGGAGGAGTCGGTGACGTACAACCGGCCCTGATCATCAAAACTGGCACTGACGGGCCGTCGCAGCACATTGGTATCAGCCGCCAGTTCGACCGTGAAACCATCCGGCACCGTGAAGCGCTGCCCGTTGAGCTGAAACACCGCGGCCGGGGCTTGGACGGTCCCGAAACTGGCAATCGCCAGGGACAACACGGCGGGCAGCCAGAGGGCGGGTCGGTTGGGCGCTGGGATTCGTGTCATAAGTGACCCTAAATATGTCAAAGCGTGTTGGGACGGGCAAGGCAGGAGTGGGGGCCGCAGAGCAACGCGTAATGGCTATTCTTCAGGCGCGAAAAATGCCCTTTTTAGGCGCTCTCAACGGAAACATTGTGGATTCAAGAGCAGTTCATCCAGCAACTTGTCTGTTTGACTCCACATAATTACTTGCGGCTCACACATTCATCCGGGCAAGTCGGCGAAGTATTGTTTGATATCGTAATTGGCAATGGTTCTGGCCAAAGCCACCGGAGACATTCCATACGCATTGGCAAGATTGGGGTCGGCGCCGTGGCGTCGCAACAAGGCGATGACTTCGCCGCGTCCGCGAGAATTGAAAAC
The DNA here is from genome assembly GCA_903918755.1 of uncultured Pedosphaera sp. Taxonomy (GTDB): domain Bacteria; phylum Verrucomicrobiota; class Verrucomicrobiia; order Limisphaerales; family Pedosphaeraceae; genus CAIXFN01. The sequence goes on from CAIXFN010000082.1 coordinate 102,312, forward strand.
GGCTTTCGACAATGGCGTGTTGCCGTAGGAATCCCGCGGATCAACCGGGGCTCCCGCCGCGAGCAGGGCTTCGGTTACGGCGACCGAGTGCGCCTGGGCGGCGAAGTGAAGGGGGGTCCAGCCATTGTCATCGGGTAGATCAGCCCGAGCGCCAGCGGCCAGGAGGGCTTGAGCCTTTGGCAAATCGCCATCACAAGCAGCGTAGTGCAGTTCGGTGCGGCCGAGGCGGTCAATGCCTGGTCTTTCTTTTCGTTTTGGATGTTTGCCGGCCATGGGCGGAATCGTTTCTTTGACCGTTACGATGCGGCGGCCCGGCGACTTGTTCAAATGGAAAATGGAAAGCTTGAAAAGAATCAAAGTCTGGTGCGCGGCAACGCATTCCGTTTGACAGGTGAGCGGAGTTGGTAGATGGTCGTGGCTATGCCACCGGGCCACAGCGCAAAATCGTCCGCCACTTTGCTGGCGCGCGTGCCGGTGTACCAGCAGTTGCATGAGTTGCTGCGGGGCTTGATCGGTCAGGGGGAATACCGGGCCGGGGACAAGTTTCCGGCCGAGCGGGAGATTGCCGAGCGCTTCCAGGTGAGCCGGGTCACGGCCAATAAATCCATTGCCAGTCTGGTGACGGAAGGGGTGCTGGAATTCCGGCCGGGGGTCGGGACATTTGTCCGGGCGGCGGGCATGGATTATGACTTGCGATCGCTCATGAGTTTCACCCGCAAGGCGGAACTGGGTGGCAAGGTGCCCACCACCAAGGTTTTGCGGTGGCAAACGCTTCCGGCGGGGGGCTGCGCGGCGGTTGTGGGCGAGGCCTTGGCGGTCGGTCCGCCGGTATCTGTCCATTTTGTCGAACGCCTGCGATTGGCCGATGGGGTGCCTTTGATCCTGGAACGCCGGCATATCGTCGCAGCGCATTGTCCCCGTTTGATGAAGCGGCAGTTGTCCGGTTCGCTTTACACACTTTTTACCGACCATTACGGATTGAAGCTGACGGGCGCCACCCAGGCGTTGCGGGCCACCAATTTGGCCGCGGGCGACGCGGCGCATTTGGGCGTGCCGGTGGGTACCGCGGCCTTGTGGATCCGCGCGACGGGATTCTGCCAGCACGGTCCGCTCTGGTTCGAGGACACGCTGTACCGCGGCGACCGTTACGAATTTCACAATGTCATCGGCAATGAACAACGGTCCAAGCCAGCGCGGGGGGTGTGGATGAACGCGCCGGCGATGAGTGGTGTCAGCGTTTCTTGATTACTTATTTATTATGAAAGCCAAAGCCAAAAGTCTCAGTCAATTGCGGGCCGGAGTGGTGGGAACCGGCTTTATCGGACGCGTACATATCGAAGCCCTCAAACGGTTGGGGGTTACCGTTCAGGCGGTTTACGGATCGGGCAGCGCCGGGCGGGTGGCGGAGGAATGGGGGATCCCCGGGGTGTTTGCGCGCGACCAGTGGGAGGCCTTTGTCAACCATCCGGGGATTGACGTGATCCATATCACGTCACCGAACCGGCATCATTTTGCCCAGGCGGCGGCGGCCCTGCGCGCCGGCAAGCACGTGGTTTGTGAGAAGCCGTTGGCGATGACCACGGCGGAAACGGGCGAGTTGGTCCAGGTGTGCGCGGCGCACAGGCAGCAGGTGTTCGCGGTGAACTACAATGTGCGCTTTTATCCGGCCGTGTTGCAACTTCGGGCGGATGTGGCCGCCGGACGGCTGGGGCGGATCATTCACGTCAATGGCAGCTACATGCAGGATTGGTTGGTGAAGCCGACGGATTACAACTGGCGGTTGCTGCCCGAGGAGGGCGGGGACTTGCGGGCGGTGGGCGATATCGGGACGCATTGGCTGGACGCGGTCACCTTTATCCTGGGAGCCAAGGCGAATTCCGTGTTCGCCAACCTGACCACCTGCCATACCACCCGGCAACGGCCCTTGGGTGAAGTGGAGACTTTCCATGATGCCGGGGATATTCCGATGGTGCCCTACGAAGTGAAGACGGAGGATTTTGCCAATATTCTGCTCCAATTTGGGAATGGCGCTGCCGGCAATCTCGCGGTTTCTCAGGTGGCCAACGGCCGCAAGAACTGCATCCGGATCGAGATTTACGGCACTGAACGGAGCGCCTGGTGGGACAGTGAATCGCCCAACACCATCCATTATGGGAGTCGCACGGGCGCGAATGCCGAGGCCCTGCGCGCCTGCCCGGAATTTATGGATGCGCAAGCATATACCGACTATCCCCCTGGCCATGCGGAGGGTTTTCCGGACACATTCAAGATGCTTTACCGCTCGGTCTATTCAGAAATCGCCGGGGCCGGCAACCCCGAGCGGTGGTACGCCGGAGTGGCGGACGGGCATCACGAGTTGGAGTTGTGCGAAGCGATTCAGCGGAGTCACCGGACGCGGCAATGGGAGCAGATTTGAACACCGGAAAGGCATAAGATTATGAAATTGGGATTTGTTTCGGCAATCTTACCCGAACTCAGCCTGGCGGAGGTTTTCGCCCTGGTCGCGGCGGAAGGCTTTGCGACGGTCGAACTGATGTGCTGGCCGCCCGGCAAGGCGGAACGCCGGTTTGCCGGGGTGACGCATTTGGATGTCGGCGGGCTCACCGCGGCGGGGGCGGCGGAGATTCAGGCGCTATGCGCACAGCACCAGGTGGAGATCAGCGCGTTGGGTTACTATCCAAACATTCTCGATCCGGAGCTGGCCGCCGGGCGGCATTGCGCCGAACATTTGAAACTGGTCATTGCCGCCGCGGCCAAACTGGGTCTGAACACGGTGAACACGTTCGTCGGCCGGGACTGGACAAAGAGCGTGGAGGATAACTGGCCGCGGTTTCTGGAAGTCTGGCGGCCACTGCTGCAATTCGCGGCCGACCATGGCGTGCGGATTGGCATCGAAAACTGCCCCATGCGCTATAGCGGGGATGAGTGGCCCGGCGGCAAGAATCTGGCGACCTCGCCGGTAATTTGGCGGCGGATGTTCAATGACATTCCAGTCGCGAATTTTGGTCTGAATTACGATCCTTCGCATTTTGCCGTCCAATTCATGGATCCCATCTCGCCGTTACGGGAGTTTCGAGAGAAGCTTTTTCACATCCACGCGAAGGATATTTCCATTGACCAGGCCAAGCTGAACGAAGTCGGCAGCTTTGCGCATCCCGGCGAATGGCACCAACCGCGGATTCCCGGATTCGGGGTGATCGACTGGGCCCGCTTTATGGCGGCGCTCACGGCCGTCGGGTACAACGGACCCGTGTGCATAGAGGTCGAGGATGACACTTTTGGTCGCGATCTCGCGGGCCGGCAACGGGCGTTGAAGGTCGCCCGCAATGTGCTGCGACCGTACATCGCCTGAGCCCTTTCGTTTTATCCACAAAAACAACACTGATATTGCAGGCACAACCTGGCCCGAACTCCCATGAAATACTCCTACGAAGAACTCGCCAAGATGATTGATCATTCCCTCCTGCATCCCACCATGACCGACCAGGAAATGGAGGAGGGATGCCGGATTGCCTCGAAATACCAGGTGGCGTCGGTGTGCATCAAACCGTACGCGGTCAAGCGGGCGGTGGAACTCCTGCGCGGAACCGGGGTGCTGGTGGGCTGCGTGATCGGTTTTCCGCACGGCAACAGCGCGATGGAATCCAAGCGGTTTGAAACGCGTTTGGCGTGCACGGACGGGGCCGTGGAGATTGACATGGTCACCAACCTCGGCAAGGCCTTGAGCGGCGATTGGGATTATGTGGCAGCGGACATTCAAGCCGTTTGTGAGGAAGCCCACGCCCACGGCGCCAAGGTGAAGGTGATTTTTGAGAATGATTATCTGACCAAAGGCGGGGCGGGACTCAGCAGCGCGGATTTCAAGCGCCGGTTGTGCCAGATTTGTGAGCGGGCGGGGGCGGATTGGGTGAAGACCTCGACCGGTTACGGATTCGTCAAAGGAGCGGACGGTCAATACAACTATAAAGGAGCCACCGCGGAAGATTTAAAATTAATGCGCGAATCCTGCTCCGCCAAAGTTCAAGTCAAGGCGGCCGGGGGTGTGCGCGATCTGGATGGCCTGATTGCCGTGCGCGACCTGGGCGCCACCCGTTGCGGTGCCACCGCTACTGCGGCCATGCTGGATGAGTATCGGCGCCGGGCGGCGGCGACCGAGCCCGCCGCCAACGGGGCAGCGAAGTCAGCGGGACTGGGAACCGGTGGATATTGAAATAGTACTAGGGGCGGTGTCTGGCTCAATCCGCGTTATCGCCGGCGATTTAGCCGGCGATAAAGGCATAAACTTCGTTCTTTGCTTCATTCACCCACCACCCCTCGCACCATTGCTGACCCGGGTGGCTCAGGAAAAAGAACTTCGGCTGCGACATCGTTGCCGGTTGCCACCAACCCCACGAATCTTTCATCCGCTCCCGGCTGCCCCAAGCAGAATAGTCTGAAGTCTCAGGGGGCGGCTCCGCCGGGACTTCGACCAAGCCCTTTGATTCTATCAAAGCGGCAATGGCATCCGCTGGGCCGGTGAAATGCACGTAACTGTTAAACAGAACACAACGGCCCTGATGAACCCGCAGTCCTTTCGGCACAGGCGAGGGGGCCATGAAAATTTGCAGAGCCTGGCGCGTATCCAACCAGGACAAAATGCCGATCGCAACAAACGACAACACCGCCACCTCCAGGAAAAGCGTCCGCCAGCCAAAATATTTCTGTCTGCGTCGCAACACAATCGCAGTGGCAGTCGTCACAACAGTACAGACAACCACTGCAACAAGCGCGATAGCAAAGGTGGAAATGCCACTGAATAAATAGCCACCAGAACAAGCCAGCCATGCAAGCCCCGGGACGAGCAGCAGCGCGAGCCCGGCGGATGCTAGCATGACTACAACCAGATGGATGGGCCGCGGCTGAACTGGTGTTGTGGTTGGCATCAAAAGCTCAGGGCTCAACATTTTTGCAAGAGCGAATCCTTCGGATATTCTATCATATCCATCCAGGGCGCAATTGGTTTATCGGCAATTCTCTCAGGGAAGTTGGATTACGGGGACACTTGGGGCGCGGCACCAGCATACGAGCGCACAGCCAGAAGCAGGTCGCCCAGGTGTTCGCCTTGCAGTTCCAGAACATGGCGGCCGGGGAGGAGGCCTTGGGCCACCGTCAATGATGCTTCCCGACCAGCGAAGACCGTCGGCGCCGTGGCCACATCCGCGCCGTGCAAAATGGACTTGAAGGTGGCAGTGTGCCCAGTGGGCAGGGGATGCTTGAACACGGCAACGCAATAGGCCAGGTTCCAATCGTCGGGCTCAATGATGACCCGACCGGAACGGGAAACAAAGCGATTGGTGCTCGTGCCGGTTCCGTCCTCGCCCGTCAAACTGCCCCGCACGGAGAAGGTGTAAACCTTGCCATCCGCCGATACCTCGCCCATTTTGAGGAACCATTCCTCGCTTTGCAATCGGGCCTGCGAACCGACCCGCAGGAGCACCGGCCAGTCGGTATTTGGAAACGGCGATACGCGTGAGAAGCCATAAAGGAGCGAAAAATCGGACGGTTTCTGCCCATCGATCCGGACATTGACCTGACCGATGGCATTGGACCGGAACAGCAGGTCCACGCGTGTGCCGGTGAATTCGACCCGCGTTGAATTGGACCCGGTCGGGACAGTGACGGGTTGGGTGTGCACCCGTTCGTCGTTCATGGGGTCGTAGCCGGTCGCCGGGGGCAGGGGAGCGAGATAACCCTTGAGCAATTCGGCCATCAGCCATTCCCCCTGGGCATTCAAATGGACGCCGTCCCGCAGCAAATCCGCCGCCTTCAGGTGGTTCGTCTGGATATAAGGCTTCCACAGTTCATGAATGTCCGCCCGGCACGCGCCATATTTGGCGGCTGTGTCGGGGAGGAACACGTGATTCATCCAGGGGTCCCATTGCTTGGTGGAAAGCCGGGTGCGGTCCGTCTCTTCCGTCAGGCTCTCATCCCGGGTCAGGTGATCCGTCTGCAACAAAATGTCGGCACTGGTCCGTTCGCGGACGCGGCGGATAATGTTTTCATATTCGAGGTGGGAACCGTAAACGTGGAAAATCAGGAGGTCCGGCTGAAACGGGTAGAGGTCCGCCTCCGCCGTCTTGACCAGCAATTGGGAGGCATGCCCACCAATGGCCCGGATTTCCATGATCAGGTCGGCGTTGGGATAGGTGGCGCGGAGGAAGCGGGCCACCTCAAGCCACCAGGCTTGTTGGGTGATGGATTGCCCGTAAAACAGGACCCGGACCGTGTGCCGATGCTCGGGGGTACTGGTAGCCAAGAGCGTCAGTGATCGCCGCAAGTGCGCTCGCTGCGCCGGGTCCGGTTGCCAGACGGGAATTGGCGGGTAGTGGTTCGCCCCGGTTTGGGCGAAGACGGCGAACGTGATGAAGAAGGAAAAGAGTAGAAGAAGAATTCGGTTCATGTTCGGCAGCTATTTTGCGTCAGACTATGGCGGCGTTGGGGCATCGGAAAGCACCATCTGGACAAGGGAATGGCGGAACCCCTTGGCTCCGCCATTCCCGCACCACACCACCTGACCCCAGTCAGGTGAAACTTATTGGCGGAGCCGGAAGAATTTCCGGCCGCCATTGACCAGATTGACGGTGGTCGATCCGGCACCCGTGAGCGGATTCGGGGTGCCGGCCACGACGGTCCAGTTGGCGGCGGCTCCCAGATTGGCACTGGATTCCAGCACGTAGCCGGCGGCGGACGCGGGCCACGCAAACGTCAGAACGTTGCCGGAACGGGTCACGGTCAGGGTGGGCAGCACCTTGATCAATTGAATCGCGTTGACGGCGGGGATTTCCGTGGCCGTGCTCGATTGTGGCGTGACCGTGATGAAGAGCGAATCGCCCGTCGTCACTGACACATTGTCGAATTGTACGTAATTGCCGGTGTCCCGGTTCAACGGGTCCGTGCCAAGTATGCGGACATAGCCAGGGTGGGCGTTGTAATCCGCCCCGGTCTGGGCTTTGCCGTTGATGGTCGGGTAAACCGCCGTGCCGGCGCTGCTCGTCAGGTCGAAGTCCTCTTCATAAGTGGCGCTGAAGCTGAAGCCCACGCTGTAAACGAGCACGTTGTAGGTGCCGCTGGGGATGCCATCGAGTTCAAAGATCCGGGGGCTGGCGGCGCTGGCGCCATCCGAGTAACCCTGGAGCAGCGAACCGTCCGCATCGCCGTTCACCTTGGTGCCGGTAATGTAGGTCGAGCCGCCGGCCCCCACCAGGGTGACTGTGCTGGGCGCGCCGCTGGCATCCACCAGGAGCCCGCCGGTTCCCAGGGTGGCGCCATCGAAATTGGCGCCATAAATGTTATTCCAATTCCCCTGGCGGACAGCGCCGGCGACGTCATAAGGAGTCAGCGCACCCGGGACCACCGCGTAATTGCCGCCCACAAAATTGATCCCCACGTAGGGGACCAGCGGTGAAGGCTCACCGTTGACCACGCTCAAGGTGGCATTGGCGCTGACTGTGTCGCTGCCGGCCACGCTCACCACCACACTGTAAACTGTGCCGTTGAAAGAAGAGTCCAACGGCGGGGTGATATAAGTGGCGCGGATGGCGCCGGCAATGGCCACGCCGTTGGAACGCCATTGGTAATAGAGAGGACTTTGACCCGCCGCGGAAACCGCCTTGATCGTGAAGGTGGCGCGGCCGTGGCTGGCGGCGGTGGTGTTGGACGGCTGCTGGTTGATCACCACCTTGCCCAGGTCCGGATTCACCCAGGCGCTAATCTGATTGCCGGCCAGCACGGGCAGGGCCGTGGGGTCAGTGATGGAAGCGGTCGGCGCGAGGCCCAGGTAGAGATAGAAGTCATTGACCTGCTGTCGCAGCAGGGTTTGCAAGGTATAGGGAACTCCCGCCGTCAGGTCGAGGCTCTGGGGGAAGGGGCCGCCGCCAAATGCCGGGGGGAGGAGCGGAGAGCCGCCAAAACTGGCCAGGAAGAGCAGGTCGGGCACCAGCGAATAATTGCCCAGCACGGCGGCTGAAACATTCGTGGAGTAGAACACCGCCGCGTCGTCATTGGCGTTGCCATAGAGCGAATAGTTATCGGTGGTGGCCGGGGTGAGCAGGGTGGTCAGCCGGGCGGAAAACACCGTGCCATCGGGAAAATGGTCGGCCTGAGCGCCCTTCACCCAATAGGTGGCGTCGGGAACACTGTTGGAATAGGCGGCCACATTGGTTATGTCCAGGGCGGAGCTGCCGGTGGCGTAGTAGGCTTCCAGCAGGGACCAACCCGGGGCCAGTTTCCAGGCACTGAAATTAGCGGTCGAGCCGGCGGGGATGGCCAGGCCGGAAATGGCGCTGGCCACATTGTTGACGGTGACGGTGTAGTTGGTTCCCTGGGCCTGCGCGGAAGTCGTGAGAATCACCAGGGCGGGATTCGCCGGGCTCACTGTGGCGTCGGTGACGGTGACCCCACCAGAGACCATGAAGTTGGTGGCCGCCACGCTGGTCGGCACCACCGCATCGCTGAAAGTGACTTGGATGTTCTGGTTGCCCCAGGCACCGGAGATTTGCTTGATCTTGGGCGGGGTGGCCAGGCCGCCGGAATCCGCCAGGGCATCCAGTTGCGCGCTGGTGAGGGTGCCGCTGGTGCTGAACACCAGGCGGTCGAGCAGGAAGCCCCATTCGCGTTCCGCGAGGCTGAAGACCTGCAGGCCGGGAGCCGCCACCGTGTAGGTGGCTGATTCGGAGCGCCATTGGTAGGCGGTCGAGGCGGGAGCCGCCACGCCATTGGCGCCGGCGGTGTGATATTGGGAGGAGTCGCCGGCGGTGGTGAAGGTCCCGAACGAGTTGGGCAGGAAGGCGCTGTTGGCCTGGCTGTTGTCCGAGTTGGCGGCGACTACTGCGGGATTCGCGCGCCAGCGGTAATAAAGGGTATAGGTGCTTGGCTGGGTGAAGCTGAGGTTATAGGTTACGAAACTGTTGGGCCGGCCGGCCTGGGGACCGCCGGCCCCATTGATCCCGTTGGCAAAAGGGGGCGCATTGGAGGTGTTGCAATAAAGCGCCGTGCCACCACTGGCGCTGGCGTCCGGCAGCGATTGCCAGAAGTCCAATTGGTGGTTGGCAGCATTGATGTAATTGGCGCCCGCGCCGTCGGGGCGGTCGGTTTCAAAGGCCACATAGGTATCGTTCAAGCCCTGGGGAATGGCGTCGGTAAACGCGTTTGGCGTGGCGTCCAACTGGGCCGCCGTGAGCGAGGGATTCGTGCTGAAAACCAATCGGTCCAGCAGGAAACCCCATTCCCGTTCCGCGATCGTGAAGGCCTGAACCCCGGGTGTCGCCACCGTGTAGGTGCTCGTTTCCGAGCGCCATTGGTAGGTGGTCGAGGCTGGGGCAGCCACGCCATTCGCGCCCGCGGTATGAAATTGGGAGGAATCACCCGGGGTGGTGAACACGCCGAAGGAATTCGGCAGGAAGGCGCTGTTCGCCTGGCTGTTGTCGGAATTCGCGGCCACCACCGCAGGGTTGGCCCGCCAGCGATAATAAAGGGTATAAGTGCCTGCTTGTGCGAAATTGATGTTGTAAACCGCGAAACTATTCGGGCGCCCGCTTTGAGGGCCACCCGCCCCATTGATGCCGTTGGCGAACGGCGGGGTGATGGAAGTATTGCAATAGAGCGCCGTGCCGCCGCTGGCGCTCGGGTCGGGCAGGGAGACCCAGAAGTCAAGTTGCGGATTGGCGGAGTTTTGGAGGGTCACCAGTCCCAAATCGGCTTTGAAGGCCACGGCCGAGCCGTCGGAGGGTTGGAGGATGTTTTGGGCCTGGGCGAGCGGCAACGCGGCGCCGCCCAGCAGCAGGGCCAGGAGGAGGGATGGGGATATTTTCATGGGATGAGTTGGGGACAGTTCAATTGCGCTGAATTCATTGGGTCTGGCCCCAACCTTGCGCGATTCGCGGGGACTCGTCATGTCAACCAAAGGGATGACAGGCGGGCCCGCCGCCAAGGGGGGCTTTCCGGCAACGGACTGACTTGCCACGGTCCGGGAAAAACCGGATGCTGCTGACGATGATCCCGGTTGTCCGCCACCACCTCGGAGGTTGCCTCGCGCTCTTGCTGGGAGCGCTGTTGACAATTCCCTTGGTGGGGTGGGCGGAACGGTCGGAAGGATTTTCCGAGGGCGCCTATTTCTTTGAAAATTGGCCCGCGGCCGAAGGGACGGATCTCAATGCGGTTACCGCGCTTTGGCAAGCGCACGACGGGTACCTGTGGCTGGGGACCTACAACGGTTTGTTTCGTTTTGACGGGGTGCGCCTGGTCATGTCCGGTGCGCATGGGGCCCAGCGGCTAACCAACCGCCGGATTACCGCCCTTTTCGAAGATCAAACGGGCACGCTCTGGATGGGCCATGAAAATGGCGAAATCTCCCGTTACTCCAAGGGAGAGTTCCGGGTGGAAAAGCTGCCGTTCAACTGGGTGGGCGGGGCCATCGAGACCATCAAGGCGGACGAGCACGGGGACATCTGGCTCGGCAGTACGCGCGGGGGCGCCTTCCGGCTGCGGGATGGGCAATGCAGCTTGCTGGATCTGGCCGACAAGGGCTGGCCGGTGTGGATGGCCAATGATCAACGGGGCGCGCTCTGGGTGATGTCCAATGGCACGGTGGGGCAGTTGCGCGACGGCGTCTTTCAAGGTTTGGAACTGGATGCCGGCCGCCATGACACCAACAATTACGAACGACTTGTGCCCGCCCGGGACGGGGGGTTCTGGGTACAGCGGAACGGCAAACTCGGCAAATGGCGGGCCGGTGGCTGGGCGTTGGCGCCGCGACCCGTGCCCTGGCACAACGACCACACCACCACCGAATCGCTGGAGTCTGCTTCCGGGTCGCTGCTCGTTGGCACGATGCGCAGCGGCCTGTTTATTTTCAGTCCGGCGGGCGAGGTCAGCCACTTCACCCGGCATGATGGCCTGCTGTCAGACCAGATCCGGTCGATCTGCCAGGATCACGAGGGGAATATCTGGTTGGGAACCGGGGACGGCTTGAGTGCCATGCGCCCCCGGAAGGTCAGGATGTTAATCGCGCCGGATGATTGGCAGGGCTACAAGGTGTTGAGTTTTGCCGCCCACGCCGACGGTTCGGTTTGGGTGGGGACCCAAGGCGCCGGGCTTTATCATTTCGCGGATGGGGGGTGGAGCGCGCTTGATGGTGCCAACGGTTTACCGAGTATGTTTGTCTGGTCCATTCTGGAGCGGAGCGATGGCGAATTGCTGGTGGGCTCCTGGGATAAGGGGACAGTGAGCGGGCGGGGCGACCGGTTGACCGCCCCAAGCGAACTGGCCCGCGCGGAAGGCTCCGCCCTCGCGATGTATGAGGCCGCCGATGGCCGGTTATGGATCGGCAATCAAAGAGGTTTGGGTTGTTGGGCGGGCGGAAAATTAACCTGGGTGGTGGGCAAACAGGATTTCAAGGTGCCGGATGTCCGGGCCATTACCGCGGGGCCGGACGGCACCATCTGGTTTGGGATGTTGGGAAGCGGTCTGGGAAGCCTCCAAAGCGGGCGCATCCAACACTTCGGCCGGGCGGAAGGGTTGGCCAGTGATTTTGTGCAGGCGGTGCTGGCGGAAGCGGACGGTACCATCTGGGTCGGCACCAGCGACCAGGGACTGGCCTGCGGCAGGAATGGGAAGTTTACCACCATCGGCGTGGATCAGGGCCTACCCAGCGACTCCGTGTCGCGCATTCTGGATGACGAAGCCGGGCATCTCTGGCTGGGATCGCAGCGGGGGATTGCGCGAGTCAGCAAAGCGGAATTGGAGCTCTGCGCGGTGGGGAAGTTGTCCACGGTTCAGTGTCTCAATTACGGCCGCGCGGAGGGATTGGCTTCGCAAACCTGTTCCGGCGGGTTCCAGCCCGGCGCGTGTCGCACACCGGATGGGCGCCTATGGTTTTCCACCGTGAAAGGAATCGCGATCATTGATCCGCGGGTGGCGACCACCAACTTGACGGCCCCACCCGTCGTGATTGAGGAGTTCAAGGTGGAAGGATTGCCCGTCGGCGAGGTGGGAACGGCTGATCCCGGGACGGAATCAGCGGAAGGATGGCGGATTCCTGCAGGAAAGCAGCGATTTGACTTTGTTTGGACGGGCTTGAGCTTTGCGGCCCCGGAACGGGTGCGTTTTCGCTATCAATTGGCGGGGCTGGAAACCGGCTGGGTGGAGGCCGGAGCACAGCGGTCCGTGCAATACAGTTACCTGCGCCCCGGGGCCTACACTTTTCGGGTGACGGCTTGCAATAACGACTCGGTTTGGAATGAAGCGGGCGCCTCCCTGCGATTCCGGGTATTGCCGCATTTCTGGCAGACGTGGTGGTTTCGGGGGCTGGCGGTGACCGGCGGGGCGGGGTTGGTGGGGGGCGGCGCGTGGCTGACGGCCCGTCGGCGGGCTGGACGGAAATTGGAGCTACTACGGCGGCAGCAGGCGGTGGAGCGGGAGCGGGCCCGGATCGCCCGGGATATCCATGACGATCTGGGGGCGAGTTTGACCCGGATTACGATGCTCAGTCATACCGTGCGCGCGGAATTGCAGGATAATTCCCGCGGCGCCCGCGCGGCGGGCGAGGTGAACCGCACGGCCCGCGAATTAACGCGTTCGCTGGATGAAATCGTGTGGGCGGTGAACCCCCGCCATGACCGGTTGGAAAGTCTGGCGAACTACCTGGGCGGCTATGCCCAGGACTTTCTTAGCACGGCCGGAATCGCCTGCCGGCTAGATTTGCCGATCGCCCTGCCGGACCTCACCCTCACCGCGGACTTCCGGCACAATGTTTTCCTGGCATTCAAGGAGGCGCTGAACAACGTGGTCAAGCATGCCGGGGCCACCGAGGTGACGGTTTCCCTGGAATTCCAGGCGGATGGTTTTCTCCTATTAATTGCGGACGATGGCCGGGGTTTTGACCCCGTCACCCCGCCCGCGGAAGGTCCCGGACGCCGCCATGGGTTGGCCAATATGGTTCAGCGAATGGCCGAAATCGGCGGGGATTGTCAATGGGAAGCCGCACCCGGCGGGGGAACACGGGTGAAACTGCGGGTCCGCTTTCCCGCCTGAGTCGAAAGCCATGATCCCCAGCGCCAACGTCATCACAATGGATGACAACCGTTGCCGGGAAAACCAGCTTATATTGCGCGCATGCCAATAACTGTTGCAGTCGTGGAAGACGATGAGCAAACCCGGAGCATTTTGACCGGGTGGTTGGCGGGCGCGGCGGAATTTGCCTTGGTCGGCGATTGGGGGCACTCCGCTGGCGCTCTGGCGGGATTACCCGTGGCCCGACCGGATGTGGTGCTGATGGACATCAACCTGCAGGCCGCGAGCGGGATTGATTTGGTGAAGGCGTTAAAGCCGGGCTTGCCGGAGACCCAATTCGTCATGGTCACGGTTTACCAGGATGCGGACCACATTTACGACGCTTTGGCGGCGGGGGCAACCGGGTACCTCCTGAAAGCCACGCCCCGGGAGGAACTACTGGCGGCATTGACCGAGGTCCATCAGGGCGGTTCGCCAATGAGCAGCCGCATTGCCCGCAAGGTGGTGCAATCGTTCGCGCAGCCGGCGCACGCGGCCCCGCCCGCCGCCGGACTCTCGCCACGCGAAGAAGAGGTTTTGGGGCTGCTGGCCCGCGGATTTTTGTTGAAAGAGGTGGCGGACAAACTGGGTATTAGCACCCCGACCGTCAAAACTTACGTGCGCCGGATGTATGAGAAACTTCATGTCCGTTCCCGTTCCCAAGCCGTCGCCCGCTATGCCCGCCTCGGGTAATGGTTGGCCGGGTGCTCCCAGTGTCGAGTCCGCGGAAGCACGGGGGTTTTCCCCCGCTTGGGGGTCCGGCGGTGGGGTGTCACATTGATTGCGGTTCGGTCGGCGAATGATTTGCCGGCTTGGGCCACTCAAAATATGACCACACTCGAAATCAAAGGCGATTGGAACATCACCAAGGGCAAACTGAAACAGAAATGGGCCAAATTGACGGACGACGATCTGCAATTTGTCGCCGGAAAGCAGGAAGAACTCATCGGGCGCATTCAGAAACGCACCGGGGAAACCCGCGAAGCCGTGGCGAAGGCGCTCAAGGAATCTGAATCCTGCTCCTGCTGTTAAGCCTGGCTTGCCACAAGGACAAGCTCGCAGCACCCTGACCCGATGAGAAGATGGGCGGGGTTATTTTTTTGGGTTGAGGAATCGCCGACAACGGCCCAAGTACCTGACTCATTATTCGCAGCAAGACCGCGTGGGTATGTTTGCTGGGATCGTTTTGTTCCTTTGGGAGCGTTCTCAATCTCCAAGGACAATGCCACGAGGTGGAGTATTATGGTCGCAGTGGACAAAAAGGGCCAGTTCAAAATTCCGGTTCGGAGGTCGCCAATTTCGCGATGATTCGACAGTCGACACTTGCGTTCGTCATGCTGTCATCCGTGTATTTTTGGTGCGGTCTCTGTACGCTTTCAAAGGCGGGGTGGGATCAGGATTGTGAGAAAATCTCACTAAACTAGGTAAATGTTTTCCGGGCACGGAGTGGGGAGATTTTTGAGTTTGGCATTTTACTAGCTCCCTCAAAAGGCGATTCGATATGAAAAAAAAGCAACACAAGTCCACGGTGTGCCACCAGCAATGGTTGTTCCCTTGCCGGACTTTGTGCTTTGGTTCGTGCCAGGTGCAAGAGCCAACTATTCCTGCCATCCAGTTTGCCCGATGAATATCTGTCGCAAACTCTTGCTGATCACCGGGACTGGTTTATTAACCGTTTTCCTCTTTATTGGTGCGGCACTCGCGGATGGCACGGTGGTGGCGGGTTTCCTCCTTTCCGAGCCGCAAACGGGGCGCGAGTTGGGGATGGAACATTTGGCGGCGGTGAGTCCGCCCAGGATCCCAGTGGGATCCAATTGCGACTTCGTAGAGTTCCCCAGCGGTAACTGGCCGGAAAAGCCAACGGTGGAAGCGGTGACCGGAAAAGTGGTGCTGATAATCGACTTTACCAAGTCGAACGTCATTGCCCTTTGGGGGTCGCCGTCCGGGCCTGACTTCAAGGAAGTCGGGGCGGACGTTGACGCATACCTGGAGGCCATTCCCACGGTTTGGCTTGGCTGACCTGGTCGTCGGTGGGGAGTGATGCGAAGAGTTGAGGTTGTTTGTTGTTGTGTTGTTGTACCTCACCCGGGCCACGACCGTTTCGTGTGCCCGGGTGAGGTTTTTCTTTGGGCATAGGTGCCGGATCGTGGTGGTTCCCGGGCATGATTCCATTCGGGGGGAGAAACTGCGAAACTCATTGTGGTTTACCAGCCCATCGGCTAATAACCTCCTCCGTTATGAACCATACTGTCGCCGCTTTGGGCTTGCTCCTTGCCTCGCTTTGGCTGTCTGGGACACGGGGTGATGCGGCAGACTGGCCGCAGTGGCGTGGTCCTTCGCGGGACGGGCATGCAGCGACGGGTTCGGTGCCGACCACCCTCGCGGCGGAACCCAAAGTGATTTGGCGGATGGACATCGGGGGCGGGTTTTCATCGCCGGTGGTGGAGCAGGGTAAACTGGTTTATTTGGATGCCCGGGACGGCCGGGAAGTGGTTCATCTCGTGGAGGCGGCTACCGGCAAGGAAATCTGGGCGGTGCCGTTTGCGAACATGTACCAGGACGAATGGGGGCAGGGACCGCGGTCCACCCCGATCATTGATGGTGACCGGGTTTACGCGCAATCCTGCAATGGCGAATTCCGGTGCCTGAATTTAGCCGAGGGCAAGGTCCGCTGGGGCGTGGGCTTTGAGAGCGACTACGGGGTCAAGTTTCTCGGGAGCAAAGCGAACGAAGGCACGGCCAGCCGTCGCGGCAATAACGGCTCCGGGGTCATCGACGGTGATCGGTTGTTCGTGCCGGTAGGGCAGGCGCAGGGGGCGACCCTGGTGTGCTTTAACAAACTCACTGGCAAGGAAATCTGGCGGGTGGGTAACGAAGAGGCGAGCTACTCGTCCCCGGTGGTCGCCACCCTGGCCGGGATCAAACAAGTGGTGTATTTCGGCGCTGATGCCTTGATGGGGGCGACCTATGATACCGGTAAATTGTTGTGGCGCCAACCCCTGCGCACCAACGCCAAACGGCATGCCATGACCCCGATTATCCGGGAAGACACGGTGACGGTGAACTCCCATACTTTTGGGACGATTTGTTTCAATATTGCGCCCGCCGGGGAGACGCAAACCGTCACGCAGGTGTGGGCCAACCGGGATATGAAGATCAACCTCGCCACGCCGGTGTTGAGGGATCATTACCTGTTTACGCACGGCGAAATCAACTCCCGGAATTTCGTATGTCTGGATGCGTTGACGGGGAAGACGCTTTGGAAGCAACCCGGCATGGGCGAAACGGTGTCCAGTGCCATCGCCGTGGGGGAAAAGCTGCTGGTGCTTTCGGATCGCGGTGAATTGTTTTTGCTGGCCGCGGATCCGGCCCGGTACACCGAATTGGGGCGGGCGCAGATCTGCGGCACCACCTGGAGTTCCCCAGCGTATGTCAATGGCCGGCTCTACGTGCGCGAGGGCACCTTGAGCGGATGGAAGCTAACCTGCTTCGACCTGCTGGAAGCCCGGCCCTGATTGGCGGTTGGGCAAACGGTGCGGTCCGCTCAGATGGAATAATTGATGGGCAGACTTTCCGCGAAGACTTTAACGGTTTTCAATTCGACGTAAACGGTTTCACCCGTGCGGGGTTGCAGTTCGTGAAATTGCTCGCGACTTAACTGCACGGTGAACCAGCCGCCACCATCCAACCGCTCCAATTCGAGATTGGCCAGCGGGCCGGCGGCATGGCAGCGCACCACGCGGGCGGGCAAAGTGCTTTGCCCGGAGGCCGAGCGCGTGACCCGAATGTCATGCGGCCGTACAAACGCCACCGCGTCGGTATCCTCCGCCCCGGATTTTTCCGTGAGGGCAAAGGCGGTTTCGCCGATCACCACGGAATCATCCTTGATCCGGCCGCTGAAGAGATTCACGTTCCCGAGGAAGTCGTAAACGAAGGAGGACGCGGGGCGGTCGTAAATTTCATCGGGGGTGCCGATCTGTTCAATCCGGCCCGCCCGAAGAATGGCCACGCGGTCGGCCACCTCCAGCGCCTCTTCCTGGTCGTGAGTGACGAACAACGTGGTGACGTGAATCTCATCATGCAATTGCCGGAGCCAGCGACGCAGATCCTTGCGCACCTTGGCATCCAGCGCTCCAAAGGGTTCATCGAGCAGAAGGACTTTCGGTTCCACCGCCAGCGCGCGCGCCAGGGCCACCCGCTGGCGTTGGCCGCCGGAAAGCTGGCTGGGAAACCGGGGGCCGAGCGGTTCCATTTGGATGAGGCGAAGCAGCTTTTCCACCCGGGCGCGGATCTCCTTTTCCGGCGGACGGGTTGTCTTGGGGCGGACGCGGAGTCCGAAGGCAATGTTCTCGAACACGCTCATGTGCCGGAACAAGGCGTAATGCTGGAAGGCAAAACCCGCCTTGCGCTCGCTGGCCGGGATGGTGGTGACATCCTCGCCATAGAAGAGGATCTGGGACTCCTGCGGGTTGTCCGGAAATTCCAGGCCGGCGATCATCCGCAACAACGTGGTTTTGCCGGACCCCGATGGTCCCAGCAGCGCGACCAGTTCACCCGACTCGACCTTGAGGCTGACGCGGTCAAGGGCGGTGAAAGCGCCGAATTGTTTAATCGCGTTCTTTACTTCTACACTCATGAGGAGATCTCCGTTTCGTCTTGCCGGGCGTTCTGATATTCCACCCAGGTCTTCAGGCCGAGCGTGATCAGCGCGAGGAACGCGAGCAGCGAGGCGACGGCAAAGGCACCCGTGAAATTGTAATCATCATACAGCGCTTCAATGTGGAGGGGGATGGTATTGGTCTGGCCGCGGATTTTTCCGCTCACCACCGAAACGGCGCCAAATTCGCCCATGGCGCGGGCATTGCACAGGATCACCCCATAGATGAGCGCCCATTTGATGTTTGGCAGCGTCACGCGAAAAAAAGTTTGCCACCCGCTGGCGCCCAAAACGCGCGCGGCTTCCTCCTCGTTACGGCCCTGCGCCTGCATGAGCGGAATGAGTTCGCGGGCCACGAAGGGAACCGTGACAAAAATGGTGGCCAGGACAATTCCGGGCACCGCAAAAATGACCTTGAAGTTTTGTTCATCCAGCCAATGGGCGAGCCAGGGAAACCAGGGATGCTCGGCGTTGACATACAGACCCAGCCAGCCTTGCGCTCCGAAAACCAGGACGTAGATCAATCCGGCAATGACCGGAGAAATTGAAAACGGGAGATCGATCAACGTCAGCAGCAAGTTCTTGCCCCGGAAATCAAATTTGGCGATGGCCCAGGCCGCCGCCACCCCGAAAACGCAGTTCAAGGGCACGGCGATGCCGGTAGCCAGGAGCGTGAGTTTAATGGCGGACCAGGTCAGCGGATCGGTAAGGCTTTTGAAATAAAAGCCGATCCCCTTGGCGAAGGCCTGGGTAAAGACAAAGGCCAGGGGCAGGAAGAGGAAAAACGCCAGGAAAGAGAGCGCCAGGCTGATCAGCAATCGCCGGACCCACACCGGTTCAGTGTTTAACTGCCGGCGGGGCTCGCGGGGAGGATGAAAGGTGGTGGCCGCCGGCGTCATGCGAGGTTGGTCGTGTTGTAGCGGTTCGTCCACCATTGCAGGATGTTAATTCCGAGCAGCAAAACAAAGGAGGAGACCAGCATCACTACGGCGATGGCGGTGGCTTTGGCGTAATCGAACATGTCCAACTCCGCCATGATGATGACCGGGGTGATCTGGGTTTTCATGGGGATATTCCCGGCAATGAAAATCACGGAACCGTATTCCCCCAAAGCCCGGGCAAAGGCGAGGGCAAATCCAGTGAGCAGGGCGGGTGCAAGCATCGGCAAAATCACCCGCCAAAACACCTGCCAGCGGTTCGCTCCCAGACTGGTGGCGGCTTCTTCCAGTTCCGGTTCGAGATCCTCCAGCACCGGTTGGACGGTGCGCACGATGAAGGGCAGGCCGATAAACGTGAGCGCGACAAAAATGCCGAGTTGCGAATTGGCCGCGTGGATCCCCAGCGGGGTGAGGAACCGCCCAATCCAACCGCTTTGCGCATAAAGCGTGGCCAGGGTGATGCCAGCCACAGCGGTGGGAAGGGCAAAGGGCAGGTCCACCATGGCATCCACGATCCGTTTGCCAAAAAATTCATAACGGACCAGCACCCAGGCGACAATCAGGCCAAAAAAAGCATTGGCCAGGGCGGCGAGGAAGGAAGTGCCAAACGTCAGGCGATAAGACGCCAGGGCCGTGGGCATGGTGACGGTGTCCCAGAATTGTGACCAACTGAGCGTGCTCGTCTTCCAAAAAACCGCGGACAAGGGGATGAGCACAATGAGGCCAAGGTAAAAGAGCGTGAAGCCGAGGCTCAGATTAAAGCCCGGCAGCACACCGGTTCTTTGGGAACGGAATGGGTTTATGGCCACGAGTTGTGAGTCTAACTACTACAAGTTCGGGGCGTAAGCGATGAATTTTTGGTATTCCGCCAGAATTGTCTGCAGCGCGGCGATGAACGCGAATTGCTTCAAGTATTCCGGGGCGGCGGCGGGAGTCTCCAGAATGATTTCGAAGGGGCGGGGGCGAAGTTTTGGCGGAGCGCCCAGAATGCCTTCGTAGCCGGTGCGAATGACGCCGTTGCGGGCGGCGAAGCCATCGATCACGGGGCGCTCATCGCGGGGCAAAAACTTTTCGGCCGCCGCCAGGGCGGGGACGATCAGGTTCCGTGTCAACATGGCCCCGCGGGCGAAACCGTAAAAGCCGTGGCTCGTGTCGTCGGTGTGCAGGGAAATGATTCCTTCAAACGCGCGGGTGCGGAGTTCCGCTTCGAGCAGCCGCACCTCGGGTTCGGTGGAGTTGCGCCAGAATTCCCGGTTCAAATCCCGCCCGCCGCGGGAAGCCCGGGTGTGGTCTTCAAAACCGGTCGGATTGCACAACGGATACAGGGAAAGGTGATAGCCCGTGGCCAATTCCGGATGGGTTTCGAGAGCCTGTACAAACTGAATCAGGGCGTGAACCCCCTCGGGTTCATCGCCATGGACACCGGCGAAAATGCCCACATGGATGGGGGTGCCGCCGCCCTGAGGCCCCACAAAAAGATAGCGGGGTAGGTAATAGGGCTCGCCGTCCGACTCAAAACGTCCGGCATGGCTGGCCACGAGGTTGGAGGAAACTCCGGCCAGTCGCTCCAAAGGGGCGAGCAGTTCGCCAATATCCCGGCGTGCTGGCTGCGACCGCGAGACGATGGCTTTGGTGGTCGTGGTAATATTCATGGTGTTCTAGTGGGAGTGGGGGTGGCCGGGATGCGGGTCAGGAATCAAGGATGATAGATCTGGTCAAACACTCCGCCATCGGCGAAGTGGGTCTTCTGTGCCTTGGCCCACCCGCCAAACACCTGATCGATGGTGACGAGTTCCACGGCGGTGAATTGCGCGGCGAACTTGGCGGCGGCCTTGGCGTTGCGGGGACGGTAAAAATGTTTGCCGGCAAGTTCCTGGCCTTCGTCCGAATACAGATACTCCAAATAGGCCTGCGCGACCGCGGTGGTGCCACGGCGCTTGGTGGTCCGTTCCACCACCGCGACCGGTGGTTCCGCCAGGATGCTCTGATGAGGGGTGACGATTTCGTAGCCGGCGCTGTTGAATTCCTTCAGCACCAAATGCGCTTCGTTTTCCCAGGTCAGCAGCACATCGCCGATTTCCCGTTGGGCAAAAGTGACGGTCGCCCCCCGGGCTCCCGGGTCGAGCACCGGCACGTTTTGGTAAAGTTTTTTGATAAACACCTTGGCCGCGACATCGTCCTGGTGATTTTGGCCCAACGCATAGGCGTAAGCTGCCAGATAGGCCCAGCGGGCTCCGCCAGAAGTTTTGGGGTTGGGCACCACCACTTTCACGCCGGTTTTCACCAGATCTTCCCAATCCTTGATTCCCTTGGGGTTACCTTTGCGCACCAGAAACACGATGGTGGAGGTGTAGGGGGAGCTGTTATTCGGCAGCTTCTTTTGCCAGTCGGCCGGGAGAAGGCGACTTTGGGTCGCAATGGCGTCAATGTCGAAAGCCAGTCCCAAGGTTACGACGTCCGCTTCGAGGCCATTCACCACCGATTGCGCCTGCTTGCCCGAGCCCCCGTGGGATTGGGAAATGCTGACCTCGTCCCCCGTCTTGGCTTTCCAATAGCGGATGAAAGCGGCGTTGTATTCGGTATAGAACTCCCGGGTGGGATCGTAGGAAACGTTGAGGAGTTTGATTTCCTTGGCGGAGGCGGCAATTGGTGGAGCGGTGACAGCGAGCGCCACCAAGCAAATTGTGAGGAACCGTTGGACTGGTTTATTCATTTTTGGGTGTCGCAGTTAAGATGCGACCAGCGAAGTCGTTATTTAGTTCAAAACAAAATTTTTCAATTGGCCGAAAGCGCAGTCGCGCTGCCCGGGCAGCTCATCCCTAATTCGTTGTTTAATGTACTACTCATCATGTCGTTATTATCCAGCAAGTTCAAAGGATGTCAACCGGGAATTGCAAAAAATTAAATTCCTTCGCCGCCGGTAAATTCCGGGGAGACCTCCTGGCGGGAGACCGGTAAGCCGGCGGCCACTTCCGCCAGCGTGGCGTTGTCCATCAAATGGGCGATATAATTGCGAGCGTCCAGAAAGACGCGACGGAAGCGGCAAACGGATTCCTGCGAGCAGCGCTGGTAGCCTTTGACGGAAACGCAACCGATGGGTGCAAGGATGCCGTCAAAATGCCGGACGATCTCGCCCATGGTGATTTTGGCGGGGTTTTTGGCCAGGCGATACCCCCCGCGAATGCCCGCAACGCTATCCACCCAGCCCTGGGATTTCAGCGCCAGCATGATTTGCTCCAGGAAACGCTTGGAAACGTCATTGCGCCGGGCCAATTCCCGGATGGGGATCGGGGCGCCGCCATAGTGATCCACCAGCGTAAAGATGGCCCGTAACGCATAATCGGTTTTCTTCGAAACTCGCATTTGGCAATCACGATATACCGGATTGATATTCGGTCAACCCCACAATCCTGCTGGCGGGCCGTGGTATTGCAAATTGAATAAGCTGCATCAATTATTAGTCAGAATCATTGCATTACCATTATCTTCATTAATTATGCGCCAAGAACCATTCCGCCTTCACCGTTCGTCGGCCAATGCCCTCCGATTAGGGGCAACCTTTTTGGTGGTCGCTTGCCTGGGTGGCAGCTATGCCCGGGCGGCTGAAGCAATCTTGTTTGCGATGCCGGCGACAAACGGGGTGTGGCTGGGGAAATCGCCCGCTCCGGCTCCGGGGGAAGCCGGTAAAATCCTCACGAATTGGTCGGCCGTTCTGGCGGAAGCGCGCGCCGCACGAGGGCAATTGCCGCCGAATTCAACCGTGACCATCCAAGTGCGCGGGGGGCGCTATGCGCTGACCGAGCCGCTCCAGTTGTATCCGGAGGATTCCGGCTTGAGCCTGGTGGCCTACCCGAATGAAGTTCCGGTCTTCAGTGGCGGGCGGCGGATCACGGGGTGGCGGGCGATGCCGGGAAAGCCGGGTTGGTGGGAAACGGAGATTCCGGCAGTGCGGCAGGGGAAATTCAACTTTCGCTCACTTTTCGTCAATGGTCTCCGGGCGCAACGGGCACGGACGCCGAATGAAGGATTCCTGCGGATCGATGGCGACAGCCCCCAACAACATCCCGCAGCGCTGCATTTTCATCCGGGTGACATCCAGCCGCAATGGGCTGCGGCGGGGGATGTGGAAGTGGTGGCATTACTGGCCTGGTCGGATTTCCGCATGTTCATCCGGGGAATCGATGAGACCTAGCACATCGCCACGCTTTCCACGAATCCGCACTCCTCCAACCGCGAGAAAGACGCGCGCTATTACATCGAAAATGCGGCCGACGCGCTCGATGTTCCCGGCGAATGGTACCTGGATCGCCCGGCGGGAATGCTTCGTTACATCGCCCGCAGCGGGGAGTTTCCGGACCGGTGCGAGGTCATCGCCCCCGTGCTCGCGGAGTTGGTGGTTTTGCAGGGTGATCTCGCCGCCCAAAAGCCGGTCACGCACGTGACTTTGCGCGGCTTGACCTTCAGTCATTCGGACTGGACGCAACCCGCGGAGGGCTATGCGGATCCGCAGGCAGCCGTGGCCATCCACGGTGACCTGCGGGCGGAAGCGGCGACCGATTGTGTGATTGAGAATTGCAGTTTCACCCATCTAGCAGGCTACGGAATTGAACTCGGACGAGGCTGTCAGCGCGACCGGATCAGCGGCTGCGAGCTTTCCGATCTGGGCGCGGGCGGTATCCGGGTGGGTGAGCAGGGACCGCGGACGATTCCGTTCGAACTCAACCACAGCCACACCATTACGGACAATCACATTCATGATGCGGGCCGCGTGTACGCCGCGGGCGTGGGGATTTTCATCCTCCAAAGCGGCACCAATCAGGTGGCGCACAATGAGGTGGACCACATGTTTTACACCGGGGTATCGGTGGGATGGAACTGGGGATATCAAGAGACCCCCTGCCGGGAAAACATTGTGGAATTCAATCATTTGCACGATATCGGCCAGGCGATGCTCAGCGACATGGGGGCAGTTTACACCCTCGGAATCCAGCACGGGACCATCATCCGGAACAACCTCATCCATGACGTTGACAGTTTCACCTATGGCGGGTGGGGGCTTTATCCGGATGAAGGCAGCACGGGCATTCTCTGGGAAAACAATGTGGTCTATCACTGCAAGAGCGCCGGGTTTCACCAGCATTACGGCCGGGAAAATGTGGTGCGGAACAATGTTTTCGCGTTCAACCGCGAGCATGAACTGATGCGCACAAGAAATGAGGAGCACACCTCGTTTTTCTTCACCAACAATATTGTCCTTTTCGATCAGGGGCAGCTACTGGGCAGCAACTGGGAGGGCAATCATTTTGTCATCGATCGGAATGTCTATTGGGATCTCCGTGCGGCGACGGAGCCCGGTCAACTGCGCTTTGCGGGGGCGACGTTGGCCCAATGGCAGACCCGGGGTCACGATGTTCATTCACTAATCACGGACCCGCAATTCATCGCCCCGCGACAATTTGATTTTCGACTGCAACCGGGTTCGCCGGCGTTGGGGCTGGGATTTCACCCGATTGATCTCAGTTCGGTGGGCGTGCGGAAAGTCATTCCGGCCGGGGTTCGGTAGGCCCGGCGCAAAAGCCAAAGTGGCTGGCCCGGCGCGATCAAAGTTGTCCGGTGCGCACGTCGCCCAATTCGTTCGCCTGCCAATATTTTCCGGCCGTGACATCGAGGCAGGTGAGCCAGCCGCCATAGGCCGGGCCGGTGTCGATACAGGCGGCGAACCCCAGGTCCTTGACCGAGGCCGAACTTTGAGCCGTATGGCCGCAGATCACGCGCTTGCCGGATTTGTGGGGGCGCATGGTGAAAAAGGTCTCCCACTGCAACAACTCGTCCGGTTGTTCGGCCATGTCGAGTTGCGGGTCCAGGCCACCGTGGACAAAAATGTTGGTCGCAGTTTCCAAGTAGGGAATGGTGCCCTCCAGAAAATTCCAATGCGCCGCCGGAATGCCTCTGACCCAGTCGGAATCCGGTGCCACACCGTAGGATCGCAGGGTGGCGGCACCGCCGCAGGCATTCATCCAGGATTCACAGCAGTTTGGATCCACGCGGGAATCCAGCATCATGGTTTCGTGGTTGCCGCGGATAAAGGCACATTCATTCTGCCTGCTTTGGGCGAGGAGTCGGTCGATGACCTGCCGCGTGCCGGGGCCACGGTCCACGTAGTCGCCGAGAAATACCATCCGGTCCGAAGGTTCCGGACGGACCTCCCCCAAGAGGAGCTCCAATGCCGTGTTGCAACCGTGAATGTCACCGATGGCCAATGTCCGCATAGTTACCAATTCCCCGCACCTTCGCTTGCCGTGTTGGCAGTGCAACCGTCCCAAGCAAGTTCCTATGCCTGTTTTTGGCGTCCGCATCAAACGAATTCCCCCGGGATGTGGGTTCGCGGCGGGGCCTTGATAATCCTTGGCGACGGTCGACTTGCTGGTTAGGTTTTGCCCGGATTAACCCTTGGTTCCCTCGCCGGTTTCGGGACCTCCCGGGCACTCCAACTGGACCAATGCAAAAAAAGATTTTTCTGACAGTGATCAGTCTCGGACTGCTCATCGTGGCGGCGGATTACTTCCTGCGGGTGCCAGCCAGAGATGATCGCTTCACACGGTTGATGACGGTCGGGAAAGGGTATCTGGAAAAAGGGGAGGCCACGAATGCCATTCTCAGCTATCGCCAGGCGGTCGCCATCGCGCCGGATAACCTCGATCCCCGGCTCAATCTGGCCAATGCGTTGCTGCTCGCGGGCGACAACCAGCCGGCCCTGGAAGCGGCGCGGCAAGCCCTGGAATTAGATCACAACAGCGCTGCGGCTCACTATCTCATCGGCCTGGCCCATTTGCGACTGAACCAACCGGAGGCGGCGGTTAAAGCTTTCCAGCAATCGCAAAAGATTGATCCGGCGGTCACGGCCCTGAATTTTCAACTCGGCATCGCCCAGGAACGCCTCGGCCATGCGGACGATGCCGCCCAGGAATTTGAAACCGTCGTGCAATTCGATCCCGAGCATCTCGCGGCGCACTACCGGCTGAGCCAGCTTTACTTGCGGGCAGGTCGCGCCGCCGATGCTGCGACCGAAGCGCAGAAGCATCAGGAAATTCTCGCCAAGCATCCCAACCCGCCCACCGATCCCACCGTGTTCGAGCGTTGCCAATACACCGAGGCCCGGATGGCCTTCGTCCTCGAACAACCGGACCGACTGGGAGTGCCCGTCCGCTTTGTCAACACCACGGCCGTCGCTCTCGCCCAAGCGTCCGCGTATCACGGCCCCCTGGCGGTGCTCGATTTGAACCATGACGGCCGAAACAGCCTGTTTGTGACCGAAGGCGATAAAGGGTTCCGGGTTCTGAATAACGTCAAGGGTGTCTTCCAGCCCCTGGGGGAGACCCTGCCGGGCAAAGCAGGCGCCACCTACCGGACTTGTCTCACCGGCGATTTAAACAACGACCGGGTCGAAGACGTGCTGGTCCTCGGAGAACAAGCCTCCTTCGCCTTCCGGTTTGCCACCAACGGCAGCGCGCGGGATGTGACCGCCGCGTGTGGATTCATCGATCTGAAAGCCAGCGACGGCGTGTTGGCGGATCTTGATTTCACGGGCAAACTCGATTTGCTCGCCACGGCTCCAGGTGGTCAAGGGCTGCGGGTTTACCGAAATTTGGGCAATTTTTATTTCCAACTCCAAACCACCAATTCCGGCTTGCCCGCGGATTTGGGCGGGATCGCCGCCGTCGCCATGGAAGATTGGAATGATGATGACTTGCCGGGGGTAATGATCGCCCGCACGAATCAACCCGTAGTTTTCCATCCCAAGCAGCGGGCGGGACCATTCGTGAGCCCGGCAACGAATGCGCCCTGGCCAAGCGGCACCTGCCTGGTCTCCGGTGATCTGGATAACGACCTGCGGGCGGATCTCGTGGTGGCGGGGGAGAAGGATTTGAGGATAGTTTATGGTCGGCACAACCTGCAGACCAATATTCCGCTGGCCGGTTTCCAAGTCCGCAGCCTGCTGCTGGTGGACTATGATAACGACGGCTGGCTGGACATCATCGCGACCGGCAGCGGGGTGCGGGTGTGGCGCAATCTTGGTCAGGCCGGCTTTGCGGACATGACGGTCGCCCTCGGCCTCGACAAGGTTGGCCCCGTGGATGCCTTGGTGGCCGCCGATTTCGACAACGATGGCGCCACCGATTTCATCGTCAGCACTCCCGGGGGACTGCAATTCTGGCGCAATGAGGGCGGCGCGGCCAATCAGCAATTAAAGTTGCGACTTCAGGGCAACCGCTCCAATTCCAGCGCCTTGGGGGTGCGGGTGGAATTGACGGCGGGCAACTGGCATGCCATTCGCTCCGTCCAACATCTTCCCGTGGAAATTGGGGTGGGGCGGCATGCGAAATTGGACACCTTGAAAGCGCGCTGGTTTGACCTGGCCACGACGGCGGTGGATGTGCCGGTTGGGGCGCGCCCCCTGGAGTTTGTGGAACTGATGGTGCCGACCGGTTCGTGTCCTTATCTTTATGCCTGGGATGGTCACGGGTACCGATTTGTGACGGATATGCTGGGCGCTTCACCCTTGGGCCTGCCCCTGAATGGCTCGCGGTACATCGAAGCGGACCCGGTCGAATACCTCGCCCTGGGCAATGAGTCCGCGTTCCCGCCGCGTGACGGCGCCTACCAAATTCGCATGACCGAGGAATTGCGGGAGGTTCTTTACCTGGATCAGGCGAAATTGGTGGTGCTGGATCATCCAGCGGGCACGGTGGTGCATCCCACGAGCAAACTGCATCCGGGCAAGCCGTTTCCCCCGCACGAACTCTGGACCCTCCGACCGCTCGCAGCTTTGCAGTACGCCACGCGCGGAGATGGCCGGGAAGTCACCCGAGAATTGGCCCGCATTGACGGCCAAATGGTTTCCCCGATCCATTTGCGCGAACCCCAATTGCGCGGACTGGCGGAACCCTATTCCATCACCCTTGATTTTGGGACTCTCCCCGTGGATCGCCCGCTGGTGTTGGCGCTGACGGGGTGGCTGCGTTTTGGGGGGGGCATGGCCAACGTTGCCGCCGGTCTGGATAGTCAATTACCGTTTCCGTTTCCCACGTTGGAGGCGGAATTGCCCGACGGGAAGTGGCAGGCAGTTCCGGTGGATGTGGGGGCTCCCGCCGGAAAGACCAAGACGATATTGGTGGATCTGGACAAGAAACTGCCTGCCGGAGCCCGGCGTCTGCGATTGACCATGGCCTTCGAGATTCATTGGGATGCCGCGGAACTCCTGGAGCGTACCGCGGACGCGCAAAACCGGCGCGCGGATTTTGCTTCCGGCACGGCGGATCTCCGTTGGCGGGGTTTCAGCGAGTTTGCCGAACTGCCCGAATCGCTCCCGCTCACCCCGGTTTATGATCGGGTCAAGGCAACGCCTCCCTGGCGGATCACCCCGGAAGGGTGGTGTACGCGCTACGGGCCGGTTGGCGAATTGTGCCAGGATCAAGATGAGAAATTAGTGCTGATCAACGGCGGGGACGAGTTGGCCCTGTCCTTCCCTGCTGACCAGTTGCCAGCCAAACCCGCCGGTTTCGTCCGGGACTTCTTTTTATATGTCGTGGGCTGGGATAAAGACGCTGATTTCCACGTGGGCCAGGGCTGGCGGGTGGAACCGTTGCCCTTCACCGGGATGGATGATCAGGCCTACGGCCGGGAGTCACGACCCGCTGGTCTGGCGGACGACTGGATCGTTAAATACAACACCCGCTGGGTTGGCCAGCGAATTTTGAGCCGGATGGGAGCCGCTGGGGGGGGGCCGAGGCTCGCCGAATGATTTGGTTTCAGCCGGCGTTTTGAACCGGAAACGGGCCCTTTCACGAGGCGGTCGGCGGAGGTTCCCTCCGCCGGGGTTGGAGGTTCGCGAGCCGATCGGTTAATTCGCGGTCACGTCGCTCGCGTCGCCTTTGTTGGATCTTTTCGCTGAGTAGCAGAAGGGCGCCCATCAGGATAAAGAACAATGCCAGGGAGCCGATAATCGCCAGTAATACTCGTCTGTCCATTTAGTGTCCTTCCAGTAAGACTGTTGCAGGTCGGCCAATATCCCAATAATTCCTCAGTAATCGCTGTTTCCGCAACCGGAATCGCGCCGGTTGGGCCTCCGTCCCTGGTTACCTTAAACAGTCGGCTTGTACGATAACTCGGAAGGGGAATTTGTCCAGCTTAAACGAACCCGGTTCAGCACGACCCGTCGCAGCGGGCATGGCCCGCTGCGGCGGGCGCAACGCATTTCAAATGCGGAGAAAAATCTGGCGACGATAAAGAAAATAAACAAACGAGAAAGCGAGGATGAGACCGGTCACAGAAATCGCCATTTCCCCGGCGCCCGTACCCAGGTGGGATTCGAGGAAAATTTTTACGTCACCCCCCACAAAGCGCGGGGCGAGTTTGCGAAATCCGCCCAAAAAATTGTTCGCCAGGTAAACCGTCAACGAGTTCATCCCCATCCACACAAAAGGCTGGCACCATTTCTGGAACTTCCACACATCGACCAACTGGTAAAACACCCCAAGCAGGATCGCGCTGTAGCCTCCCGCGACCAGCACAAAGGAGGATGACCAGATTTTCTTGATCACCGGAAATTCCAGCCCCCAAAGACTTCCCAACAACACCCCGCCCACGCCAAAGGAGAGCAGGTAAATCACCTTCCAGCGGTCGCAAAATTCGGTGCTCCGCAGCAGCATCCCGGCAAAAATTCCCAGCAGACACGTGACGACAGCCGGCAGCGTGCTGAGCAATCCCTCGGGGTCGTACGTTCCGTCGTACTTGCGCCCGGGGAGATATTTCTGGTCAATATAATTCACCAGATTGACCCCCTGGATATAGCCGCCATGAACAAGGTTGGTGCTTGCGAAATTGAGTTGGGACACCCGGGTAAATCCGGCTTCTTTCGTGATGACCGCCGTGCCTCCCGGGGTGGGGCGAACATCGGGGAAGGGAACGCAGGTCAGCAGCGCCCAGTAACCCAGCAAGATGGCGACGGCGATTCCCACTAGAGCTCGCGCCCGAAAAAAGCAAAACAACAACCCGCCGAATGTGTATGCGAGGGCGATCCGGTTCAGCACGCCCATCAAACGCATGTCCGGCCAGGCATTGGTCAGCCCTCCGGAATAGATTAGCGCGATGATGAACAGCAGCACCCCCCGGCGCACCAGGCGCTTCATCGCCTCTTTCCGGCCACCACGCTCCAATGCTTTGGAGAGGGAAAATACCACCGACACACCCATGATGAAAACGAAGAGGGGGAAGATCAGGTCGTAGAAGTGGAAGCCATCCCAATCGGCATGCTCCAACTGGTCCGCCAGCAAGGCCGTGGGCCGGGAATGGGTCATCCGGTTCAAAGCGTAAACGAGCGAATCCGCCCCGATGATCCAAAACATGTCAAATCCCCGCAGCGCGTCCACCGACATGTAACGCCGGCTGGCGGAATTGGGAACTTTACTGCCGACATCGGCGACGCTGGGTAAGGCAGTGGTGCTGGGCATGGTTGGTGGCGCTTCCGGCCACCCCTAGGTCTAGCCAGAACAGAAACGCCTAGCAAGGGGAAAGCAGTCATCGGTGGTCGCCGTTAGCGCGCGGCGGCGGCCTTGACAGTTTGGCGCGGAGTGGGAGATTGGATTCCCTATGGATCTGAAAATTTCGGACAAATTGGCGCTGGTATCGGGTTCCTCCAAAGGAATCGGATTGGCCGTCGCCACCGGGCTCGCCCGCGAAGGTGCCCGGGTCATTCTCAATGGCCGTTCTGCTGCTTCCCTCACCAAGGCCCAGGCCGGCATCCTTGCCGGTCATCCTGGCGCCCGCCTCGAAACCTTTGCCGGGGATCTCGCTGATCCCGTCGACGTAGCGCGACTGGTGGAGCGGTTTCCCGCGGTGGACCTGCTCGTCAACAACCTGGGCATTTTTGAACCCAAGCCCTTTGAACTGATTCCCGATGCTGATTGGCAGCGTTTCTTCGACGTCAATGTCATGAGCGGAGTACGCTTGAGCCGGGCTTATTTGCCGGGCATGAAGCAAAAGAATTGGGGGCGCATCCTGTTCATCAGCAGCGAGAGTGGAGTGCAGATTCCCTCGGAGATGATTCATTACGGCCTGACCAAAACGGCTCAACTGGCCCTTTCACGCGGCTTGGCGGAAACCTGCGCCGGCACGGGCGTGACGGTGAACGCCGTGCTCCCGGGCCCCACCCGTTCCGATGGTGTGGAGGAATTTGTCCAGCAACTCAGCGGGGGAAAGCCCTTCGCGGAATTTGAGAAGGAATTCTTCCAGCGCGTCCGGCCTAGCTCGCTTTTGCAACGATTTGCCACCCCGGAGGAAGTGGCCAATCTCGTGGTCTATTTGTGCAGCGAATTGTCCACGGCCACGAACGGTTCGGCCTTGCGCGTGGATGGTGGCACGGTTAGGTCCTGCATCTGACGCGGCTTACTTGGAGGCCCGCAAATCCACGCATACCAGGCTGCTCTTGCTGCGGGCATAGAGGCGTCCATTGGCGATGGCGGGATAGGACCGCACTTGATTCGCCATGATTTGGGCGCGGGCGGTGGGCTTGAAGTTCTGCGGGGAAAGCGGGGCCAAAAGCAATTCGCCCCGTTCCGTCAGCACCAGCAATTGCCCCTCCGCCAGGGTTACCGTGGCGGCGCCGATGGAGGTGTCCTGCCAGCGGAGTTTGCCGGTGGCCAATTCCACGCAGCGTAGATTTGGGGCGGGCTCGGAACCGGGGTCCGTCCGGCCGTCGATCCCATATAAGAAGCCATCCCGGCAAACGCTGGTGGCGTAATGATTTTGCAGGGCGTCCGGCGCGGTCCACACTTTGACGGGCTGATCCGCACCGAGCCGGACTACCATGGCCGGCGCTCCGTAGCAGCCGGAGAGAAACACTAGGTCTCCCACCACCACCGGACTCGCTGCCGTTACGGAACTGCGCTCGGCTGGACCAAACGGGTATTCAAACCACACCTTGCCCGAGGCCGGATCCAGGCCGATGAAATTATGCCGAGTCAGGAAAAGCGTTGCGCGCCGAGCATTAACTGTCGCCGCGACTGGCGCTGAATAACTGGCCTGGTCTTGCGAGGCCTGCCAGAGCACCTTGCCCGTGGTGGTGGCGAAGGCCACTATGCCGGCCCCTCCGCGTCCGCCCACATTGATCAGCACCGCATTGCCTTCGACGATCGGGGAGCAGGCGATGCCAAAAAATCCTTTCGGGGCCTGAAATTGCTGCCGGAGGTCGATCCGCCAGATTTTCTTGCCATCGGCCGAGTTGAGCGCCTGCAGGATGCCATCCGCGCCCAGTGTGAAGATGCGTCCATCCGCCACGCAGGGCGTGGCGCGGGGGCCGGGATCGAAGCCAAAATCATCTTTGTAGGTGGTCGGATATCCCGTGCGCCATTCCTCCTTGCCGGTGTCGGCAGCCAGGCTAGCCACTACTTCCTCGTCGGCCTCACGACTGAAAAAGATAACTTTCTCGGCGGCCAGTACCGGCCCGCTGAACCCGGCCCCCACCTGCTTCTGCCAGAGCAGCGGCGGGCCGCTCTCCGGCCACTGGGTCGCGAGATCCTTGCCGGCGTAAACACCGTCCCGGTTCGGACCGCGGAACTGTGGCCAGTCTGCCGCGGAAACGGTGGCCAAACTCAGAAGTCCGAGTGCGAGCGGTCGAGTCAGGGGTGGGATTCGGCGGAATAGTGATGCAAGGGGCATAAGCGACAAGAGGAAATCGTTTCAGTGATGGAGCAGGGTATAAAGGAAAGCAGCGAGGACCAGGATCGCGACCACCCACCAAAAGGGGGAAATGCCCCGGGTAACGGGTCGCTGGCTGCCGAATTCGCGCCGGACAAATTCATCATAGTTGAATTCGTCATCGGGAATTCCGGGACCGTCCAACTCCGCCCGCTCACTCCAGCCGGTTTCTTCGCAGGAACCGCATTCCGGACAGGCTTTGGCCCGGGCGGGAACTTCCGCCCCACAATTCGGACATTCCCGGATCATCCCATTCCGGCGTATTCCTCATCAATCCGCAAATCCAGGCCCATGAGGACATAATCATGCGTCACCGCCTGCATGTCCTTCACGTAATTGTCCAATCGAAGCAGGTTGCTGTAACCGAGCATGGCGAACATCTTGATGGCCGCTTCCTGTCCGCCGATGAATTCCGCTTCCACCTTTTCCAGACCAATGTTGCGGGCAATGTCCGTGATCTCCGAGATCAGTGCGGTGGCCAGGCCTCGCCCCCGATAGTTGGGCAGCACCAAAACGCTCACGCGGCCGATGTGGCGCTTCCAGCCGCTTAATTGCTGATGCAGCGTGGCCACGCCAACGATGGCGCTTTTGTGGATGGCGAGTAAGGGCAGATTGCGGCCCAGATCGATATTCTGACACCAATCCCGGATTACCGCCGGTTCCGTCACCCGGTGTTTAATGAACATGCGCTCTTCGGAGGGCACGGCGAGGAAAAAGTCGTGTAGCGACTTCTCATCATCCTTGCGCAACGGGCGGGATTTGCAGTGCAGACCGTCTTTCAGGAGGAGGTCTTTGGGAAACTTTTGGAGTGCGTGTTCTAGTGACATAACTTTACTCCGAGTAGCGTTTCATTTTAGGATGACGGCTTACCTCCCGTGGCGCAAGCAGTAAAAGTGGATTTCTTCAAAGTGCTCACGGCGGCCGAACTATACCGCCGGGGGCGCCCCGGTAACAATCGGTCAGTCTCACCGGTGCCCAAGTTGCCAGGGACGAATGGGCTTTGCGAAAACCTTATTTCCGGCGTCCCAGTATTCCCCGTTCCTCGGCCATGAATCGCGCATCCAAGTCGCCTGGATCAATGCTCCAGCAAGTGGCCAATAACGGCACCCGCTCGGCGTTTTCCTCGGCCTCCTCGCGCGCGGCAAATCCCACCGCCTCCGGCTCGGCGTAGTCATGGCATTGCAGGCGCAGGGCGGCCTCGACGGCGGTGAGTTCCCCTTGGTTCCATAACGTGGTGCCCGCCCAAGCGTAGGCCCGGAGCACCCGTCCTTGCGAAAGCCGGGCCCAGGCATGGTGTCCGAGCATCGGATTCGAGCTGAAAAACTGGACTTCCCCGAGCTGCCGGCTCAGGTCCGTGAGAAAACGGAAACAAATATCCACGTCGCCGGCTGGTTCCGGTAATGCCCCGCCCAGCACCAGAATCCAACCAGCCACCGGGGAGGAAACAAACAGCGCCCGTTCATGGCCGCTTTGCAGGCCTTCAGCCCAGGAACACGGTTGGGGATTGTGCAAGGCCAGGGCAGCCTGCACCGCCAGCGGGTTGCTGCTCCGGATGGCCAGCCAGGAGCTCGGTCGATGCCATTCCTGGAGCCCGCGCCGTTCTCTGGTCGGAAGGCGGCGGTCGGGTTCGGCATTATCCGCGGCTTCGCCTTCAGAATCGTGGCGCCGCCAACGGAGCGCCAGGAATACGAAAACCGCGGCCACTAGCAGCACGAAACAGAGCACCCCCAGCAGCATCGTGGCGATGAGATCGTGATTCACGGCATTCATGGGTAGGGGGAGCCGGGCCGGGGGCCTTCGATGCGCGGACGGGGCTATTCCTGCGGCAACTCTTTGATGCGCAGGTTGCGGAAACTCACCGTGCCATGGTCACCCTGCAGGAAAATCGGACCGGGTTCCTTGACTTTGTCATCGATTTCACTCCCGGTGGCCTGGTTGCATTCCACGTTGTCATGCACTTTGACCCCGTTGAGAATCACGGTGATGCGATTCCCGATGATGGTGGCTTCGACCGTCTGCCATTCTCCGGCCGACTTGGTGGCGAACTGGTCCACGGCTTTGAAGTTATAGATGGATCCGTTCGCGGTCTTGGATGCGCCGTGCTCGGCGTAATCCCCGAGGATTTGGATTTCATGCCGGCCGCGCAGATAGAAGCCACTATTGGAATCCTTTGGCGTCATGTATTCATAGCGCACCGTGAAATTCCAATATTTTTTGGTCGTTACCAAATCCACGCCATGGTGACCATTTTCCACCGTATTCTTGAGCACGCCATCCGGCGAAATGCTCCAGGAACTGGTGGCATCGGGCCGGCGGAGTTTCCACCCGGTCAGGTCGCGGCCGTTAAACAATGGTTGAAAACCGGGTTCGGGAGTGTCACCCCCACGTGTCGGGACGGCGGCCATGGCCAACGAAAGGATGGCGAGAGCGAAGTAGCTGAGGATTTTTTTCATAATGACTGCTGGTAACGTCCGGACATGAAACGGGCTCGAAAATGGATAACCCGATTTTTCGCAAAGGGCAAATTCAACTTTGCGATCGGGCGAAGGTTTTTGCCTCGCCTGCGCTTTCGGTCCATTCCCCTGCGTGATCAAAAAAGAATGACCGCCAGCCGGAGCGAGGGCGCGGTTTTGCATCCTGCTCGACTTCACCGTTTTCCCGCTTGCCCGGAGGTGGGGGAATCGGCCATCCTTTGCCCCGATGATGACACTACTCGTGGGCACGAACCGGCCGGACAGCAATTCCCGGAAAGTGGCGGCGAACATCGCCGAAATTTACGCCTCCCTTCAGATCCCGCTCCGGATCGTCGATCTGGCTGACCTCCCCGTGGAGATCTTTTCCCCGTCCGCTTATGCCACCAAGCCGGCGTCGTTTCAACCTTTCACCGATGCCATCCTGCAGGCGACCGGTTTGATCGTGGTCACCCCCGAATACAATGGCAGCATGCCCGGCGTGCTAAAGTATTTCATCGACATGCTAAAATTCCCTGAGAGTTTCGAGCAGCGTCCGGTGGCGTTCGTGGGGGTGGCGGCCGGGATTTGGGGGGCGTTACGCCCCGTGGAACAGCTCCAACAAATTTTTGGTTATCGCAACGCATTTATTTTCCCGGAGCGGGTGTTCATTCCCCAGGTTTATGGCGCGCTGGATGCAGCGGGAAAATTGCAGGATCCCGCTTTGCACGAAAGATTGAAGAAGCAGGCCGAGGGCTTCGTCGGTTTTGTAGAACGGCTCCGGCAGATCAAATTGCGTCCCACGCCCTGAAGGCCGCCCCCTGACAATTTTAGATTTCATAATATGGCAAACACCTCGCCCGAAAAACTAGCCGTATGCAGTTGGTCGCTGCAACCCGCCACGCCGGGTCAATTGGCGGACCAGTTGGATACGATCGGACTTCGCCGCTTGCAAATCGCCTTGGATCCGCTCCGCACCGCCCCGGAAATTTGGGGCAAGTTCCCGCAACTCTGCCAGGAACGCGGCATTTCGCTGGTATCGGGGATGTTCGTGACGGTGGGGGAAGACTACACCACGCCGGAAACCATCCGGCGAACCGGCGGCGTCACTCCGGAGGGCACGTGGGAGGAAAATTGGCGCAATATCCAGGCCAACGCCTTGCTCGCCCGGGGTCTGGGCCTGCCGCTCGTCACTTTTCACGCGGGCTTTTTGCCCCATGATCCGACGGACGCCCAATACCTCCGCTTGTTGGAGCGGATCGGACGGATTGCGGACCTCTTTGCCGGCCTGGGCATGGATTTGGCTTTCGAAACCGGGCAGGAGACCGCGGCCGACCTGGAGGAATTCCTGCGGCGCCTGAACCGCCGGAATGTGGGCGTGAATTTTGATCCCGCCAACATGCTGCTTTACGAAATGGGGGATCCTATCCAATCGCTCTTGCGCCTGGGACCCTGGCTCAAGCAGTGCCACATCAAGGATGCCACGCGCACCAAAGTCCCGGGGACCTGGGGTGCGGAAGTGGTGGCGGGTCAGGGCGAAGTGGACTGGGCCGCATTCTTTCCCGCGCTGGAGTCCACCGGCTTTGCCGGTAATCTGGCAATTGAACGCGAGGCCGGGGACCAGCGGGTGGCGGATATCCGCACCGCCCGGGCGTATATCGAAAATTTGTTGAACTCCCGGTGAAACCAGACGAGGAATTGGCGGTCTGAAATGGTATGATTAAAGTTGGCATCGTTGGTTTGGGATTCATGGCGGCCACGCACTTGAAGGCGTATCGGAAACTGCCGCGCGTGCGGGTGGGCGCGTTATGCAGCCCCAGCGGGAAACGGCTGGACGGCGATTTCGCCGATGTCTCGGGGAATCTGGATACCGGCGATCCGTTGCGGTTGGACATGGCTTTCATCAAGCCCTACCGGATCTACGCCGACCTGCTCGCCGATCCCGAAATTGATCTCATTGACATCTGTGCGCCCACTCCCGCGCATGCGGAACTCGCTGTTGCCGCCCTCAAAGCGGGGAAACATGTGCTCTGCGAAAAACCTTTGGCCCGCACCCCCGCGGTGGCCCGGGAGATTGCCGCCGCCGCCTCCCGCAGTCCGGGTTATTTCATGCCCGCCATGTGTTTGCGCTTCTGGCCGGAGTGGGCCTGGCTGCACCGGGCGATTACCGACCGCACCTATGGTGAAGTGCGTGACGCCCGCTTCCGTCGCGTGGCGCAACCCCCCGGCTGGGGCCAAAAATCCTACTTTGATGGCAAGGAATCCGGCGGGGCGTTGTTTGACCTGCACATCCACGACACCGATTTTGTGCAGTTTTGCTTTGGCCGGCCTAAAAGTGTTTTTTCCTCCGGATACGGCAAACACAGTGGCGCCATTGACCATGTGGTGACGCAATACCAGGTCTATTCCGGCGCCGTGGTGCACGCCGAAGGCAGTTGGGCCATGACGGAAGGGTTTGGGTTCAACATGGCCTACACCGTCAATTTTGAAAACGCCACTGCAGACTATGATCTGGCGCGCGGTCCGGAGGCGTTGAAACTTTTTGAACGCGGCCAACCCGCCCGGACCATTACTTGCCCGGGCGGAGACGGCTACCAAGGTGAGTTGGGCTATTTCCTGAATTGCATCCGGGAAAAATCGCCGCCCACTTTGGTGACTGCGGCGGACGGTTTGTCAGCCGTGGAAATCTGCACCGCGGAGGAGGAATCTGTCCGCACCGGCGCCGTGGTGTTGCTCTAAAACTTGGGCGCCCGAGTTGCCCATTTGGGTCAACTCGGGCGCTAGTTTCGCCGATCGAAGTCGTTGTCCTATTTCCCGAAAATCAGCGGCGTGAATTGCGCCAGGTTATTCCGCCAAACCGGCCAGGCATGGCCACCTTCCGTCTGGATGAATTCGTGATTCAGGTTGTGCTGTTTCAACCAATCATCCAACTGCTGATTTCGTCCCAGCAGGGAATCGGCTTTCCCACAGGCGAACCAGAGAAGTTTTAGCTTTTCGTTCGTCGCTTTCGGATCCGCGGCCAGACTCGCCAGGGTGGTGTTGGGATCACCCACGGCCGAACTCATTCCCCCCACCCAGGCAAACAGTTCTAGGTGATTCAGGCCAATGCCGAGCGCTTGTCCGCCACCCATGGACAAACCCACGATGGCCCGGTTTTCCCGTCCGCTCCGCACCCGGTAACGGCCTTCCACCAGCGGCAGCAAATCCTCCAGCAAATCGTGTTCAAACGGCGCGACGAACCGGCCGGTCGCTGCGCCGGCGTTGGTGGCCGGGACTTGCGCATAAGCCGCGTGCCCGTCTGCCATCACCACAATCATGGGCTTGATCTTCTTCTGCGCGAGCAGGTTGTCCAGGATCACATGGGCATGCCCAAAATCGCTCCAAGTGCCTTCGTTATCTCCGGAACCGTGGAGCAGGTATAAAATGGGAAATTTCGCCCGCCCTCCTTTTTCATATCCCGGCGGGGTGTAAACCCGCGCGTAGCGCAATTTTCCCAGGGACTTGGAAGGATACTCCAGCAGACTCACGACGCCATGGGGGACGTCCTGGAGGTCATGCAACAACGGCGGTTCCCCGCGGATTTGGAACATGCTGGTCGTGGGGCCCGGCTCCGGCTTTAGCTTGGAATTCGAGGGATCCGCGGTGCGGAATCCGTCCACCGCGATGCTGTAGCTGTAAATATTGGGCTCCAGCGGCCCCATCGTCACCGACCACACGCCCCGTTCATCCCGCGTCAGGCTGCGCGATCCTCCCGGCATTTCGCCCGCGACTGTGACGTTGGTGGCGTTGGCGGCGCGCACCCGGAAAGTGACGGTCCGATCCGCATGGATTTCCGGCGACACCAGTGACTGGCCGCGCCCGCCACCCGGCCCCCCGCGCCGTCCCGCCGGGGCATTCGTTTGCGCCTGCGTCTGCGCCAATGCCTGGGCGTGCGCTTGCGGCGCGCCCAACCCAAGCGCGGCGAGCAGTGAAAGACCTCCCAAAAATGCTGCTGTGTTCATAAATAAAACCCACCTCTGAAGCTGCGCGTTCGCGTTTGCTGTATTGGAGACGCCGCCACCTTCCCTAAAAAATCCACTGCCCGCAAGTCGTTTTCACCTTTTCCGGAAACGCCGCAAGGGCAGGGGCGCGCATCCGAGTAATTCTTGCCCGCGCTGCATGGTAGCAGTGGTCTGCCCGAACCGATCACCGCTTCAGAATCTTCCGCGCCCATCCCCTGACAGGTCCGCGAGTGCCAAGGCGGCCGGGGCTGTTACCCCGGATCGGCGCCTGGGGGCCGCATCATCTGGATTTTACGGCTGGGCTTGCACCGGTGCTGCGGGGAAAGAAATAGAGATCTTTATTGGCGAGGTCGAAAATGAGGTTGAAACGGGTGAGCACACCGGTCCCGATAATGCTCATTTTCTGTGCTCCGATGGCACCGGCAAAGAAGCCCGCAGGGACATTGGTGATCTTTGTTCCGCCCAGAACAAAACCGGGCAGGATGCCTTTTTTTACTTTGATCGTGTTTCCAAAGGAGTCCTTGAGGCTGGATTCTTCCGTGATGGTGATTTTTCCCTCAATGCCAACCTTGGCGGCGAAAGCGTCATCCCAAAGTATGCCCCCGGAATAGCCAGAATGAATGAGGAAACTATTGGTGCAGCGCTGCTCTTCAATCAAGCAGATGCCCTGAATCAGCAGTAGGCCTTTTTCCCCTTCAATATTGACGCACCCACCGGTTCGGGCTTTCCGCGGGAGTTTTTGGTGAATCACCAGCCGGCCATGATCAAAGTCAACCTCCACAATCCCGTTTTCGAAGTAATCCAGGCCAAACTTTCCGTCCGTTTCTTG
This sequence comes from uncultured Pedosphaera sp., assembly GCA_903918755.1. Taxonomy (GTDB): domain Bacteria; phylum Verrucomicrobiota; class Verrucomicrobiia; order Limisphaerales; family Pedosphaeraceae; genus CAIXFN01. The sequence continues at coordinate 142,028 of CAIXFN010000082.1, forward strand.
CCCGGAGTTTTTGTCCTCCCAGATGCTGACCTGGCGGCGCAGCAGGTCGCCAATTTGCACTTCGTTTCCCGTGCTTACTCTGGAATCTGACTCGCCTCCCCAGGATTTAACCTTGTCGGTGCCCGTGAATTTCAGGCTGCTGGCTTTTCGCACGGCATCCTCGGTCAAGACCACATCGGTCGCGGCTGTGTGCAACATGAGACGCAACCTATCGGTGCGGTTGAGCACCGCGCTCACTACGATGTTGCCTTGGTCATTCAAGGTGAAGGGAAGCTCAATCTCCCGCGTTTCCGCTACGCTGGCCAGCTGGCTTTGGAAGCCATTCACGGTCTGCGGCGGTGGGTTGGTCAGGTTGTCTGGGAAAGGCTGGGAAGCCACTTTGGCAACCCAGGCAGCCGTGAGCGTCCCCACCGCCCATACTAGGAATCCAGTTGTAATTCTCCTGGTCACTTGGGCGGGGAACTGTCCGGCGCCTTGGGGGTATTCTGGACCTGCCGCGACGGCGGCAGCGGGGGCGGCTGCTGCGGGACCGTCTCGACATCGATGATCGTGGGTGCGGGAGGCTTCTGCTCCTTCTGACGCTGCCAGACGACCAAGGCGACGCAGCCGGTCCAGGTCGGCAACAAGTCGAGGCCGGGGACGAGTTCGGCGATCAGGGACGGGAGCAGCACCCAATGAAATCCGAGCAACCAACTGGTCAAAATCATCACGAAGCAATCCAGCGCAAAATCGGCTGCTTCACCCGGGAGCGCCAGGATACCGGTGGCGGTGGCGGCGGTGATGGGGTATTGCAAGCCGTCCGCGATGATGGCGATGGCGAACGCCAGGATCATGCGGCGGCGGGAGAGCTTGGGTTTGTTCATCTTTCCGCGAATTGCACCGCCGCCCAGGCGGGATCATTCCTGTCGGGCGGCGCCGGAATTCGCCGGGCACCTAAGAAAGCAAATCGCAGGAACCCCATTTTGGCAAGCAGGTTTCGCCTAGGATCGACCGGGGGATTGACCCAAGCGGATGACTGGGTGGCAGGTTGCCAATTCTCCTGCCCTGGCCTCAGCGCGAGGATTTCGGCCGCAGTACCAAGCTCACGAGATGCAGGATCAGGGCTCCCGTGAGGACCATGGCAGCATAGCGGTGCGTGAGGTAAAGCGCGTGCTGGCCATGCGTCCCGAACACCGGAGTCATGGGGACAACGCCCGAGAGCAAGACGACGAACCCGGCCAACAGAACTAACCAAAACCAAAACCGGCTCAATCCTCCCGACTGCGAAGCGGCGTCGCCCGGACGAGTGCTACCCGACCAGCTCAGCGCGACCACGGCCAGCGCCATGGCGAAGGCGGGCGCGGCGGAAGCATGCGCCATGAGCACCCAATGAGTCATGGGCGCCTTGCCCGCGAGGAAGGTGCCAACGCCGGTCACGGCCAGCACGAGACCCGTCAGGCACATCACAGCGTACGCCAACCGGCCGAGAATACCGATGCGGGCCGGGCGGGAGGGTGTCGGAGCCAAGGTGGTTGATGCGGTGGTGGAGCCGTTCATTTTTGCAGTTTCCTCGCGATGGTGTCGAATCCGGCCAGCGCGCGATTTAACAGCACGCCCAGGATGATCAGTGCCGAGCTGAAGGTGATAATCTTGAGCATTAGGCGAAAATTAAAGGTCCAGGCAAACGTGGAAGCCAGCTTTTCATCGTCGCCGCGCAACTCCCACGTCCGCTTGCTCACGCTGTTCGTGGCCGCAACGGGGCCCCGGGCGACGATGGAGCTGAAATAAACCGGCGCGTCGGCGGCGTGGCAATCCGCGCAGCCCCGGGCACCCAGGGCCTGGCTGGCGGGACGCACATCATGGGCGAGCGCCCAGGCGTAGGGTTTGGCGGCGTCGTTTTCCTCCGCGCTGATTTTGCCGGCCTGGAGGTGATACATTTTGCCGGCGGCGATGAACACGGGCTCACCCTTGGATTTATCCGCGGCGAGTGCCTCAAGCACGGCTTGGATTTGGGCGTCCGTCAGCGGCGTTGAATTGTAGGGGTCCCGCGTCAGGTCATCCTCGTCCGGCGTGGGCAGCTTGCCCGTCTTGGCCACTTCTTCCGGCAGCAGCACGGCGAGTTTGCCTTCCTTCTGGCGCGCCCAATAACTGGGCCAAACCATCTTGTGCGGGGCGATGCGACCATCGGCACCGCGCAGAAAGACGGGCTGCACGATGACGGGGGCGGTGTTCTCGCCCCGCGGCGGGGCCGGGATGCCGAGCTTGTGCGCAAGGGAGGTGTGAACGATTTGGGGTTCCGTTCCGGGGAATGGTCCCGAATGACAGGCGGTGCAGGAAAGTTTCTCGAGATGGAGAGGCGGCAGGCCCTTGTGCAGCGGGCGAGGGGAGCCGAGTCGTCCGCCGGCCTGCGCTTTGACGGTCGCGGCCCCGGGTTCGCCGGAATGGCAGCCCCGGCAGGACAACGCGGCGTCGCCGGCTTGTTCCTCTTCGAGGAGGGGTTTGGCTAGTTTGGCCGCCGTCTGCTTATCCATCTCCGGGTGGTCGCGGAGGATAAGCTTGACCCGGATGGCGATCATTTCCGGGGTCACGGAACGGTCTTTCAATTCTCCCTCATAGCCCCGGACCACGAGGTGATCCACGCCGTTGCGATGGCAATCAATGCAGGAAAGGCCGGCGCGCAGATGGACGTCGCGATCTCCATGCCAGCGTCCATCCGCCGGTGCGGATTCGCTCGTGTGACAATAATAACAATTGTTGGGGGAGGGGCGGCGGGTGACGGTTAAGGAGACATTGTTTTCGCCGTCGAAACGGGCGCGATCGTATTTGATCGGCGGCACGTTGGTGGGAACGGAAGCACCCGGCTTCCAACTGTCGGCGATGGCGCCGGCGTTTTTGAACCCACCGTAATTTCCCAATCCGGCCCCAATGGCGGCAGCCCATTTATAGTTCTGGCCATTCACTGCCGTGAAACGGGCTTCGTGGTTGTAACGGCCGGAAGCCTCGTGGCAGAGCAGGCAATCAATTTCCAGGGATCCAGTGACCAGCATTCGCCGCGTGACGGGATCGGCCGGATCGGGCTTCTTATCCGGCTGGCCCGGGCCGCCACCAGGGAAATGGCGGGCGAACTGGTTCAGAAAATCATTGTCGCTCAAACCAATCTCGCCGGGTTTGAACGTGCCGGGCCAGCCCCGGTAGGAAAGGGGGATTTGCGTGTGCGAAGTCGAATCCGTAAACATCCAAGGCTCGCCCGGGCGGCCGGCTTTGGCATTTCCCCGGTCGGCGTTGAAGTGCCAGCCCTTGGAAATCACCGCATATTCATGGCACTTGCCGCAGGTTTGGGCCGGGGAATACGGGTTGGCGCGCGGCTCCTGCGGTTGGCCCTTTTCGTCGAAGGCTTTGGGCGGAGTGATGATCCGGCCGTCGGCGTCACGCAACGGGATGTTGTGCGCAAAAGGCATCCGGCTCTCCGTCTTCAGGTTCTCGGCCGCGCCCGTCCGCGGGTGAGGGCCCATCAGCAGTACGGCACTCAGCGCCGCGGCGAAAAGTGCCCTGGGGAGCGGCAGTTCAAGCGGCAGTTTCATAACCAGGATCAATTGCAAGCTTCACCAAAACAGGTTCGGTGATGCCCGCTGGAGCGTCAATCCACAAATCTTGGCGACAACTCACCATACGGGGCGGCGGAGCCGGCCCCGCTCAACTGGGTCTTGCATCGGCCGGGGCGGTTCGGTGATGTTCAGCCATGCCCAACCAGTTGGACCAAATCGCGACCCTGCTGCATTCCTCCCGGCGCGTCCTTTTTATCACCGGTGCCGGGGTCTCGGCGGAATCGGGAGTGCCGACATTTCGGGGCGCCACCGGGGCCTTTGCCAATGGACTGACCGAGGAAGGCCTCCCGTTTGAGGAAGTGCTTTCCGGCCCGACGTTCCTCTCCAATCCCCGGCTCGCATGGAAGTATTTCTTTCGCCTGGAACTCAGTATGCGGGGAAAAGTGCCGAACGCTGCCCACCGGGCCATGGCGGCGCTGGAGACTCCGGGTCGTTCCGTCTGCATCGCCACCCAGAACATTGACGAATTGCATCAAAGCGCCGGTTCCACGAATGTGATCGAACTGCACGGCAGTCTGCGCCGGATTATCTGCCCATCCTGCGACTATGACGTTTATCACCCGACTTTTGCCGGGCTTCCGGAATTGCCCCTGTGCCCGCAGTGCCACGCGATTCTCCGACCGGACGTGGTGCTTTACGAAGAGATGTTGCCGCCGGCGGCCTTACGCCGGTTTGACCAGGAGCAGGAGGCTGGCTTCGATATCGTCTTTTCCGTCGGCACGACCAGCATCTTTTCCTATGTGACCTGGCCAATCGAGTCGGCCGCCCGCCGGGGGATTCCCACCGTCGAAATCAATCCCGAGCGGACGTCGATCTCTGAACTGGTGCGGTTTCGGTTGGCCGCGCCCGCCGGGCCGACCCTGCAGAGCATCCGGGAAAAGCTGGCGGGGTGAAAGTTGTCCCGCACCCCAACCGCTTCCGCTCAGCGGCCCTTGGGATCCAGATTCTGGGTGAGTTCCGCGGGGCTGACCGAAGAGGCAAACCCTTCCGCGGGAACCTCCACATGGGCCATCCACAAGATCCCGTTGAGCACCAGTTTGCGGAAATTCTCGTCACCCCAGTTCCGATGAAAATGACCGCCCGTGAAGCCGAAGCCACGGTTGGCGTTCGGATTCTCCACGGCGTAGAGCAGGACTTCTTCCCGTCCCTTGGCGGCAAGGACTGGTGCATACGACTTGCGGGTCTCGCGGACTTCATCCGACGGGGTGGCGGAGAGGATGGGAGTGACGCCCTGCATCCCTTCGCGGAAGTGGATATTAAAATACCATTCGTCCTGCAATTTGAACTGTTTGACCCCGCGAGTAATCGGGTGATTCACCGCCAGGTGTGAGTCCGCCGTCCAGTGGGGATTCACGGAGAAGCCATCCTCGTAAAAACCGCCAATCCAATTCAAGAATTCGGAGCCACCATTCTTGAGTGGTATCTCCACGGCATAATGGGCGCAGCCGATGCCCACACCCTTTTTGGCCAGTTCGCCCACCACCTTCAAGTGATCGCCGCTGGCCACGGGGTGTCCGCCACCGCCATCCATGTAGAAGAACACGGCCGCCGCGCCCTCGAATGCCGTGGCTTCGTTCGGCCAACCATTGGTGTAAACCACCGCCTGGATGCCCGGCGTCCCGTTCAGACATTTTTGGAGGAGCAGGCAACCGGCGCGAAACTCATGTTCCCCGGGGCCATGACTCGGGTGGCCGGCAACCAGAACGATTTTTTTGTCCGCGGCAGGCGCCAGCAACGTGGAGGCCGCCAGCAGCGCGGTGGCAAGGAACGAGGCAAGGGTTCGATTCATGAGCTAAACTGGGTCATTGGGTTTGGTCACGCAGGCTGCTAATCGCCCGAACGGGAGCGTCGGCGGTTGGCTTTGCGCAGGGTGATTTCCAGCGGCATTTGACTCAGCATATTCGATCAGGGAAAGCCGGAACAGTGAATTTGCATTTTTGGAAAGGTATTGCCGGCCCGCCGTGAATGCCGTCGGGTTTTAGCACTGGAACTTTCGTTCGGAATTCCCTTACGTTGATCCCACGACTTGCTCCCCACCATTTCAAAAAATGAAGGCTTCTCTCAGGTCCGCCGCACTGCTGTTGTTGCTCGGCCTCGCCCACATTGGCAATGCTCAAACGGTCGTTCCACTCTGGCTGGACGATTTGCCGGTGGCCGCCTTTTCGGAGGGGATTCCTTCGGTGTCCGCCAAAGTCAACGCCGGGGGTGATCCCCTCAGCATCGGGGGCAAGCAGTTTGTCCGCGGGGTAGGGGTGGCTTCCCTCAGTGTGCTGCCCTTTTATCTGGATGGCGGCGCCCGGACTTTCACGGCTTCCGTGGGGGCCGACGACCGGGCAAACCCTGCCGCCCGGTTCACCTTTTTTGTCCTGGGCGATCGCCGGGTCCTATTCGCGAGTCCGGAAATGCGCCCCGGCGATACTGCGGTGCCGGTGCGCGTGGATCTGAGTGGCATCAAACGCCTGGGGCTTCTGGTGCGTGTCCAAGACGAGGGGCTCTCCAAGTCCTACGGCGACTGGGCCGAGGCCCGTTTCGAAATGATCGGGGACCGGCAGCCGCAGCGGATGCCGAATGAAGATGAGAAATACATCCTGACTCCGCCGGCGCGGGCGGAGCCCCGCATCAACTCCCCGGGGGTGTTTGGCGCCCGACCCGGCAATCCCTTCCTGTTTTCCGTGGTGGCCAGTGGGCAACGGCCGCTGACTTTTGCGGCGGAAGGCTTGCCTGCGGGATTGCGCCTCGATTCGCAAACCGGAATCATTCGGGGGAAGGTCAGCGAACCCGGGGAATACCCAGTCAAGTTGGTGGCCAAAAACGGGATCGGTGAGTCCGCCAGCGAACTCAAAATCCGCATCGGGGACACTCTGGCGCTAACCCCGCCGATGGGATGGAACGGCTGGAACTCCTGGGCGCGGGAAATCGACGGGAGCAAAGTGTTGGCTTCGGCCCGCGCCATGTTGCGCCTGGGCCTCCGGGACCACGGCTGGACCTACGTCAATATTGATGACGCCTGGCAGGGGCAGCGGGGCGGTCCCTGGAATGCCATTCAGCCCAACTCCCGATTCCCTGATTTTTCGGCCATGGTGGAGACCATCCATGACCTCGGGCTGAAGGTGGGGATTTATTCCACCCCGTGGATTTCGAGTTACGCCGGCTATGTGGGCGGCTCTTCCGATCTGGCCGACGGGGCTTACCCGGATGCCATCAAAAACAACAAGCGCGCCTTCCGGCGCGTCGGTCAATATACCTTCGAGGAGAATGACGCGCGCCAGATGGCGGAGTGGGGGATTGATTACCTAAAATACGATTGGCGCATTGACCTGCTTTCGGCCGAGCGGATGGGGAAAGCCCTGCGCAAATCCGGTCGCGACATTCTTTACAGCCTTTCCAATTCAGCACCTTTCGCCCATGCCCGGGAATGGGCGGGGATTGCGAATCTCTGGCGCACCGGAGCCGATATCCGGGATAGCTGGACGGGGCTTTATCATTGCCTTTTCACGCTGGACAAATGGGCGCCGTTTGGAGGACCCGGGCATTGGAACGACCCGGACATGATGATCGTGGGAAACCTCACCACCGGCTCGGCTCTGCATCCCACGCGTTTGACGCCCGCCGAGCAATATTCCGAAGTCAGCCTGTTTTGTCTGCTGTCCGCGCCCTTGCTTATCGGGTGCCCCATTGAACAATTGGACCCCTTCACCGTAAGCCTGCTGACCAATGATGAGGTGCTGGCGATTGATCAGGATCCGCTGGGGCGCTCCGCTCGGTTGGTGTCGGACGAGCAGGGCGTGCAAGCCTGGCTCAAACCGCTGGCTGACGGCTCCCAGGCCCTCGGTTTGTTTGCCACGGATGATTATGGCAAGACGCCGCCATCCTTTTTCCGCTGGGGTGATGAACCCGTCCGCAAATACCGGGTCCAATTTGATAAACTGGGGTTGCCCGGCAAGTGGAAGTTGCGGGATGTCTGGCGGCAGCGTGACGTGGGCACGTTCGACCAGTCATTCGAGACGGAGATTCGTCACCATGGCGTGGTTTTGCTCCGGCTGGTTTCGGAAACCTCCCAACACTGATATCCACCAAAATATCAATGTAAACAAGGGTTGGATCAGCCATCATCCCCCTCTCCTCCATTCCGAATGGAGGAGAGGGCCGGGGAGAGGAGGTGCCTGCCGTCTCCCCCCCTTCATTCCAGGTCCGGCATCCGGAACCCTGCGCCTTACGCCAGGTCGAAACGATCCAGATTCATCACCTTGTTCCAGGCGGCGACGAAGTCGTGCACGAACTTTTTCTCCGCGTCCGCACTGCCGTAAACTTCCGCGACGGCGCGGAGCCGAGAGTCAGCCCCGAAGACCAGGTCAACCCTTGTGCCGGTCCACTTCAGTTCCCCGGATTTGCGATCGCGGCCTTCATAGAGTTCGCTTTCGGGCGTGACCGCTTTCCACTCCGTCCGCATGTCGAGCAGATTGACAAAGAAGTCGTTGGTCAGTGCTTCCGGGCGGCGGGTGAAGACGCCGTGTTGGGTGCCGCCGAAGTTGGTCTTCAGCACGCGCAAGCCACCCACCAGCACCGTCATTTCGGGCGCCGTCAGGGTGAGCAATTGCGCCTTGTCGATCAAGAGCGCCTCGGCGGGAATGGCGAACCGGGTCTTGAGGTAATTGCGGAAACCGTCCGCGCTGGGTTCGAGAAAGCCGAAAGAGGCCACATCCGTCTGCTCCGCCGTGGCGTCCATGCGCCCCGGCGTGAAGGGCACCGGAAGTTCGTGTCCGGCGTTTTTAGCGGCCTGCTCGACCCCGGCGCAACCGGCCAGCACGATCAAATCCGCCAGTGAAACTTTTTTGCCCCCCGTCGCGGCACCGTTAAAGGCACCCTGGATCCCCTCGAGCACCGAGAGCACGCGGGCTAACTGGGGCGGGTTGTTCACCTGCCAGAACCGCTGTGGGGCCAGGCGCAACCGGGCGCCGTTGGCACCGCCGCGTTTGTCGGAGCCACGGAAGGTCGAGGCGGAGGCCCACGCCGTGGAGACCAGTTCGGAGACGGACAGGCCGGAGGCCAGAATCTGGCCCTTCAAAGCGGCGATATCCGAGGCCGTCACCAGGGGATGATCCACCGTGGGGATCGGGTCCTGCCAGATGAGGACTTCCGCCGGCACTTCCGCGCCCAGGTAGCGGGTGCGCGGACCCATATCGCGATGGGTCAGCTTGAACCAGGCGCGGGCGAAGGCGTCAGCGAACTGATCCGGATGCTCCAGGAAACGGCGGGAGATTTTTTCGTAGGCCGGATCGAACCGCAGGGCGAGATCCGTGGTGAGCATAGAGGGGGCGATCCGCTTCGCGGGATCATGGGCATGCGGCACGGTGCCGGCGCCGGCCCCATTCTTCGGGGTCCACTGATTCGCGCCCGCGGGGCTCTTGGTCAGTTCCCAGTCATAGCCGAACAGGTGTTCGAAAAAGCTGTTGCTCCACTTCGTGGGGGTTTTGCTCCAGGTGACTTCGAGTCCGCTGGTGATCGCGTCGGCACCTTTGCCAGTGCCGAAACTGCTTTTCCAGCCCAGTCCTTCCTGCTCGAGCCCGGCGGCTTCGGGCTCGGGGCCCACATGGGAAGCCGGACCGGCGCCGTGGGTCTTGCCGAAGGTATGACCGCCGGCGATCAGCGCCACCGTTTCCTCATCGTTCATGGCCATACGGGCAAACGTCTCGCGAATGTCGCGCGCCGCCGCCACGGGATCGGGATTGCCGTTCGGACCTTCCGGATTGACGTAAATCAGCCCCATCTGGACCGCGGCGAGGGGGTTCTCGAGATTGCGGTCACCGGAGTAACGTTTGTCGTCCAGCCAGGTGGTCTCCTTGCCCCAGTTCACGTCCAAATCCGGTTCCCAGACGTCCTCGCGGCCGCCGGCGAAGCCAAACGTTTTGAAACCCATGGTTTCCAGGGCGACATTGCCGGTGAGGATCATCAGATCCGCCCAGGAAAGCTTCCGGCCGTATTTCTGCTTGATCGGCCAGAGCAACCGGCGCGCCTTGTCCAGGCTGACGTTATCCGGCCAGCTATTCAGCGGGGCAAACCGTTGCTGTCCCCGGCCGCCGCCGCCGCGGCCGTCGCCGGTGCGGTAGGTGCCGGCGCTGTGCCAGGCCATGCGAATGAACAAGGGGCCGTAATGGCCGAAATCGGCCGGCCACCAGTCCTGGGAATCGGTCATCAAAGCGGCCAAATCCTGCTTCACCGCGGCCAGGTCCAGGGTCTGGAATTCGCGCGTGTAGTTGAACTCCCCGTCCATCGGATTGGACTTGGCGGAATGCTGATTCAGGAGTTCGACCCGCAACTGGTTCGGCCACCAGTCGCGATTGGTGGTCCCGCCGGGGGCGGTGTGGTTAAACGGGCACTTGGCTTCGGTTGACATAAATAAGTTGGGTTCGAGGGTTGTTGGGGTTGAACAGTCGAGAAAATTGGTGCGTGGGTGGTTGGCTGGCTGGTCCGGCGGCAGCGTTTGTCGCGATTATCCGGGCAGCCCGGCATGGCGGCTGCGCTGCTCGCCCATCCCGGGGGGAGTACCAGACGGAGTCAGGATCGACGATGTTTTTGCCATAAACGCGATTCAATATTGGCGATTGAACGCAAATTTTGTCAATTGTTGAAAATCCCCGGTTTAGGACGAAATCGACTGGCCAAACTAGCGCTGGAAAGTGGGGCCACTGCAAAAAGGGCAGGGGAACGGAGCCGGAATTTTAGCCGCGAGAATGCGCATAAATTCACAAAAGGGGACCAGGGATGGGATTTTAGCACCCGAAGCAGGCAAGGCCATCACCTCAGGCCAGCCCCAAGGGGGCGAACCAATTCAGCTCAGGGCATCGCCCTGGGAAATTGCCCCGTGCTCCGACAAGCCCTGAATGGGCGAACCAATGCCCCATTCCCGACCCTCCCTCCCGCCGACACAAGGGCAGAACACTCATTGGCCACGAAAGTTCACATAGCCCACAAAATGGAACAAGGGAAGTGAACTCTTCACACGAAGCCCGCGAAGGTCACGAAGGCGGGAAAGGCAATCTGGTCTTCCCCGCTGTGAGCCCCAAGGGGGCGCCCCACCTCAGCCCAGGGCATCGCCCTGGGAAACCGCCCCATATTCCGCCAAGCCCTGAATGGGCGACCCAATTTGTTGCACCCGGAAACCGGCTCACCACCGGACGGTCGGAGGTGAACTATTCAGACTTGGTTCAGTCGGGATTGCGTGCGATTCAGCCGCTTCGGATTCGGTCGGTTTGGAGTGCATGGCGGCAATAAAGAACGACCCTTGCTATGGATTGCTCTCTTTTCGAGAAAATGGTTGGTTAAGCATCACGGTTCACTCCACCTCGACAAAGGTAAAGGTCAGGCCATCATGTGGCGCTTGGCTCAAAGCCTGTTGCACCACTTCGTCGATTAGGACCGGCCCGCGCCATTCTTTGACCCGAAATACGTGGACTTTCGGGGATACTTTGCTTTGCACCACGGCCAGCTTGAGAACTGAACTTTTGTCGCGAGAACGGACGGTCTTGAGTTCGGAAATGACTGGAAGCGTTTGGAGGACGTTCATCACGCAAAAATCCGCGCGGAGTATTTTGCCTTCGCGCCCAAAGATTGCGACCGGTAGCAGTTCGATGTCGTCACCGGCGATTTCCTTTACGATATTGCCCAGCCGATTTGAAATTATTTTCCACCCCAACGAGTTTACTACAACGTCAAAATCCTGAGAATCATGCAGGCTTCGGTCCACTGTCAGGGTAATTCCGTTGGGCAGCGCGTTGATCCGCTTTCCTTCGGCAAGCAGACTGTAATCGAAGCCGGGCATAGGTTTCCCGCTCTTTGCAGCTTCCTGAATCGTCTGTGGGCTAAATCCGGCTAAATCGTAGGTGGCCAGCTCGGCAGCCCTGCCGATCCTGTTTTCAGGCGGAAATCCAAGTTTAAAAAATTTTCTCAAAGCCTCGGGGCTGGCACGACGTCCTCTGATTCGCAAGGGCGAAATGACCCATCTGCAAAAACCTCGCGGAGTGCTTTGCAGATTTTCTGGACGCAACCGAGCCTTTCGTACAATGCAGCAAAGTTCAAATCGATGTCACCTTGAAAATCGAGGATAGATTTTTTTCATTGGCATCCGTCTACTACATAATTAATTTCAAAAACCAACCTCTTTACGCAGCCACTCAACCAGCCGGTCAAACTCCGCCAGTCCCTTCACCAGCAGGGTAATGTCCAGTATCTGTGTCACTTCTTCCCGCCTCATGGCTACAATTTTTTCGAACGCGGTATTATTTGCAAGTTTGGCGACAATCACGGAGCGGGTGGCATTGTGGAAAACGTCGGCGGCATCGCGGTGGAATTCAAATTGCCGATGGTTCCACTCCCGGTCCGCGTCCGCAACCGTGGCAAATCGCTTCCAGAAAGGAACGCACGCCTGCTCGATCACTTCACAAATCGATGGTTCGAAAAACTCAATGTCGCTGGGGCGGTCGATACGGTATCGCAGTTGTGCGTTTCGGATATAATGGCTGACCGCCCCGAAAACCGTCCAATGATCACTAGTCCCCTCCAGATTCTGTGATCGCCGCCAGATTTCCTCGATGTTGGCAAAGCGAATCCCCACAGCGACTTTAACCCAAAGCTCCAGTTCCTGGTCAGTAATGCTGGCAAAGAAGATTCTCTCGCAGTTTCCATTCCGGCTCTTGAATTGACAGCCGGCATATTTCCAGCCGCCTTCCGGAAGATGCTTCCGCACCATCCGGTGAAAGGACTCAAACAGCTGACGCTTTTCTCTCCACGTGAGTTCATGTGATCCCAAAGAGGCTGCTTTGCGCAATTCCCGCAGGAATTTCTGAAGGATGGATGGCTTGTTCATCGCAACAGTATTCCGCGGTGGTTCCGACTGTGAGCGGTACGAAGAATTGGCCGACGCCCAACAGAGGTGCCGTCGGTCCAGACTTTCCGGCCGGAGGTCACCTCGTCCGTGGGCTCATAAAGGCAGTCCCGGTGGCCGCCATCGGCCAGGGCGGCAGAGGTGCGCTCCTTGCGCAGATGAAATTGGTAATTGGCGCTCACCACCGGTGCCGCTCGCGGGCGCGGACTCCAACCCGCTGAGCCAGTTCAAATTATCGCCAGCCTGGGCCTTGGTCAATCGCAGGGAGGTTAAAGGTGAGTGCACGCATCGGGCGCAGAGGTGGCGTCGCGTAGTGGAAAGCCACCACCTCGGGCCAAACTCAAGGGGGCGACCCAATTCAGCACCGGGCATCGCCCTGGGAAACTGCCCGATATTCCGCCAATACCTGAATGGGCGACGCAAACCAATCACGCCGAATGGGAAATGCGGTACTCAGTGCGATTCATTGCTTTTGACCGACGACACTATCTGTACCCACTTCCCAACCATCCAGATCAGGCAAGTCACTCCCAAGCCGAGTCCCGAAATCCGAGCGTGTGGTCGATCTCGACAACGGCTCTTTTGGTTTGATTATTGGCGCCCTCGGTAAAGTTCGCGTGAATTTCGAAATCAACGATCACTTCCGCGCTCGGATCAGCCGCGGTATGGCCTGGCATCGCCGGCGGAACAATACTGGTCGAATATTTACCAGCCGCCTCGGGCTCGATTAAAAGCAACGTATCGTCGAGTTGAATATTCTGGTCCCTTCCGTGACAAACCTGCGATCAATGAAGGTGGCCGTGTCCTGATATCCCCGCGTGGCCTTGCCGGTGTGCACGGCCGTGATGTCTGCGGCAAATTCAGATTGCAAAAAGGTGCCCTCCAAAACATCCGCGTGGGGAACCGCGATTTCTCACCAAGATTTCAGGGGCACAACATTTACAAGACGAGGGTTACAGGATTAGCTGTGGACGCTTCATTGGCAACATTTACCAGCCTAGTGAGCAATTTTCTGAGATCGTCTTCAAAACTCCCAAACTGGATAGCGGCTAATGTTTGCGCACCCCAATTGCGGTGTTCATCCCAATTACACCACGCATGCCAATAAGCGTTCGGCCAACCATGACTTCGGAAATCCCTTTCAAAAGCCCTTTGCAAAGGGGTCTGCGCTGCCGTCGGGGTCTCGCAATGTGTTAAATATCTGAACCCGAAAAAGCAATTCTGGAAGTCTCTGCTACCGAATTCGACCGCGATACAAAGCCCGAGCTCCTGAAGCATTGGACTGGAAAGTGATAAGCGAGACGTCGCACCACGCATTTCTCCAATCGGCAGATTTGGAATTAGTCCCAATTGGCTGGCGACCCTAGCTAATTGAATCTCCAGAGTTTTAAAAATTTGGGCATGGACTTCCTGCTGCACTTCACAAAGCGCGGAAAAGGCCAAAAAACTCTCTTTGTCGTTGAGGGCGGCTTTCGTCAATTCTTGGCTCATAGCTGTGCTGGTGTTTTGGTGAGTTAGGCGCTGAATAAGTTGCATATATTGCGTAATTACCTCCCGCACTCCCGGCGCAGTGGTGGCCTCCTTGCGGCATGATTCCAGCCATCGCAAAATGTTCTCCTTATAGTTGATTTTTTGGAACACTTTGCGAAATGATTCCCTGCGGTAGGCAGGATTCACAGCCCAATCGGCAGGGTCTTCGTCTTGCAGAGTCAGGAACAGCAGTTTAGCCTCCGGATTGTGCCGGTGATATTTGATTAATTGATCGGAGTGTAATTCCGCACAAATTTTATTCTCAATGTAGATACTACGATTTCCGCTTCTTATTTCGATGTCCAGGCGACCGAATGGCCCAAGCGAAACTTCCAGCTCTACCTGAGCGGGTTCGGCATCGAAGCCATTAATCTCAAGTTCCGCAAAAAAATGCTTCAAAAAGACAGCTCCCTGGCCGTGGGACCCTCGGGGATTGAGAAGCTCACCCAAAACGCGAGAATGAGTCCGCACTTCGTCATGCTCTATACGCAGGATGGCGAACAAGCAAAAACGCTCACCCCTGGCGCTACTCAGCGCCTTCTCGTAGTGGCGAATTGTCTTCGCCAACGACAACAAACTGAAGGCCCGTGACTGAATAAGGTCGTCCCTCATGACTAAGTCAACTTTCGAGGTTATCCTGCAAGGGCAATTTGTCCGCAAGTGACATCCACAAACACATTATGGACTCTGGTTTCCATCTCGCTTGCGCCGTGCAATCCCAGGCCGTGAGAAACCTTATCGAGCGTCACTTTCCACTCGCCTGCGTTAGCCGGACAAATCGAACAGTCCGGAAATTTATCGCCGCAGAAATATAGAAAGACCAAGTGTGCAGGAATGCCGTGCTTTCCCAAAAAATGTAGCGTAGCCAGGCGGTTCCCGTACTGGTAATAACCTGCAAGCCAATTCTCAGCAAAAGTGGTTGACGATTCCTCATTATGCCCGAGGGCCTGCAAGGTCTCACGGAATGCCGAGCGAATCTGAGGGCGTCCCCCAATCTCCTTGGCCTTTGTGCCGCCGGCTTTAATTTCTCCAGTATGTGACTTTGCTTCAATGAGCAGCCATTCATGTCCTCCAGAAAAAGTAGCCTTTCCGATGGCATCCCAGTGCTGTTGCCAACCGCGGGTTGGCCAAAATGCTTTGTAAAGATTTTGGATCTTTGAATCAGGGATGAATTTGATCCGCTTCCATTCGCCATCGAGAATACGTCGCCCAGTGGAAGAGGGTTGTTTTGCCTGGGACTCTGGAGCGCCCAGCCAGCTCAACGCGCTCGCCTGGAGTTGCCGAGCGACAATTGCGTTAAAATCCTCGCGATGACCATTAAGGCAATTTAGCAGATGCCAGGCACTCCCGTAACCGAGGCCGAGGCGTTTGTCAGGTTTTCGAGAGTCAGTTGTCATTTTTCAAAGCCGGTTAGATCTTCCTTGGAAGGTGTCGGCGCACTGGCGGCAGCGGATTCGATTCCGGTCCAACTGGTAATGCGTTCGTTGTAGGCCCGGGCATCCTCGGCCTTACCCAGGCGTTCGCACAAGGGATACATCCGATATCTTCGTGGCGGATCATAAAACACCCGGCAGGCTTCAAAAGGCCAAAACTCATGGCCGACGAAGTTCCCCAATGGCCGCGAAATGGCTGGCTGCTCGGAGTGCCAAGGGCGAAAAGTGGAGTTGGAGCTTCGCATGGTTTCCCTTTTACGGTATGGGATAGGGATTTTCAAGTCTTTGTTTGGCGGCTATGCGCGGGGCGGTGGGTGGGCGGCATTACTCCTTTTCGCGACCATTTGTTCAAAAATCTCCCTCCTCCGAAACGCATTCCTTTTACAGATTTCTTTTTTGTGTTTTTACCAGCCTTTTCGCGGCTAAATATTTCGCCCTTCCCCCAAAAATCCCACCCTAAATTTCTACCATAGGAATACGATTTCCCGGCACCCGTGTTATACCCATCTCCATGGACGCACGTCCCCGCGGAAAAATCGCCCGCCTGCCCCGGGAAATCCGGCAGGCCCTCAACGAGCGCCTGCTCGACGGCGAACCGCAATCCACCGTCCTCACCTGGCTCAACACCCACCCTGAAGTCCGCTCGCGGCTCGCCACCGACTTCGCCGGCCGCCCGATCACCAAACAAAACCTCTCCGAATGGCACGCCGGCGGTTACTCCCACTGGTTCGCCCACCGCCAGTTCCTCGATAGCGCCCAGCAAATTGTCGAAAACGGCAACGATGTCCCGACCAATCTCAGCCATGACCTTAGCCTCCTCCTCGCCGCCCGACTCGCGTTGGCCGCCAAAAAGGCCCAAGCCACCGCCGACCCAGCCAGCAAAGCCAAACTCATCTTCCAAATCTGCCGATCCGTCGCCCGCCAGCGTCGCGCCGAACACGCCCGCCAGCGGGTGGCCATCGAACGCCAAAAGGCCGCCGCCGCTACCGGGGACTTCGACGAAGTCATCCAGGCCCGCTTCTGGCAATGGATGGAAGATCCCGCCCACCGGGAAAAAGCTTATGGCAAACAACATACCCCGCTGGAAAAACGCGCCGAAGTCCGCCGCAATTTCGGCCTGGACCCGCTGCCTGCCGATCACCCGGACAACGACGACATCAACGATCCCCTTGGCCCCGACGACATCCCCATGAGCTTCTGGCAGGACGTGCTCGAAGCCGAACCCGTCCCCGACCACGTTCTCGGTCTGGACCTGATCCCACCGTTGGTTCCGCCCGACCACCAATTCGCCAGCGAGCTGGAGCAAAGGGAAGCCGAAGCCATCCGTTGCCGCCGGGTGGACGCCGTCCGCTGGGCCAAATGGATGGCCCTGGCCCGCCGCCGCGAGGCCGGCCTGCCCACCCCCAAACTCCCACCACCCACCATCAAACGCAAAATCGCCAAAACCACCACCACCCAGGCACGGAATCGCAACTGCGATAGTTCTCCTGCGAAGGTCGACCCGTGCCTGACCCGCGACCTGCCCGGCGAAGCTGTCAGCGAAGAGGGAAGCTCAGCAGCGCGGGCCACTAGCAACCAGGCACGGAATCGCGACTGCGATATCTCCTCTACGAAGGTCGACCCGTGCCTGCCCCGCGGAGCTTCCAGCGAAGCGCGGGCCGCCGCTTCAACAACCCCACAACCAGCCAATTCGCCCGAAACACCGAGCAAACCCGAAACCCCTGGCCCCCAAAGTATTCCAGCGTCCCCAGAATCCCCAGCGAAGGAGGGAAGCGAAACGCGGACCCCTTTCCCAACCCCCTATCCCGACATCGACCGCTTGCCCTCCGTGTACAACTGCGATCCGAACCAGCCGCTACCCCCCACCTTCATGATCCGCCGCTGCGATCTCGACAACCTTATTCGCCTAGATCCGCCAACCGCCATCCCCGAAACCCTTGCGCCTGACTAAGCCGCCGCGCCCGAAGGGCCCGCCGCGCCGACTTGTCCGGCGTAGCCTTGGCGAAGCCGGAAGCATCTGAGCGACCTGTCCGCCATAGCTGCCTTAGCGACGGCGGAAGGCGGGCCGTCCATGCCGTCCATTCTGTCCATCTCGTCCACCAAGCCCCCGTTCCATTTTTCGCTGCTCGCGAAGCCACCGCGCCGAAGCTGGCAAGCGAAGGCGGGCCACCCCCTTTATGGGCTCCGCAGCCCCGCTCTTTGACATCTTAACAACGGAAAGGCAACCAAACTGCCATCGGCCACCGGTAACCACCCGCCTGGCCGGTGGTCGGGGCTGCTCGCGCCCTTGCGCACCTGCGCGGCACCGGTCCCCGCCGGGATTCTGAAAGGCCTGAAAGACCGTGATTAGATAGCCCAGCCTAACCAGGCTGGGTTCTCCGGCATTTTAATCCCAGCGCCCTGAAAGCGGCGCGATACCGCGAATGCGAATTGATGCCCGATGCTGCACTTGTCGCCCTTACGGACACTTAATCCAGTTTCCCGAACTTGCACGCACCCCCGCGACCGCCACCGGGTCAGATTCCGAACGGCCTGAAGGGCCGTGATCCTTCAGCCCAGCCTAACCAGGCTGGGTTCTCCGGCATTTTAATCCCAGCGCCCTGAAAGCGGCGCGACACCAAGGATGCGAATTGATGCCCGATGCTGCACTTGTCGCCCTTACACAAACTTAATCCAGTTTCTCGAACTTGCGCGCACCCGTGCGACCGCCTCAGGGTCAGATTCCGAACGGCCTGAAGGGCCGTGATTGGATAGCCCAGCCTAAAAAGGCTGGGTTTTCCGGCATTTTAATTCCAGCGCCCTGAAAGCGGCGCGACACCACGGCACCCCCGTCGCCCCACCGGACACTTAATCCAGTTTCCCATTCGCGGCTTCGTGCCATCGTGTGAAATTCTCTCCGGCTCGCGACCTTTGCGCTCTATGTGGCCTTCCTGCCCTGCGACCTGTCCGGCATAGCCTTTGGCGAAGACGGAAGCTTTTAGCGAAGCACGGGTCGCGGCCAACTCTCCCTGGCTTTTTGTATCCCATTTGGCTGGACCCCGCACGGCCCCGGGTCGCCCTTGCGGACATTTAACCTGCCCGGCGTAGCTGCCAGCGAAGACGGGTCCAATTTCCCGCGAAACCGCTATCCTGCCACCACAACCGGATCCGGCGTCAGTCCACAAATGCGGCGGTAGTCGTGGACCATGCGGTCGCGGGAGAAATGGGCTTGGATGTGGGCGCGGGCGGCGGTGGCGAAGGCCTGGCGGCGCGCCGGGTTGGTGGCTAGCTCGACGAGGGCGGCGGCGAGGGTGGGGGTGTTGCGCGGGGGGACGAGGAGGCCGGTGAGGCCGGGGCGGATTTGTTCGGCGGCGCCGCCCCAGTCGGTGGCGATGATGGGCAGGCCGGCGGCCATGGCTTCGAGGGAGGCGTTGGGGCAACCGGCGGGTTCGGAGATCATCACGAATATGTCCAAACTGTTATGGAAGGGGGATAAGTCGGTGAGTTCTCCCAACCATTCCACGGGCAAATCCTGGGTGGAGGTTTTGAGTTCCGCGGCGTACGTTTCACAACCGGTTTCGACGCCGCCGGCGATGAGTAGGCGGCATTTTGGTAGTTGTGGCTGGGCGAGGCGGAAGGCGGCGAGGAGGTCTTCCAGGCGCTTGCGCGGGTGGATGCGGGCGGCGGTGCCGAAGACGATTTCCGCTTTGCCGGCACGATCTGGCGAAGGGGTCGCCCGAAGGGGGACGCCGTTGGGGATGACGGTTACCGTCGTTCCTAGTAACTCCGCGGCCCGAGTCGCTTCGGCGGCGTATTTCACGATGACTCCGGCCAGGCGTTCACCGTAGTCGCGGGCGCTGCGGTAGGGGAGTCCGGGGCGGGGTTGGGTAAAAAAGGTGGCGAGGGATTCAAAATACATTTCGCCGGGACTGACATCGAAGATCGGGACATCGAGGAGGGCATCGGCCAGCAGGACCTTAAAGGCTGGGCGCAAATTCCAAAAGATTACCGCTTCCGGCGGGTCGGCATCCAGGGCGTCGAGGAGAGGGCGACAACGGGTGGTCGTGGAGTGTTCGGGGATCGCTTGCGCAACCGGCGCGGAGGCCGGAAACGGGACGCTGAAAACCGGGATGCCGTGCGCTTCCAGGTCGAGGTGACCGGGGGTGGGGTTTTCCGGGTGCTCTTCGACCACGGCGGCGCGGACGGCGATTCCCTGGGCAGCCAACCCGGTCAGGAGCCGGCGGGCGCTGGATTGGGCTCCGCCGGTGGAAAAGTTGTTGGTGATCAACCAGAGTCCGCGCGGTGCGCGTTGACGCGGCGCGGTGGCCAGGGCGCGCCGGTAGAGCCATTGGTAGCGCGCGGCCATGGTTTGCCGGTTCCAGCCGGGAGCGGCCAGGGAAACGCGGTCGGTGGTTTGGGTGACAGGCAGGCCGGCAATCACCCGGGCGAACTCGGCGGCGGGGGCGTCCGCGGGGAGCAGGTGGACGTGGGGATGATCCCGGGCGAGCTCTTCCGCGCCACCGACGGCGGTGGCGACGACGGGGAGGCCGGCGGCCAGGGCTTCGAGTTGCGCGAGGCTGAGTCCCTCGTGGGCGCTGGTGGAGACCAGCACGTCGGACGCGGCGAGGATATCGGCAATTTGGCCGACCGAACCAACGGAACGGAGATGCGGGGTCAGGCCAAGGCGGTCGATGCCCGCCTGGAATTGGTACAGACTGGCGGTGGCTTCGGGGTTACCCGGAATTCCTTCGCCCACCAGCACGAGACGGGCGGTACGGCGGGACGCGAGGCTTTGTTGAACGGCCGCAAGAATCGGCGGGAGCAGGTGCAGGCGCTTTTGCGGTCGGGGATTGGCGATGGCGAGCAGGACGAGATCCGTGTCCCCGAAACCCCAGTCGCGGCGTAAGGTGCGGCCGGCGGCGGCGCGCTCGGGCGTGGGGCGGAACTCCTCCAAACAGATGCCGTTCCAGACCGTGCGCACTGGAACACTGGGGCGGATGGCCCGCAAATCGCGCGCCACGGCGTTGGAACAGGCCGCGAGCAGAAGGGCATCCCGGGAGCGCAATTCCGCCAACCCGGCCGGCCAGCCCGCCCGGGTGTTGTGGACCGTGACCACCACGGGCAGGCCGGTGGCCGCGAGGTTGCGGATCTCTTCCCCGGACAACAGATGCGCGTGCGCCAGATCGGCGCCAAAGCGTTTGGCAGTGCGAGCCAGCAGGGCGATCCGGGCGGTGGGGCCCCGGGCAGGAATGGCGGCGAGTTCCAGCGTGTCCGCCGGTAGCGGAAAGGTGGCGCGCAAGGAACGTCCCAGCGTGGCCAGCCTAGTGCGCACGCCGACACCGGGCAGACTGGCGAGCAAATCGAGGGTGAGGCGTTCCGCGCCGCCGCGATGGAGGGCGGTGATCACCTGGTAAACCCGCAAGCCACTGTCGTCGTGGGCGTCCAGCGGAGCGAAGTGCACCAGGCGGAATTCGCGCGCGGCCAGGGCCACGAGCTCGCGGAGCGACGTGACCTGGCACTCTTTCAGCCGTTGGACCGCGACGGCATCCAGATAAACCAGGAGCGGCTCGGGAATGAATTCCGGACCATAGAGAGCGTCGGAGGGGAGCCGGGAGAAATCACCGCCGGTGGACGCCAGCACCTTTTCCCAGGCGGCGACGGCGGGCGCATCCGCTGGCGCGGAGCCACCGGGCGCGGGGCGCAAGGCCCCCAGGGCGCAGAGCCCGCGGCCGGTGGCGCTGGGTCGCGGAAATCCGAAACCCGCCGGCCTGACGAGCCAGGTGCCGGCGCGGCACAGCAAAACGGGACCACCGGGCGCGAGCAGGGCGCGCCAATCTTCCGGTTTGCCGCCGATTTCCTCCCATTCGGTGATGCCGGCCAATTGGAGCGACCGGCGGGTGCGGCCGGCGCGAACGGCTTGGGCAGGATCGGAAAGGTGAACGATGACACGGGGCTCCATGCGGATCAATAGGCCGGGGGAAAGTTGGGAGCCGGGGGCGGGGAGTCAAAGTAATCCGGCGGGCTGGAGACGGGAATATCCATGCCGATATCAATGATGGGCGGGACGATGCCGTAGTCCAGCATGTCCCCAGGTTCCACCACGCGGAGGATCACGACCTGGGCGGGGGTCAAACCCGTGTAAACAAACTGGTGGCCCGCCACATCCGGGGTATAGGGAACCTGTCCGGCATGCCGGATGCCACCGGACCAATAGTGAAAGTGGATCAGCGCCCCGGGATCGGCGGGACAGGACTCGACCCAGAATCCGTCCTGCCCCAGGCGGGTCACGACGTCCACGCGGCGCGCGGGCACGATGACGCGGCGCGGTGACCGGCGCACTAACGCGAGGATGAGGCTGATGAACACAATAAAGAAGACCACGATGATGAACAGCGGGACCACGACAAAGAGTAGGTTCATAGGCGGATGAGGTTAGTGGCGGGGAGGAAGCTGGGTAAGTTCATTTGGCCGGGATGACGTAAGTCAAAACGCGGAAGCCGTTGTCCGCGTTGCGGCTTCCTGGAGTATTACGGTAACGGGCCGCCGAGCGCGTGAAGGCGGCCTCGCGGTTCCAGGAACCGCCCCGCAGGACGCGGCGCGGAGGATCGATTGGGTCGGCGGGAGGCTGGGACTGCTCGGGATCCGTGACGGGGCCGGGGGCGTAGGGACCGTAGAAATCCCGACACCATTCAAAAATGTTTCCGCCCATAGACAAGCCCCAGGAATTGGCGGGGAGCGAGCCAACCGGGTGCGTATGATTGGCCGCAAGCGGCCGGCACCAGGCGCCCGCGGCACCGCGAACCGGGTCGTCACCCGTGGGCCATGACGTGGTGGTGCCGGCGCGGCAGGCGTACTCCCATTCCGCCTCCGAGGGCAGAAGGAAAACGCGGCCGGATTTGCGGCTTAACCAGCGGCAAAACGCCTCGGCGTCCGCATAAGTGATGACGGTGACCGGGAGGTCATCGCCCTGGTCGAAACCGGGACTGCGCCAGGTGAATAGTTGTCGCTGCACCAAGGCCGAGCCGTCCCACCCGAACCCGCCGCTGGGGCCGCGCTCGGCTTCCGTCTGGAAATGGGTCTCGGAAACAAAGCGGTCAAACTGCCAGCAAGTGACGGGATATTTGCCCAGATAAAAATCCCGGGTCAGGCGGACAGTCCGGGTTGCTTCGTCATCTTTGCGCAGGGGTTCGGAGGCGGGCGAGCCCTGGGTGAATTCGCCGTGGTGGACGAGCACCAATTCGAGACGGGCGCCAGCGCCGAGATCCAGCGACAAGCCGGGTTCCCGCGCGCACAGAGTGGCGGCCCAAGCCAACGGGAGAAAGAGGAAAATCATTTTCATGGGCTGGTCTGGTTTATCCGCCGCCAGACTAGCCCGGCGGACGGAGAGAGGCACTTATAAAATTGTCAAATGGTTGTAATCTCAAAGTGAATTTGCGAGTGAAGGATATTGGGGGATTTGGAAGACGGATGGCACAAGTCCGATGTCCGTTGGGAAAGCGGGAGCCCGATTCAACAACCTTCCGAAAAACCTCGGGCAGGAAGGTTTACGTTGACGCGGAATCCCATGCCGCCCCGCCGGGGCTTGGAGGTTTGTTTGGGAGGGCTTTCTATAAACATGTCGCGCCGCAGGCGCTGGGACTGCTACCACGCCTTGGATTTAGGCGCGCGTGGCAGATAGATGGCACAAGTTCGATGTCCGTTGGCGAAGCAGGACCCCGATTCAACAAACTTTCGAACAACCTTGGTCACGAAGGTTTGCTTTTACGCGGAACCCCATGCCGCCCCGCTGGGGCTTGTAGGTTTGTTGGAGTGGGGTTGCTATAAACATGTCGCGCCGCTGGCGCTCGGACTGATGCCACGCCTTGGATTTAGGCCGGGAAAATGCGACGGGCAAAGGCGCCGGATTTCCGGGTGTAAACATGGCGGCCACGGCGGAGGGCGCGGGCGATTAATTCCCGGCGGCGTTGCGCGGCTTCGCGCAGCAGGGATCCGCCCGCGGGGAGGTGCGGGCAGTGTCGAGCGAGGAAGTCGGCGAGCAGGGCGAGATCATGCTCCTGGCCACAATCCGCGGCAATGTGCTGGAGCGCGCGAATGGTTGCCGTATCCACCGGGATGCGCAAGGCGGCAAGCGTGGTGAGTTGGAGGGCAAGGAATTTGACCGGCTTGCGCCAGTCGTGCAGATCCTCAGTGGAGGCGGATTCCCGGGCGCGATCGAAAGCCCGGCGACCGGCCCGGTAGGTTCGGCGAAGTCCCGCTTGCAAATCCGCCC
The DNA here is from genome assembly GCA_903918755.1 of uncultured Pedosphaera sp. Taxonomy (GTDB): domain Bacteria; phylum Verrucomicrobiota; class Verrucomicrobiia; order Limisphaerales; family Pedosphaeraceae; genus CAIXFN01. Next base: position 165,704 of record CAIXFN010000082.1, read on the forward strand.
AGGTGAGCTGGCTCCAACCCCAACCCTCCAGGCGGGCCCGCAGGCGGACCAGCACCTGTTGCATCCGGCGCGTGCCCGGTGGTCCCGCCCGACGACGGGTCGGTTTGGGGAGTGGCAACCCGGCGGCCAGTTCGAGTCGGGCCTGTTTTAGAGCCGCGCGTAGACTGGCGCGACGGGGTAAAGCCTCCAACGCCTCGAGCAGGGCGGCGGCATCGCGTTCCGGCGCCAATTCCCGGGCCAACTGGCGCAGGCGTTCATTTTCCCGACGACTGGCCGTCGGACCCAGCCAGCGCCGGAGGAGGCGAACGAGGGCGCGGAGTTGTTTGAGACACTTCCGGGCTTCATGGATCGAGTGGGCGCGCTGCGCCGGTTCGGGATCGCGTAAATGCCGGAGGGCAAGATCTACTTGTTGGCCGAAGAGCCGATGCAGGGCGCGGACTGGCCGAGTTGGGAATTTGGCTGGCCGGTTCACGGCTGCCCTTTCTCATGGGCGGGCCGCCTGGCGGGAGTCCGCAAGGATGCACTCCCCGCGCGAGGCGGGGACAACTCAACGCACCGCGAGAACCTTGACGGCGGCGTTGGCCAGTTCCACGACGGTATTGGGGAACAGACCCAGGTAGAACATGCCAGCCAGGCACACATATAGGGCGAGGCGCAAAATCAGGGGCACCGGAATCGCGGAAAGAACCGGCGGTTCCTTGGACCAATAGATCGCCCGGATCACGCCAAAATAGTAGGAAATGGAGATGATCACGCCTAGGAAAGCAACCCCCACCAGCCAGTAATAAAGCGGATCGATGGCACCCTGCTCCAAAGCGGCTTTGATCAGGAGAAACTTGCCGAAGAAACCGGCCAGCGGCGGAATGCCCGCCAGGGAAACCATCGAGCAGGTGAGGGCGGCGGCGAGCAAGGGCGAGCGCTGATTCAGTCCGGCCAGCGCGCTGATGTCCTCGCCTTCGACTTCGTTCATCACCAGGAGAATGACCAGGAACGCGGCGAGCACCGCGAAAAGGTAGCCGCCCAAATAATAGAGCACCGCGGCGCGACCGGCGCCGCTCAGGGCGGCCACACCCATGAGCAGGTAGCCGGCGTTGGCGATGCTGGAATAACCGAAAATGCGTTTGAGATTCCGTTGGGGAATGGCACAGAGATTGCCGTACAGGATGGTCACCATCGCCACCACAATCAGGAGATCGTTCCACCGTTCGGTGATCGCCGGGACGGCGGTGAACAGCAAGCGGAGGAGCAGGACGAAGCCGGCGGCTTTGGAGCCCACGGCGAGGAACGCGGTGGTGGGAACGGGCGATCCCTGGTAAACGTCCGGCGCCCACAAATGGGCCGGAAACGCGGCGAGCTTGAAGCTCAGACCGACGAGAATGAACAGGATGCCGAGGAGAAACACCCGGTTGTCGGCAAACTCGGAGGCCACGGCGGCGATCCGGTTGAAATTTAACTGACCCGTGGTGCCGAAGACCAGGGCAATGCCGTAAACGAGGAAAGCGGAGGACAGGGCGCCGATGATGAGGTATTTGACACCGGCTTCCAACGACGCCAGGCGGGCCCGCTGAAAACTGGTCAGCACGTAAAACGTGACCGTGATCAGTTCCAAGGCCACGAACAACAGGGCCAGATCATTGGCCGAGGCGGCAAACATCATGCCGGCCAGGGCGAAGATGATGAGGGAATAATATTCCGAAATTCCCGTCGCGATGCGGCCGGCGAAGGCGACGGACATGATCAGGACGATGATGGCCGCGAGCAGGAAGAAACGCTGAAAATACAGGGCGAGGGGATCCAGGACGAACATGCCGTTGAAGGCGCTGGCCGAGGGCACTCCGGAGAACTTGAAACTCCAGAACAGGATCAAACCCACGCCGAGGGCGGCTAGGTAGCCCAAACGGGTCTTTTGCTCCGGGCGGATCCAGAGATCAGCGAGGAGCAAACCCAAGCCGAGGATTACCACGGCGATTTCCAAGGATATCAGCGAATAATTCATGGGCGACACGGCCAGTCCGTTCAAGGTTTTGCCTCCGCGCGATGGATGGGAGTGGATTTGGGCGTCACAGCGGGCATCGGGGACGGTTGTTCCGACGGATGGACCGACGCCAACACGGTCTCGGCGCCGGGCCAGATTTTATCGGTCAGGAGGCGCGGATAAACACCGAACACCAGCAGGGGCACGAGCAGGAGGACATAAGGCAATTTGCGGAGCGGCCAGGAGTCTTCCACCGTTTGCGCGCAACGCTCAGGGACCGGGCCGTGCAAGAGACTGCGGATGGCCCGCAGCATGTAAACGGCCCCAATCACCAGGGCCGCCCAAACCGCCAGGACGGTGATCAGCGGAAATTGTTTCCACGCTCCGAAGAACACGGTGACTTCACCGGCGAAATTCGCGAACCCGGGCAAACCGCAACCGGCAAACAGGGCCAGCAGGAGCGCGCCGCCAAGGAAAGGCAGGCGCCGGAGCAAGCCGCCCATTTTATCCATGTCCGACGTGCCGGTGGTGTGTTGCAAATAACCGGCTAAGCCGAAGGTGAGGGCGGCGAGGAAGCCGTGGGCGATCATGACGAGGACCGCGCCGGTCACGCCGATGATATTCAAACTGGCAATGCCGAGGAAAATGAAGCCCATGTGAGCCACACTGGAATAACCGATCAACCAGTTCAAATCCCGCTGGCGCATGGCAACAAAGCCGCAATAAACGATATTGCCCAGGCAGAGCCACGCGATGGTGCCCGCCCAAGCCTGGGCGGCGTGCGGGAGCAGGGGCAGGGCAATGCGGATCAGGCCATACAGGCCGAATTTCTTGAGCACCCCCGCATGGAGCATGGCGGTGGGGGTGGGGGCGGAGCCATAACCGAGGGGCGCCCAGGTATGGAACGGCCACAGCGAAATCAGGATGCCGAAGCCCACCAGCAGGAGCGGGAAGATGAAATTTTGATCCCGAACCGCCATGGGATGCACGGCGGCGTATTGGGTCAGGGTCACCAGGTCAAAGGATTGCGCTCCGGCCCGGAGATAAAGGGCAATCAAGCCAGCCAGGGCTACCAAGGCGCCGATGCTTAAATAGAGGGTGATCTGGAAGGTGGCCAGATTCTTGTCCACCCCGCGGCCCCAGACGCCGATCATGATGAAAGTGGGGACCAGGGCGAGTTCATGCGCGAAGTAAAAGAGGAACAGATCCAGCGAAGCGAAGGCGCACAGAATTCCGCCGGTCATGATGAGCAGGAGAATGTAGAATTCCTTTTCCCGGTTCCGAATTTCCCAGGCGCAGCAGGTCGCGGCAAAGGCCACTATGGCACCCATCAACACGAGTCCGACATTCACGCCATCCACACCCACGTGATAGCTGATGCCGAGAGAACGAATCCAGTTGAGCTGTTGCTCGAATTTATAGGCGCTGCTGGGACCGAGCGGGGCCGAGTCAAACCGCAGGAACACGGCGAGCGCCAGAAGCATGGTCACGCCGGTGGCGGCGAGCGACGCCAAGCGCATGAGGAAGGCGTAATTCCGCGGGACGAAGCACAAGATGACCGCCGTCAGCAGAGGCAGAAATATGAGGTAGGTTAGCATGGTTCAGCGCGCGAGAAGGCAATAGATCACCGCGGCCACGCCGGCCACGAGCAGGAAGGCGTAAGTTTGCAGACTGCCACTCTGGACCAGGCGCAAAGCCCGGCCGGCAAACTCGGTGGCCCCGCTGGCGCCCCGGACGGCGAGGCCGCCGATAATCCAACGGTCGATGGCCTGGGCGATTCTGGACCACAATTCATGGGTGGCGGGAATGAGCACGCGTTCGTACAATTCGTCAAAGTAGAAGCGGTTGCGCATGGCGCGGGCGAACCAGCCGAGCCGGAGAGGCAGGGGGTCCGAGGCGGCCTTCCAATACAGTGCCCCGGCGAAAGCGCCACCGACCATGATGGCAAAAATCCCGGAAAGCGCGGCGGCGGGGGAAGCGTTCAAGGGCTCGAGCAATTGTTCGGCCCAGGTGATGGTCCCGGCCTCGCCATGGCCGCCGGCGAAGAAATGTTCGAACGTGGCCTCGATGAACAGCAATCCGCCGATCACACTAGGCACGGCCAGAATGCGGAGCGGCCAGAGCATGACACCCGGCGCTTCGTGGGGGTGTTCCGCGGCGGACGACCGGGCGGAACCCCAAAAAACGACGAGGGCGAGTCGGGCCATGTAAAACGTGGTCAGCGCGGCGACCAGCACGCCGATGATAAACAAACCGTAGCTGCCATTTTTCAGAGCCTGCGCGAGGATGCTGTCCTTGCTGTAAAAGCCGCTGAAGAAGGGTACGCCGCACAGGGCCAGCGTGCCGGTCAGGAAAGTCCAAAAAGTCACGGGCAACTTTTTACGCAGACCGCCCATCTGCCAGATGTCCTGTTCATGATGCATGGCATGAATGACCGCACCCGCACCGAGAAACAACAGGGCCTTGAAGAAGGCGTGGGTGGTGAGGTGATACATGGCCGCCGTAGGGCCGTGGCTGCCTACCGCCATGACCATGTAGCCCAACTGCGAGAGCGTGGAGTAGGCGAGGATGCGTTTGATGTCGTTCTGTTGCACGGCGATCAAGGCCGCCAGGAGGGCGGTGAAGCCACCGATCCAGCCAATGATCTCCAAGGCCTGGGAACCGGGAAAGGAGAGGAGGAAATAAACCCGGCAAAGCATATAAACGCCAGCCGCGACCATCGTGGCGGCGTGGATGAGCGCGCTAACGGGGGTGGGACCTTCCATGGCGTCCGGCAACCAGACGTGGAGGGGGAACTGGGCGGATTTACCCATGGCACCGCAGAAAATCAGGAGTCCGGCAATCGTGGCCACGGGGCCAAAGTGGTTGGGATGCGCGGCTTCCAGCTTGAGGCTGGCAAAGCCCACCGAACCGAGCACCGACCAGACGAGCAAAATACCGAGGAGAAAGCCAAAGTCGCCAATTCGGTTGGTGATGAAAGCCTTTTTGCAGGCATCGGCCGCGGCGGGTTTATGATACCAGAATCCAATCAGCAGATAGCTGGAAATGCCGACCAATTCCCAAAAGATGAACATCATCAGGAAATTATCCGCGAGGACAATTCCGAGCATGGAAAAGGTGAACAGGCTCAGGCAGGCAAAGTAGCGGCTATAGCCGGGATCGCCCGCCAGATACCCCTGCGAGTAAATGTGAATCAAAAGGCCGACGCCGGTGACGACCAGCATCATGACAAGGCTGAGGGTATCCAACTGCAAGCCCAGATTAAATTGCAGGTTATTGAGCTCCCCGTATTTGCCGATGATGAGCCAAGGGAAACTGGTCTCCGCGAGCGCCGGTTGACCGGTTAAATGCAGGTAAAGAAACAGGATGAGACTGGCCACAAACGAGAGCGCCACGGCGCCAATCGAGATCTTGGCGGCCGCGCGGCGGGCTCCGAAAGGTCCGCCCAAAGTGATCGCCACCGCAGAAAGCAGCGGGAGCAGCAAGGCCACCCAGCCCAAATTTTCGATGAAATGATCTTCCATTGCCAAATCCTAGAATTTAAGCGAGGTGAGGTCCTCGACATGCGCCGTCTGGCGTTTGCGATAAAGGGCGACAATCAGCGCCAAACCGACCGCCACCTCGGCGGCCGCCACGGTAATGATGAAAAACACCATGATCTGGCCGTCGAGTTTGCCGTTGAAGTGCGACAAGGCGACGAGGGCGAGGTTGGCGGCGTTCAACATGAGTTCCAAGCACATGTAAATCACGAGCAAATTGCGGCGCATGATCACGCCGAGCAATCCCAGGCTGAAGAGGAGTCCGCTGACGATAAGATAATGATGGGGGCCGACGGGGCTCATTTCAGATCCTTTTTGCTGAGCAGAATTGCCCCCACCATGGCGACCAGGAGCAAGACCGACAGGATTTCGAAAGGCAGCACATACTGGTGAAACAGCAGCGTGCCCAGTGGTTCGGTGCCGCCTTCATGGCGGAGCACCTCGGTGACGGCGGGCAGGGACGTGCCGAGCATGGTGGTCACCATCACCCAGACAATGACGCCGACCGCCAGCAAACCCGTGACGGCGCCGAACGCGTTGATGCGCCGGCGCTGCTCCACCTTCAAGTCCAGCAACATGATGACAAAAAGGAACAGCACCATGACCGCCCCGGCGTAAACCAGCACCTGAACCGCGGCGAGAAAGAAGGCGTGCAGCAGCACGAACAACCCGGCCATGGAGGCGATGGACAGAACGAGAAACATGGCGCTGTTAATCGGGTTGCGACTCAAAATGATCAACGCACCGCAAAGCAGTGTCAGCGCCGAAAAAATGTAAAAGAGATAGTCCTGCATGGTCGGGGTGGCTTATTTGGCCGGGGGGACCGGGAAGACATCCTGGGCTTTGGCTTCATCCGCCTTATGCTTCCATTTTTGGATCTTGTCCTGATGGATACCGCCCAAGGAAAGCAGCTTTTCCTTGTTGTAGATCATCTCCTGGCGATTGGTGCCGGTGAGGGAGTAATCCTTCATCAAAAAGATCGCCTCTTCCGGGCAAACTTCCTGGCAAAAGCCGCAGAAGATGCAACGGAGCATGTTGATCTCGAATTCCTTGGGACCCTTCTCCACATTGCCCGAACCGGGGGCTCCGGTGGGGCCGGGAGGGGTGATGCGAATGGCCTTGGGCGGGCAGACAAATTCGCACAACTGGCAGGAAACGCATTTGGTGCGGTCTTCCTGATCTTTAACCAGGTAGGGCGCGCCGCGGTAGCCGGGAGGGACGACCCATTTTTGCTCCGGATATTCCATCGTGACGGCCTTGCCGCGGAACAGCGTGCGGGAAAAATGCCGCCAGGTGACCTGGAAGCCGCCGACGAGCGCGGGCAGATAGAGGCGCTCCCAAAAAGTGAGCTTGTCGCGTTTAACAATCATCGTGCAAAACTTGGTTGGCGGAGTTGGAACATTGTATCCGGTGTTAATGCGCCTGGAGCCACATGATTACCGCCGTCACGAACAGGTTGGCCAGGGTGAGCGGCAGGAACCGGCGCCAACCCAGATCCATCAATTGGTCATACCGGAACCGGGGCAGCATCCAGCGCACCCAGATAAAAAACACCATAAAAACAATCACCTTACCCAGAAAAATCCCAATGTGCGCCAAGCCACCGGCGAGCGTCGTAGCAGGTTCCGAAAATCCTCCGAAGGGCAGCGTCCAGCCGCCCCAGAAGAGCGTCACCATCATGGCGGACGAGGTGATCATGTTGGCGTATTCACCCATGAAGAACAGCGCGAACTTCATCGAGCTATATTCCGTGTTGTAACCACCCACCAGTTCGGTCTCGGATTCCGGCATGTCAAAGGGCAAGCGGTTGGTCTCGGCAAACGCCGCCACCAGAAACACCAGAAAAGCAATCGGTTGGCGGAACACGATCCAGTTGCCGTCGGCCTGGTAGCTGATCACGGAACTGAGGTTCAGGTTACCCACCAGCATGAAGACCGGGATGACCGAGAGTCCCATGGCGATTTCGTAGGAAATCATCTGGGCGCTGGAGCGGATGCCGCCCAGGAAAGGGTATTTGGAATTTGCGGCGTAGCCGGCCAGCACAATGCCATACACACCCAGCGAGACGATGCCGAAGGTGTAAAGGATCCCCACGTCCAGATCCGCCAGCACCATCTTTTCCCCGTTGAGGTTGGAACCAAAGGGAATGACCGCCACCGTGAGAAACGCCGGAATCATCGTCACCGCCGGGGCCAGCCAGAAATAAATCTTCCGGACGTGGTTGGGGGTGAAGTCTTCTTTGAGGAATGATTTCACGCCGTCGGCGATGGGCTGCCAGATACCCAGACGCGTGAGGAACGGTCCGAGCACGGGGATGTTGCCGATGAGGGGCAGGGCGACGCGATTGGGACCGACGCGGTCCTGAATGAAAGCGGAAACTTTGCGCTCCACGAGCACCGCATAAGCGACCATGGTGAGCAACACCGCGACCACGCCCACAATCTTGATGAGGCTCAACAAGGCGAAGTTGCCGTCGTGCCCAAGATCGGGAAGCCAGGCCGCCAGGGAAATGAGGGGGGGAAGGTGCATGCTAGGACGGGAGGACAATGGTTACGCCGGTGTCACCGAGGCCGCCCCAAGTCAGGCCGTTAAAGGCGGGGATTTCGCGGGCCATCCAATTGAACAGGCCTTCGATGCTGGTGAAACCCGGATTTCCGTTCACGGCCGCGACGAGTTCGTGGAGGAATTCGCCTTCGGGGCGGGCGTCACCGCGCGGTTCCACGGCTTTCATGAATTTCTGCACACGGCCCTTGCCATTGGTAAACGTGCCCCGCTTTTCCGCGTGGGCGCAACCGGGCAGAACGTAGTGCGCCAGTTTGGTGGTCTGATTGGGCAGGATTTCGCTGGCCACCAAGGTGTCGAGCTTGGCGAGCAAATCGGCCCCGATGCCGTGGCGGGTGACGTCTTCGCCAAACACGAGCAGGGTTTTGATGGTGCCTTTGCCGATGCCTTCCGCAATCTTGCGCAGGTTGGAGCCCAATTGCGCGGGGGCAATGCCGGTTAATTTGGCGCCATTGCTGTTGGGATTGCGATCCGCGCTGAGCAGGAGCTTGTCACCGATCTGGATGCGCGGCACGGAATCAGTCAGGGCATTCAGCTTTTTCGCAAGCTGGGACAGCAGGAAAAGCTCCTCATTCGTCTGCCGGGCGGAAGCAACAATGGCGACGGTGCCGGGCTTGGCGGCCAGGAGGCGATCAGCGATCTCTTTCGCGGCGGTCGTCCAGGTGATTTTTTCGCCGCCGGCCCCGGGGTTTTGTCGGCGAATTTCCGTGAGGCGGTTTTCGGCGCCGATCCACTTGTAATTCAAGCGGCCGGAATCGCACATCCAAGAGGAATTGACGGCATCGTTTTCCCGCGGTTCGTAGCGATAGACCTTTTCCTCGCGGGCGCCGATGACGATATTGCAGCCGGTGGCGCAACTGGTGCAGACACTCTTGGTTTCCTTGAGGAACCAAACGCGCATCTGGAAGCGAAAATCCTTCGAGGTCAGGGCACCGACGGGGCAAAGATCGACGGTGTTGAGCGTGTAATTATTGTCAAACGCCTTGCCGGGGTAGGCGCTTAGGGTGTTGTAGCTGCCCCGGTTGACGATGCCGAGGGCGTCGTCGCCCGCGATGTCCTTGGTGAATCGGATGCAACGGGTGCACAGGATGCAGCGCTCGTCGTCCAGAACGATACGGGGACCGAGGTCAACCTGCTTGGGCTTGTGCACCTTGGGTTCGACAAACCGGCTCGTGGCCTGGCCGTAATCCACCGAGTATTCCTGCAATTTGCATTCACCGGCCTGATCGCAAATGGGGCAATCGAGGGGATGGTTGATCAGGAGAAATTCCAGCACGCCTTCCCGCATCGCTTTGACGCCGGGCGTGGTCGTGTAAATTTCCATTCCGGGCGAGATTGGGGTGGCGCAGGCGATGGCCGGGCGCGGGGATTTGGCAATCTTGGGCGTGCCATCCGGATTCAGGACCGGCTTGCGGTCGGGACCCATGGCCGGGGTGCCGAATTCGACGAGGCACATGCGGCAATTACCCGCCACCGGCAACTTGGGATGGTAGCAGTAATGCGGCACGTCCGTCCGGGCCAGCGTGCAGGCCTGGATCATCGTCGTGGGCACCGGTTTGCCCGTGAGCGGGTCCGGCATGGTCTTGGGGACCGCGATCTCCAAGCCGTCCACTTTGACCTTGAGGGTCTCAACGGCGGGCGGCGCGGGCTTCGGTTCGGTTGCAACTGGGGCAGACATGGGCGTATTAGCTGTGGCTGGGGCGGGTGGCACCGGCGGCGCGCCGGGCTTCATCCGCTTCACCGCGGGCGACGAATTCGTCCTTAAACTTGCCGACGAAACTCTGCACCGGCCAGGAGCAGGCTTCGCCGAACGCGCAAATGGTGCGGCCGCCGGGAATATTGTCGGCGATTTTCAGGAGGTAATCGGCATCCTGTTTGCGACCTTCGCCATGGGCCATGCGGTGGAGGGCCTTGCTCATCCAGAGCGAGCCTTCGCGGCACGGGGTGCACTGGCCGCAGCTTTCATGGGCGTAAAACTCGCTGAGATTGGCGAGCGCGGCGACGATGTCGGTGGAATCATCCATGATGATCAAGGCACCGGACCCCGACATGCTGCCCGCGGCCATCAGCGAATCAAAATCGTAAGGCAGGTCCAGCATATCGACTTCCTGCTCGATGTCTTTGCCATCCGGACCCTTTTTCTTGAGTTTGAATTTCTCGCCCGCCTTGAAGACCTTGGCGGAGGAACCCCCGGGAATGACCGCCTTCAATTTGCGGCCTTCGCGCAGGCCGCCGGCAAAATCATTGATCAACTGGCCGATGGTGGCCTTGCCGACTTCGATTTCGTAGTAACCCGGTTTGCGGACGTGGCCGCTGACGCTAACAATGCGGGTGCCGGTGTTGTTCGGCGTGCCGAGTTTGGCGAATTCCGCCCCGCCCATGCCCACGATGTGTTTCACCGCGCAGAGGGTTTCGACGTTGTTGACGATCGTGGGGCATTGATAGAGTCCCAAGATAGCCGGGAAATAGGGCGGCTTGATGCGGGGATAAGCCCGCTTGCCTTCGAGCGACTCGATCAGCCCGGTTTCCTCACCGCAAATGTAGGCGCCGGCGCCGCGATGCACGTGGATTTCGAGATCGTAACCGGAACCGAGAATGTTTTTCCCGAGAAAATTCTTCGCGCGCGCTTCATTGAGCGCCCGATTCAAAATGCGGGCGCCTTCGGGGAACTCCCCGCGGATGTAAATGTAGGCCAGCTTCACGTCATTCGCGAAGCAGGAGATGATCATGCCTTCGATCATCTGGTGCGGATCCTTGTGGAGAATCTGGCGGTCCTTGAAGGTGCCGGGTTCGGATTCGTCCGCGTTGCAGATCAGGTAGATGGGCTTGCCGCTGCGGCGGTCCACGAACGACCACTTGAGGCCGCAGGAAAAACCGGCGCCACCGCGACCGCGAAGACCGGAGAGCTTCACGTCGTCGCGGATTTGCTCCGGCGCGCCCACCACCTTGCCGTCGGGCAGGGTCTTGGGGGCGATGGCCAGGGCTTTGCGCAGGGACTCGTAACCGCCATGCCGCAAATAACACTCGATGTCCGGGGTGTAGCCGGGTTCATCAGCGTATTTCAAAATGAGGCGAAACTCTTGCGGCATAAAATTATTCAACGACAGCGCTTGACGTGGCGGAAATTTCGATTATTTTCTCAACCTCGGTTTTGCCGAATGGTGTAATGGTAGCACGATTGCCTCTGGAGCAGTCTGTCATGGTTCGAATCCATGTTCGGCAGCCACCGTTTTTCGCTTCGATTGTAGTCGTGGGATTCTTCATTTCAGGCGCATTTCCCCAAAATTTCGTCCGCCTTGGCCGCCGTGACCGCCTGGTGGAAATCCTCGTTGCACATCATCACCGGCGCGGTGCCACAACTGGCAAGGCACTCCACGAACTCCACCGAAAACTTGCCGTCCGCAGTGGTTTGCAATCCGTGCGCGTGCGCATCGAGTCCCAGCTTCTGGCAGACATGGCCGTGCAATTCGTGCGAACCGCCGAGGGCGCAACTGAGCGTGCGGCAGACTTTCACGACATGCTTGCCGGCGGGTTCCCGCCGGAACATGGGGTAGAAAGTCACCAACTCGTAAACATTGATCGGTTGCAGTTCGAGGCGGGCGGCGATCCATTCCACGGCTTCCTGGGAAATCCAGCCGAAATGCTCCTGCACGGCGTGCAAGATCATGAGGGACGCGCTCCGCTTTTGCGGATAATGGGAGATCAGCTCGGTGATCTCGGCTTCCAGGTTGGCGGGAACAGAAAAGGCCATAATCGTCAAATTCCTAGCGGTCGCATTCACCCATGACAAAATCCAGGGATCCCAGGATGGAAACGGTGTCACTCATCATGTGGCCCGGGAGCAAATGGGGCAGGATGCTGAGATTCACGAACGAGGGGGCGCGGATCTTGAGGCGGTGGGGCGTGCCGCCGCCTTTGCTGTTGATATAAAAGCCCAGTTCGCCCTTGGGATTTTCCGCGCCAAAATAAATTTCTCCCGGTGGCGCGTTTTCGCCCTGCGTGACCAAAATAAACTGGTGGATGAGTTCCTCCATGGAGGTGAGCACCTTTTCCTTCGGCGGGAGAACGGTCTTGCCATTCGGAATCCGCACCGGACCGCCCGGCAGTTGATCCAGGCATTGATGCAGAATCCGGGCGCTCTGCCGCATCTCTTCCATGCGGACCAGATAGCGATCATAACAATCACCCACCGAGCCGACCGGCACATCAAATTGCAACTGGTCGTACACCAGGTAGGGGTGCGCCTTGCGCATGTCAAAATCGACGCCGCTGCCGCGCAAATTCGGGCCGGTCAGGCCATAATCGATCGCGTCCGCCCGGGAAATGATGCCGAGGTTCCGCGTCCGATCCACGAAAATGCGATTCCGGGTCAGCAGCTTTTCCGATTCGTCAAAATTCACCACGACTTCGTGGAGGAACTGCCGGCATTGTTCCACCCAGCCAGGGGGTAGATCGCGGGCCACCCCGCCAATCCGCGTGTAGGTGGTGGTGAACCGGGCGCCGGTGAGCGACTCGATCAGATTGTAGATCTTTTCGCGCTCGGTGAAGGTGTGCAGGAAGACGGTCAGCGCGCCGACATCCATGGCGAAGGCACCCAGGCCCAGCAAATGGGCGGAGATACGGGCCAGTTCGCAGCAGATAACGCGGATGTATTGGCAGCGGGGAGGGAGATCCTTGTCGATGCCGTGGAGCTTTTCCACGGCCAGGGCGTAGGCCACGTTGTTGGCCAGGGGCGCGAGGTAATCCAGTCGATCCGTGTAGGGGATGAACTGGGTGTAGGTCATGTTCTCGGCGATTTTTTCATCGCCGCGATGCAGGTACCCCACGTCGGGTTCGGCCCGGGTGATGATTTCGCCATCCAGTTCCAGCACGATGCGGAGCACGCCGTGCGTGGCGGGATGCGAAGGGCCCATGTTCAGAACCATTTTCTCACCCTGCATGTCGCGCAATTCGCCGCCGGGAGCGACGGGCGGTTCGGGCGCGGTCGCGGGAGCAGCCGCCAAACGACCCTGGGGGTCGCGAAATTCGAGATTATGAACGGTGGCCATCAGCTGGGGTGGTTTCGGCTCACGTGGTTTGATTGCCGTTTTCCGGCATCCGGGGCGTGTCGGTTTCGGGCAGCCGGACGCGCGGTTCCCGGGCAATGCGATCCTTGCCGCCGGCAATGGTCACGAACGGACCCCCTTCGAGTGGGGCGGTTTTGGTAAAAGCAACTTCGGGAACCTCGCTCGGCTTCCCTGAAAGGGGGAAATCCTTGCGCAACGGGAAATAGGGATAACCTTCCCACATTAAGATCCGGCGCAAATCCGGGTGGCCGGCGAACCGGACGCCCATCATGTCGTAGATTTCCCGCTCGTGCCAGTTGGCCGTGCGCCAGACCCCGGAGATGGTGGGGGCTTCGGATTTTTCCTCACTGACGTCGGTTTTGAGCCGGAGATGGCAGTGATGCCCGTAGCCGTACAGCTCATAAACCAGGGTGAAACGGGGGTCCTCGCCGTAATTATCCACGCTCGACAGATCGACGAGATAATCAAACGCCAGGTCCTTTTTGGCGAAGGTGCAAACCTCGACAATGCGCTCCGCATCCAGGACCTTGAGCGTAATTTCGCCACGAAATTCCTGCGGCTCCCCGATCGCGCCCGGAAAGGCGGCGCGGAGCTGTTGGGCAAGTTCGATTGCGGTCATGGCCGGTTTGGTTTCGTTTGGCACAAGTAAAATTCGGCTGATTCCCTCCGGCCCTTACGCGGCGTGGGGGACTGACAACACCGGCTGACGGGCCACCTTGGCCTGCAGTTTGATCAGGGCGTCCAACAAGGCTTCAGGACGGGGCGGGCAACCGGCGACATAAACATCGACGGGCAAAATGCGGTCAACTCCTTGCAAAACCGCGTAGCTCCGATACATGCCGCCGGTGGAAGCGCAGGCGCCCATGGCTATGACCCACTTGGGCTCGGGCATTTGATCGTAAATCCGCTTCACGGCGGCAGCCATTTTGTAGGTCACCGTGCCGGCGACGATCATGACGTCCGATTGCCGGGGGGAAAACCGCATGACTTCGGAACCGAAACGGGAAATGTCAAAGCGGCTGGCGCCGGCGGCCATTAACTCAATGGCGCAGCACGCGAGACCCATGGGCATGGGCCAGATGGAATTCTTGCGAAACCAGCCCAAGGCGGCGTCCACCCGGGTGACAATAACCTCACCCTCGATTTTCGAATTGTAGCCGACTTCTGCGGTTGTTTGCATAGGATTCGCGGTGAATAAACACCGTCCCGACGAAATTACCCACCCCGGAAACTGACGGCAAGTTGAATTTGTGATTTTTTTCACAAGCGTTTTTTTAAGCCGAAAAAAGCCCGCTCGCGGGAAGGGCCAGCGAAAGGCCTAACCCGATGGATTGACAGGGTGCCTCGCGGTTCGGCAAGGTGGGGAATGCTGACAAAGAACCGCACTTCCGTGTCGTCCAAACCCAGAAAGCCGGTTTCCCCCGAGGTCGCTCCCCGATCTGCGCGGCCGGACGTCGGCTATCGCCGGGAACTGGCCGCAGCGGTGGCGGCGGCCCGGGCAGCCGGGCGGACGATGCGCGAGAATCTTTACGCCCCCAAGAAGATCAACGCTACCTACGCGCATGACATCAAGCTGGAACTCGATGTTCAATGTCAGGCCATGATCGAAAAGGAGCTCCACGACCGTTTCCCGGGGATTTCGCTTTTGGGGGAGGAAGGGGATGCGGGTGATTCTGACAGCCCCCAACGTTGGGTGGTGGATCCGATTGATGGCACGGTGAATTTTACTTATGGGATTCCGCACGCCTGCGTGTCGATTGCCTTGCAAACCCGCGTCGAAGCTACCGCCGCTGGCAAGACGGGCCGGCGGCCGGCGGGGGGTGGGTACGAAACGGTGGTCGGGGTGGTGTTTGATCCTTTTTGCGGGGAGCTTTGGACCGCGATCCGGGGCGGCCCGGCGTATTTGAACGGTCAGGAGATTCACGTCACGCAAACGACCAAGTTGCGCGAAGCCCTGCTCTCGATGGGATTTGCCAAGGCGCGGGGCACGTTGGAAACCAGCCTGCCTTATTTCAATCAACTCGTGCGCCGGGTCCGCAAGGTCCGGATGATGGGTTCCGCCGCTCTCGCGCTCACGTACGTGGCCAGCGGCCGGTTCGATGCCTATGTGGAGAGCGGCATCCGGCTGTGGGACATCGCCGCGGGCGGCTTGATTGTCGAATGCGCCGGGGGTGAATTCTGGCACGAACCGATTGCCGGTCGACACGCGTACCGCATGGTAGCCAGCAACGGTCGCTTGCGGAAGAAATTGCAGGCGATTGGCTAAACCGATCGGGGTGGGGGTCGCTCAAACCTCCGGTAATTGCCAGGGCTTGCGACGCGGGCGGTCGAGCAGGCGGTTGGCTTCGGGATCGTCGGGAAATTGTTCCGCCACCGGATCCCATTTGAGTTTGCGGCCCAGTTTAATGGCAAGGTTGGCCAGGTGGCAGACCGAGCTCACGCGATGGCCGATTTCCACCGGGAAATAAGGATCCTTGCGGCTTCGTACGCATTTCAGGAAGTCATCGTGTTCCAGAGCGGGGTTGGTGTAGAGGTGCACCTCCTCCGGCCCGATTTTGGAGGCGAGGATGCTCGGTGAACTGGCTTCGACCGGGGCGCGCCAGCCTCGGTTGCCCACCCAACCTTCCGTGCCGATGAACTTGATGCTCGGATTACCGGGTTGGCAGGTCATCACCACTCCATTGGCGTAGTGGTAGGTGATATCATAATCTTTGACGGTATTGAATAGGCCCCCGGACCAATGGGTTCCGGTGCCTTCCACGAGCACCGGGCCGCTGTGTTCCGTGTCATTGGCCCATTGTGCGGTATCGAAGAGGTGGGCGCCCCAGTCGCAGATGATCCCGCCGGAATAATCCTGGATCCACCGAAAATTGTAGTGCACCCGGTCGCGGGTGTAGGGCGTTTCCGGGGCGGGGCCCAGCCACATGTCGTAATCGAGCACCTTGGGCACCGGTTGCGGGGTGGGGTCGCCGGGGCCGGTGGGGTTCTTGGGCAGGATCACCTCAATCCGCTGCAACTTGCCGATGCGCCCATTGCGGACCAATTCCGCCATCCGGTGGTATTCGGGTACCCCGCGATCCTCTGTGCTGGTCTGGAAGACCTTGCGGTGCTTGCGCACGGCCTGGCTGAGGATCTGCCCTTCCCGGATGGTGAGGGTGGGCTTTTCGCATTGCACATCCTTGCCCGCCTGGATGGCCAGCAAGCTGATCAACGTGTGCCAGTGATCAGGAGTGGAGATCATGACGGCGTCCACATCCTTGCGCGCCAAAATCTCGCGGAAATCCTTGGTGGCAAAACAGTCCTCATTGCCATAGCGATCATTGACCGTCTCCTTGGCGCGGAAGAGATGGTTGTCATCCACATCGCAAACCGCAATGACTTTGGCGGCAGTGTTCTTGAGATAGTAAGAGAGGTTCCAATTGGTGCCGTGGTCGCCCACGCCGATGAACCCCACGGTAATCTTCTTGCTGGGAGCATCGGCGCCGAGCAGGCGGGCGGGAATAATATTCGGGGCCACGCCGAGCAGAGCGGCGGCCCCGGCAGTGTTTTGCAAAAATCGGCGGCGAGAGAGGGAGTGGTTGTGCGCCTTCATAATGGGTTGGTTGATGATGCGAGCTTACGCCTCTGCTGGACGAATTCAAGACCTGGCACGAAGGTGCCTGTCGCGGGCCGGAACGTTTGAAAAATTGAATGGGAAAGGCCCGCCATTTTGCGCGATACTCGTGGAGCAAGCCCATGAATCCAGCAACCGATGACTACTACGGGTAAATCTCAGTCGAATTGCAGTAACGTATTCCTTTGACTAACGCCATGAAGACTCTGCTGCTACCCTTATTCCTAGCCTTGATCGTCCGGGCGGGCCGGGCGGAAATTCCGCAGCCTACGGATGCGCCGCCCGC
This sequence comes from uncultured Pedosphaera sp., assembly GCA_903918755.1. Lineage (GTDB taxonomy): Bacteria > Verrucomicrobiota > Verrucomicrobiia > Limisphaerales > Pedosphaeraceae > CAIXFN01. The sequence continues at coordinate 182,745 of CAIXFN010000082.1, forward strand.
GCGGACACCAGAACAAAGCGCGGCCGCCTTCCATCTCCCGGACGGGTTTCGGATGGAAGTGGTGGTGAGCGAACCATTGATCGCCTCGCCGACCGGCGTTTGCTGGGACGAACGCGGACGGATGTTCGTCACGGAATTGCACGGTTATAATTTGGAGGGCCAGCTCGATATTGAGGAGCTGAACAAGACGGGGAAATTGGACACCAAAGTCCGCCGGATCGAGGCGGATGACCGTTTCAAACTCGCCGCGCGCGCGGGCACTTACGGAGTGGTGAAACTGCTCCGCGACACCAACGGCGACGGTCGGATGGATGAAACCATCGTCTGGGCCACGAACCTGCCCCCGGCCTACGGAATTGTGGCCGCCCGCGGCGGCGTTATCGTGGCGTGCGCGCCGGACATCGTTTACCTCGCGGACCGGAATGGGGATGGGCGGCCCGCGGTCCGCGAGGTGCTTTTCACCGGCTTTCACACGGGGGAATTGTGGCGCGGCATCAATTCCCCCCAGTGGGGGGCGGATGGCTGGATCTATTTTGGCCGGGGTTGGGGCGGCGCCCGGATCACCGGTCCACGGCTCCGGGAGCCGGTGGATTTGCCGGATTCGGATTTCCGGATTCGCGCGGACGGCAGCGCCATCGAGCCTGTGACCGGCGGGACAGGAACCTTTGGTTTTGCGCTGACGGAGGCCGGTGATCGTTTCACCGAAAACACCACGGTTCCGGCTATTTACATCGCCCCCTTGCCGTGGAGTTATCTCCGGCGGAATTCCGCGGCGGCGGTTCGCGGTCTGGAGGCGCCCACGGGGGATCATCGCGCTTATTCGCTGTCCAAGCCCCATCCCTGGCGGCAAAAGCGGGCGGATGATCCGGCCTACTTCAAATACTACAACAGCCGTTACGGCGCGGCGGAAAGCGAGGCGGACGGCTGGTTCACGGCCGCCTGCGGGCCGCTGGTTTATCGCGACCGGGCGCTGCCCGGATTACACGGGCAGTATTTCGTCTGTGAGCCAGCGGGCAATCTGATCCATCGCTCGATGATCGTGCCCAAAGGTTCCGCGTTGACCATCCAGCGCGCGCCCGGCGAGGAGAAATCGGAGTTCGGAGCCACCACCGACCAGTGGAGTCATCCGGTCAATTTGACCCACGGGCCGGACGGGGCCATCTGGGTGACGGATTACTACCGGGAAATCATTGAGGATTATTCCGCGATTCCGCGCCATCTTCAGCAACAGTATGGCGTCTATCATGGGCATGATCGGGGACGGATCTACCGCCTTACCCATCGGGACGCGCCCGCGGCGCCCGCAGCGGATTTGACCTCGCTCGGGGCGGCCGCCCTGGCGCGGGAATGCGCCAGCCCCTTGCTCTGGCGCCGCCATACTGCGCAGCGCCTGATCACGGAAGGACGCATGACGAACGCTGCTCCGGGACTGCGCGAAATCCTGGCCGATCCCGTCGCGGAATCGGGCGCGCTGATCACCGCGCTGCGGACGTTGGATCAACTTGGGGCGCTCGCGCCCGACAACGTGGTGCCGTTTTTCCGGCACCCGGACGCCGCTGTCCGGGTTCAATCGCTACAAATCGCCGACCCATGGTTTGCACGGGCGGAAGGGGGGCCGGCCTTGGCCGCGTCGCTGGCGGCGGCGGCCGCGGAGACGGATCCCCGGGTGCTGATCCAATTCGCTTTGAGCTTGGGGGAAGCCCATGATCCCCGCGCCTTTGCCCGGTTGGCCGGGTTGGCCCGGGAACACTTGGACGTGCGCTGGATGGATGCGGCGCTCCTTTCCTCCCTGGCGGGCCGGGGAGGGGAGATGCTGGCCGAACTCCTTTATCAACCCGGCCGGGCGACGCCTCTGCTCGCGCCCCTGGCGCAAACGATTGTAGCTGGCCGGATTGAAGCGGAACTCGCCCGCGCGTTGAATCTGATCGCGCGTTCCGCCCCGGAAACGCAGGTCACGGTTTTGCAAGGCCTGGCCGCCGGTCGGAAGAACGCCGCCCGGCAATCATTGGGTGACCGGGACGCCCGCGCCACCCTGGCAATTCTGGCTGCCAGCGCGGATGCTAAAGTCCGCGCGGCCGCGAACACGCTCCAAAATACGTTCGTGGTCGCCGCTGTGGACGATGATATGCCCGATTCCGCCGGCCAACTGCCGGTGATTGAGCATGTCAGCAATGAAACCTTTCGCGGGTTCGTCGCGGCGCTGGCGGGGCGGCGTGATCTGGAACGGGGCCACGCCCTGTACCTGCAAGCCTGCGCGACCTGCCATCGCATCGGCAAGGAAGGGTATGAGGTCGGTCCAGACCTGCTCGGGCAGGTGGGTATTGCGGAGGAAGGTTTGTTGAAAGATATCCTCCTGCCGAATGACCGGATCCGGCCCGGCTACGAAACCACCGTGGTGCGAATGGCGGATGGCGCGGCGATCACCGGCATCCTGCGGGACGACGGGGCCACGAGCCTGACGCTCGCCTTGCCAAACGGTATTGAGCAAGTGCTGCTGCGCCGGGATGTGAAAAGCGTTCGGCGGCTGACCACCTCCCTCATGCCGTCTTTTGCGGAAACCTTGACCCCGGCGGACTTGGCAAATTTGCTCGCGTGGCTCCGGGGCAATCTGCAAACTCCTTCGAGCGCAACCAAATGAAACCCGGGCTTTGAATTGAAACCACCGTCCCGCCTTGCGTCAGCCATGATTCAACCGCGCCTGAGTCGCCGCCGCTTTCTCGCCACCACCGCCGTTGCGGCCCTCGGAGTGGCCACCCGGGCAGCTCCCGCGCCGACGGCGGGGCCTGTTTTTGCCCAGCGCGGTTATTACCTGCTGCCCAACCGCGCCCCGACACTCGGGCTTTCAGCCAATCGCGACCTGTTGGATTGCATTGCGGAGGACGGTGGAAACACGGTGATTCTCTGGCTCGCGGGTGGCTTCAAGTCGCGGAAGTTTCCCATCACCTGGGCGTACAACGAGACCCACGAGAATGTGCGTCGGGATTTTGTGGCTCCGTTGATCCGGCACGCGCATGACCGGGGGATCCAGGTGCTGCTAGGTTTCACGCCCTTTGGTTACGATGGCGTAAATCAATATCCGTTGGAACATCCGGAATTGAAGGCGGTGGGACCGGATGGCCGGCCCGTCGCCGGGTTTGGCATTCACTGCTGGGGTTGGAATCTCTGTCCCGCCAAGGCCACTGCGCGCTCCTTCATGCGCGAATACGTGCGGGAAATGGCGGAGGATTTTTGTCCGGAGGCAGATGGTCTCTTCATCGAGTCCAGTGACTACGCGATTTGCCATTGCCCGGACTGCGGGCCGCGCTTTTTTGACCATGAGTTCGCCTGCGTGCGCGCGATTTCGGATACCTTTTGGCAGCGGCGACCGGGAGCGACCATCGTGGTTTACCCGCATTATTTTTCCGGCGCCAAACTCAAATTTTCCTTCTCCGAGGCGGTCGCCGCAAAACAACCGTTCGACCCGCGGTGGACGCTTTTCTTCACTCCGCATAGCGCCGCGCCGGAACCGCAACTCATCGCGCAGGCAAAGGGGAGTTGGTGGTGGAACGAAGCGCCCTCGCGGTTCGATCTGGCCAAAATCCAGGCGGGCGCCCAAAAGGCCCGGAGCGTTCATTGCACAGGGTTCCTGCCTTCCCTGGAATGCTATAGCTATGTACCGACCCACGATGAATTTGGTGAACCGTGGCTGACGGGCCGACGACAGGTGCCGTTTGGAATGGGTTGGGTGCCGGAAGGGACTTCGCCGTACCGGGAACTGCCCCTGCGGGCCGCCCGCTTGGCGTACCGGGAATTCTCGCGGGATCCTGATTTGACCGAAGGGGCCCTGGACGAGGCGCTGGGGCGGGAGTTATTTGGTCGAGCCTGGACCGTCGCCCAGGTGCGGGATCTCCGGGAGCTTTGCCGGGTGCTCGGAACCGACCGGAATTGGACCGTGCCGGCGCCCTTGACCACTCCCGGATTGGTGGCGGCGCGCCGGGCCGCCGGGCGGCTGGATGCGGCAAAACGGACCTTTCTGCGCGGGCAATTGGATCGGGTCCGATCCATCGCGGAAGCGCATCGGAATTCGGCAAGCCCTGGCGGCCGCGATATGGCACGGATCGCACAATGGCTGGCGGATCAGTGGCGAGGGGCGAATCTCCAGACTTTGGCGGATGCCTGAGGGGAGGAATCATGGGATTGCGAATGAAGATGAGGCGGCATATGGTTCGGCGGGCTGGCTTGGTCCCGCGTTGGTTCGGCTGGCTCGGGCCGGGATTGGCGCTGCTGATGGAGCCAGTTTCAAGCCCATCTCAAACACCGTCCCCGGCGGCGGTTTGGGACCTGCCAACACTCAATCGCGCCCCGGAATGGGGCGCGTGGGAGCGTCCGCATGCGGAGGGCGTCCGAGCGATCCATTTCACTGGTTTGCCATTCCACGGCCAACCCACCCGGGTATTTGCCTGGTTGGGAATTCCGGCGGTCAAGAGCGGTGAAAAAGTGCCGGCGATGGTCCTGATCCACGGGGGTGGGGGCACCGCCTTTGAGGAGTGGGTCCGGCTGTGGGTGGGCCGCGGTTATGCCGCCATCGCCATGGACAACTGCGGGCAGGTTCCCGTGGGGAATTATGGCCAATGGGTGCGCGATGAAAAAGGAGGGCCGCCGGGTTGGGGCGGCTTTGACCAAATCAGGCTCGCCCGGGAGGATCAATGGACCTATCACGCCGTGGCGGATGCCATTCTGGCCCATTCCCTCATTCGTTCCCTGCCGGAGGTCGATCCGGAGCGCACCGGCGTGACGGGCATTTCCTGGGGTGGCTACCTCACCTGCATCGTTGCCGGCGTCGATCACCGGTTCAAACTGGCCGTGCCGGTCTATGGGTGCGGATTCTATCGCGATACCTTGTTTGCTGGCGACCTGGATAAACTCCCGCCCGATGACGCCGCCCGCTGGGTCGCTTGGTGGGATCCTGCGAACTACCTCGCCCGGGCGGATCTGCCGATGTTTTGGGTATCCGGCAGCAATGACTTCGCGTATTTCATGAATGCCTGGCAGGAATCCTACCGCCGCGCGCCGGGACCGCATACCCTCTGCCTCCGGCTGCGGATGCCGCACGGGCATGGCGGAGCGGGGGAGAATCCGGAGGAAATTCGGGTCTTTGCCGATCAACACCTGCGGGGTGGCCAGGGGCTTCCTACCATCACCGGAAAGGGGCGGGAAGGGGACCGCGTCTGGTCTTCTTTCGCCGCGACACCGCGCGTGGTGCGGGCGGAGTTGAATTACACAGCGGACACCAATCGCTGGCCGGAACGACGCTGGCTGTCGGTGCCTGCCCGGTTGGCGGACGGACGCGCCACTGCTGACCTGCCCTCAGTAACCCGCGTTTTCTATTTCAACCTTTTCGATGAACGCAACTGCGTGGTGAGTTCGGAACACTTGGAAATTCAATGATCAATCTGCCTTTGTTATTCAGACATCTCGTCCACGCCTGCCTAGCCGGACTGCTCCTGGCTGTTTCCTTGCTCCGCGCGGCGGGGGCGGACTCACCGGGGGTTCCGGTCATTCCCTTGGACAAACCGTTCACGTTTGCCTATCTCGCGTGGGAAGGCAAAGCCCGGATTGATGGCGGGGTGGTGCTGCTGGATCAGCCGGGATTGACGCCCAAAGGTGGAGCCGGGGTGGTGGGCAATTTCGATCTGGGCCCCCACGCGGACGATTGTCTGGCGTTGCGCGTGCTCATTGGTTCGCGCAACACTTTGAAGGTTCTGAAGCTCTTGCTGCGGGATGCGGCGGGCCACAGTGGCACCTGGTTTTTTCCGTTGCCGGCGCCCGCGGCCGGTAGTGTCGTGGTGACCCCGGTGGACGGCGCCCCGCTGGCCCGCGCCAATGACATCAGCCCGGAAGGCGCGCCCGACCCGGCCCGGATCATGCAATGGCAATTGCTGGGTGATTGGAGCGGCGACGCGGCCGTGGATTTGCGGGTGGAAGCCATCCTCGCGGTCCCGCCGGATGCCGCGATCCGGCAGGCGCGCGCCGGATTGGCCACTCGCGAGGCCAATGCCCGTTCCCAAGCGGAGAAGGAACGACTGGACGGTCGCGCCCGCTATGGCAAGCGGACCGCTGCTTCGCCCAAGATCGAGGCGGTTTATGCGGCGGCGCCCGAGGTGCTCGCGCTGCAAATCCGGGCGGGCCGGATCACTCCGAGCCGGCTGCTGGAATACCAGGCGGTGGCTGGCGACATCACCAATAAGGAACATCACCTGATCCGGGCGGGCCGGGATTTGGGGGTGTTGATTGGCCGGACCGGGAAGGAGGACGGACTGGTGACTGGCGAAGGATTCTCCGGCGACCCATTGTTGCTCGCGGAGGCGGATGATACGGCCAATTACCGGGTCAGTTCGCCCGATGACCCGGCCTTTGCCACCCCGGTTGCGCCAGCCCAGATCTGGCGCAAATCCAAAGCGGATGACTGGCAGCAATTCACCCAGGGCGGCGTCGTGGTGGTCCACCGCATCTATTTGCGGCTGACCCATCCGCTGATTCCCGGGAAGACCTATTCCGTGTCGCTGGGGCAGGTCAATGCCGATCAGGCGCAGGCAACGCTCGTATTTGATCCATCCAAGGTTTGGACGGAAGTGATCCACGTCCAGCAAATCGGCTTTCGTCCGGACGATCCCCTGAAGCACGCCTTCCTTTCCTGGTGGACCGGTAACGGCGGCGGCTTCAATTTTCCCACGAACCTGGTTTTTCACCTGGTGGACACCCACACGGGACGCAGCGTTTACGAGGGTAAGGTTGGGGCCGCTTGGGCGGCCGACCAGCCGGAAAAACTGCAATCCAGGCGCAACTTCAACGACACCGCGGTGGCGACCCTGGACTTCTCCACCTTCCGGACACCGGGAGAATACCGCCTGGTCATCGACCGGATCGGTTGCTCCTATCCATTTACCATCGGCGCAAAAGTCTGGGAGAAGGCCTTTCAGGTGCAGATGAAGGGCTTCTATAATGAACGAAGTGGGGTGGCGCTCGGGCCGCCGTACACCGATTTTGTCCGGCCGGTCTGTTGGAAACCGGGCGTGAGCGATTGCGTGCCGATCACGCAATCCACGTATTCGGTCGTGGACGGCAACCCGAACGGCCGGGGCAACCTCGCGCAAGGCGACACCGGCAAACCGGTGCCCGAGGCCTGGGGCGGTTATCACGATGCGGGCGATTGGAATCCCCGGCGGATCGACCACATGCGCACCACCACCTTTTGGCAGTTGGAATTGTTGCAGCTTTTCCCCGAATATTTCGCGTCCCTCCCGCTGAACATTCCCAATGACGCGCCGGGCCCGGACTTGCTGAAGGAATGCCTTTTCGAACTCGACCTTTTCCGGCGCTTGCAATTGCCGGATGGCGGCGTCCGCCATGGCATCGAGACCGATGGCGACCCTTTCGGCGGGGAGGTGAGTTGGAAACAGCACATGCCCGGCTATGTTTACGCTCCGGACATCTATTCCAGCTACATTTTCGCCGCGGTTGCCGCGCGCGCCGCGCAGGTTCTGGAGCATTACGACGCCAAGCTGGCCGCAACCTATGCTGAGGCCGCCCGCAAAGCCATGGACTGGGCCGAGGCGGACCGCGCCCGCCGGGTAGCCGGGGGCACTTGGGACAGACTACCCAACCTGGGCGATGCCATCCACCAGCATCGCAACCTGGCCGCTGTGTGTCTCTACGCGTTGACCCGCGACCCTCATTGGAACGAGGTGTTTCTGGCCGATACCGTGCTCAAAACGAACGATGCCCCGCAGTTTTACGGCAATCTGCCCGGACGGGATGCGGCTTTCACCTACGCCCGACTGCCCGAGGGAATGGGTGATCCCAACGTCAAAAAGAACTCCGCTCACGCCTGTCGGGCGGATGCCGAGCGGGCATTGGAATACGGGGGTAACAACGCCTTCGGCCTCACCGCAGACGATCCCGGCAAACCTTAATTTATCGGCTATTACTCCAACCCGCATGGCGCCGTTTGCCTCGTGCGGGCGCACTACCTGACCGGCGACGACCGGTTCCTGCGGGGCGCCCTGCGCGCCTGCCTTTTCCCCGGAGGGGCCAATCCGAACAACCTCGTTTACACCTCCGGGGTCGGGGTGAATTACGTCAAAGCCATGAACATGGACGCCATCGCCACCGGTCAGTTGCCGCCGGTCGGCCTCACCCCGTATGGCAACGTGGACTTGCAGCATTGGCATGACAATTGGATCGTCTGGCCGATCAATTATTTCCTAGGCAAACACTGCCAGCCCGCCGCCTTCGATTGGCCGACCAGCGAGGCGTACTTCGACGCCCGTTTCTGGCCCGCTTTGTGCGAATTCTGCGTGGACCAAACGATGGGACCCAATGCTTACGTGTGGGGATATTTGGCCGCGCGCAAATGAAATTCCAATGATGATCCGCTTCCCCGGCATCGTCCAACCCGGCAAGATGATGCGAACCAAATTGCTGCTTCTGCTGACCGCTCTCGCGCTGGCCCTGACCGGGGGTGTCCGAGCCGATTCCACCAATTCCAACACGGACTGGTTCAGCCAGGCCAAATATGGCGCGTTTATGCACTTCCTGCCGTCCGGCCCCGCGGGACTGGAACAGGTCCGGCAATTCGATGTGCCGGCGCTGGCCGGGCAATTGGAAGAAATGGGAGTGGGATACTTCGTGATCACGCTGGGACAAAATTCCGGCTATTTCAATTCGCCCAACACTGCTTATGACCGGTGGACCGGCTATGGTCCGGGCGAACGCTGTTCCGGCCGTGACTTGCCGTTGGAACTCTTTGCTGCTCTGCAGCGCCGGGGCATCCGTTTGCTGCTGTATCTGCCGTGCCAGGTTCCGAATCAGGACCGCCGCGCGCAAAAGGCGTTCGGGCTGGCCGAGGGCCCGCAAGATCAGCCGCTCGATCCAGCCTTTGCCGACAAATGGGCCGAAGTCATCCAGGAATGGTCCGACCGCTATGGCGACAAGGTGTCCGGCTGGTGGTTCGATGGTGGTTATCAGCACATCGGTTTCAACGAAACCATTGCCCGGCGTTACGCCGCGGCGGTGAAGCACGGCAATCCGCGCGCCTTGGTCACCTTCAACCCCGGCGTGCGCGTGGTGCGCTGGACGCAGTCGGAAGATTACACTGCCGGCGAATTGAATGAACCCCTGACCCAAATCCCCGCCGGCCGCTGGCTCTCCGGTTCTCAGTGGCACGCGTTGACCTACCTCGGCGATAATTGGGGACAACGCAACACGCGCTACACCGATCAGCAATGGCTCGAATGGTCCCGGGCGGTTACGGCCCACCAGGGCGTCCTGACTTTGGACATGGGGCCGAATTATGATCCGCGGGTCGGTCCGATCGGCCAACTGGCACCCGCGCAGGTCCGGCAGGTCAAGGCGCTGCGCGTGGGGTTGCGAGACCGTGGACGCCTGGATAAACGTGAGGGTGGATCCCAGCCGGAGGGACGGCCTTAGCTGTGGAAGCGAAGACCCGCATTATACATAAGCCAACGAGGTACGAAAGGGAACCGCTGAGAGGGCTCTCACGGCGAATTGTGCCAAAAGTATTGTTACCGGGAAGGGGGGGTAAAGTGGCTGGAAACCATACGTTGTGCCAGAAGTGGGTGTTACCGTGGCCGGAATGGATAAAACGATGAGCCAGACGACCCGGAAAGAGGTTTTGCAAAA
>CAIXFN010000083.1 GCA_903918755.1 uncultured Pedosphaera sp.
GTCGAATGATCCAGCGCGTCGGGTGTTCCTCCACGTGCTCAAACAGGCCGGAATGGTCGATCATGAAGGCGACGACACTGCCGAGCAACAATCCGAAGCTGGTGGCGGAAAAGGCGCGGAGGGAAAATCCCTTGAGCAATTCATCCACGGCCACCAGGGCGGCGCCGAAGGCGAACCCACCCAGGAGCCCCAGCCCGCCATGCCCCACGAATTCGGGGCGCACCTGGCTGACGGCATAGCCGCCCATGGTGCACATGCCGAGAAAGAGGATGCGGATGTACCAAAGGGCCATGGGGGGATCGGGTTACCCTCAGTGTTTCGCGGGAGCGTTCGTGGCGGGTGGCTTGGGCGTCTTGGGGAAGAACAGCCGCCATAGTCCCAAGTGGTTCAGATTGCTGGAGGTGGTGCTGAAATTACTCGCAATCAAGGTAAAATCGGCCGCCAACTTGGGGTCTTTCAGCAATTCACCGGCGAGGCCGCGTCCGGCCTGAAGGTCGCCGAGAATGTTGGTGAGGGTGGCGGAGGAGGTTTTCAGATTCTCCAAAGCGGCGTTCACCTGGGGTGCGCTATTGGATATGATGGCCTGGGCGGAAAGGCCGACATTCAGCAGCCGGTCCGAGAATGCCACCACATTGCTGACGGCCAGGTTCGCGCTCCCTTCGTTCGTCTGAACAATCCGGCGGAGATCGTTCACGGTGCCCCGCGCATCCTCGGAAACCTGCCGGAAGTTAAGGATGGCGAGGGAGAGGTTGGTGAGGGTTTTTTCATTGAGCACCAGGCGACGGACGTCATCCACCGCGGCATCAATTTTCTTGGCGGTCCCATCGAGTCCAGCGAGGAAAGCCCTGGCGTCGCGCTCGGCTTCCTGGAGATTGAAGGGATCTTCGGCGCGGGCTTCGCTGCCGGGACCCAGCTTGCCACCGGTGTTCATTTGCGGAACCACGGCGACGTATTGGTCCCCCAGGAAGCCGGACTGTTCGATGGCAAAGCGGGCGTCGCTGTAAATGGTGTAATCCGTATAGATTTTAAGATAAATGGTTACCGATTTGCCATCCGGGGCCAGTTTGCAGCGGGAAACATTGCCGATCTGGACACCGGACATGAGGACGTTGGCGTGGGGCTTCATGCCGCCGACGTTTTTGGCGTGCAGAATGAGTTCAAACGTGGGGCGGAAGAGGGTGGTGCCGCGGCCGAATTGCAGGAGCAGGGTGCCGGCCAGCACCAGACAGACGAGGACGAAGAATCCCACTTTTAGTTCCAGACGTGTCTTGCTCATATCAAAAATAATGCTCTTTGGGCACCGAGATGCCGTTGACAAAGCGGTGCACCACCGGATCGGTGGAGTTGAAAATCTCGTCCGGAGTACCGCTGACGTAAATGCGCCGGTCGTGCAGCATGAGGATGCGGTTGCCGACCGTGCGGGCGCTCCGCATATCGTGGGTTACCACCACGGTGGTGACATTCAGCCGGTCCCGGACCCGGTTGATCAATTGGTCGATGCTGTCCGCCACGACGGGATCAAGTCCCGTGGTAGGTTCATCGTAGAGGACGATTTCGGGTTGGTAAATGATCGCCCGGGCCAGCCCGACGCGCTTGCGCATGCCGCCCGAAAGTTCCGAAGGCTTTTTGGACTCGGTGCCGGACAATTCCACCATTTCCAACGCTTCGGCAACCTTGCGGCGAATTTCAGCGGGGGAAAGTTTGCGTTCCCGATCCAGCATAAAGCCGACATTTTCCGCCACCGTCAGCGAGTCAAAGAGCGCCGCCCCCTGGAAGAGCATGCCAAATTTCCGGCGCACGGGCAGCAACTGACGCTCGTTCAAACCGCAAAGATTTTCCCCGTCGATGATAACGGAACCGGAATCGGGTTTCAACAACCCCACCAGATGTTTGAGCAGGACGCTCTTGCCGCCACCACTGCGGCCGATGATGACCACCGATTCCCCCGATTCGACGCGAAAAGTCACCCCATCCAGAATGGGGTTGGCACCAAACCGCTTCCGCAAGTCACTTACCTCGATCATGGGAACAGCCGGAGCAACTGATTCTGGGTGAGGGTGAGGAAGAAATTGGAAATCAGAATGCTGATGGACGCATAGACCACCGCCTCGGTGGTGGCACGCCCGACGCCTTCGGCTCCCTCGCCACAGGTCATCCCCTTGTAACAGCCAATGACCGCAATAATGCCGCCGAAGACGAACGCCTTGCTGGTGCCAATAACGATGTCCACGCCCTTGGTGTAGCTGACCATGTTGTGGTAAAGGTAGGCGGGGTCGATATCGAGCAGGAAGACCCCCACCAGGTAACCGGAGGTGATGCCCACCGCCATGGCCTCCGTGGTCAGTAACGGCAGGGAAACCAGTGAAGCCATCAACCGCGGGACCACCAGGTAGTCCACGGGATGGGTGGCCAGCGTGCGCAGCGCATCGATTTGTTCCGTAACTTTCATCGTGCCCAACTCCGCAGCCATCGCAGCACCCACCCGACCCGCCACCATCAGGGCCGTCAGCACCGGGCCCAGTTCATCGCACATGGAGACACTCACCACTGCCAGCGTGGCCGTGTCCATGGCCACTTTGTGAAATTGAAAATAGGTCTGGGCCGCCAGTACCATGCCCGTAAAGGCGCCCGTGATGATCACGACAGCCTGGGATTTTACGCCGATGAAATATATCTGGTAGAGGAAATCCCGCCACGACACTTTGAAAGTCAGGAGCGAAGCGACGGATTCCTTGGCCAGAAGGGACAAACTTCCCAGACCGGTCAACCAATCCAGCACGAATCTTTTGGCGGCTCCATTCATCGATTACTCTTCATTTAGCAGGGGTGATTTCGGTTGGCGAGTGTATTCCCGGCGGCAGCCAGGTTCAGGATGGGATTGAACAAAAGACTATTAAACATGAGGTAACACAGACAACAGAGAAACACAGCACCATTTCTCCGTTACCCAAGGTAGGCGCTCGTGCCTCGCGCCAAGCTTGGGCTAGATGGCACAACACCTTTGGTGTTGGGGGACGTGTGGAAAATGGATGGCACCACCTCTCCCCAGCCCTCTCCGCCATTGTGAATGGCAGAGAGGGGGAAGACGGCTGGTTGGCCGTCGTTCGGGCCAGGTAACTTCCACGGAGCCAGGAGTCCAGAGCCTAACCGGAGGCGGGAACGATTCCCGCGACCGGTGATTATTTGGAAAGGGCGCCTTCGGCGGCGGCGTTTTGAATGAAGACCAGGCGGTCCTTTTCAAAGGTGACCTGAATCGGATCATTCTCGTGCAGGTTACCCTTGAGGATCTCCTCCGCGAGGGGATCTTCCAAAAACCGTTCCACGGAACGACGCATGGGGCGCGCACCGTAATTCGGATCATAGCCCTTTTCGACCAGGAAGTCGCGGGCCTTCTCATCCAGGGTGAGCCGGATATTCTTGTTGCGCAGGCGCTCGCAGACCTTGTTGATTTCCAGGTCGAGAATCTCGATCAAATCCGGTTTGGTGAGCGACCGGAAGACGATGACGTCGTCCAGACGGTTCAGAAACTCGGGACGGAAGGTGCGCTTCGCTTCTTCCAGAATTTTCTCCCGCATGTTCTCGTAAGTGGATTCGTCCGTGATGGGCGAGAATCCCAGCGTGGACTGTTTTTTGATGGTCTCCGAGCCGACGTTGGAGGTCATCAGGATGATGGTGTTCCGGAAGTTGACCACCCGACCGATGTTGTCGGTCAGTTTGCCTTCTTCCAGGATTTGCAGCAGCATGTTCCACACGTCCGGATGCGCTTTCTCGATTTCATCGAAAAGCACCACGGAATAAGGCTTGCGGCGGACTTGTTCGGTCAATTGGCCGCCTTCCTCGTAACCGACATAGCCGGGCGGTGATCCAACCAGCCGGGAGACGTTGAATTTCTCCATGTACTCGCTCATGTCGAGCTGGATCAGGGATTTGGCGTCGCCAAACATCTGTTCCGCCAACGTCTTCGCGAGCAGGGTCTTGCCGACCCCGGTGGGTCCCAGCAGGGCGAATGTGCCCACGGGACGCTTGGGATCCTTCAGATCTGCGCGGGAACGGCGGAGGGCCTTGCACATGGCCGCCACGGCTTCCTTCTGGCCGATGACGATCTTGGACATCGTGGCTTCCACCGCCAGGAGCCGTTGGGACTCGCCCTGTTCCATCCGCTTCAGCGGGATGCCGGTCCATTTGGCCACGACGTGGAGGATGTCCTCTTCGTCGACGCGGACGCGCTTTTCCTCGCGATTGGCGCGCCAGGCGCTCAGGACGCCTTCAAGCTTTTCCTTGGCCTGCTTTTCCTTGTCGCGCATGGACGCGGCGCCTTCGAAATCCTGTTCCTTGATCGCGCGCTCCTTGTGGCCCTTGATCACATCGATTTCCGCCTCGATTTCCTTGACCTCGGGCGGGCGGGTCATCGTGCCAATGCGCGCCCGGGAGCCGGCTTCATCCATCAAGTCGATGGCCTTGTCCGGCAGAAAACGATCAGGGATGTAACGATCCGACAATTTCACCGCCGCTTCGATGGCCTGGTCCGTGAATTCGGCTTTGTGATGCTCCTCGTACTTGCCCCGCAATCCCTTCAGGATGAGCACGGCTTCTTCGATGGAGGGGGCCTCGACTTTCACGCTCTGGAACCGGCGTTCCAAGGCGGCATCCTTCTCGATATACTTGCGGTATTCGTTGAGCGTGGTGGCGCCGATGCACTGCATTTCGCCGCGGCTCAGGGCGGGTTTGATGATGTTGGAGGCATCCATGGTGCCCTCGGCGGAACCGGCGCCCACAATGGTGTGCAACTCATCGATGAACAGAATGATGTTGCGAGCACGGCGGATTTCATCCATGACCGCCTTGATGCGCTCCTCGAACTGGCCGCGGTATTTCGTGCCGGCGACCATCAAGGCCAGATCCAGCGTAATCACGCGCTTTTCGCGGAGCAGTTCGGGCACGTTGCCCGAGGCGATTTCCTGGGCCAGACCTTCCACGATCGCGGTCTTACCCACGCCCGCCTCGCCCAGCAGGACGGGATTGTTCTTGGTGCGACGGCAGAGGATCTGGATAACGCGTTCGATTTCGTTCTTGCGGCCGATGACCGGGTCCATTTCGCCTTTGCGCGCAATTTCGGTCAGATCCCGTCCGTACGCTTTCAGGGCGGGAGTTTTGACTTCCCCCTTCTTCTCCGGATTGGCGGGCTTCTCGGGGGCGTTGCCACCCCCACCGCCAGCACCTTCGGCGGGGGGCTGCTCGTCCTGTTCCTTAAAGTTGGGATCGAGTTCCTTCAGAATTTCCTGGCGGGTCTGCTCAATATCGATGTCCAGGTTTTTGAGGACGCGGGCGGCCACGCCATCACCTTCGCGCAGGAGTCCCAGCAGGATGTGCTCGGTGCCCACATAGGTATGATTGAGCGCGCGGGCCTCTTTGGCCGCCAAGGCGAGCACCTTCTTGACCCGGGGCGTATAGGGGATGTTGCCGATCATTTTTTGGTCCGGCCCCGTGCCGACCTGTTTCTCGACTTCCATCCGCACCGTTTCCAGATCCAGCCCGAGTTTCTGGAGGACGTTCACCGCCACGCCCTGGCCCAGCTTGATCAAGCCAAGCAGGAGGTGTTCAGTGCCCACAAAATTGTGGTTGAAGCGGTCCGCCTCTTTGCGCGCCAGCGCGAGCACTTGCTGGGCGCGGGGCGTGAAATTGTTCATTGCATCTTCGTTTGCCATAAAATAAACGTGCTGCTAATTGCTTACTTTGTCCAGTGCCGCGCCGCTATTGCTGATGGATTCCGCAATGGCGGTAAATTCGGCGGCCAACTCCCCACCTGCGCCAGTCGGAGACGCACTCATGGTTCACCCAACAGCGCTGGCGCCATCCTGACTCAGGCCGCCCGTGATCCGGATGGCCGCCTATTTGGCTGGTTTGTCGTGGGTGCCACCACCGCCCAGCGGGGAGATTGGCCGGCTGACCCCGCGCAGGTTTTCGCGCAGCATGTCGGCCCGCAACACATCCCGTTCTTCGGCCGAGAGCTTTTCGGAATATTGCTTCTGCAAATGGGCCGGTTGGGTACGGATGAATAATTCATCCGTCAACGCGCGGTCACTGCCGGGGAATAAATCCAAGTCCATGCCCAGACGCATACTGGAGAGATGGTTCATGGTCTCCTTGGACGAAATGCTGTGGGCATTGGCCAAGGTACCGTAGGCCCGACCGATGTTGTTATAAACCATTTTCGGTTTCTTTTCCAGCAGCACCCCGCGGGCATTCTCCTCGTGCTCGATGATCTGCGCGAGCACCTTTTCGAGACGCTCGACGATGGCCGTCTCGGTTTCGCCCAAAGTCATCTGGTTGGAGACCTGGAACACATTCCCCAAGGCCTCCGTGCCTTCGCCGTAAAGACCCCGGACGGCCAGTCCGAGTTTGTTCACCGAAGTGATGATGGGATTGATCTGCTCGGCCAACACCAGCCCCGGGAGGTGCAGCATCGCACTGACGCGAATCCCGGTGCCGAGGTTGGTGGGGCAGGCGGTCAAATAGCCAAGATCGGAACTAAAAGCATAATCCAGTTTTCGTTCCAGAGCGGAATCGACCTGGTCGACGGCGGCCCAGGCCTGGCGGAGTTGCAAGCCCGGACGCAGCGCCTGCATCCGGAGGTGGTCCTCTTCGTTGATCATCACGCACAAGGACTCCTCGCGATTCAGGACCAAGCCGCTGCCGGCACCTTTGGCGGCATGCTCCCGACTGATCAAATGGCGTTCGACCAGGATCTGCTTGTCGAGCGGGATCAGATTGTCCATGGATTCGGAAAACGCGCCCCGCATCTCCGCCAAACTTTCCACGGCCGGTTTGATCAGTTCGAGGATGCGCACGCGCTCCGGCTTCTTGGCCCAACCGGGAAAAGAGGCGTTGCGGATATTCCGGGCCAACCGCACCCGGCTGGACATTACAATGCGGTCGTGCGGACCTT
Organism: uncultured Pedosphaera sp.; assembly: GCA_903918755.1. Taxonomy (GTDB): domain Bacteria; phylum Verrucomicrobiota; class Verrucomicrobiia; order Limisphaerales; family Pedosphaeraceae; genus CAIXFN01. The sequence goes on from CAIXFN010000083.1 coordinate 6,947, forward strand.
TGCGACGGGCGCTCTCCGCCGGGGGAACGAGGAATTCATTAATGTTCATTGGTTACGGCACCGTCAATCCACCCAACTTCAGATTCATCTGCCGGATTTCGTCCCGCAAGAGGGCGGCCTGCTCGAAATCCTCGCCTTCGATGGCCGTGGTGAGCTTCTTTTGCAGTGATTTCAGGCGATCAGCCAGATCCCGCCCCTGGACTAGGAATTGCGGCACCTTGCCGATATGGCGGGTCCCTTTGTGCATCGTTTTGAGCAGGCCCTCCAAACCTTCAGCGAAAGTGAGGTAACAATCCGCGCAACCGAGGCGGCCAGTCTTCTTGAAGTCGGCCTGGGTGAAGCCGCAGCGAGGGCATTTCAGTTCGACCCCGCCGGAAGCCTGCTCGACCTCCTGGGCCGCGCCGAGTCCGAGCAACAGATCAGCCAGGGAAAAGCCGGCGGGATCGTTCACCCCCTTGTGCTTGGCGCAATCCTCGCACAGGTCGACTTTTTGCATCTTGTCCCCAGCGATCTGGGTGAGATGCACCTTGGCTTCCTTCTGTTTGCAAATACAACACAGCATATTCTTAATCGTATATCGACTCCCCGACGCTGTTCGTCAAGGTGCGGTACTGAGCCACCAGGGCTTTCGTGATCGGTCCGGGGCTCCCGTCGCCGATGATCCGGCCATCAATTTTGACCACCGGCACCAATTCGGCGCCCGTCCCCGTCAAGAAGCACTCGTCCGCATTGAATAAATCGTAACGGGTGAGGTTCGGTTCCGCAACCGACATTCCGGCATCGCGTCCCAAGCCCATCACCACTTCACGGGTGATGCCATAAAGGGCGCCGGCGGACAAGGGAGGCGTCAGCAACTGCTTGCCTTTGATGATAAAAAGGTTGTCGCCCGTGCATTCCGCCACAAATCCCTCGGAATTGAGCATGACCGCTTCCTCGCAACCCCCGTTATTGGCCTCAATCTTGGCCAAGATGTTGTTCAGGTAGTTCAGGGATTTGATGGCCGGGTTCAACGCGCTGTGCAAATTGCGCACGGTCGGCACCGTGATGATATCCAGGCCTTTTTCGTAATATTCCTCCGGATAGAGCTGGATCTTGCCCGCGATGATCACCACGGAAGGTGCCTTGCAGGACTTCGGGTTCAATCCCAAAGTTCCGATACCGCGCGTCACGAGGAGTCGGATATACCCATCCTGGACCTTGTTCCGGCGGCAGGTGGCGATGACGGCTTTCATCATTTCCGCGTGGCTCAACGGAATGGTCAGCAAAATGGCCTTGGCAGAGGCGAACAGGCGGTCAATATGCTCCCGCAGACGGAATACGCGACCGTTATAGGCGCGAATCCCCTCGAAGATTCCGTCGCCATACAACAATCCGTGATCAAACACGGAGATCTTGGCATTCCGTTCGTCGTAATATTTGCCGTCGATGTAGATTTTCATGCTAATAGCCGTGCTGCAAACTACGTTAAACCCCGGCGGGAACGCAACTCAGGATTTGGACTGAAAATAATTCGCCACAGACGCGGAGATCTGACCGCTACCGCGTCCCCGACGCCTGCGTAAGTGTTTGCCGCCGGGGCGGAGGACTTCGGGCGACCGTTGGGAGGCCGAAACAATAAAAAGAGGCACCTCCGCAGGAGGTGAAATCTCCGAATTTCGAATTTTTAGTGGGCCGTCAGGCGAAAGACCAGGCGGTCAGGCGGGTGGGGGCAATTTGGGTGCGCTCCCCTGGTTTGCCGGCGTCAACTTGATGACTTGGACCCGCATTTCCTTCCCCGGTTTAAATTTGACGATTGCCCGCGGGGGGATGGGCACATTGGTGGCCGGAGCGTTGGGATTGCGGCCGACCCGGGCTTTGCGAATTTTGACCTCGAAGACCCCAAAATTACGCAATTCCACCTTATTCCCCATGGAAACCGCCTCGGCAATGTAATCCAGAGTTTTTTGGACCACCTCCAAGACCTGGTGTTGCCCCAACCCGGTATCATTGCTGATCCGCATTACTAAATCTCGCTTTGTCATAGTTGATCCCTGCTCGGATGTTGTTAAGCCTTGCAACTGTGAGCCTTGCACATAGTCGTATAGGGCGTGGCTTCTGACTAGTCAAGTAGATATTATCGCCTCTTGCGCGGTCGCTATTAGCGCAGATCATCCAATCGTTCTTGGACGCTAGGCGCCGCCCACCGCCTCGGAGAGACGCGCGCAACCGTGCGCGGCGAGGCGGGACCGCAGTCCGGCCACCAGTGCACGGGTGATACCGGGGCCTTCATAAACCATGCCGGTGTAAACTTGGAGTAGGGACGCGCCGGCGGTGATCTTTTCCCAGGCATCAGCCGCATTGAAAATACCGCCCACACCAATGATGGGGAGCCGGCCACCGGATTGCCGGTACAGGTGCCGGATCACTTCCGTGCTGCGGGCGGCGAGCGGGGCCCCGCTCAATCCGCCGGTCTCTTCATAGAGCCGGCGTTTGCCGGTCCGGTCCGGTCCCGGGCGGGTGATGGTGGTATTAGTGGCTACCAGGCCGGCGATTTCCCGCGGACCGGTGAGGGTCAGGATTTCGTCCAGAGCGGGGAAGGAGAGATCAGGGGCAACCTTGACTAAAACCGGTTTGCGGGAGACGCCGCGGCTGGCGCTTTTGGTCATTTCACAATTAACCTCTTGCAGCGCCGCCAGGATCTCGTCCAGGGCTGATTTGTCCTGCAGGGTTCGCAAATTGGGGGTATTGGGGGAACTGACATTGACTACAAAGAAGTCGGCCTGGGCCCACAAGGCGCGGAAGGAGGCGGCATAATCCGCGGCGGCGTCCCGTAATTCGGTCACTTTGGACTTGCCGAGGTTGATGCCCACCGGATGGCGGGGCCAGCGGCCGGCCTTCCGCCAGCCGGCCAGTTTTTCCGCCAGGGCGGGGGCGCCGCCATTGTTGAACCCCATCCGGTTGATCAAAGCGCGGTCTTCGGGGACGCGAAACATCCGGGGCTGGGCGTTGCCGGGTTGGGAGTGCCACGTCACGCCGCCCAGCTCGCAAAAGCCAAAACCAAGCGCCTCCCAGACGGGGACGGCCGCGGCTTGCTTGTCCATGCCGGCGGCGAGTCCAACCGGGTTCGGAAAATGCAACCCCCACAAATCCACCGGCAGTTCCGGAGCGGAAAAAAAACGACCCGCCGCCCGGCAAGCCCACGGGTGGCATGCCGCCCAGGCCAGGCGATCCAGTGTTCGATTGTGAATTTGCTCCGAATCCTGGGCGAACAACACAGGGCGGAGGAGACGCCGATAAACCCAACTCATGGGGCAATCCTAGCACGTCAATGCCGGGAAAAGCGAGTCCCGTCTCCGGTCGTCTCAGCGAGCCGGTTGATTCGCCGCCGGTGGGGGGGCGACCACCCGGGTCGGGGCGTTCGCAATGGATTCGACCACTTTCCAGATGGGGTAGTCCTGACCAACCCGGAGTTGCTCATCCAGAAAATTCCAAGTTACCAAACCATCATCGCTTTCGGGCTCCAGCAAATACGCCACCAACCGGCCCAGGGGCTGGGTGCACCGAACAATGACGGTGCCCTCCGGAAAGGTTTGGGTTTCGGTTACAAATTTCCCGGTCAACCGCGTGGCTCGATGTCCGGCGAAAGGCCGCGCGGCGTGTTTCACGTCAGTCAGGTGAAATTTGTCAGCGGGCACCGTGAGCGGTGCGGTCAATTCCTCGACCCGCACGCCGTGTTCTCGCAGATTCGAGAGGACATTGGTCATGCCGGGAGCCGGGGCAAAGAGGTAGGCGTGCGCGCCAGGCACCGTCCGGGTAGCCGCAAAAGCTCCATAATCGGGCATGCGAGTGGGCACGACCTTGTCCTCCACCATGGCAATCATGGGAATGCCGGTAACGGGATGTTTTATCTGGGTGACGTCGCCAACCAGGAGGTCCACCTCCTCGGGCAGCGGATGCAGGGAAAACTCCACCCCCAATGGGGGGCGGGCCGCATTCCCGGGATGGGACTGGTCCACATCGACTTGGTGGGTCAGGGCGCGAATCTCCCCCGCATGCGCGTTGGCATACTGGAGGATCTCCTCCACAAACGCGCCCGTGACTTTTACCCGCCCCGGAAAATCCAAGTGGCTGTAGGCTTCCGACAGGATCGTCAGGCGGTTGCGCAAGCCCACGTAATTATTCCCAAAGCGGGGACGATGATCGAAAGTGCGCCAGACCTTGGTGACCACAGGTTCGCCGGGTCGCGCTGCAGCAAATCGCTCCAGTTCACTTCCGAGGGCTTCCCGGGTGGAGAAGTTGCCATAATAATACGTCCGAAAATTGTGGCGCAACCGCATCGCGGAGGTGACTGCCGGGAGCAACTGGTCCCGCTCGAAGGCAATCAGGCGAGGATCGGCGCAGGGATTCAGGGTGGGGGAGTAGGTAAGGTGATAGGCGTGATAGGAACCATCCGTGGTGTGCAAATCCACGGTCAGGTGAGGATCCCAACGGTTGAACAAAGCGACCAGGGATTTGCTTTCCGGCGCTTCGAGCTTCATGTAGTCCCGGTTCAAATCGAGTCCCCGGGCATTTTCCCGGATTCCCACTCCGCCCACCGGCCCATATTGGTCGGTGCGATTATGGACATCGATCCGTTCATTGCCGTCGGCGTTATAGATGGGCGCGAAAAGGATCACCAGGTTCTGGAGGAGGGGGTGCAAATCACCCCGGGCAATGCGAAGGGCCAAAGGCTGCAGGGCTTCCTTGCCTTCCACCTCGCCAGCATGAATGTTGGCCATGACGAAAACGATGGTTTTTCCGGCGGCGACCGCTTCCTGGGGATGGGCGACTGGCGGATCGGCCAAAATCACGAGGGGTAGGGCGCGACCCTCCACGGAATGGCCGAAGGTCTCCTGGCGGATCAGCGGGCTGGCGGCTGCCAACTCGGTGAAAAACTTCACCACATCGGCATAGCGGCTGGTTTCCTGGAAATTGGTCGATTCAGCTCGGGATTTCATGGAGGCAACCGGGGCAGAGGAAGGCGTGGGTGTTTGCCCAGTCGCCCCGCAAGCCAGACTGGCGGTCAAACCCAGCGAGCAGCGGAGCAGATTTAATTTGTTCATGGCGGGCGGTTCAGCCGCAGGCACTGTGAATTATCCAGGCTGCGGAAGCAAATCGATTCGCGGCCCCAAAGCAAAGTTATTGGCCCGATGAAGAGAAAAAGCGAGCACTCCGTGGGATCCTCAGCTATGCTGCCTCGGATGTTCAAATTTGCGCATTTCGCCCAAATCAGACCATGCATCGTGCGCAGGATTCAAGCCCGCGGTGAGGATATTGCGGCCGGGTTTGCCGGTGAGTCCTTTTTACTGGGAGAGTCGCGAGTTTGCTCGCCGGAAGCCGGTTGCTGGCACGTCGGGTGCTTACAAGGTAAATATCCTGGATTGTGGAACCATTTTGAGTGGGTAAAGTAAAAACCGGTTGATGAAACTAAGCGAATACGAAGTCGGCAACTTTTTTGACGAGATGTTCGGCGAGAACGGCCGGCCGCGCGCCGCGGCCCGTCCGCTGGCACGAAAAATCGAATCCCTTCCCCCGGGTGAGTTGCTTACCCGGCAACTGGCGGCGGATCGGGCGCTCGTCCAGGCAGGCATCACCTTCAATGTCTATGGCGAAAGCGAAGGGGTGGAGAAAACCCTGCCTTTCGATTTGGTGCCCCGCATTGTGCCCGCCACGGAGTGGGACCGGATTGAGCGTGGGCTCAAGCAGCGGATCCGGGCCTTGAACATGTTCATTGATGACCTGTACCACGACCAGAAAATCATCAAAGACAAGGCGGTGCCGGAGCACATCGTGTCCACGTCCAAGGGCCTGCGCTCGGCGTGCCTCGGCGTGAATCCGCCGCGGGGTATTTGGTGCCACATCACGGGCACCGATCTGGTGCGGCACAGCGATGGCCAGATATATGTTTTGGAGGACAATCTGCGTTGTCCCTCGGGCGTCTCCTACGTGCTGGAGAATCGTCGCCTGATGAAAAGTCTTTTCCCGGAAGTCTTCGAAGCTTCCCGCATCCGGCCGGTGTCGAACTACCCGATCCGGTTGCGGGACATGCTGGAATACCTGGCGCCCGAGGGCGAGACCTCGCCGCGCGTGGTGGTGCTGACTCCGGGCGTTTTCAATTCCGCCTATTTCGAACATTCCTTCCTCGCCCAGCAAATGGGGGTGGAATTGGTGGAAGGCGGCGACTTGGTGGTGTCCGACGGCTACGTCTGGATGAACACGACCAACGGATTTGAACGGGTGGATGTGATTTACCGCCGGATCGACGACGATTTCCTCGACCCGGAAACCTTCCGGGCCGATTCGATGCTCGGGGTGCCGGGGTTGATGAAGGTTTATAAGGCCGGCAATGTCGCCCTGGCGAACGCGCCGGGGAGCGGCGTGGCGGATGACAAAGTGGTTTACGCCTACGTCCCGAAGATCATCAAATACTACCTGGATCAGGACATCATCCTCCCCAATGTGCCGACGCATATCTGCGCCGAACCAAACGAGTTGAAATACGTGCTGGAACACCTCGGGGAACTGGTGGTGAAGGCGGCCAACGAATCCGGTGGCTACGGCATGTTGATCGGGCCGCATTCCACGGCCGAACAACGGGAAGAGTTCGCCCGTCGCATCGCCGCCAATCCCCGGAATTACATCGCCCAACCCACCCTTTCCCTCTCGCGCGTGCCCACTTTGATCGATGGTCGCCTGGAGGGCCGGCATGTGGATTTGCGGCCGTATATTTTGTATGGGAAAGACATTTTCGTGCTTCCGGGCGGGCTTACCCGGGTGGCCTTGAAGAAGGGCTCCCTGGTGGTAAACTCGTCGCAAGGCGGCGGCAGCAAGGACACATGGGTCCTGGCGGACAGTCCCGCCACGCTGCAGGCGGATGAAATGACCCAAAACCAGAGCGCCACGCGCGTGGCAGGAGCGACAATTTAATGTTAAGCCGGGTTGCGGATTCTATTTATTGGATGAGCCGGTACGTCGAGCGGGCGGAGAACGTCGCCCGGATCGTGGATGTGAACCTCAACATCATGCTGGACTCCACCAGCGCCGACCAGCAGTGGCAGCCGTTGGTGAACATTACGGGGGATCATGAAGATTTTGCCAAGCGCTACGAGGAGGCGAACCGGCAAACGGTCCTCGAATTCCTGACCTTTGACCGCGATAATCCGAATTCGATCCTCTCGTGCCTGCGCTCGGCGCGGGAGAATGCCCGGTCCGTACGGGAAATTATTTCCTCGGAGATGTGGCTCCAATTGAACCAGTTTTACCTCACCGTCAAGGCGGCGGCGGAAGGGGGCCAGGGGATGGATTCACCCCATGAGTTCTTCACCAACGTCAAGCTCTCCAGTCATTTGTTCACGGGTTTGACCGATGCCACCATGACCCATGGGGAAGGCTGGCATTTTTCGCGCCTGGGGCGAAAATTGGAACGCGCCGACAAAACTTCGCGCATCCTGGATGTGAAGTATTTCATCCTGCTCCGCTCGGTGGCGGATGTGGGCACCCCGTTTGATGATGTGCAATGGGCCGCCGTCCTGCGTTCCTCCAGCGCCTTTGAAATGTATCGCAAGCGCCATGGCCGGATCTCCCCCAAACTGATTGTGGAATTCCTACTGCTGGACAGTGAATTTCCGCGCGCCATCCGGTATTGCCTCAACGCCGCCCGGGACTCGTTCCATGCCATTTCCGGCACCCCCATCGGAACCTATCGCAAGCCCGCGGAGAAATTGCTGGGCCAGCTTTGCTCCGAACTGGCGTATGCCACCATCGATGATGTCATGGGCCAGGGGCTCCATGAATATCTGGACACTTTGCAGACCAATATGAACCTCGTCAGCAACGGTGTGTACGAGCGCTTCTTTGCCAAGCGGATGCCGGAAACCCGGCATGCCTCGATGGAAAAGGTCCAATGAACCGCGGCGCCTCGCAGATATTTGGTATTTAAATCATGTCCATCCACGTTGCCCTTAATCATAAGACGCATTACCGGTATGACCGGGCGGTCTCCCACTCGCCGCATATCATCCGGCTGCGTCCCGCGCCCCACTGCCGCACCCCCATCCTCGCGTACTCGCAGACCATCCTGCCCAAGGAGCACTTTCTCAACTGGCAGCAGGATCCGTTCAGCAATTATCTGGCCCGGCTGGTGATCCCGGAAAAATCCCGCGAATTGCTTGTGGAGGTGGATTTGGTGGCGGAAATGTCGGTTTACAACCCGTTCGATTTCTTCCTGGAGGAGAGCGCCGAAAAGTGCCCGTTTACCTACGAAGCACACCTGAAAAAAGAATTGGCGCCTTTTCTGGAGGCGCTGCCGGCCGGTCCCCAACTCCGGGAATACCTCGCCACCATTGACGTCACTCCGGTCCGCACGATTGACTTCCTGGTCTATCTCAATCAGAAAGTCTGCAAGGATATCAGTTACACGATCCGCCTGGAGCCAGGCGTGCAGACGCCAGATAAGACCCTGCAATTGCGTTCCGGCTCCTGCCGGGATTCGGGCTGGCTGTTGGTCCAGGTGTTGCGCCACCTGGGGCTCGCCGCCCGGTTTGTTTCGGGCTATTTGATCCAATTGAGTCCGGATGTGAAGTCGCTGGACGGTCCCTCCGGCACCGCCGTCGATTTCACCGATCTGCATGCCTGGACGGAAGTTTACCTGCCGGGGGCCGGATGGATTGGCATCGATCCGACCTCGGGCCTTTTTGCCGGCGAGGGCCATATACCGCTGGCTTGTTCCCCGGATCCCATGGGTGCCGCGCCGGTCACCGGCGGGGTGGACAAGTGCGAAACCCAGTTGGAGCACACGATGACGGTGACCCGGATTTACGAATCGCCCCGCGTCACCAAGCCCTACACCGAGGAACAATGGCAAACCATTGAAGCGCTCGGTCACCAGGTGGATAAGGAACTGCGCGCGGGTGATGTCCGCCTCACCATGGGCGGAGAGCCGACGTTTGTTTCCATCGACAACATGGACGGTGAGGAATGGAATTTTACGGCCATGGGGCCGGAAAAGCGGAAGTTGTCGGGCGAACTCATCCGCCGGCTGAAGGGAAAATTTGGGCCGGGCGGCCTTCTGCATTTCGGGCAGGGGAAATGGTACCCGGGCGAATCCCTGCCGCGCTGGGCGCTTTCCTGTTTCTGGCGCCGCGATGGACTGCCGATCTGGAAGGACGAATCCCTCGTGGCGCACGATAATGCCGACCTGGGTCATACCCCAAAAGACGCCGAAAAGTTTATCCACCGCCTCGCCGACGTGCTCACCTTGCCCGCGAAGCATATTATGCCCGCGTACGAGGATGTTTGGTATTACCTGTGGCGCGAGCGGAAACTGCCGGGCAATGTGGACCCGCTGGACGCCCGCCTGGAAAACAAAGAGGAGCGCGCGCGGTTGGCCAAGATTTTTAATCAAGGCCTGGACAAGGTTATCGGTTACGTGATGCCCATCCGGCGACTGCCGACGGGCACAGCCCGCTGGAGCAGCAGTTCCTGGTTCCTGCGGACGGAACATTTGTTCCTGGTACCGGGAGATTCCCCGATCGGGTTGCGTCTGCCCCTGGATTCCATCCCCTGGGTGGCGGCTGAGGATTATCCGCACATCCTGCCGCCCGATCCGATGACCAAGCAACCGCCCTTGCGGAAAGTTATCGTTTCCGGCAAGCCCGTGGAACCGGGGTCGAAGAGCGAAGCGACGATGGGAACCCCCGCGCCGGCGCCTTTCGAATCGGCGAAAGGAATCACCCGCACGGCGATTTGCGTGGAGCCGCGCGGGGGGCACCTCTACATTTTCATGCCGCCGGTCAGCGACACGGAAGATTATCTGGAATTGATCAGCGCCATCGAAACGGTGGCCTCCGAGCTGAAATTACCCGTCATGATCGAAGGCAGTGCGCCGCCCCATGACGACCGCCTGAACCACATCAAGGTCACTCCGGACCCGGGGGTGATTGAAGTAAACCTCCATCCGGCGGCGAGTTGGGATGAATTGGTCACCAACACGACCACCCTTTATGACGAGGCGCGGCTGTCACGTTTGGGCACAGAGAAGTTCATGATGGACGGCAAACATGTGGGAACCGGCGGCGGTAACCATGTGGTCATTGGCGGTCCCACCCCCTCCGACAGTCCGATCCTGCGCCGCCCGGACCTCCTGGCGAGCATGCTGCGCTTCTGGCAAAATCATCCTTCGCTATCCTTTTTATTCAGCGGTCTCTTCATTGGCCCGACGAGTCAGCATCCGCGCGTGGACGAAGCGCGGGATGACACGCTGTATGAGTTGGAATTGGCGATGAAGCAATTGCCGGCATCCGGTCCGGTGCCGCCCTGGCTGGTGGACCGCGTCTTTCGCAACCTGCTGATCGATACCACCGGTAACACCCATCGCACCGAGTTTTGCATCGATAAGCTGTTTTCGCCCGAAGGCGGCACCGGCCGGTTGGGCTTGGTGGAACTGCGGGCCTTTGAGATGCCGCCGCATGCCCGGATGAGCCTGACGCAACAACTCCTGCTGCGCAGCCTGATTGCGCGGTTTTGGAAGGCCCCGTATGCGCAAAAACTCGTGCGCTGGGGCACGGAATTGCACGACCGGTTCATGCTGCCGCATTTTGTGGAGCAGGATTTTGGGGAGGTCATTGCGGATTTGGCCGAAAATGGTTATCCGCTGCAGCCGGAATGGTTCGCCCCGCACATGGAATTCCGTTTCCCGAAATGCGGCGAGATCACCCACCGGGGGGTGCATCTGGAAATCCGGCAGGCGCTGGAGCCCTGGCATGTGCTGGGCGAGGAAGGCTTTGCGGGCAGCACGGTGCGCAATGTCGATTCTTCCGTGGAGCGACTCCAGGTGAAGGTGTCCGGCATGGTGGACACCCGGCATTTGATCGCTTGTAACGGGGTGGCCGTGCCGCTGCATCCCACCGGGATCCGGGGTGAGTTTGTGGCGGGGGTTCGTTATCGGGCCTGGCAGCCGCCGGAGTGTCTCCATCCCACCATCGGCGTGAACACACCGCTGACGTTTGATGTCGTGGACACTTGGAATCGCCGCTCCCTGGGCGGTTGCAAATATCATGTCTCCCATCCGGGGGGCCTGAGCCACAACAAGCTGCCGGTGAATGCCTACGAGGCGGAAAGCCGGCGCCTGGCCCGTTTCCTGGCCATTGGACACACCCCGGGCACTCTGCGGGTGCCCCCGGCGGTGCGGAGCGCGGAAGCTCCCTTTACGCTCGATTTGCGTGCGAGTTGGTTGCCGGGGCGGACCGGTTAGGCTAGGCTCGCGGCGAGCATGATGAACGCACCAACGCAAACCCAGTCCCAATCGCAATCGGATGAGGCGGGTGACATGCCGGGGATTTTCTCCGGCTATGTTCCCCGGGCGGGCGTTTATGACGAGTTGACCACGGCGGGGGGAGAAGTGCGTCCCCATTGGCGCAAGCTCGTCGGGGCGCTCGACCGCCTGGGGCGCGAGGAACTCACGCTTCGCTGGGACAATGCCCGGCGCATTATCCGGGAGCATGGTGTCACCTACAACATTTATGGTGATCCCCAGGGAATGGACCGTCCCTGGGAATTGGACATGGTGCCACTGGCGATTCCCCCGCTGGAATGGCAGGCCATCGAAGCGGGATTAATCCAGCGGGCCCGGTTGTTGAATCTCCTGCTGGCGGATGTATATGGGGAGCAGCGTTTGATCCGGGAAGGCGATCTCCCGGCGCCGCTGGTGCAGGCCAACCCCGGGTTCCTGCGCCCCTGCCATGGTTTGCCGGTGCGGGGCAACATCCATCTACATCTGCACGCGGCCGATCTGGCGCGGGCGGCCAATGGCCAGTGGTGGGTCATTGCCGACCGCACCCAGGCGCCTTCCGGGGCGGGCTATGCCCTGGAAAATCGGATCGTGCTTTCCCGCATCCTGCCGGATGAATTCCGGGATTGCCAGGTGCAGCGGCTGGCTTCGTTTTTCCGGGTGGCGCGCGAAACCTTGCGCGGTCTGGCTCCGCAAAACCCGGAAAATCCCAGCGTGGTCCTGCTGACCCCCGGGCCGCACAACGAGACCTATTTCGAACACGATTACCTGGCCCGTTACCTGGGGTTCACGCTTGTGGAGGGCGGCGACCTGACCGTCCGGGACCAGAAAGTTTACATCAAAACCCTGGAAGGGTTGCGCCGCGTGGATGTCATCCTCCGGCGCGTGGATGATAATTTTTGTGATCCCCTGGAATTGCGGGGCGATTCCTTTCTCGGGGTGGCGGGACTCGTCCAGGCGGTGAGGGCGGGCAATGTCACCGTGGCCAATGCGCTGGGAACCGGCCTGATTGAAGGCGCCGCGTTCCTGCCCTTTCTGCCGGGACTGTGCCGCCGGTTGCTCGGGGAGGAATTGAAGTTGCCCTCCGCCGCCACCTGGTGGTGCGGTCAGCCGAAGGAGCGGGAATATGTCATCAACAACCTGGAGAAGTTGGTGGTGAAGCCCGCCTTTCGCGCGGGAGGGCAGGAGCCGTTTTTTGGCGCCGCCATGACTCGGGCGAACCGGGCCAAGCTAATCGAGGCGATCCGGGAACGACCCTATAATTTTGTGGGGCAGGAACGGGTGGCGCTTTCCACCGCCCCGGTCTGGTTGAACAGCAAGGCGGAACTGCGGCCGCTGGTGCTGCGCGCCTATGCCACTGCCGCCGCGGATTCGTTCGTGGTCATGCCCGGCGGCTTGACCCGGATATCGCCTGCCACCGAGGATCCGATTGTTTCGATGCAAAGCGGGGGCGGGAGCAAGGATACCTGGGTGCTCTCCGATGGGCCGGTCACCAAGGTTTCCCTCCTCAGTTCTTCCGGCCAGCCGATGAGCTTGGGACCTTCCGCCGCGGAACTGCCCAGCCGGGTGGCGGACAACCTTTTCTGGCTGGGACGCTACGTCGAGCGCCTGGAGGGCACCTTGCGCCTGCTGCGGTGCATCCTGCTGCGACTGGCAGGGGAGGCCGGGGCAGATGGATCGGCCGAGATCAGCGCGCTGGCCCATGCCCTGGTGCGCCGCAGCCTGCTGCCCGACCGCTTCGCCGGCCGGGTTTCGCTGAAGGATTTGGAGCAGGAACTGCTCTTATTGATTTACAAGCCGGAGCGGTTCGGGAGTGCCCGGCAGATCCTGGGCAGCGTACGGAGCATCGCGTCGGTCGTCCGCGACCGGTTTTCTTTTGATACCTGGTCGATCCTGAACAAGATGAACATCGATGCCCGGTCCCGTCCCCGCCGGATTCCGGTGGCGGATGCGCTGGCCCTGCTCAACACCCTGATTCTCGATCTGGCCGCCTTCAACGGGATGGAGATGGAAAATATGACCCGCGGTTTGGGCTGGCGCTTTCTGGACCTCGGCCGGCGACTCGAGCGCGGCATGCAGCAATTGGGCTTATTCCGGGCGACTTTAAGCACCAGCGGCAAAGCGGGGCTGCTGCTTGAACCAGTGCTCGAAATTTGCGATAGCCTCATGACTTACCGCCGGCGCTATTTTTCCGGGGTGCAACTGACCTCCGTCCTGGAACTCCTCGTTTTGGATGTCGGGAATCCGCGTGGTTTTGCCTTTCAAGTCGCCGCGCTGGCCGAGCATGCCCGGCATCTTCCCCGGGAAACCGCCGCCGGGGCGGGCAATGACGAGCTACGGCAGGTGGTGGCCATGCAGAAACTGCTCCAATCGGCGGATATGCCCCGCCTGGCGGGGACCGCCGAGCAGGGACCCGATGATGCGCTGGACACTTTGCTGAGCGATTTGATGGTGGAATTGGGTATGTTATCGAACCACCTGACCCACCACTACTTCAGCCATACCGTCGCCACGGTGAGTTGACCCATGATTTACGAACTCTCCCACACGACGACTTACAATTACAGCGACACGGTGTCGCTGTCGCATCACTTGCTGCGGTTGCAGCCGCGGGAACTGACCAGGCAACATTGCCAGGACGTCGATCTCAAGGTGGATCCCGCGCCGGGCAGTTTGCGAACCCAGACGGATTATTTCGGCAATCAGCTGACCTTTGTGACCGTGAAAGGGGCGCACAAACGCCTCACGGTGGCAGCCACCAGCCGGGTGGAAGTCTTGGCCACCCCTCCGCCCTCGGTCGAGGCGAGCCCCGCATGGTCCCTGGTACGGCAGCAGATGCTGGACCAGGACCCTGAACTGGCGATGGAAGCGGGTGAGTTTCTCTACGATTCCCCGCAAATCAGTCTCATCCCGGCTTTCCAGGAATATGCCCAGGCCAGTTTTCCGGCGGGCCGGCCGGTCTTGGCCGCCGCGCTCGACCTAACCAACCGGATTTACCGTGATTTTAAATTCGACCCCAAGGCCACGACCGTGGCCACGCCGCTGACGGAGGTTTTAAAACATCGGCGGGGCGTCTGCCAGGATTTTGCCCACCTGGAGATCGCCTTCCTGCGTTCGATGGGCATTCCCGCCCGCTATGTGAGCGGATACCTGGAAACCGATCCTCCGCCGGGCAAGGCCCGGCTGGCCGGAGCAGATGCCTCGCATGCCTGGCTGGCTTTTTTCTGCCCGGGAACGGGCTGGATCGACCTGGATCCCACCAACAACCTGATCCCTACCAACCGGCATATTACGCTGGCCTGGGGGCGGGATTACGGCGACGTGAGCCCGATCCGGGGAGTCATCTTGGGCAGTGGCGAACATTCGCTCAAAGTTGCTGTCGATGTCATTCCCGCCGATGAACCCAGATTCCGCTTTTAACCCAACCTGTTATGGAAACGCAAAAATCCCATTGCCGCCTGAGTGAAAGTCTGATCGAAGGAATCAACCTGCGGCTCGCCATGGCTGGCTGTCCCACGTTTGGCAAGCCGCAGGCCAGCCAGCTCTCCAGTCTCACCGCGCCGCTTTTTTCCCGGCAGAAGGAGACCATGCGGCTGCTGGCCAATTACCTGTGTCCCGCCGACTGGCGCATTCACAATTTTCTCCGCGACTATTTGTACGAAACCGGATTGGAAATAAAACTCCCTTCCCGCTCCTTCGTGCTGGACAGTCCCGGGTTGGCCCGAATGCTCTCGCTGCCCCCCGACGAGGACATGTTTGTCTCGGAAATCATGAGTTCGTACCGGGTGCGGCAAGGCGTCCTGCACAATCCCGCGAGTGATCGGCGCACCACCGTGGGGGTCTTCCATGTGGCGGAGGGCGGTCTGCCCATTCCAGACGACAAGTTGGCAGTGCCCAAGGCGGCGTTTGGCCGTTTGCTGCAGTTGGCATTGCAGCCGCCGACCAAACTGCTGCGGCTGCCCTTCACGGCCACCCAGGAAAAACAGGCGGAATGCTTCGTTTCTCTCCTTTTGCGCCCCATCATTTGTCCGGCGGTGCCGGGCTTCATCGCCCAAAAATCCATGGAAGTGCGCTTCCTGGCCCCGGGCAATCTGGTCAGCAACCTGGACTTTGTGGAAACCATTTTCGGCAACGCCGGAGATCCTTTCCTGCCGGAAAACGATGCCGCCTTGGACACGGAACACTGGTCCGGGCACACCGGCTGCATCATCCTGGCGCCGCACCTCACCAAAGTGACCAAGAAATCCCTCGGCCTCCCAGCCTGGGATCAGGCCGATGAACGTCGCCGGCGCGACGGCATGTGCTGGAAGCATGAGGACGAACTGTATAACAATGGCTCCGCCTTCAAGATTACAGCGCGCGATGCCCGGGGCGTGATCGTCACGATCATCGCGGATAATTATTACGGTTATTGCAAGAAGGAGGTCAAAACCCAGATTAGTTATGCCGCCAACTTGTTCGGCCTCAGCGAGGAGGAGCACGCCGGTGGGGCGTTGGTCTATCCCAGTTATGATTTGGGCGAGGAATTTCATGCCGACAAACATGTGCGTGACCTCGGCCACACCTTTGAGGAGGCTGTCCAACTTTGCGGTGAAGCGATGGATGTCCAGCCCGAGGGGTATGCCATCGACCGGCGGTTTCCCGAAATCTTCTACGTCCCGCAGGACGTGCGTTTCGACCTGCACAAGCAGTTGGTATCCTGGTCCGTGGCGGGCGGGCAGCGGAGTTTGAAGCTGCTGGCGGACAAGATCTACGTCCGCCCCTCCGGTTACAAGGTGCAGATGGAAAAGCCGCCGGGCAAGCGGGCCTGGCGCTTGGTGGGAACCGTCGCCGAAGGTACGCTTTGCCATAAACCTTGTACCGTTTCCGGCGGCGGCAAGTCGGAAATCTCCAAACCAATCACCGATGCCATCATCCAGGGCCCGGTCTTCGTGGCCGATTTCGCCCGGGATTTCGACCAGGTGGCGGAATTGCTGAAACGGGATTACAGCGATCGCTTCAAGGACCCCGCCCGCAACGGCACGGACCAACGGACGGTGCTGAGTTCCGAACGTTCCCTCGGCTCCGTGATCAAGCTTTTTACGCCCTCCGAAGGGGAATATTCCACCGGCTTTAACAACTGGTTGCACTGGGTTCCGCAGTACCTGCTCGAACTCGTTTTTGTGGTCAAACGCTTCTACAAACCGGAGTGGGGGGCAAACTGGCGGGAGCATTTCAGCGTGGATATCATCAACGGCACGCCGGGCAATGAATTGAAGTGCGAGAATCGCAAGCTCGTCTCCAACTTCCTGCGCGTGGGTTATGATCCCGATGGCGCCTGGCGGGTGTTCGGCTTGCGCAAGGATTTCCATCCCGCCACGAAATTGCAGATGGAGGACGACATCACCGCCTCGATTGTGGTGCCGGGTTCGGCTTTGGAATACTTGAACGGGGATTATGGTTCCGCCTCGGTCAAGTTCGTGAAGAATTGCGAATACCGGCTGTTCCAGCGGCCCGACGAAGCGATCCACCGGGGTTACGACGCCCAGACCGAGGCCGACCTGGCGCAACCCGACAATTTCCTCTCCAATTTCGCCCCGCTCACCGCCGCAGATGCCCGCGAATTGATCGAGGAGGCCATCGGTTTCGTGAAATACACGCAACCCATGCAAGACCTCATTCAGGCCGCAGCCAGGGGAACCCCGCCGGACTATTTTGTGTCCTCGGCGCATCCGCGCATCGTGGACGGAAAGCCGTCGAAGAACCCCCGTTACCTGCAAATCCGGGCGGATCTGGTGAATCCGCGCGACGCCTACCTCGCCGAGATGGCCACCCGGTTGCAACGCCGCATTCCCATGAGCGCGCCGGTGCACACCCCGGTCAACGCCGTCATGCCCGGCCGCCGCAACAATCCCCCGGAACCAGCCGCCAAGATCCGTTCCCTCGCGGTGTTCAATCCGATCCATTACATGGAGTATCCGGAATTGTTCATGGAGTTCATTTGCAGCATGACCGGCAAGTCACCCTCCACCACCGGAGCGGGTTCCGAAGGGGCGCTCACCAAAGGACCTTTTAATGCCCTCCCGCCCATCGTGGATCTGAACGCCGCGTTTGTCTCCTTCCTCGCCACGGATTATCGCGCTTTCATCTCCGCCGCGGGCTATGTGGGACCCGATGTGCGGGTGGACCACGATGTCAGTCTGCTCATCCCCGAGGTCTGGTGCCGCATGACTCCCGCGGAGCGGGATCCGAAATTCCTGATCGCGAATGGGTATTTTGAACGGTGCGTGGATTTGGAGCATGCCGGCACCAAGGTATTATCCAGCCGGTTGGGCTACCGGATGACGGCCAGTTTTGCCCGTACCTTCTTTGGCCGGGTGTTTAACCACCCGCACGTCGTTTTCACCGAGGCAATGCTGCGTCCGGAAAAACAGGATCTGGGGATTTTCGCCGACGGCATGGATAACATCGTCAGCACCCAGCAACGGGTGGCGGAGAGCTATTTCAAGGACGGTAGCATCCGCCTGGCCTGTCCGCCCCTCGCGGCATTGCTGCACATCATGGCGTATGGTCACCATGAAGGACGTGATTTGAACCACCCTGATTTCCGCGCCCTGTTTACGCGGGAAAGCGTGCTTTCAAGCAATTGGTACGCCGCCCGCCTGGAAGCCAAGCAACGGGGGGACATCAAGCTTTGGCATGCGCACGCCACTCACCTCCAGCAGTTTGCCAAGAACGAACACTATTACGAAGAAGCCGAGCGTTTGCAGATCAAACCCCGCATCGATGCCGCCTGGGAGGCGTATCACCAGGCCAAGACGGCGGAATATCTGGCCAAGCTCCGCGGCACAATCGGCGTCCAGCCGGTGTGGGAATGATGGGGAAGGGATTCCCGAGGCGAATCAGGCCACGGGCACGAACCGGCAAAGCCTTCCGGGTTGGCCGGGAGCGGTGACATCAAAATAAGATTGGGACGAGTTGGTCAGTCGCACCGAATCCAGCTACCCACAACGGTTCCGCAAAAACATCATTTTCCCTGATGAAAAGCTAAGCTCTGAAATTGGTGGCGTCAAAGAACCCGCCTACGCTTTGACCAACGCTAAATCACTGCTTGAATCTTCGATTTGCCGCCGGAGGCAAAGTGAGCAATCCAGCAGGAATTCCCTCGGTGTTTACGGCGCTTGAAGCCCATTTTGTCGCTGGTTTGACTCCGGGAAACGTTCGCACCAGGAGCGTGCGGGAAGGACGCTGATTTAATTTCAGCCACCCACATCCCCAGGCGGTGAGCCGGGGGAGACATCCAGCGGCGCAACATGATTGTCCATGTAGACAACATTTTTACCGGATTTCGGGGGGCGAGAATGGAAGTCCTCGTAGTCCAGCAGCAGGGGAGTTGTTTGGGGCGGCAACGTCAGTGTCCAGTTGGTGCTCCAGGCCAATTGGCCGGTGTTCCGGTCGAGCAGAAACATGAAATCGCTTTTTGTTCTTGTTTCGTCGATCCGCTGGCCGTTCAAGCCCGCGTTCCATTCGTAACTGGAGCCTTCGGTGGTGAACAGCCCTGTCCGATCGGAGGGACATTCGAAGACGGTAACGCGATTGGTAGCGGCGCCAGAGGCCCTGCCGGTGTAGGAAGCCAGCAAGTCGCAGATACGAGGCAGCGGGCTGGCGGGACTAATCGGCTCGGTGGGCAGGATCTCAGCGCTGGGGAGTCGACTCATATGATCATCGGAGTAAAGTCGCGTGGCCATGCCGAGTTGCCGGAGGTTATTCGTGCAGACCGAGTTGTGAGCCTGGGCTTTCGCACGGACGAGCGCAGGTAGTAGCAGGCCGGCGAGAATGCCGATAACCGCAACCACCACCAGCAACTCAGTCAGTGTGAAACCGGCAGGTTTATTATTCATGGGGAGCAGGGGAATCGCGGCCTAGTTTCGCAGATTCCGTAAATCATCAACTGACTCCGGGTAATGCCGCCGGGCCTGTTGGACCCTTTGCTGGGGGGTTAGATTGGCGAATCGGGCATTCGGGTTGGGGCTGGATAGCGGTCCACGCGGCCCCACACCGTGCGGACCGGGCCGGCGGTCGGAACCTGCAGTTTCAGGGGGAAGGG
The DNA here is from genome assembly GCA_903918755.1 of uncultured Pedosphaera sp. Taxonomy (GTDB): domain Bacteria; phylum Verrucomicrobiota; class Verrucomicrobiia; order Limisphaerales; family Pedosphaeraceae; genus CAIXFN01. The sequence goes on from CAIXFN010000083.1 coordinate 26,338, forward strand.
GATCCTGAACCGCCAGGGGGTTGACGGAAGCAGGAAGCGGAGGCGAAAGGCTATTGACGACGACGGTCGCTGTTCCGGCCACGAGTAACGTGACAAGTCCCGCTACGATTGTCGTTTTTGCCTTTGTCCATGCCATAATTTTCAAAACTCCATTTATGAGGTTTAAGGTCGGAGGGGAAACTGTCGCACCCTTGGCCAACGCTACCATGGTGGCCGTTTTCGCCAGGGCCGCCGGCGCTGATTGAACCGAGCTCGCGGAGAGCGCCGCCGTCAAAACCGCAACCGGAACAACCATGCCGCGTTTGGTAAAGAATAGTCGCAGCTTTTCAACCGCCCGATTTACCCGCATTTTGGCCGCGTTTTCGCTTGCGCCCAGAGCTGCCCCCACTTCTTTCATGCTTTTCCCGTCGAAGAACCGCAGCACCACGGCGTGATAATCGGCTTCATTTAATCCAGCCATGGCCGCGTCCAGCAGTGGCTCGATTTGTTTCCAGACCGCAGACTCGGTTTCGTCCGAGGAGTTTTGCATATAAGCATCCTGTTCGCGCTGCGCGCGGCGGGTTTCACTGCGGGTAAAAGTCACTGCCGTCAGCTTCGCAGTTCGACACAGCCAACCAGAGAGGATGACGTGACCGTCCAACTGCCGGGCCTGTCTGGCCAGAATCACGAACACAGCTTGGGCGATTTCCTCAGCTTGATGCGGTTTGCGTGTATGACGCAAGGCGATGGAATAAACCTTATTAATGTGCCGTGTGACTAGCCTTTCGAAGGCTTCCTCGGATTCGTGATCGAGGTATTCACGCAACAATGAGATGTCGTCCAATTCCTGCATCTATGAATAAATGCCGCTCACGATGCAATGGTAACAATATTTTTGCGGTCATCGCGAAAAATTGTCACCGGTCTGGCCAAGCCGTCATTTTTCACACCGGGCGGACTGGGGAACAGGAAATCCATGGTCTGGTGGATTGACTTGCCGGGGGGGATCGGCGGCGTAGCTGAAGATCGGGTCGATGCCCGCGGTAATGGCGGTCAGGGGGACTGATGCTTGGGAGAATTGTTGCGTTGAGCTGGGAAACCGGATCGTGAAACCGACCTCTCCGTGTCGAAGATCTGGATGACACCATCCTTCGCTGGGAATCTCCTGCCGATTCCCAGCGAAGGATGGTGGAGCCGAGGGGATTCGAACCCCTGACCCCCACAATGCCATTGGCCCGCTGATGGCCCGATTTGCTGGGGAATTTCACCGTCATTTCCGTGTCGCCGGTTTGTCGCCATATTAAAGCGAGAGAATCCGCCCACGAGGGGATTCCAACGGGACGATCCGCGGGCTCCCGCACTCGGGGCAGACCTGCCGGGCGGCGGCGTTCCGCTAACACGTATAAACCAATCCGGGGAGCAAGAAGCATATCCACAAAATGATTTCCAGAATGATGCTGCCGGGGACGTGCCGGACGGCTTTGGCGACGGTGCCGCAGTTCTCGCAGATTTGCCGGGGTTTCCCCCAACCAAAGGGATGCAGGTCGATCATATTTACAGTCAGCGGCTGCATTTGTTTCAGCGCAAGATTATTCGCGGCCATGGGGGATTTCCCCTAGCAAACCCCCCGTTCTGCCTTACACTGCCACGAATGAGTCTAACTCCCTGCGTAGTCGAGCAACCCGCGTTGCTCAGGAATTTGTTTTTGAACGAGCTTTTGCGGAGGGGGCTGGCACAGATGGCTGTGGAACCCGTTCCAGAATGGTGGCAGGGGCCATCATTGAACGATACTGCTGTTCGGCACTGGCCAGGGCATCGGCAGCCCCGGCTGCCAGCGCCACCCGCAATGCGTGGTTGAGCAGTTTTGTCTTGTAACCGGGGGTAGCTTCGGCTCCCCCGGCCTCCGCGATGAATTTTTCAATCGCGGTCTTCACGTCGTCGGCGGGTTGAAACGTCCACGTTTCCCGAGCCCGCGCCGTCTTTTTTACTGGTTTAGCCATAATATTTTTCAGGGTTAAATTTGTCCGTTTTCCCTTTAAGCTCCCACTAAACTTAGCACGGTGTAAGACACCGCGCCATTACAAAATACGATTTCCGTTGTAATGTGTAAGACGCGGTGAGACGGTGTCCGCATGATTCAACGGACATCAACTCTGGAATCGGGCGCAGCGCCCGGGTTCGAAGCCCGGGCAGCGGGCCGAAAAAAACGGGAGACTTGGACTTTTACCCCGGATCGCGATGTGCGGTCACTGGTGGCAAAGGAAGTCATCCATCGAAGGCGGGCATTGCCTCCGGGCAAGAAGAACAAGGAGATCAGTCGCACGGACATCATAAACGACGGGTTGCGGGCATTCTTGGAGAAGCATCGAGGGAAGCGGGAAGGGGTGGCGTCGTGAACGTGGAACTTGTTCGGGTGAGTGCCCCGACCCCGGCGCTGGATGCTCTATTGATACGGGAGGACGCGGCGGCATGGATGGGGCTCACGCCCCGGGGGTTGACGAAGCTCTCCCAAGGTCCGCGCCCGGCCATCCCGGCATTCCGGATCAATTCGGCGGTGGTGCGGTTTCATCCGAGAACGATCCTGGCCAAGATGGCCCGGGACGCCGGGGTGCCCATGGAAACCGTCGCGGCCAGTTACGGGATCACGCAAACCCAACAGGAGGCGAAATGAGCAAAGGCAAAACCATGATCGGTTTCGGAACTTTGCTGGTGGCGTTTGTCGGAGTCACGCAAAGCATTCTCAACGTCCATTTGCGGGGGCAATTAGAACAAGCCACGCAAATGATCGTGCGCCTCACCGGGGATTTGCATCGGTCCACCGCAGATTTGGAAATGGCGAACGCCAACACGGAGAAGGGGCAAGCCATGGCCCGGGTGGCAATCTCCGGGTGGGACGAAGCTACTCACCAACGCGATGCGGCCCGGGCGGAACTGCGGGAATGCCGGGCGCACGAGGTCGTCTTTCGCGCCGGGTTCACGAACACGAGCCCCAATATCGTATGGGCAACGAATGCTGAACCGGCGGTGTGGTTCGGCGGGACGATCATTACCAACCTGCCGGGGACTTTCATCATTAAGGAGAACTGATTATGACCGGCATTTTTTGGACTCTAATTATTGTGGCCATCATCGCCCTTTGCACCTTCGGCATGGGGATTCTGCGGGCGGCTGCCATGGGGGATGCGGACGCGGAGGCTCGCGCCAAGGAGTTACGCAAGGACGAAGTATTCCGCACGAAGCCGCCCGAGGACAAACCGAAACGCTTCCTGGAGACACCGGTTAAATACTGCAACTGCTGCCAACTCTATTGGGGCGCAGGCTCCAAAGTGACGTGGACGCTGCTGCCCGCCGAGTATTATTGCGACAGCGAGAAGCTTTGCGACTCTTGTTGCCAATCAATCGCCGGGCAAGGGGTGGAGCACAATCGGAAATCTATCTAACAACCATAAACCAATTCACCAATTACACTATGAGCAAGGAACTTACACTAGCAGAGAGTCGGTCGGCGTTGGCCGCAACCGCAAAGGAAATCGACGCAATCAGCGCCGGGGCGATGGAGATTTTCCAGAACACCGACGGCGGGTTCGCCGGGGAACTGGCGATGGCTACAGCTATCGTCGATCTGCGGAGAATGTTGACCGACGAAGTCATGCGGCCAGTCATGGCGCTGATGAATACCGAACTGGGATTCGCCACGGACCAGGACCCCAAGCGCCCAAGTCAATCGAATCCCAATCCCCGGCCTTACAGCTTGGACGTGGTCCGGGAGTGCTTCATCCAGTCGCGAATCTTGGGTTTCCGCCTAGTCGGGAACGAGTTCAACATTATTGCCGGGCGCTTCTACGGGGCCAAAAACGGGTTTGTGAGAAGGGTCCGCGAATTGACCAAAGGCACATGCGAAGCCTCCTTTGACGCGCCGGTCATCGCGCCGGATGGGCGCTCGGCCAAAGTTGTTTGCCGGGCTTCGTGGGAATTCGGCGGACGGAAGCAGGACATGGGCATCCGCCCGGAGGATAAGGCGGAATTTGTAATCCGCATCAATGCCGGTATGGGTGCCGACGGGGCGTTGGGCAAAGCCGAGCGCAAGTTGTTCAGCCGTATCTTGTCACGTCTTACTGGCCGGGTTGTCGCGGAAGGTGAGGCGACGGAACGGGAAGGGTCCATCGAGGTGCAATCGGAAGTTGTGGACGGTCCGGGCTCGGGTCCGAAGTTCGGCGCGGCGACGGCGGACACCAAACCGAAGGAACCGGCCAAGGAGGCGAAGCCCAAGGCCAAGGCGCAGGACAAGGCTCCGGAGCCCGCGCCCACTCCCGCTCCCGCCGCAACGACTACGCCTGAACCCTCGACGGCCCCCGCGCCCGAAGCGGCAACGCTATTCCCCATCGACGGCGATCCGGCTCCAGGTTCTCCGCAGGCAAGCCTGATGAACTTCATGATAGACAATGCGGTCAGTTTCGACGCCTTCCGTGGCTGGGCCGGGCAAACGGGTCGCCTCGATAATGCGGATTCTGTCGGGTCCTGGGCGGAAGTGCCCGCGGACGTTGCCACTACGCTGGCAAAAGACGGTAAAGCTTTGAGCCGGTGCGTCGTGTTACACGGCGGCAGTTTGAAACCGGCCTAAACACATTCCGAAGCCCCCCTCTGTCGCGGAGCCGTTGCAACGGCAGGCCAATCTAGCGACAAGGAATCGGCCAATGGGGGCATGCAAACGCGGCGTGGAAAAAGAGCGTGGCGGCTGGGGGAGACCAGCACATTTTCACCAAAATATATGAGCGAGCAACAAATTTATCGCACGGTGGCTGAGTTACCGGCCCAGTGGCGGGCAAAGTATAACCGGGAAGATCATGAATATTCCTGGCGGGCGGCCAACCAATGCGCGGGGGAACTCGAAGCCGTTTGGCCAGTTTACAAAACTGCTTTGATGCAGGCTTTGGCCGAACTGAAACGAATCCATGACGAACGCGACGGCCTGCGGGAGCAACTGGACGGCATCGCGGCGGTCCTCCGGGACTACTCTGCGACGTATCCCGCACCATATCGCGGGAGTTTCATTGGGCGAATCGCGGAGATCATTTTCCCCGCAACCCCATCCGCCGAGCCCGCGCAATCTGGAGGGCAAGCGCAATGACTACCGAACTTGCCACAATCCAAGCGCAATGCTCGCTTCCCGGGGTTTATTACGACATCCCCGCTGAGGTTTACCACGGGGCGGCGGGCCTGAGCCATTCGATGCAGAAGCACCTGAACCCGCCCGCCCGGCTGCCGGTCTATCTCGCGGAGAAGGGCGAGCCCAGCGTTGCAATGATCATGGGCACCCTGGTTCATGCCGCCATCCTGGAGCCTGACCAGCCGATTCCCAAGGTGGCGATCAAACCGGAGGGGATGAAGTTCAGCACGAACGAGGGGAAGTTTTGGCGGGCGCAGGCGGAGAAGGCCGGGGCGCTTATCATTCCACATGACGAGTGGCAGGACGTGAAGGGGATGATTGAGAGCATAGCCAACCACGCAGGATGCAGGGAGTTGTTTTTGCATGGTCGTTCCGAAGTGTCGTTGTTTGCGCAGGTGTCCGACTCGGTGATTGGCAAGGCCAGGATTGACTGGTTGCCGGGCGGCGGGCTCTCGGACTCTCTGGCGGACATCAAAACGGTCTCGAACCAGATCGGCCACGAGGGCGGGGCCAGCATGGAAGAATTTTCCAAGACGCTTTTTTATCAGAGGTATTACACGCAAGCCGCGTGGTATTTGAGACTGTGGAACCTCCTGAACCCGGAGCAGAAACGGCAGTATTTCATCTTTGTCGCGGTGGAGAAGACGCCGCCCTACCTGGTCGCGCTTTACCATGTGGATCAGGAGGACCTTGACTTGGGCAGCAAGCAGAATGACCGGGACTTGCGTGCCTACGCGGAAGGGCTGAAAACAGGGGTGTGGCGGGGATACCCGGAAAAGTGCCGCAAGATCAAAATCCCCCGGCGTGAGGCGATGCGGCTGAACAACCTGGAGCATAAGGAATGGGAGCGGGCTTTCGCGGGGGGTGCGGCGTGAAGCTTCCCTCGCGTTTTGAAATGCTGGGCCAACTGGCCGCGCTCCATCGGCTTGCCGCAATTCATTTGCGAGATCAGGCGGCCCTGATGTTCCCCTCGGGGTCGTTTGTCTATGTCGCGCACGAAATGTTTACCGGCCATGGTTATGTGCGCCAGCGCGAGCACGGGGACGATCCCACCTTGCTTGCGGTGGTCCTGGAAAATGGCAACACCTGGTTTTACCCGCTGGAGTGCTGCACACCGGCAAAGAACCTGAAAGAGGTTCCGCGATCGGTCCGCCGGATGAAACTGCGCCGGGCCGGGATGAAGTGCGCGGACTGGAGATAACAATATGGCAACCTTCCGCTCCAACCAACTCCCCGACAACATCCTAAAACGTATGCCCAGACCGGACCGTCCGAAGGGCAACGCGGGCCTGACCAACTCGGAGGCGAAGGCGAAGCATGACGGACGGCTTGAAAAGGAACTGCAAAAGCAGATTGCCAACTGGTTGCGGTTGAACGGGGTTTTCTTCGTGCGGAGCCGCATGGACAAACGAACGACGGTAACGCCGGGCACGCCCGATTTTGTGTTGGCCATCGAGGGGAATCCCGTGGCGCTGGAGGCCAAGACGCAATCGGATTTGAGCGAGGACCAAATCAAGGTGAGAGCGCAGATGTTGGCCAACGGTTGGGCGTGGGCACAGGTCACAACTTTGGCGGAGGCAAAATCAGTCGTGGAGCACATTCGGAACGGAACTTGGAATTGACTATGAGCAAAATCAAATATCCCCGGTATAAGGCGCTGGCGGTGGCGGAGGAACTTGTCGAGGCACTGCGGCCATGCTGCACGCGGGTGGAGATAGCGGGCTCGATCCGGCGAGGCAGGCCCCAGGTCGGCGACGTGGAAATTGTTTACGTGCCATCCTTCGCGCCGGGTGAGCGGGTGGATATGTTCGCCCCGCCTGAGCCCGTGAACATGGCGGAAGCGATGATACAGGGCTGGGTTTCCTCGCATGTGATCCGCCAGCGGCTCAACGTGGAGGAACATCCGACATGGGGCCTGAAAAACAAACTGGCGGTGCACGAGTCCTCGGGCATCCCCGTGGACCTTTTCAGCACTACGGAAGATGCCTGGTTCAACTATTTGGTGTGCCGGACCGGGGGCGCGGAGAACAATACGGTGATCGCCGCGATGGCGAAAAGCAAAGGCTGGAAGTGGAACCCCTACGCAGAGGGCTTTTCCCGGGTGGATTGGGACGGGAAAGAGACGGGCGAGAAGTCCCCCCGCATGGACAGCGAGGAAGCTGTTTTCGCGTTCGTCAGCCTGCGCTACTTGACCCCGTCTGAGCGGAGATAACTTTATGATGCTACCCCCCAACGTAACAAAGGAAATGCTCGCGCAAACCCTGCTCAACGGCATTGAAGATGGGTTGTTCACGCCGCTTTGGATGCAGGGCGTCCGACGGTGCAAGGCCCCTAAACAGATTTATGATTGGATCATGGTCCGTTGGCTGGCCCGCACGCACGGCGTCCCCCCGCATTCCGGGGACGTGCCGGCCCTCGCGTGGCGGACGGCGCTCCGGATGTGGAATGATTTGCTGGCCATGATGGGAAAAGCAAAGGCATGAGAACCCTGGGGCTCCCGTCGTTGGAGTATATCAAGCAGCACTCGACCCGGCCGGATCCAAATCCGAAGCAGAAGAAACCCGGCCCCGTGCCGCGGTTCACGCCCGAGGAAGTCAAGGCGCGTCACCGGGCCAGCACACGCGCCTGCATGGCGCGACTCCGGGCATTGCGGAAGCAGATGATGACCCAGTCATGGGCCACCGAGAACGGGCTTCCCTGATGAAGTTGCCCTACATGCAGTTTTATACCGGCGACTGGGCCAAAGACAGCGCCGTGAGCATGTGCAGCCCGGCCACCAGGGGCATTTGGATCGACTTGATATGCGCCATGCATGACCGGGAGCAGGTCGGCAACATCGCCGCAACAATTCCGCAACTGAGCCGCATCGCACGCTGTACGCCCGCCGAAATGACCGAGGCGCTCGCGGAACTGAAAACATCTGGTTGCGCGGATGTTACAGACTGTTGCGGCGTTGTTACGGTGGTAAACCGACGCATGGCGAGGGAGTATAAAGAGCGTAATGGCAGCAGGTTACGCATGGAACGCAGTCGGGCATCGCGCAACGGTTGCGCCCCCGTTACGCCCTATAGTTCAGAATCAGAATCAGAATCAGAAAGAGGGGAGCAGAAATCAGAATCAAAGCCCCCCGTTGGGAATGGTGCGCAGGGAAACGTAACGGGCACGTCACCAGCGATTGAAAGGATCAGCGCAGAGAGGGAAATGGACCGGCGCGGGAAGGAACTGGATCGGGTGGAAAAGGAGATTGAGCGAATCCGGGGGAACTACGCCAGCCACGAAACGATGGAGACGGCGGACCGGTTGAAGCTGGCCAGCCTGCGCGAGCGCAAGGCTGAACTGCTGGTGATCTTGGGAATGAAGGTATGAACGAACCGAGCGAAGAATTTAATTGGGCCGAAGTGTATGAACGCTTTGGGGAAATGTCCGAGGCGCAAGAACAGGATTTGCACTCCCGCCTGCGGATACTCCTGGCGTGGGGCGTGGTGCCCTCGCACTCGGGCAGGTTGGGCCAATACGACAGCGGGCGCGATAAGCGCCTGGGCCGCCGATTCGCGGCCATGGCGTGGGTAGTGTGCCCGGAGTTGTTTGGCGATAAACCGAGCATGACATCGGTTGCCAAGAGCCTGGGGATGCACAAGGCAGTCTTTTCCGAACTCACCGCGGAGTTTTCCCGGCAGTTCGGCGTCAGAAACAAGGCCCAGCGCGGGCATGGATGGAATCACAAAGCAGATAAAACCAAATGAGCACGACCAAACAAGTCACCAAACGGAAACAAGTTTCCACGTTGAATGTCGGCACTGTGGATGCGTTGAAGAAACGGGCGCGGACGATCCGCAGCCTTTACGCCAGCGTAGGCGCGTTGGCCGAACAGGCAACCGCCAAATGCAATGCTGCCGTGGCCGAGGCGATCCTTTGCGGCGAGGAATTGAACGCTGCCAAACAACTCGTTGGGCATGGCGTGTGGGGCGCGTGGTTGCGCGACAACTGCAAAGACGTTCAAGATCGCACGGCGCGGCGGTATATGGCGCTGGCCAAACGGTCACATGTGGCCAATTTGGATGACTGCGAGACGATCCGGCAGGCATACCTGGCCGTCGGGATCATCCGCGAGACGGAGTCGCCTATGCTTGCAAGCGCCCCGGCCGCAGCGAGCCAAAAGGTCAGCAAATCCCCTGATAATGAGCCCAAAGAACAGGGCCCGGCCCCTACTCCAGAACCAGTTCCCGTGTCATCGGCACCCGTGGGCAAGGGTGTGCTCGTGAGCAAGGAGGGCAATCTCCCCAAGCTGGCCAGCACTGCCAAGCCATCTGTGGACGTGCTGCCGGTCATTGCGTCCAGCGTGGATGACCTGCTTGCCTTGCTCCAGCGTGTGCCTGCCAGCCGCAAGGCCGAGGCCATGGCGTCATTGGGGCGGCTCGCTGATTGGATTCGGGGCAGCGTTTTGTAAACAATCCCCCCCCTGTAAAATTTACATAAGGAATCTTTTTTTCGGGGGGGTGGTAGGCCGGGGGTTTGGTGTCTAGGCGCGACTCACACGGAGACGGGCGATTTTTGAGAGTCCCACTTTTTCGGGGAAGGGCTGGCAGAAAAAAAGCCCGCCGGATTATTCCGGCGGACGTGGTGAACTGGTCATCCCGGTGATGTCCGGGCGCAAGAAATCATCCTTCGATTCCGATAAACGGTCCACGCGGGCGATGATGCGGTATAATTATTGATAGGCGGCAGAGCGCATCTCGCGAGCAATGCATGGGAATTTTCAGCCTATTGCGCAGAATTGGAGCTCCTATAATACGTTCCAAATGCTCCTGCGCCAAGCAGCGCTCCGTTTGTGCCCGCACTTGATGGGACGGCAATCGATACCGCCAGCGAATTGTTCGTGCTCCATATGGGAGCAACCGCGATTGCTGCATAATCCAATATTGAGGTTGCCGCTGTGGTTTTCAGAAAGAGTATTCCTCCCGCGAAGTTTGTTCGGACCAGACGGGCATCGATGCCCCAAGCGCTTGATGCGGTTACGATTTGATCTGAGATGGTACGCACCACACGACCACCGAGACCAACCTTGATCGTCGTTACCGCCGGAGCATTGCTTGCCCAACCTTGAAAGCTAAATTCGATAACGTCTCCGTCGTTAACCATCAAGTTTCCTGGAATTCCAGCAACATTTGTCCACCAAATTGTTTCGGTGCTGCTCACGTTGCTATGAGTGGCATAATCACCCCAAATTCGACGGATTGGCGAGTTCGTCAGGGCGGCTCCGTCCAGCCCGCGCAGAGCCCCGCCCGCCACGATATTTGACGCATAAACTGTTCCACTAGGTTGAGAAGGTGCCCACACCACTGAATTTCCATTGTAAGCAAGGACACTTCCGTTGGATGCTCCGGCTGTTGCAAGAGATGTAATTGGGAGCCCGGTTAGGCCAGGAGCTGAAACTGGGCCTAAAAGCTGCAGCGTTCCGGCCCTGTTTGTTATTCCATGCTCCAAACTGAGCGAACCGTCATTTCGAATAATAAACGTGTTATACGGAGCTGACAAGCTTACCGTCATAATGGGCTTGTTACTAATACTGCTGAGCGTCCATCCGTAATCGACGCCAGCTATCGCGTCAAGAACCGATTGCATTGCTGAATGTGTTCCATTAGCAAAAATCAATCGGCCACTATTGGCGGAGGTTCCAAAGAATCCGGCAATGACAATTGAGCCATCATTGCCAACCGACCCCGCCCAATTAGCCCCCGAATTATCAGGATACCAAATGCTATTTGGGAAGAGCTCGAGTTGCGAATTTGTCACTCCCATTGGACCATCGTAGCCAACCATATCAGCAACAATTGCATAAGTTCCATCACTGGCCACATCCACGATCTGATATTGTCCAATTCCCGTATTGTTCGTAATCTCTAAATAATTCCCAATATTGGTTTTTGAAAGCAATGGTCCTGATGTCAGATAAATGGCAGAATCTCCATTTGTCGCTGTATAATGCCTTGAGTCCCAAACAACATTAGTAGCCGCGAAAACTTGCGTATTGTAATTTGTTCCTGGACCCCATGTAATGGGATTCGTTAGCGAACCCCCGCTGCTTCTCACGACATTATTAGCAAAGTCATTTGTGGCCGACGACGATGAGAGGACTGATCCTGCGTCCACGGGGACAATTAACCCCATGAGTTTGGCTAAAGTTGCGGCCCATAGCGGCGCGCCAATCTCAGGCGTGGGATGGGGACCATTAACCTGCAGGACACCCGAAGCCTCCATGGCATCATAGCTTGGGAACTGCGCAAACAAATCAAGATAAATATATCCAAGGGCCGCGTGCTCGAGCGCAATATTTCGCTCAATGGTATTCTGTTGAACCGAAGTATCGGCTGGCCCGGGAAAGGTGTTCGGTGGCGTTCCCACGACAAATACGGCCGTGTTGGTTCCCCCCGCCAATTGCGAATAGCCCAAAATGGTCACCAATAGATTGGAGAGGGTCACATCGTCCTCCTCGGTGTAATCCTTGGCATGCCAAATCGCAAAATCGGGATTAATGGCCTTGAATAAGGTTGCCATGCAATTGGTGCCCGGACCGTTTATGGTTGAAACCAGAGAACTTCCTGACCGAGCGTACGGGATGGGGAGAAATCCGCGCTTCGTATTGTCGATGAATTCCCCTCCGAGAACGATATTGGTACCGCTGGAACTGGTGATCAAGAAAGCGTTGTTGGTTGACCAGGCGCAGGGCCAACTCGCGAACGCCACATTGGTTCCGTCGGGATTATTGCCATTAATTACAAATGTTTCGGAGCCGATCACGCTATTCGTATGCAATAAAGTGATGGTGCCCCCCTTCGGCCATTGCATATAATAGACTCCGACTTGATTGACGGGAACGGAAGACCCGCGCGCCGTCAGGTTCTGGCTGGTTTTAACCGCATTCGGCCCATCACTGCTATAGACCACCGCGTCTTCATTGCCGCAAAAAAAGTGTGGATCCTCCGGGCGGCTTTGATTCCAGCAATTGGGATTGCCATAGGAAAAATCAAAAGAATTTAGACTCACCCCAACATCGCCATAGAGGCCGCGTAATTTTTGCCCCAGAAAAAAGCCCGCACTGTAAAGCGCGGCATTATCCAGATCACTCATTGAATCACCCAGAAACAAGCCCCGCACGGGAGCGTTACCGAAAAGCAGCTTTTGCAGGATCGCTCCTCCGCCGGAAGCGGCCCATTGCGCTTGCAAGGGCATTCCAGCAATTTGGCTGGCATTGAGGTTGGACAAGGCGTTCCCGTTACCGGCAAAAATCCCACTCAGATTCACTGCGGTGGCCCCGTTGGTAAGCGTACCCGGCGGAAGCTGGGCCAGAGATATAGGCCCCAGCAAATTCTTGGCACTATTCGCCAAGCCGGAGTATGGCACCGAAGTTAACGACTGCCTTGGCGCCAAGGTAGTAAAACCATTTCCATTGCTGGTTTGGGTCGCCAACTCAAGCCAACCACCATCGGTTATGAAAAAGCTTCCAAAATCCACTGAGGTCGTAAAAATCCCGTTCGTCACGGGGACCGTCAAATTTGTCACGGGACCGGCTAGAATCGAACCGGCATTCTCGGCGTTCCATACGGCAAACCTGATGTCATAATTCCCATTGGCCCCGAGAGTGCCCACCCGCAACACTCCTTGGTATGTAAAGGCGGTTGGCTGCCCCGGAACTTTATAAGCTAAAAAGCCAATACCAAATAGCAGCAAGAATTTCAGAACTGATAATCTCATAATTCACTTTCCAAACGCACTATTTACGGTGAGATCAGAAAGATTGAAGCACCCGATCACGTTCGGGAGCATAGTCGCTCTTGTGTTTAATGATGGAGATCGTTTCATCACCAAACTTTGCTGAATTGTGGCTTACGCGTCAAGTGCAAGCCAGACCCAAAGCCCACACGGTGCTCGACCCATGTTCGCGGGGTGCGAACCGGTGTTTGATGTTGGCCGGTGGGGATGGCGGCCATGAACCGGCACCGGTCGATCAAAGCCATCGACGGCACGGGCGGCTTGTGCGCCCGTGCCCGCGGCATGGTTCGGTTAGGCTAGGCTGGCGTCCATGACGGACTGGACATCCAGGAGGGCGGCGCGGACATTGCCGCCGCAGCCGACTGCGATTTCGTTGGGGAGGTTGCGGGCGACTTTCCAGCGGGAGAGGAAGCGGGCCAGGTCCTCCGTGACCGGGGCATCCACCTTGAACTGCTGCAAACGTGTTTGGAAGCGTTCGGCGAGCGCCCGGAGGTCAAGGTTGCTGGTCCCGATGAATGCCGTGAAGCTGGGCATCTGGTCCAGGTAGGTTAGTAGCAGGTCCTGGGCGGCGGGCGGGGTGGCGTCCAACTCGTTCACGATCTTGACTGACCAGCGGGAGAGCAGGGGGATATACCGCTCGGATTCCTGCCATTGGCGAATCACTTCCAGGTTCACATTGCGCCCGTTCGTGGATTCGATCTGGACGGCTTGTTCCGTCAGGGACCGGGCGAAGAATTCCGCCAGCCGGGTCTTGCCCACACCGGGCGGGCCGTAGAGCAGAAGCTTGGCGGGGTTGCCGTCCGGTTTGATCCGGGCGGATTTGACGGCGAGGATGCGGGCGACGGTATTGGCCGGGCCGATGAATTCATCTGGACTTTTGGGGATGTAAAGTTCAGGATGCTGCTGCGTTTCTGTTTTGCGTTTCATAGGAATTGGTTCATATTCGTGAGGCGCGGCCCCCGCCGTTACTGGCGGCGGGGGCAACGCGCAGGGGGTTACTTCTTGGCGACCGGGGCAGGGGTTTTGGGGGCCGAACCGACAACGTCAATCCGTCCGGATGCGGGCTTGCCTTCCAGCGAGCGTTGCAGTTCAAGGACGCGGGTTAGCAGGGTCTTGACCTGTGCTTCCAGCGCGGCGATCCGGCCCGTGAGTTTCCCTTCGACGCACTCATCAGGGATTTCGTACTCGCCCCCGGCGAACAGGGCGTCCAGGGCGGCGACCAACTCGGCGCTTTTGGCGTTGACCGTTGCGGGGGTAACGGGGGTTGCGGTTTCGGTCTTGGGGGCTGCGGTATTTTTGTTTTTGGCCATAGTCTCTTTCTGCCGTCAACCCTTACTGGGGGCGGGCGGCAGATTGGAAACCACGGGCACCGCCCGGGGGGATGGGACCACCGGGCGGGCGGGTGTGGGGATTTTCAGTCTCTCCCGATAAAGATGCCGTGCGAACGGAGCAAGGCATCCACGGAAACGGCGAGGGCCTCGATTGCGTCGCGCTCCTTCTGGTCAATGGTCGCGATCTTGGCGGCTTCCAACTGTTCGAGCGCCAGCATTAGGTGATGGTTATTCATGGCTCACTTCACGATCTTTCGGCTCGTTTCCTTTTTGGCCTCGGGGGCGCTGGCGGGCATCGCCCGGTTCTCCAGCCGCTTCCGGCGTCGTTCGATTGCCTCCGCCATCGTCTTACTCGTGGGAACGAATTTAGTGGCGGCGGTGAGGATGTCGCTGTCGCGGGGCTCCCGGACCTTGTCGTTAAATGCCAGGGTCATCGCCTTGGCCCATACCTGCTCAATCTGGCGACCACTGAAACCGTCCAGGAGCGCGGCCAGCTTGGTGGTGTCGAATTGCTTGGGCTTGCGGCCCCGCTTGGCAATGTGGATTTTCAGGATGGCTTCCCGCTCGGTCTGGTTGGGCAGGTCCACGCTCCAGACATCCAGCCGGTCAATCAGCGGGTCGGGCAGGCCATCAATGTCGTTGCACGTGAATATGTAGTAGATGCCTTCCGAGTTGAATTGCATGTCCTGCAAGATCGCCTTAATGACGCGATTGGTAACTCCGCTGTCGGTTTCGCCGGATGACTTACCCCCGCAGAACAGCCCTTCCACTTCGTCAATCCAGAGGATGCAGGGGGCCACCGCTTTGACCGTAGCGAACGCGGACCGCCAGTTCCCTTCCGACTGACCGACAAGGGACCCGAACAGCTTGCCCGCTTCTAACCGGATCAGGGGCAGCTTGAATATGTTTGCCGTTGCGGCGGCCGTCAGACTCTTGCCGGTGCCGGGCTGGCCGACTACCAGAGCGCCCCGGGGGGCGGCGAGGCCATACTCGCGGGCGGCGGCTGTAAACAGATTCCGCTTTTCGGCGAGGTCGGCTTTCAGGGTTTCGAGCCCGCCGATGTCATCCAGAGTGGTTTTGGATTCCACGATTTCGAGCAGCCCGTTTTTGCGGATCACGTTGGCTTTCTCCCGGGCCACGATAGAGGCGACGATTTCCTTCGTTTCAACGATGGAGAGGGCGAAGGCGTTTTCCGCCTCGCTGCATGTGAGCCCGCGGGCGGCATCAATGAACGTGTCGGCGATGTCCTCCATGATCGGGACCTTGGCACTGGCGGCGATGCCGTCCATGACCTCCCGCAGTTCGTCCCGGCCCGGCAAGGCGAACTCAATCACGGTGATTTCTTTTTCCAGTTCCGGCGGGAGTTGCAGGCGGCAGCCCACCACGACCAGGACCCGGTTTGCCCCACGGGCAAGTTGCAATGACTCTTTGACCTTGCGAAAGGTAATCGGGTTGCGGTCCTCCAATATCTGATGGAAGTCCCGAGCAATGAGGATTGAACGCTCGGGCATCTTATCGAATGCGGAGAGCATTGCGAACGGTTCTTGCGTGTCGGCAATCTGCCGGGGTTCGTCCTCGACGCTCACGATACCCTGGCAGATGGACCAGGCATGCAGGCCGAACTTGGTAGAGGCGGCGACGGCGGCGATTTCCTTTTCGACGCGGTTTTCTTCATGGGACACAATGAACAGACCGGCATAACCGGCGCGGACGTAATGGGTGATTTGATTTCTCATAAGTTTACAGAACTGGTTAAAGGACGTTAAGGGGACAAGGTGGCCGGGGTTGCCCGCCCGGCCAGCGGGGTTGATTGGTTAGTTGAGTGAGGGTGAATCGCCATCCCCGCCGACAAAGGAGAGGCGTTGGTTGGTTGGTTTGGTGCCCTTGCGAATGGTATCAAAGAACGCAAAGGCAGCGGATTTGTCGGCACCCTCCAGCATGTAAAGGGTGTAGTGGCCGCGAATGTTGGAGCCGACAATCCAAACGCTGTCATTGTCCATCCCCATGATCATGTCACACGATTGCAAGGGGGGCAGTGGTTTGAATAACTCTCCGATGCCCAGCGCGGCAATCGCTGTCCGGCATTCTTCTTGATCGGTGCAAATGTGAATGTTCATTGCGGCTCCGTGATTGGTGCGTTTGACCACCAGGTGCTAGTCCAGTTGCGGAGCGGCACTTGGTCGGCAAACAGTTCGTTGAATTCGTCATTGGCGATCATGCGGACTTGCACGATGCCCTTGAGGCTCCCGCTCCGCCACCAGTACCACCCGGGGGCGGTGGGGGCTTTGGTTGTCCATTTAATCATACTTTGCCATTCAGTTGCTCGATCTCCCATTCAATGCACGCCGTCCGGGACCGATTCCAGTAACGAGGCATGTTTTCCGAACCAAGGGTGACTTCCCATAATTGGGACGTGTTGTTGAACTCGATTGTGCTGGCCCGCTTGATGGTGAGTTGCCCGAGGGATTCAAGGGGCAGGGCGTCCGTGTGCAGCGCCGTGATGGTGCCGTCCTCGTGGACTGTGAAAACGTGTGTGTGGTTGGTAACCATGTTAGTTTCCGGTTGAGAGGCGCGGTTTTTCTTCGGCGCGATACTCGGGTTTTTTCTTGGAGTTGGTTTTGACGCCCATCGCTTTTTCCAGCGCGGCGGTTGCGGCCTCGCAGGCTTTACCCTTAAAGCCCGTGGTTTCAATTTCGACTTCGCCGTTTTCGGCGACGGTAACAATGATGGTTTTCATAAGCTTACATTCCGGTGACGTGAACCTGCATTTTGGCACCCTGGGCGACCCGCTTGCACATCCAGCCTTTTTTCCTGGCCTCGATCTCGGTTTTGCAAACGGCGTACCGTTGCATGAATCCTCCCATGCTGTTGGCGAGCGGATTGGTGGCGCAGCCGAACCGGGTGCGGTTGTATGGCTGGTTGCCTTCGTAAAGAAGCATGTCGTCGGCAACGACGGTATAGGTGCCGTCGGGCTGGAGGACCAAACCGACTTCCATCTTCGTGCCGTTCACGGTGAACGTGTGGGTGCTGGGGACCGTTTGGTTACTGTAGTAATGGCACACGGTTTTGTTTTCGTTGAACACCATGCCAAACTCGGCCCCGGCGGCTTTAATGGCGGCGATGTCTTTCAGTGCGGTTTTAATAGTTGCGATGTGGGACATATGTTTACGTTCTGCGGATTTGTTTACGGTTGGGGACAAAGGATCAGGCGAAGCGGCGTTTGCCCACTTGGCCGAATT
Organism: uncultured Pedosphaera sp.; assembly: GCA_903918755.1. Classification (GTDB taxonomy): domain Bacteria; phylum Verrucomicrobiota; class Verrucomicrobiia; order Limisphaerales; family Pedosphaeraceae; genus CAIXFN01. The sequence continues at coordinate 43,824 of CAIXFN010000083.1, forward strand.
TGGCGATCAGGTCTTTGGCTTCCGCAGCAACTTGCTTGCGGACGTTCACGTCAGAGCGGAGGGTTTGCGGGTCCAGGTTGGCGAATCGCTCTTTGATCTGGTCGGCGGCGCGTTGCAGGTCGGCGGAGTTCGTCAGGTTTAGCTGGGGGACCAGGTCCAGGATTTCCGTCACGTTGCCAATGAGGCTATCGCGGAAAATGCCGTCCTTGCTGGATAGCTTTTCCGAGAGGGCTTGCACCGGGGTCATTAGCCGGTTCCAGATGTCCCGGACAGCGGCGTCGATCCGGGTGCGGTTGAGGGATTCGAGTTGCGCCCGCATTTCCTCGACGGCCTCCGAGGCCATGTCTTTCGTTAAGAAGTGCGAAGCCTTGGGGACCGGGGTGTATTCGATTGCAAAACCGAAGTTGCCCCGCATGATTTCCCAGTCGGGATAGAGGGAAGCGTCAAACGTCTTAGCGTGCATCAATTCCGCTTGGGCAACCCATTGGGGGTATTGATCCCCAAAGGCTTTGACGTGTTGGTTAAAAACCTGCGTGTGAGCGAACATGGAGTCCTTGTAAGAATCATGCCCCTTGACTGGCAGCATACGGGAGCCGTCCTCCCATGGTAGCGTGAGGTCGTAATGACGGCGGCGCGCCTCGCCGCCCGCTTCCCGGATGGCCTTGAATGCTTCATCCGGAAATAAGTGTTTAACCCACTTGCCCGCGCCGACGCCCAGGGCTTTCTTGAGCCGGACTTCATCGGTGATGGCTTTGTCCTGCCGTGTGTTGGGGAATATCCGCACGTTGAGGCGGACGAGTACTGCTTTGACTTCGGGTTCTGGCATATTGGTTTATGGTTAATTGTTTACAGATTGTGCCCGGGGCGAACCGCCCCGGGCGGGGGATGGTTAAATGAGCCCGGGGTCCGGGCGTTCGCCTTTCGCTTGGGCTATGGCCTTGCGCCCTCTTTCAATGGCAGCCGATACCGCCGCCCCAACCGGGTCCGGTCCGTGGTTATCCAGCATTTCGGCGGAGCGGTTCATGAGCCACTGGAGGGCGTCGAGTAGTTCTTGGGCGTTTGCGCACAACCGGGCATCTACCCCCAGCAAGTGCATTTCGCTCGGGTGGGGCTTGATCGTGACGTTTACACGATCCTCCCGCCCCAGCCCGTTTTCAGCGAATACGCCGTCCCTGACGTATCGGCTCGCTTCTTCAAAGTTTACAGTTACGTCCAAAATTGTCTTAATTTCCATAGTGTGCTTTTCGTTGGGTTGCGGTTTGTTTACTCGGCGCTGTCGGCGACGAATTGTTGAATGTCAGCGATGTGGGCCAGCATCAGGCGGGCCTTGGCGAGTCCAAAAGTGAATGGCCATTTGTCGCCCTCGCCCTTGGTCAGGCAGAGAGTGGGTTTGCCCTGGTATTCCCCCCGGACGGCTTTCGTGGCGGGTTTGACGGAGGCGGCGGTTTTGGTGGACTTGGGAGCGGTAGCTTTTGCGTTTTTCATAATGGAATTGGTTTAGGGACGTTGCGTGTTGCCTTGCTCGCCCTCCGTTGGTTACTGGCCGCGGGGGGGCGAGAGGGGAACACGCGCCTTGCGGCGCGTGGGGTTACGACTTCTTGACGACTTCCTCAAAGACGGCCTTCTGGCGGCGGCATTCACTCCGCCAGTGTTTGATCGCTGCTTTCTTGCTGGGGGCGGTTATGATCGAGCCCCATGTGTGGCCCTTCTTGTAACAGGTTGCGTAGAATTTCATATTCGGGTAGCTGTTAGATTGTCGTGATGCTTACCGTGAACGTGTTCCCGACCTGCTTGATTGTTGTCCCGATGCCGTGATCCGCCAGTGCCATGGCAACTCCCCGAGCCTGGCCATTATCACTAGTGCGGTGCTTCCATTTTTTGGTGATGGGGCGGTCCGCGATGATGTCTTGCGCCCATTCAAAGAAATAAGCTGCCCGGATGTCGCGAGTGAGAATTGATTTCATGTTTCATTACTCACCCCCCGCTGGTTACTGGCCCTCGGGAGGTGAGAGGGAAACACGACCCGGACGCGACGGCCCGCGCTGGCGTCATTTGAACTTGCTTAGCCGGCCTCTGCACTTCCGGGGGTTTTCCTCTCCCACGCACCAGGTTCCTACTTCCCGGAGGATCGCCCGCATGGGCCTCAGTCGCTGGTGGTGGGTGCCGGGGTTTATCGCTTTCGCTTTCTGCCCGGCGGTTGTTTTCGCTTTGGTGAGTGTCGGTTGCTGCGTTCGCATTATTCGCTTTCGCCATGCTCGGCTCCCGGACTCTCGCGGGCCATTTTTCAGACTTGCCTTGTCTCCAGGTTTTTTCTTCGGTCCCGTCCAACCGGTAAGACAATGTAAGACACTGTGCGAACAATGGCAAACAAATTCAGGGTTAAAATGACGATATTTCGTGTCCCGTAACCCACTCCGTACCAACGACTTACGACACTCTCGACCAAAAACACCATGAAAATGGGGGTATTTTGGGGGTATGGCAGGCGGGAAATGCCCGTTTGGGACGGGGGGCGGGTCCGGCGGGGGGGAACGACGGGGAAAGGGTGGCGCAATAAATCGCCTTGGAATTGGTGTCCGGTCCATTTAGCTGGTCGGCGGTGGGGGAGGCGCTTAAGGTGACGTTGTGAGTAAGACAATGAATGACACTGTGCAGACGTTTCCCCGGATTGTGTTTCCGGGGGTTGACAACTCCGAGCGGGTTTGCGAACGGATCGCAGAGACGACGGACACGGTGATCCTTTCCTTTTCCGCAGGGAAGGATTCGATTGCCGCGTGGCTGGCCATGCGGCCCTACTTCAAGCGCATCATCCCTTATTTCCTCTACATCGTCCCGGACCTGGAGTTTGTGGACACGGCGCTGGAGTACTACGAAGATTTTTTCGAGACGCGCATATACCGGTTTCCCCATGCCTCATGGTTTCGCATGTTGCGCAACCTGACCTTTCAACCGCCGGAGCGGGTCAACATTATTGACTCATTCAACCTGGGCGAGCCCGACTATCAGGAAATCCGGGACCTCGTGTGCGGTACGGCAAAGGTCCCACTCGGGACATTTGACGCCAAGGGGACGCGGGCCGCGGACTCGATCATGAGGCGGACAAACTTTAAGCAACGGGGCGGCATCAACTGGAATCAGAAGTTTTTCTTCCCGGTGTGGGACTGGCGCAAGGCGGAACTGGTTCACCGGTTGAAATCGTCCGGGGTCAAGATGCCCATCGACTATGAATTATTCGGGCGCTCGTTTGACGGAATCGACTTCCGGTTTTTGTATCCGATCAAGCAGCACTTCCCGGATGACTATCAGAGAATTTTAGAATGGTTCCCCCTCGCGGAACTGGAAATCAAACGCTACGAATATGCCAAAGAAAACTAAACGCCCCGAGCCGATCAGCGCGGAGCAATCGGAAATGGATGCCGCCATCGCTTCCCTGGGGAGCGGCGAAATGGAAATGCCGGACATGGACGCGGAACTCGCCCGCATGGACCGGGAAAACCCGTTGGATGCGGTGCCCGAGACGGATGATTCCGAACACGACACCAAACAGGTCGTGAGTGCCGCGCTGGCGGCGTTCAAGAATCAGGCGGCAAACGAGGCAAAGATTTTCCAGGACAACACCGATACGGAATATTGGTTCGCGGTGTGCTTCCAGAACCGGGACCAGAAGGAAGCTTTCCTTAAGGCGGTAAAGTGGGGAGCAGACGATAAATATCTCGACGGTCAGAAGGTGGCCAAGGCAATGGGCATTGCCCTTCCGGATGGGAAACGCAAGTTCAACACGGGGGAGAAAAACAGGAGCATGACCGAAATCGGGATCATTCCGACGAAACCCAAGAAGTGATCGGCCCGGGCTGACGTTCCCGCATGGGTGAACCGCGGATAATCCGCACAACAACAGGAATGCCCCATATGGCCAAGATCAAGCCGAAAGCGAAAAAGGTCAGCAAGAAAGCCTCGAAAAAGTCGGGTAGCTCCGGGAGCTAATTCTGGCGTGACCTTTCACTAAGCGCGGTGCTGGGGTAACCCACGCCGCGCTTTTTCATTGCCCATGCCCGAGGATAAACCAACGCCGCCAAAGCCGGTTGGCATCACCGCCGAACAGGCGGGCAAGGTGCTCGCCGGTGACCTGGCCAACATGGTCAAGAAGGTGGCCAATGGTCAGACCCTAAACAATTCCGAGCGGGGCATCCTAGAGGGGTTGTCGAGAAAGAAGGGGGCGGCGGGAGAGGGCGCGGGGGGCACTCCCGCGTTCGCCAAGAATCAAAGCCAACTGGCGGTGATCCTGGACGTGGCCCGCAAGACGATCCAGCGTTACAGCAAGCGCCCCGACGCCCCCGCCCCCCGCCCCAATGGAAGCCTCTCGGTGGCAGAGTGGAAAACCTACCTGCAAGCCCATGAGGTCCTGGATGCCGATGATGACATTGACGCAGGCCGCGAGAAGGCAAAGCAAATCCTGCTCCAGAACCAAAAGCTGGAATTTCAACTGGCGGTGATGCGGGATGAATACGTTCCCGTGGAGCAAGTGCAGGCGGATGTTGCGGAAATGATCGCGACGGCCAAGATGGCGCTTTTGTCCGGCCCGGCCTCGCTGGCTCCGCAGGTCGTGGGGGAAACGGTGGTTGCGGCGGAAAAGATTTTGCGGGATTGGATTTATGGCGTGCTCTCGCGGCTGCACGCAGACCCGCTCAACCGAGGGGAGTCCCATGAGTAAACCTATTTCTGGAAGGATGGCGGCGTCCCCGGTGGCGGCGGCGGCTAGGGCGGCATGGCGTCCGCAGGATTTGCGGACCTCTTGGGAGTGGTGCGAGGGGCATATCGTGGTGGATAAAATGTCGCCGATGCCCGGGCCTTGGCGCGTGGCGAATTCGCCTTGGGTCAAGGAGTTGATGGAGTGCAAGGCGGACCGGGGCGTCACGTTCCTAGCGGTGCGGTGCAGTGCCCAATCTTCCAAAACGCAAACGGTGTTGAACCTCGTTTGCTATGACATCGCGGAGGACCCCGGCCCCTCGATGTACGTGCTGGCCAACAATGACGACGCGGCGGATTTTGTGCGGGACCGGTTCGAGCCCACGATGCGGTTTTGTAAACCCGTGGCGGACATGCTGGTCCGGCACGCCAAAAATGCGTTCAAGTTCCGGACCATGCCGCTCTACTTCGTGGGGGCGGGCTCCATGGGGAAATTGCAGGGCAAGCCGATGCGGCGGCTATACCTGGACGAGGCCCGCAACTACCCGGACGGCGCGTTGGAAACCGTCCTGAAACGTGTTCGGGCGTGGGGCGACATGGCGCAGGTCTTTTTGATCAGCACCCCCGGGATGAAGGATGATGCGATTGACCGGGCGTTCATGCAGGGGGACCAGCGGACGTACCACCTCGATTGCCCTTGCTGCGGGCGGGTCCAGCGGCTGCACTGGGACCAACTGAAATGGGACACGAACGAAACGACGCGGCCCAATGGAGTTTACAATTTTGATGCGCTCGCGGAGACGATCCGCTACGAGTGCGAAAACCGGGAGTGCGGGCAGAAGTGGCGGGATGTGCCGATAGATCGGAAATGGATTTGCCGCAACGGGAAGTTTATCCGGCTGAATCCGGGAGCCCCCAAGCATCATGTTTCGTTCACCTGGTCGGCCCTCCTGCCGTGGTGGGTGAAGTGGCGCTCGCTCGTGGAGGAATTCATTTATGCGCGGGCGGCGGTGCGGGCCGGGGATGTGGCCCCGATGAAAACTTTCATCACGGAGTCGCTCGGGGAACCGTTTGAAGATCGGTTGGGCGTCATTGAGGATTTCAAGTTTCTGGAGTTGCGAAAATCGCCTTACGAGTACGGGGAAGTCTGGCCCGAAGCGAAGCGCCGATTCATGGCGGCGGACAAGCAGGAGAAGGGGGGCGAGCATTACCCGTGGGTGATCCGGGAATTTGCTTTGGCCGGCAAGTCGCGCCTCGTGGCGCACGGCATCGCGATGACCCTGGAGGAATTGGAGCAAATCCGGAAGGACAACAATGTCGCGCCCGGCAATGCGATGATTGATTCCGGGTACGAGGCGCAGAAGGTTTATCGCTTCGCGGCGACGATGAAATGGCGCGTGTTCAAGGGGGATAGCCAGCAGTTTTATTTGGTGAGCCGGATTGACCCGGCAAACCCGAACCTGACGGTGACGGTGCGGCAACTGTGGCGGATAACCAAGGCCGTCGTTTACAATGAGCAGACCCGGCGGCGGGTGGGGGAGATTCCGCTGTACACGTTTTGCGATGACGCGACGAAGGACTTTTTGTTCGAGTTTCTCAACGGGCTGGTGGGGCAATGGACGGTGCCGGACCTCGTGGCCGCGGACTATCTCCGGCAGATCGCCAGCGAGCGGCGAGAGATGGAGGAGGACAAGACGGGGCACGTTCATTACTTCTGGCGGCGGACTGGCCCGAACCACTTTCTGGACTGCGAAAAAATGATTCTGGTCGCGGCCATTATCACCAAGCTGATCGCCTCCCCGGCGCAAGTGGTGAAGCGGGAACCCCGGAACTTGACGGGCTGACGTTCTCTGACGTTCGCCCGAGGGTGAATGGCGAACCATGAAAACTTGATCCGGGCGATGGGGCGGGCGGCGATAGCGGGAAGCCCCACCGATCCCGTCGCGGCATTGACCCTGATTATCACGGGGCATTACACGTCCACAGTGACACAGGGGGGGACGCTCGTGAACTGCAATGAGGCCGGGGGCAACATTTCCTTCCAGGTGCCCAGCGGGATGGATGCGGGGGAGATCATGGCGCTCTGCGAGGAAGCCATCCAGTTTCTCACAACGGAGTGCAACCAGGGAGCGGATGGCAACTGGCGGATCAAACCGACGCGGCGGATCAAACGCCTGCGGGTGAGCTTCCGCAAGAAGAATTTCGGTGGATCGGCAAGGTCAGTCTTTCCGGGGGTGATGCAATGAAATTGTGGGAACGTTTTTTTGGCGGCGGCGAACAAAAGGCCAAGGTGCGGACGGTCGTTCACGAGGTCCACCATTGGCACAGCAAGCAGGACCCGCAACCACAAGGAAACTCGTTTGGGGGAAGTCCCTTCACGCAACCTTTCGAGACGTTCGAGGCCCTTTCGCAGTCGGATGACCGGACGCCCATAACGACGGCGGGGCTGGGGCCAATGTTGCTGATGGCGGGCCGGTGGTTGCCGCAACCCTTGGTGAACTACAACCGGCTGTTGCTGGCGAGCATTGCGGAATACCTTTACGACAACCACGGGCAAGTCAGCTACGGGGTGGATTCGATTGCGAACTACTCGGTGCCCGTGATTCCCCGGGCGGCGGGGGCGGACCCAGCGGTGAACGAAGTTTACAATGCCTATTTCTCGGACTGGGCGTTGGTGGCCGACTACTCGGGCCGGTTCAATTATTGGGAACTCCAGGACCTCGCGTGCAAGGCGATAGATAAGCAGGGGGACCAGGGGTTGCTGATGACCACGGACCACGGGTTTCCGCAACTGCAAACGATTGAGGGGTGGCAGATCGGGGCGTTGAAAGTGACAGTGCCGCAGTCCATGCGGGTCATTGACGGAGTGGTGCTGGATGCTAACGGGACGGTGGCCGGTTACGTGGTCCAGACATTGAACGGGCCGGTGACCGTTCCGTCGGGCCAAATGAAACTCCTTTATGACGCTGAACGGTTTCACAAGTACCGCGGGATGAGCGCCGTTCGGCGCGGGGCGAATGATTCGCGTGATAGCAAGGACCTCCAGGGATTCGAGAAAAAGGCCGCCAAGCTCAAAGCCGCAATGGCGGCGGTGATCGAGGGCGGACCGATAGAGGATGACCCGTGGGGCGAGCCGAAGGGCGCGGGCGACGGGTTTGCCGACGGAGACGGGACCGAAGGCGGCGAGGGAGCGACGGCGCACAGTCCCAAGGAACCTGGAATCTCCATCGCTGATTTGCTGGGCGGCGATATTCCAGTTTTACCGGCGGGGCGCAAATTGAATTTCTTGGCGAACAATTCCCCCGGAAGCAATTTTGGGGAGTTTATCGAAATCCTGGCGGGGTTCTTTGCTGCGGGACTCGGGATTCCCCCGGCCTTTTTGTCGGACGAAAAGTTGACGGGTCCGAATGTGCGGGCGGTGCTCGGGAAGGCGCAAAAGAAGTTTGACCGTCGAGCGACGAAGTTTGCCGACCTGAGCCGGTGGGTGTTCACGCGGGTTATTGCGGATGGCATCCAAAAGAAAAAGATTCCGGCCCGGCCTGATTTTGATCGCGTCACGTTCCAGTTCCCGAGCCGCCTTTCGATTGATTTGGGCGATCAGGCGGGGAATGACCGGAGCGATGTGCAGGCGGGACAGATGACGCGGCAGGAGCGTTACGGCAACCGGGCGCGGGACTGGCAACTGGAGACGGACCAGATAAACCGCGAGTCGGACTACATTTTCGCCCTGGCCGAGAAGCAGGCGAAGAAATACTCCGTGCCCATCGACATCGTTTTATCTTCGTACGGGATCGGCATCAACTCCAAGGTGGCCGCGCAGCCCCCGGCACCGGAGCCCGCACAGCAACAAGAGCCGGGGCAGGATCAGGGAGGAAAGAAGCAATGAACGCCAAATTGTTAAACAGGTTTCTGGATGACACCGCATTCATGCTCGGGAGCATGGGTGATATTTTGATGTACCGAGTTTTCGGCGATGGGCCGATGGCAGCCGAGCCACCTTGGAGGCAGGAGGCCCGGGAGCAGTTGAAACCCAAGATGGCGATTGAAAACGGAGTGGCGCATATCCCCGTGGAGGGCGTGCTTGCCTTCGCGCCGGATGTGATGGAAATGGCTTACGAGGGCGTGGAGGATACCCGGAATATCGTGCAGATGTTGCAGGATGCGCGATTGAACACGGCGGTTAAAGGCGTGCAACTCAACATCAATTCGCCGGGGGGCTTTTTTATGGGCGGGATGGAAGTGGGCGATGCGGTGGCCGCGCTTAACAGGGTCAAGCCCGTGGAGGCGTACATCGGCGGGCTGGGGGCGAGCATGGCCTACTTGATCGCTTCGCAGGCGGGGCACATCACGGCAAGCCGGGCTTCGCGGGTGGGCAGCATTGGCGCATACCAGGTCGTGACGGATATGTCGCGGCGGGCCGAGCAAGCAGGGATCAAGGTCCAGGTATTCACGAACAAGGAAGCGACGTTCAAGGCGGCGGGGATGCCGGGGACCAGCCTACGAGACGCGCAGGCCGCCCACATCCAGGAACAAACTCAGGCGGCGTTTGACGAATTCAAAGGGCAGATTTTGCAGGCCCGCCCGGGCATTCCGGCGGACGCGATGCGCGGTCAGGTTTTCACAGGCAAGGAAGCAACCAGATGCGGGCTGGTTGACATGGTGGGGGATCGGGCGGCGGCAACGATGTATTTGAAAGGGCGGATGGGATGAACACACGGAAACTTGTTTTGATGTTGTGGCTGGCATTGCTGGCCTTGGGCGCGGGCGCGGCGACAGTGACCGGCATCCTGCTCGATCCGGCGGGGCAGACAAACCGGGTCGGAGTTTCGTTTCGCCTAATCCGTCCGGGAAGCGTGGCCCCGAACTTCATTTACACGCAGACCAAAACGACATGGACAACGAACGCCTTTTTCTCGATCGCTTTGCAGCCGGGGAATTATTCGCTGCAAATTGGCCCCACGCCGGACACGGTGACGCTCTCGGTGCCGAACGACAACGGGACGTATAATCTCAACGATTTGCTGGGGACAAACTTCGTTTACAATTACTCGTTCTCGCCGCTCTACGTGCAGAGGATCGGGGGCGGGGGCGGAGTGATGAGCGGCAACCTTTCCTTTGCGACAACGAACCAGGCGGGGTTGATCGCCAATGGGTTGACCACGGCGCAACGGCTGGCGCTCACACCAACGAACGGCATGATCGTTTACGACTCGACGATTGACCAACTCATGCGCGTGGAGGCCGGGGCATGGATGAACTTTATTGCGACGGCGGGCGGCTCGACGGGGGCGGCGTTGTTGCTCGCGGATACGAACTTGTTCGCCTTCGGGTCGTCGTTGCGCTCCCTGGCCGTCGCGGACACAAACGCCTTTGCCTCCGGGGTTGCCGGGAGGTCGTTTGCATTGACGGATACGAATGCCTTTGCGGGGGCCTTCTTTCGGCTCGCGGACACGAACAATTTCGCGGCGGGATTCTTCCGGTATGCGGACACGAACGCCTTTGCCGCCGGGGTTGCCGGGCGCTCGCTGGCCACGGGCGACACGAACACGTTTGCGGGGGCATTCTTCCGGATCGCGGACACGAACGCCTTTGCCGCCGGAGTTGCCGGGCGCTCGTTGGCCACGGGCGACACGAACGCCTTTGCGGCATCCTTGTTCCGGCGGGCCGATACAAATGCCTTCGCGAACTCGCTTTTCCGGAATTCCGACACGAACGCTTTCGCGATTTCATTGGGTCAGTTGAACGCCAACAACGACTGGTACGGCACGAACACATTCCACGCCGTGGCAGATTTTACCGGTGCTTACGTCCTGTTTTCCGACAACATCGACCTCTCCAGCGGCAACGGCATCTTGATGACGAATGCGGCTTACCAATCCTATGGCACAGGCGGGTTCACGGTGGCAGGCTCCGGATCGTTCACGGGCAACGGAGCCAACCTCACGAACATCCCGGCGGTCGGTCTGGCGGCCAGTGGGACGCTGCCAGGGTGGGACGGTTCCGCCCTTACGAATATGCCCATCCGGCGCATATACACCGATGTCGGGACCTACAGCAATTTTAGCACCATTGAAACCATGTGGTGGACCAACGCCACGGGGATTCCCGCGAATTTATTGGCCAACAACGGAGACACCTTGGAATTTGTGTTCCGCGGGGGGAACACAAACCTAGCGGCAAGCGTAGTCTTTAAAATTGGCATGGGAGGCACTCTTGTTTACAACCCGGGAAGCCAAACGCTTCTGACATTGTCGGCATGGCAGTTGGATGCCGTTTTAACGCGAACCAACACCACAGGCGGCACACTGGCCGTAAAACTAGTCTCCGGGACCAGCCCTCGCGATTTCCGCATTGTCCCAGTGGGATTGACATGGTCGGCCAACAATAATTTTGGACTCTCCGCAGCCGTCACCACCTCCCTGGGCACGAACGGCATGGTGGTGGCCAACGGAGGTTTCGGCACCTATTACCGGGCATCCAACTCCCCGCAATAGGGCGAGTGGGGGGCGGCGGCAAAGCTGACGTTTCCAGCAGGGTGAATGAAACGAATTGGCGCAACACTCTTTTTTCTCATCGCGGCGGTTACTTCCGCCCTTCCGGCTACGATCACCAGTCAGCTTTTGGACCCGTGGGGCCGAAGCAACACCACCACGCTGACCTGGAAACTGAAAGGGGCCTATGCGATCCCCCCGAATGTCACCTATACCGATGTCCGGGCATTTGTGGCCACCAACGGCACGTTTTCCGCCGCCATCGGGGCGGGCAATTATGATCTCCAGGTGGGGCCGCGAAATGACCTTTACGCTGTCACGGTGCCCGGCGGAGCGGGGACCTACGATCTCTCAACGCTGATCACGAACGCGATCACGTTTCCCTATGTCGCCTCCCCGCAGTACGTGCAGAAGGCGGGCGATGTCATGGCCGGGAATCTCTCCTTTGCATCGTCCAGTTATGGCGGGTTCATCCTTAACAGCCTGACCACGGCGCAACGACTGGCGCTCACGCCGACGAACGGCATGATCGTTTACGACGCCACGATTTCCACGCCATTTATTTACACGTCCGGCGGCTGGAGCAATGCGTTGACGGCCTATGCCCCCTCGCTTTGGTTGAGCGACACGAACGCGATGGCAACCGGCATTGCGTCGAGGTCCATCGCGACGTTCAACGGGAAGGGGTCCAACAATGTGTTTTTCGCTTCCACGAACTACGGGATCGTCGTGGCCAACACGAACTATTTTTGGCACCCGACGGACACGGTGACGGGGGCAAACGGCGCGAATGTCGTCTCGATCAGCGGCGGCACATTCGCGACCAACCACGTTGGCGATTATATAATCGTCACCAACTCGACCGACACGACCCAGCTTCAAATTGTCGGCTTTGTGGACACCACGCACGCAATCGTTTACCCGAAAGTCGGGCAATACAACCCGCCCTCGTTCACCAGCAGTGGGTGGGAATGCTTCCCGAACGCCGTCTATTATCCGGACAACACCGGGGGGAATCCGGCGGGATTTGTGGGGAATGACGGCTCCGTCGGCATTTCCGGCCAGTACGGGAGCCACAACACCGGCCAGTTGTTATTCATCAACAATTTCAACACCGTGGCGCAATCTGTTTACAAAGGGATCGGGCCGCAAACGGGGACGAATTTTCAGGCCAATTTCGCGTGGGGGATAACCGGAATCGGGAACTGGACGCCGTCGTTTTATGTCAGCACGGTGGCAACCTACGGGGTCGGCGGCATTCGCGACGACAGCCATGTAGATTGGACGCAGCCCTTTACCAACAGCACGGGGAATGCGTTTCAGATTGATACTGCGTTGAAGCTGGGCGGGTCCACGGTGGCCACGCCCACATTGACGCTAACCTCAACCAATGTCGTGTTGAGCGGCGTTGCCACCGTCTCCGGCACAAACGGGTTCTCGATTCTCGTTGGCTCGGCGGGGGCTTTTAGCGCGGTGACTCCGGGGTGCAAGATTGGAATCTCCAGCGGGGGCTACAATGAATATACGGTGTTGAGCAATAGCACGACGGTGGCGTACGTGCTGGAGCAATTGCAGGCCAATTATTCCAGCGCGACATTTCAAGTGGGCTATCCCAATGCGGCTTGGAATAACGCCACCCCGGCGCTCGCGGGCGGAATCACCCAGGACGGCAGCCTCATGCTAAAAAGCCCGACGGTGGGGGGCACGCCCAAGCTGATCCTGAATAACGGCGGATGGACCAGCAATTCCGTTTACATGCGGGTGAACCAGGAAGCGGGCAGCCTGTCGTTTCTGGAGTTCCAATCGGCGGGTGGCAACGGTCCGCTGGCACTTTTCTCGGTGAATGCGCCCAGCACGGCGATCCGCCTGGACCCGACGGGTTCGCTCAATCTGCGGTATGCGTTGACCAACGACCTCGGCAATGTGGCGATCTCGACGAATCTCTCCTTCATCTATCCGGGCTCGACCATCATTTTGAAAACCGGGACGAACGCCAAGATTGGCACGGCGACGGCAACCGGCGCTTCGGCGGTCACCGTGAGCACAACGGCAGTCACGGCGAACTCACTGATCTTCTTGACGATCCAGACGCCCGGGGGCACGCCCGGAGCGCCCTACATCAGCGCGGTGACGCCGGGCACGTCGTTCTCTTTCAAGAGCGTTGCGGGGGATACGAGTACGGTGGGCTGGGTCATCATGGAGAAAAACTGACGTTCCTCAAGGGTAGCGGACAATCATAACTCAATAACCTAAAACGAATTTATGGCGGACGATGTCATTGGACAGTTGGAAACAGCCCGGGGGCAGGTAACAGCCTTAACCGCGGAGCGGGATGGGGCGCGAACTCAACTTGCCACTTTGCAGGGGCAAGTCACGGCACTGACCGGGGAGCGCGATGCGGCCCGGACCCAGTTGGCGGCGGCACAAGGGAATGTCACGGCGGCACAAGGGGTGTTGGCGACGGCCCAGGCGCAAGTCACGGCACTGACCGGGGAACGCGATGCGGCCCGGACCCAGTTGGCCACCGCGCAGGCGGACGTAAGCCGGTTGACGGCCTCGCAGGCGGATTTTGACGGGCGGTTGCGGGCGGACTTGGTGCGGCATGGCATCAGTGCCTCGGCCTTGGCGTTGCCGAAGGCGGACGAGACGGGCAAAGGCGCGGCGGGCGCGGAGGAAACAATCACGGACAAATGCCTCCGCATCAATCGCGAGAAGGCGGCGGCGGCGGGCAAGAAGTAACTCACCTGACAGAAAATTGACGGTCAACAAAATACAAAAATATGGTTTCGATTGCAGACTTGTGGGTGCCGGATGTTTGGGTGAGTGCGTTGCGCGAACCGCAGGCGACTTACCCGGTGTTGTTCCAATCGGGCGTGGTGACACGGTCCCCGATCATGGACAACCTCGCCAGCGGCGAGGGGCAGAGCGTGAATGTGCCGTATTTCAAGGACATCACTGATCAGAGCGACGAAATCCAGATTGAGAATACCGCGCCGTCCGACCAGGGGCAGACGGGTTCCAAAATGGTGGGGGTGCCGCTCAACCGGGTGAGCAAGAATACGAGCGGGGCGCTCGCGGCGGCTGTGACCGGGACCAACCCGCTCGCGCAGATCATTTCGGCGATCTACATGCGCCGGATGAAGCAACGCCAGAGCACGACCCTGGCGATGCTGCGCGGCCTGTTTGGGAGCGCGGGGGCGGCGAATGTCGCGGCCTGCATGTCGGCGAATCGTTACGGTGGAACCACGGCGGAGCCTTTCACCGAAAACGGCCTCGGGGCGCAGTCCAACAACTTGTTTAGCCCGGACTTGTTCATCTATGCCAAGGCCCTCCTGGGCGAACTGGCGGACCAGTTGGCAGCGGGCGCGATGTGGGTTCATCCGAACGTGCTCGCCCGGTTGGAGCAACTCGATTCGCTAAACTTCAAGAGCATCGTTGTTCCGTCCGCATTGCCCTTCACGGTCACCACGTATCGCGGGGTGCCCATTTACACGTCCTCGGCGCTCTATCGAGCCGGTACCGGCAATGGGTTTGTTTACGAAACCTATTTGATGGCGCAAGGGGTCATTGGTTACGGGGAGCGGGCGCAAAAGGGCGACGTGATCGACGTTGCGGCGTTGACCTACTTCCCGGATCGCGACAAGAACAATGAAATCGTCTGGGACCGCACCCGGCATGTGCAGCACGTCCTGGGCACGAAGTGGATCGGCAATCCCGCCGGTCAGTCCGCGACGAACGCGGAATTGCAGACCACCACCAATTGGCAGTACGTGTTCCAAACCGCGAACCGGACTCCCATTGTCTGCATTCGCACGAACGGTTAATCCACGACGGGCAAGCTAAATCCGGAATTCTTATGGCGAACACTGATCGACAGGCGGAGGGCTGGGGGGACGAAACCCCCCAGCCAGTTCTGAACATGGAGCCGGAAGGCGGCCTAGCAAGGATTGTTCCGCCCGTGGCGGATCGGGCGGCTGTGGGGCCGGTGCCGACGCAGTTACATCCTCCGACGCCTCCCCCGAGCGACGAACCGGGAGAGCAAGAGGACCAGCCCGCGCCGGTGCCTGATGCGGTTGACGGAGACTTGCCGGACGATTTCGCGGGCGCGTTGCGGCTGGTGAAGCTGTGCGAAGCGTTGCCTGCGGATACGGCTGGCAATGAGGCCCGGAAAGCCCGTTGCCTCCATCGGGCGCAGCAGAACCTTCACCGGGTCCAGCAGGGGCCGAAGCCCCCGGCAATCACGGCGGATCACATGGCCTCGCATGTGGCGAAACAGGGCGTCAGCTTGCGGGAGGAACGGTGGGACTATTTCGCCCGGCAGCATGGACCAGCGCGGGAAATGCTCGATGAGATCACGAAGCTTCGCGAGAGCAACGTCAGCACATCGGACATGCGGGCGGCGGTGGATGAAGTCGAACGGTTACAGGGGATTGCCGCTGGCCGGGCGATGGAGATTCAGCAACTCCGGGGGGCTTTGGACCTCGCCCGGGCGGAGATCGAAAAACTCAAAAAGAAGAATCAGAAGTAAGAGCAGAACAATCAGCAATCAGTTTATGAATACGAACAACATTTTGCGGCGTGGTGTGGCACTGGTGGGGGCTCTTGGCATTGGCTTGATGGCGCTCCGGGATACCCCGGCGCTCGCGCAGGCGGCCCCCGTCCCGGCTCCGTCGGGCGTTTACAGCTACATCCCTTGGGCCTTGAACGGCGGCAGTAATTCGGTCCCGGGCAATGCGTCAATCTCCGCCTTCACGAATTCGGCGGGCTCGACCAATGCCGTCATTTCGCAAGCGGTGGGGGATTATGAGTGGGTCGGCGTATGGGCGGGGTTTAACTTCATCACGAACGGCGCTCCGCCCTACAACATCAGCGCAACCAACCTGGTGACGCTTTATTTCGTCAATTCGGGCGACGGGGCGCAGTTTGAAACGACCAACACTCCCGCTTACCGAATGACGGGGATCGGCCAGGGCACAAACTTCGTTTGGACGCACACGAACTTTTTCGTGCCAAGCGAAGGGAGTCTCCAGCTTGTCAACGTGACGTGCTCGGGCACGAATACCGGCGTAACCCTGAGCAATTTGTCCGGGGCTTGGTCGTTCAAGGCGAGCCGGAAAACGACCCGGCCCAACTAAGCGTGACACTGGCACAGCAACTCCAGGTGCAACGGTTCAACGCCTCGGCTCTCCGCCGGGGCGTTTCCGTTCGACTGCATCCCGCCGGGCCTCTCTTTACGGCATTGGTGCAGTCGGTGCCGCAAGAGGAAGCGGCATATTCCGTGAGTAAGGAAACCCGGAATTTCTCGCGGGTGTTTATTCTTCGCTCCGCGATCAACGCGGACGGAGTGCCCGACATTTTGATCGGGGCCACCTTTATCAACCAGGAGACGCAGGAGAGTTACCGGGTGGCGTCTTACGATGACAATGCGGCGGATGTGCGGGTGATTTACCACTGCGAAACTTCCTCGGCAAACTGACCATGGCCCACGGATTACAACTTTCGACGGCGACGAACGCGCACGCCTACAAGGATGCGCTCCTTGAGTGGATGGCCAAGTTTGGCGTGGGGGCTCGCCAGGCGCTCCGCTGGCAGGGGCGATTGATGGGCGAGCGCCTGATTTCGTTCACGCCGCCCCGGACCCTCAAACAGGGCAAAGAGCGGGTATCGAAGGACATCCGCAAGATCGTTTTGGGGCTCCAGCAAATCGACACTCCCCCGCACAAGGTCGTGACGGGGCAGGATTTCGTCCGCGTGTTTGTAAACAAGGGAGTGGTTTACGGGGTCACGGGGCAGAATTACCAACCGCAGGCGGGGGATGATGTCATCGCCCGGCTACACCAGAGCAAGCGGAATAAGCGGGGGCGCGTCCCGGGGAAAGACGAAACGAAGGCAGTCGATCAAGGCGGCTGGTCGTTGCTCAACATGCTGGCGGTGAAAGAGCAAACGCTGGACTCGTACATCCGCAAGGTCCAGGGCCGCGTGGGCCGGGCTCGCGGCGGATGGGCGGAGGGCACAATCCAGCTTGGAGGGCGGGTGGCGCAGTGGGTTTCCAAACACCGCAACACTGGGACTTTCGAGGACGGGACCCATGGGAGCATTGGGAATGTTTTCGTGCAGTTCGACAACAAAAGCGAGTGGGCTTCGGGCGGGGATGATGACCGCATTATTGCCAACGCGATCAAGTCGCGGACGGCGGCCATTCGTAAATCAATTCTGGATGCCGCGCACGGCGCGGGGGGAGCTTTCAAAACATGAGTGCGATGGCAATGTCAGCGGTGCAAGGGTACGTCAAAGACTTGATCGACAAGCATCCCAAATTTGTCGAGGCGGGCGTGCAGTGCATTTTGGATGACGGGACGTACCCGAAGATTCCGGGGCTGGAATCGCAACTCCGCAATGTGGGGCTGGCCGTCATTGTCTGGCGGGTAACGTCGCTGGGGCTAATCGACGTAAACCGAACGGGGCTCAGCAACCAGCTTTTGCATATCGCTGTCGTGATCCAGGAGAACACGACGGTGAACCGGGGAGCCGCGGCGGAGGGCGTAACGCCTTCCGGCATTCTGCCCTTGGACGCTTATCAGTTCGTCACGGAAGCCATTTCCGGGTATCCCCGGAACACCCCGCCGGGAACGCCGATTTTGCCGCACCATGAACCGTTTGATGACCTGGGCAAGGTCAACGGGAATTGGACGATTGCCGCCAGCTTCACCAAAGAACATCGGATAACTCCTTTATGATCCACCGCAAAGAGCGCCCGGAATTTGATTTTGAGCCGGATGTCCCGGAATCGTTGCTGGAGGGGAAAACCGCCGAGCAACGGTATCTGTACGAGCAGGCATCTATTCACCGGCAGCAAAACAATATGATCCTTTCACGACTGGCCGACGGTGACGAGCGTTTTGCTACAATGCAGAAAGGCCGGGAGACTCAGCAGGAAGAAATCGACGCCCTTAAAAAGCGGGTAACGGTGCTGGAAAATGCCCGCATTTGGATACTCGGCGCGGCGGCGGCCCTGGGTCTGGTGCTGCGTCTACTGTGGGACCTGACAAAAGATAAATTGAAGCACTGACGTTTTGCGAGAGGTGAACGCAGTAAACCAAATAGCAAAAACCAGATAGCACTATGAGCGATACAACCAATCCTGTGGCCCCGGCTCCCGCCCCGGCCCCGACTCCTACTCCCGCCCCGGCTCCCGCCGGGATCGTAATTACTTTGACGCCTGACCAGTTGCGGACGGCGTTGCAACCGCTCGCGGCGGACCTCGGCGCGGCGGTGCCCGTGATCAAGAATGTGATCGCCGATGTGAAGGCGGGCGGAATTGCCGGCGCTTTGAAGGATGTGCCCGACGTTGAAAAGGTGGGGCTCGCTCTGTTCAACGACGGCAAGGCCGCGTTGCCGACGATCAAGGCCGGGGTCAAGTCCACGGAATTCTGGATTGTGGCCGGAGTGCTGATCGTCATGACGACATTTGCGGCGGTGGGACACCCCTTGCCCGTGGATGTGGATGCCGTCCTGGGCGTGGTGGCGGGCATCTACACGGCGGCCCGGTCCCTGGTCAAAAAGTCGGCATAAGGCCCGGCCATGGTTTCCGGAGCCTTAACGGTGCTGGGGACAATCCTTTCGCTCCTGTTCTGGCTGTTACAACGCCAGCAGGCGCGAAAGGCGGACCCGGCGGAAGCAAATGCAAAGCGATATGAAACGATTGATGCAGACCTTAAAAAAGGCGATGGCGTGCAAGCTGGCGTTAATGGGTCTAACGATCTTGACGATCTCGACAGGTTGCAGCACGCCCAAGGTTATCAGCGCGGATCAGACGCTTGAGCGGATGCCAGCGGGCCAGTCGCTGACCGCCCCCGTGGACGGGTGGTTTATGACGGACGCCCTTTATCAACGCTATCGCCGGGCGGTAGCGGATCGAATTTTGGAAGTGGAAACGAAGGGCACCGGCACCAATGCCCCCGCGTCCAAATAAGTTTTGGGTTGCCGTCCTCTCATGCGTGGTTTGGTTGGTCCGGCGTGGTGAACCGGATTTTGCAGGCGGCCACGGGACGGCAACCCTTTAATTGTTCAACGAAAGCAAAATAATATGAATCAAGGCTCCAAAATTCTCGGCAGTCATTTCTACTTTGTCTTGGACGGCACGGCGTATACGCAGCCGGGCGCGGGCACAGTGGACCGCAACAACAAACCCGCGCAGGCGGACACAAGCTGGAACGACCTCGGCATTGGCCAGTGCGGCGTGACTCGCGGACAAGAGGAACGGGAAGTTTGGGCACCTACTCCGGGCCGCCTGCGCCGTTACGACATCATCCACACGAAGCACAAGATGGATTGGAAGTTGGATTGCGAGGAATTGTCCCCCACCGTATGGGTCGTGCTGATGGGTTCTGGCGCACTGGCCACCGGCGGGACCACCGGCCAGTATAACCCGCTTTCGGCTCCGCGCTTCCGTGGTTGGCTCCATGTGCAGCAGTACGACCAAGGCGATGCCCTTTTCAACACTGTGGATCAATACGGGGTTTTGACGCCTTCGGGCGAGGTCAAGTTTGATGACAACGTGATCAAGGTCGCCTTCGACTTCAAGGGGCTACACAGTGTTTTCAACACGGGCAATATCGCGCAATAAACCGCCATGCCCTCCCTCCTTGATCCCTTTGACCCGACGCCGCCGGATACGGCAATGCTGGCCAACAATACGCCACCAGACCCGACGGCTCCGGGGACCCACGCGATGCCCTCGGGCGCGGCCTTTGACGCGGGCGCTCCGGGCACGCACGCCAACACCTGGGCAGCCTTTGACGGGACGGCTCCGGGGGCGGCGGCGGTGCCGCTGGGCTCGGGTTTCGACGCGGGCAGCCCGGGCACGCATATCATTCCTTTAGGGGCGGCGTTTGACGGTACGCCCCCCGGCTCGCAGCTTCTTGCGAATTAACCAACCGTTGTTTACACCAAAACACACACGAACATGAGCGAAGTTATTGAATTGAAAAGCGGGCCGACGCAAAGCGAGACATTGTTTGGCGGCGTTGACATTGTCATTGCCCACGATGGCAGCCCGGGCGCGGCGGAAACGGTGCGAGTGCGCCAACTTAAGATCGGGGAATATCCGCAGTTGCTCCGCGGCCTGGATAATGAGGAAGCCATGGCAGAACTGTATTGCGCCAAACCCGCCGGATGGGCGGCAGGGCTGCCGGTGCAATCGCTGGAGGCAATCGTCATGGAAGGGGAACGGGTGAACGGCGATTTTTTTTCACGCTGGGTCCTGAGAAGGCTCGCCCGACAGGAAAAATTGGTCCCCGGCTTGGCCGGAAAGATGGCCGACGCGGTGCTCCAAAGCCAGCAAGCGAACCTCGCGGCAAGTCCCTCGCCGAATGGTGCGCCGAAATAGCGGTTCAGTGCGGGCTTACCTGGGACCAGGTGACACAGCACAGCATTGCCCAACTCAAATTGATGCAGCAGGCCGTCATCCGCGAACAGGCGAATGACGGCCTTTTGAGTCTGGAGATTGCGTGCGCGGCGGCGGGGCTGCCGTACGGAAGGGAAGGGGCGGCGGCAGTCGAAAGCATTCGCCGGTCACTACAACAGCAACGCGACGGGAATTAAGCGGAAACGAGTTTATGAGCACGGAAAGTTTACAACTGCGGGTCGCGATCAGCGGGCTGGAGGCCGCGCAAGCGGGCATGGAGCGCCTGGCCAAAAGTGTGGAACATCTGGGGGAAACCGCCAAGCGAATCGGGGAGATCGGGATTGCTTTGATCGGGTTGGAGGGCCTGGGCGAAACGGCAATGCGCGTCATTGAACTGGGAAGCAGTTTGGAGACGTTGAAGGCGCGGACCGGGGCCAGCATCCCGGATTTGATTTCGCTCGGACGCATTTTGCAGGAAAACGGCGGCGAGGCAGCCGAAGCGGCGATCCTATTTCAGCACTTGCAGCGGGGGATTGCGGAGGCCGCGGAGAGCGGGGGCGACATGGCGGCGGCTTTGCAATTCATCGGGCTGGATGCCGCGAAGCTGTCCGCGCAGGACCCGGGGAAGCAATTCTTTGCGGTGGCCAATGCCCTTTCCAAGGTGGAATCGCAGGTCAAGAAAACCGAGATCGCCATGGTGATTTTCGGCCGGTCCGGTGCCGTGGTCAATCAGGCGTTCGGCAACATGGGCAAGGTCCAGTCGGAGTTTGCGGACAAAAGCAACTGGAAGGTGGTCATGGAGCGCAACGCGGAGTTGCTGCACGGGATGGAGGTAGCGATCATCCGTTTCAAGGATAATGGCTTGCGGGCGATGGCGGGCTTTCTGGATCAGTTGACGCCGATGTTTGCCGAAACGTTTGCCGCCATTGGGAGCCTTGATTTGACCGGGGCCGGTCAGAAGATCGGGGCGTTTGGCGCGGTGGTCATCCAAAGCTGGCGCGATGGGAAGTTTGTGGAGTTGCTCGCGTTGCTCATCGAGGCGGGATTTGAACTGGGGAAGGCGGGGGCGTGGCGCGTATTCCAATCGTTAGAGGCGCTGATTCATTCCTCCCTGCCCAAGGCCGTCGGGGGCGGCCTCGTGGACCTCGTGATAACCTTCGCGACCAAAGCGGTGGAATTGGTGGCAAACATGATCGCCCCGATTGTGACACTGATCGCGGCTGCCGAGGATTGGGTTCTGGATCATTTGCGCGTGGGGATTGTGACCGTGGCGGAAGTGTTCAAGAAGGCGTTTTTCGATGCGGTGGATATGTTCGGGCAGCGGCTCGAATTTGTGCTCAACCTGTTTGTGGCGGGTCTGAATAAGGCCAGTAAGCTGATGGGCGGCAAGGGGGATGGGAAGCCCTTTGTTTACGACAACCTGAACTATACCCCGCAGGGGGCGGATGCGGCGGGGGGCTTTGACGAGAAGTTCCGCAAGTACGCCTTAATGACCGGGGACGCGGCAAAGAGCCTGACCGGTTATCTGGAAACCAATTTGCAGAAAAGCCGCGAGGCGTTGAAGGTGGCCGGGGGGATCACCGGGGCCGATAACCAGCAAATGACGGCGCTCCAGCGATTAAACTCGCTGATGGATGAACAGTTGAAAACGCGAGCGAAAATCGCGGAGGCGAATCCGGCGGGCGAAAAGGCGGGCAAGATGAACGAGGAAATCACGCTTTACAACACCCTGCACGGGCTCGAACTCGCCCGGATGGCGTTGGAGCAGGACATGGTTGATGTGCGCCAAAAGGCCGCGTTGGAGGAAGCGAACATAGGCCGGACCGAGGTTGAAAAATGGGCCATCCAGAAAAAGGCGCTGGCCGATGAAAGGTACCTGCAAGAACAGATCGTCGCGTTGCTGCAACGGAAGTACGAGATTGTTTACAAGCAGGACCAGGCCAAGGCCGATGGCGTGCAAAAGGAGTTGCAGGCCGCGCAGGCCAAAGGCGGGGACCTGGGCGTGCAGCAAGCCAAGAACGGCGGCGACCCGAACAGCATCACGTCGCAGATGACCATAACCATGACGAAGCTTAAGAACGAATGGGGCACCTGGGCGCAACAAGTGGCGGGCACATTTGAAAAGACGTTCAAGAGCGCGATCCGCAGTATCAGCGACGGGATCACCGGCCTGATTATGGGCACCAAAACGTGGGGGCAGGCGCTCCGCGACATTCAATATTCGATCCTCACCGCGCTGGTGAGTGCGATCATTAACATGGGCGTGGAATGGGTTTTGACCCACGTTATCATGCGGGAAGCCATGATCATCACGAACGCGATCGGTACGGCGTTGGGCTGGTCCCAGGTGGCGAGCACGAACGCGCAAGAGGCGAGCAAGGCCCCTATGCTGGCGACGAACGCGGCGACGGCCTCCGTGGGCAGCTATGGCGCGGCGAGCATCATCGGCATGGTGGCCGCGATTGCGGCAATCGGTTTGGTGATTGCGGCGGCGATGGGGGCCTTTGCCGATGGCGGTTACACGGGCGACGGGGGCAAGTACGATGTGGCGGGCGTGGTCCATCGCGGGGAGTTCGTGATGCCTGCCAGCGCGGTGTCCAAGATCGGCGTCCCGGCGTTGAACAGCATGAAGAATGGCAATGCGCCGTCGGCCTCCGGGCTCAGTGGCCCCGGCGGGGTAACGCATGTCCATCACTATTGGGACGCGGAAAGCTCAATGGTAAACCACATCCGGAGTAATCCCAATGTGCAGCACGAGGTTATGGCCGTCGTGAGCAAAAACGTTCACCGCATCCGCTAAAGGTCCGCATGATACCAATCACCTACTTAGGAAACCCGGCTTACCTCCTGAATGACGCGCCAAACTGGGACGGCATCATCACGCTGGAAGCGGAGTTGCCGGTTGCCATCGAAAACGGGCTCGATGCGCACGAGACGCGCCGGGCGCTGGGCGACACGGCCCGGCTCACAATAACTTACAACGTAACGCTACTGGCGGGCTCGCTGCCGACGTTTCGCAATGCTTTGCAGGCCCTGAATGATCTTCCGGTGCTCTGCCCCCTTTGGATGGCTTGGTTTGACGCGGGCACGTCCCCTGCTGTGACTACAGCATTCTACGTCCTGATGGATGACTCCGCGGCTCCAGCCATTCAACCCGCTTCGGCTCAGCCTTTCGCTCGGCCCGCCTATCCCCTCCTAGTGGGCAGGCTGGCGAAAGTGCCTGAGCCAAAGTTGATTTCCGATGTGGAGGCGCTTGCTGAAATCAGTTTTACGGAGAACGACCAGTCTGCCGTGAGTTTCCCGGCGTTCGCAGCCCCGTTGACTTTCGCGGCGGCGAATGGTGCCCGGCCAGTCCTGCCATGGGTGCCGGATTGGAGCGTGATGCCGATGTCCGCCAAGGCGGCCGTCGATATTGAGCGGCAGAACATCGGCCATGGGCGCGTGACCGCAAACGCGATGTACCCCCAACCTCCCCGGCGGGATGTGGAGCAATCCTTTGTTTTGTCGGCTGCCGACAGTTGGAACTTTCTGTCCTTTTGGCTCGGCGTCGGCGCGACGGCGGGGAATTTTTGGATCCCAACGGGAGTCACCGAGGCGTTCTTAACGGCGAACATTCTGGCGGGTGACATGGCGCTGCATGTTGACAAACCGGCGGCCCGGGGCGGAAACGCTTACGTGCTGCTGGATGATTTGAATAAGCGGGCGGCATTGCAGATCACGGGAACCGCCGGGAGCGCATGGAATCTCGCGGCGGCTCCAGGAGCGGCGTTCACGGCAGCGGATACGCGGATCGAGGCGCTGATGCTCGGGCGGTTTCAGGAATCGAAAATCTCGATGGCGTGGGAGGACACCGGGCAAGCCATCATCACAACGAAGTTTACAGAAACCCCGCTGGAGGCAGTGGGGGCGAGTAGCGAAACGGTGGGCAGCACCATGGGGCCGATGCCGACAAACGCATACCTGTACGTGTTTGCGGTAAACTACCCCGGGGCCAACCAGACCTGGCGCTATACGAGTTTTGAGCGGGATGTCACGAACGGCGGCCACACCTTCACGGCGGCTTTGCTGGAGCATGGGGACATCCAGGAAACGGCGGTTCTGGACCGGCAGACGGTCGAAATCAAGAGCCGCAACTTTGCCGGGAATCCGCTCGCGATGCTGGTCCCGTTCCAACTCGAATGGCCTTTGCTGCTCTCAATCTACGAGGTGGATGTACCGACGGCGGGCGGGACGGCTGCCACCAATCCGCGTTGCTATTTTGTCGGCGAGGTCACGAAGTGCGACACGGAGGGGCCGTACCTGAATGCGACGGCAGGCAGCCTCACCAGCCTGTTTGAACGCAAGATTCCCCGGCGCATTTACAATCCGGGCTGCAACTGGATTTTGTTCGAGAGCAAATGCGGCGTGGCGAAAGCAAACTGGAAATGGCAGGGGATTGTTTCCGGGTGGGACGCGCCATCATCCGGCCTTAGCCTGGCTTCGGTGGTGTCGGTAGCCTCGCCTGTAAACACAATCGCCCTAACGGCGCATCTGTTCGCGGGCGGTTATTTGACGGTGGGCAGCGGGAGCGCGGTGCAATACCGGATGATCGCGGAGTCCACGGCGGCAATCGCCGGGGCCTTGACGCTCAGCGTGAGCACGGGCTTTTTCAACGCGCCGAACATCGGGGACGTGGTCACTTTTTACCCGGGATGCGACGGGCAGAAAGCGACGTGCGAGGGCACCTTCGCGAACTATTTGAACCATGGCGGATATCCCTGGATTCCGGCGGCCAACCCCACCACGGCGCAAATCTACTCCAACAATTACGGGCAAAAGAAATGAAGGCTTTTTTCTCGACACTCCGCAGGTTGCTTGACCTGCACGACATCGCGGCGACCTGGATCGGGACTCCGTTTGTCCCCAACGCCCGAATCAAGCGAGGCGGCGTATCCTGCCAGATGCTCGCGGCGGAGATTTACCGGGAATGCGGAGCCTTGACAGGCGACGAGGCCGATGGGGTGCCCGAGGGGCCGATGGACTGGAGCAACGCGAACAATACCAGCCTGATCGAAGCATGGTTGGACGATATGCCGCACCGGTTCGCGCCGGTAGAGCGCCCCTGGAAGCCGGGCGATTTGATCGGGTTCCGCCTGGGCGGGTGCCTGCATCATTTGGGCGTGGACGTAGGCGGCGGCCGGATGATCCATTGCCTGCGACCCGACGGAGTGCGGTACAACCGAATTGACGACGCAACCTATCTAAAACGTATTTCCCGAATCTGGAGGCCAATCGAATGAGCATGACACCCGCCAACATGGACACCCCGAACCGGGGGCCATTCGGTATCCAAGACCAACAGACCGCGACCAACCAGCAAGGGGTGCCGGTGACGTACTTCGCCGGGACGCGCAAGATCGCGGCGACCTGGTTAAGCCCGGTTTACAATTTGAAGGCTGTGCTGGCCCCGTCCACGGGAAAGAAAGGCGGAGCGAACGGCAAGGGGAGCAAGTCATCGGGCGGGAACACGAACCCCGCGAACTATGACTATTACGGGACCGTAGCGGGCGGCCTTTGCGTGGGAGAGAGTTACGCGATAACCTCGATCATTTCCCAAGGCGCGGAGATTTGGCCGATTGGCAAAGCCTGGGCGGTGTCCGTGGGTGCGCTGGTGGGAGATTTGTTTGTTTACGACGCGCAGACCTATATTTGCCAAACGAGTCACACGACCAGCAACGACAAGGCCCCGCCGAATGCTACCTATTGGTCCCTATACGTGTTTACACGAGGGGGCGGACCTTATGATGACATTTCCGTGCAGGAAAACCTGCCGGGGAAATCGACGGCCAACCTGGGCACGTTCCGCATTTATTGGGGAACCTCCGCGCAAACCGTGGACCCGCATTTGCAGGCGGCGGGCAACGATTACGGGCACGATCATCCCAACTACCAGGGCATGACGTACTTTGTGATTATCGACTTCCTGCTCGGGCAGGGGACGCAAACCGCGCCCAACATTGAAGTTGTTTTGCAGCGGCTTCCCACGCAGTCCGTGATTACAGGCGTTTCCGCCGGGCTCCGGGACGGGCAAGCCAATCTCGCGGCGGTGGCCATGGAAGTGTTGACAGAGCAAAACATGCTGGGGCAAGCGGTGACGCTGATCGACAGCGCGAGTTGGCAGACTGTGGCGGACCTGATGGACAATCAGAACGCATTGATGGCTTGCTCGCCCCTTATGGCCGAACTGGGGAGCATTCACGAATTTTTCGACCGACTGCGCGAACTATCGGACAATTTCGTCCGCTTCGATTGCATTTCGCAGACGATTGAAACCGGCCTTTACCGGCACGGGCAGGCCCCGGCGGGTGGTACTTATGTCACGTTGACCGAGGCGGATTTGACGGAGCGCCCGAAACTCGCGGGCGGGGCATGGACGGAGGTTAAGAGCAGGAGCATGGTGCGTTACTCGGACCGGGTGATTTCATATTCGGATTGCAGCGTGAAGGCCGATGACCCGCGGGCGTATGCGGTCATTCAGGAGCACCGGACGGATAACATTGACCGGCCTTGGATCACGCGCATGTCTCAAGCGATGATGCACGGGGCGGAGAGTCTCCGCACGACGGGCAGGCCGATCATTCAAGCGGAAATTGCGGTCCGCAGGGAAAGGGGCCGGGTAATCAAGGCGGGGGATTATATCCTGCTGGATGTGGACCTTGAGCCGGGCTCGCTTTCGATCACGGAGTTTTTCCGGGTGGAGAGCCGGACCATTCCAATGACGGGGCCGATCCGGCTTTCAATCATCGCGGACAATACTTTGTCCCCGCTCCCCTATCAGAAGGACGGCACTCCGAAGCTGGCCCGCCAGGTGGTGGCCTTGCCGATCACGAATTTCCGCTTTTTCGAGGGCACGTTCGGACTCACGGGCGAGAATGGCGCGGTGCTCGTGCTGGCGCAAAGGCCCAACCTGCTGACGACGGGATTTCACCTTTACTTTGACACGTCCTCGGGCGGCACCTTTGCGGCGGCATTGGGCGGCCAAACCAATTTCGCCTGCCAGGCAACGCTTACGGGCGCGGTGGCCGCCGGGGACAGCACCGTCGCCATTAACGTGGCAGCGCAGCCTGATTCCATGTGGGCCACCTTGCAGCCCGGAGATTTGGCGGCGGCGGATGATGAACTGTTGGCGGTGATTGTCAGCGTGGTGCCTTCGGGAACTTATGCGGGCCAAGTGGCGGAGGACAGCAACGGGTATTCGCTCGTGGAGTACTGCAGCATATCGGCCAGCACGTTGACCAGCGCGGGCAACTACACGCTGACGGTGTTGCGCGGGCGCATGAACACGCAGCCGCTGGCGTTCACGACGGCCCATAGCGAGGTCTGGATTATTCCCAAGGCATCCTTGGTGCCGTTCAATCACGCGCAGTTTGCGACCTTGCGGGCCAACCGGGTGGCGGGATTGACCCCGGATCATGGCTACCTTCGGATGACGACGTTTACATTTTCCGGCGAGTTGCTGTTGAGTGATGCCACGAGCGAATATTTCCGGTTTCCGCTGAAAAGCCCGTCGGCTCCAAATCTGGTGTTGACGGCCCCGACCAGCCTTTCATTGACCTTGACCAGCCCGACATTTCCGTACGCGTTGAATGTCGCGGGGACCTGGAGCAGTGCCGACGCGGACCTGGTGGATTATCAAATCCTCTGCCAGAAGGACACGGACACGGCTCCGCGATTGATCAAGGAACAAGTTTTCACGAACAGCCCGGCGGCCAGTTTCGATCAGACAATATTCTTGGAAGCGGCAGGGACTTACATCATTACGCTGCGGGCTTACAACGCCACGGGGCTGACGACGGAGGTTGAAATTGATGTGGGGGTGACCGGGTCCGGGGCCAAGGTCATGCCGCCGGTCATCAGCTTTCGCGGGGTCGTGTTGACCGCAAACGAATACGGGTATTTCGGGCGGCTCGACGCGGTGACGCAGACGCCGGGGGCGCAAGTGCATTGGCAGAAGCGTTACACCCTGGACCAGCCGGGCACGGTTTGGAGTGCGTGGAGCGCCACGGTGGATTATCCGGGAGCCCCGGCGGTGCACATCCCCCAATATGTTCAGTTGGTGCAAGACCTTGCCTTTGGGCTTACGAGCGGGTCCCTGTCCGTTTCCGGGTCGTTGAGCACGATTGGCAGCCTGACGGTGAGCGGGACAACCTCGGGCAGTCTGACGGTGAGCGGGTCAACCGCAGGCAACTTGTCGGTGAGTGCTTTCGACAACGTCACCTTTGCATCGGTGACCGGGAATACCTCGGGCTCTCTGACGATTTCGGGCACCGCGACGGGCTCTCAAACTTTTAGCGGCACAACGTCGGGATCATTGACCACGGGCGGGAGCCTGACCACCAGCGGGACCCTGGGCGTGACAGGTCAGATCACATCCGCCTGGCCCTGCACGTTCGTGGAGTTCAAATTTTGGGCGACGTGCGCGGGGATGACGGACTCGGCCGCGGTTACGGTGACGTTCCAGGATGGGACTTACGTGTGAACCATTTAGACGGGCTGGCGCTCGTAAGCATGGCGGGGCATGTCGCACTGTGTACGGTTGATGCGGGCCTTGAACTTGGCCTCAATGCGGTTGATTTCTTCCCTTGGCCATGTGATTTGGTACGATTCGCTGAGAACTATATGCTGCTGCCCGTTCTGCCGCCATCGAAAGCAAAGCTTCACGAAGCCGCCTCCCCAGTCGAGCAGTTCGCAGTTGTCGCCGTCGGGCTCGGACAGTTTGGTTACCGGATTAATCATAAACTTATTTGTGCTGGTGTCTCGGCTTCGGGAGCAGCCCCATGAACTTGGCGGCGTCCTCCTTAAATATCAACGCCTTGTAATCCCGCAAGAGGATTCCGGCGGAGTTGCCCAGGAAGGCGGCCACCTTCCCGGCGTCCTGGTGGTGGGCAAGAAGATTGCTGGCGGCGGTGTGGCGGAGGATGTCTTGCGGCCACCGTTTCAACCCGAGAAAGTTCCGCAGGCCCCGAAGGTACCGGCGGCGGGTGGCGTAGGGCAGGGGCAGCGGGGATTTCAACGCCTTGGCGATCCGGAGCCATTCCACGGCGGGCGGGCATAAGGAGAGGTCAATTAGCCGGTGTCGCCTGATTTTGCTCTGCGCGGCCTCGATGCGGATGCGCTGGCGGTCCAGGTCGATGGCGTCCCAACCCAGCAAGTCCGCCTCGGACTCGGGACGCAGGCCCACGAAAAGGGAGAGCGCGAGCCAGCCCAGGAATCCCGGCCGGCGGCGGCGCGCCCAGAGAATTGCCTTGATGACTTGTTTTGGGGTGAGGATGGATGCCGCCTTGCGGTCTATCGAAACCGGCTCAACCCGGATGCAGGGATTTTCCGGGATGTACCGCCGACGCCAGCAGAGATCAAAGAGTGCGCTCAATCGCCCCAGGTTGCTCCTGCGGGTGGATGGGGATTCGTTACGGGCCGCGAACCAGTCCTCAATCACGGACAGCGTCACTTGGTTGACGGGCAGGGATTCCCGGCCCGAGGCGAACTTTTCCAAATACTTCTGGAGCCCGTCGATGTAGCCGGGTCGGCGCTTCGCTCTTTCCTTGGCCTCGATCGTTTCCGTGATGGCCGCCCCGAGGGTGGGGCAGGACTTGGAAGATGCGGGGGTAGCCTGTGCCATTTGCCAAACTTGTTTCAGGGTCATGCCGGATTGCCGGATTTCCCCGAGGGTCGCCATGACCTCCGCCTTCTCCCCGGCGGTGAGCAGGCCCCACGCTTTGCCCAGGTCTGCCCGTTCGGCGCGTGCGGATTTCAACGCGCCCTCAGCCTTGTTCCGGTCCGTAAAGTATTGGCGCTTGCGGGTCCCCCCCGAGCCAAGCTCAACGATCCAGCAGGGTTTGCCTCGTAGGGTGCCAGGTTTCAGGTTCATTTTGTCGCCAGTTTGTCGCCGTTAAACATACGCTCTCAAAGAGCACTTGAACGACACTGCCTTAACACGTAAGACAACGCAAGAAGAAACTAAAAAGCCCTTTGAACATTGTTCAAAGGGCTGTTTTGCTGGCGAAATAGGATGGTGGAGCCGAGGGGATTCGAACCCCTGACCCCCACAATGCCATTGTGGTGCTCTACCAACTGAGCTACGACCCCATCCAGAGCGACAAAACTGTAATGACAGCGGGCGGGGCTGTCAAAGAATTTTTCGGAATTTTCCGATCCCGATTATGCGTGCGCGGCGACTTCCACCCCGACCAGGCAGACATCGTCCATAAAACTGCGGTCCACCGCGAAATCCTTGATTTCGGCCAGAACTTCATCAAACAACTGGTTGGCTGGCAGTTTGGCCCGCCGCCGAATGGCATCCACCAGCATTTCCTGCGTGTACAGCGAGTCGTCCGGTCCTTCCACTTCGTAAAGACCATCCGTAAAAAGCATCACCAAATCATCCGGCGCCACGGGGCACTGGTTCGTGATGTAGGCAGCATCCGCAAACAAACCGAGGGCCGGGCGGTTCCGGGCGTCGCCGTTCGCCAGGGGCTGGAGTTCGCCGGTGGCATGATGGATAAGCAAGGGTTTGGGATGACCCGCATTGGCAAAGCGCAATTCCCGCCGGCCGATATCGGCGACCAGGTAGAAAGCCGTCGTGAGCATGGGCGAACCGGTATGCTTGAGAATGGCGCAGAGATCGCGATTGAGCTGGGTCAACAACCGGCCGGGATCATTGGCCAGGGGCTTCAATTCCTCCACCAGGGCCCGGACCATGGCGGCAACCAGCGCGGAACGGACGCCATGACCCATGACATCACAGATGAAAACCCCGGCTTCGGTATCGGAGAGCGCCTGGACATTGAAATAATCCCCGCCCACCGTGCCGGTGGGGAGATACCGGTGCGTGAAACGAAGCCGGCTGGCAAACGGTGCCGCATCCCGGGGGAAAACGGGATAGGTCTGCGGCAACATCTGCTGCTGAATGTCGCCGGCCATCTTGATGTCCGCCTCCATCTCCGTGTTTCGTTTCCGGAGTTCTTCCCGGCTGCGCGCCAGCTCGGCCGTGGCCATCCGCACTTGTTCCTCGGCGCGTTTGCGCTCAGTGATGTCCCAAAAAATGCCTTGCAGGCCGATCACCCGTCCGAGCGCATCGTAAAGCGGGGTTTTGACAATCTGAACAAACTGCTTTTCCCCGCCCGGGGCCTGGTGAAATTCCACTGCTTCAAACGGCTTGCCCGTCTGCATGATGACGTCGTCATCCTTCCGGTACTTTTCCGCCAGTTCCGCCGCAAAGAAGTCCAGATCGGTTTTGCCCAGAATCTCCGCGGCGGTGCGATTGAGCGTCTTGCAAAAGCGTTGGTTGACGAAGGTGAACCGTTTATCCAGATCCTTGCGGAAGATGTTTTGGGGCAGCGTTTCCACCAGGGAGTGGTACAAAGCCTCGGAATTGCGCAGATTTTGCTCCGCCAGTTTACGCTGCGTGATGTCTTCCACGGTCCCTTCGTAAAACAACAGTTGGCCGGCGGCATCC
This sequence comes from uncultured Pedosphaera sp., assembly GCA_903918755.1. Taxonomy (GTDB): domain Bacteria; phylum Verrucomicrobiota; class Verrucomicrobiia; order Limisphaerales; family Pedosphaeraceae; genus CAIXFN01. Next base: position 75,901 of record CAIXFN010000083.1, read on the forward strand.
CGGATGGCGCGCACGTTCTCCGCGATCCAGATGATGCTGCCATCCTTGCGGTAGATCCGGGACTCGAAATCGGTGACCGTGTCATGCTCGCCCATGAGCTGGATGAACTCGGCGCGCCGGCCGGGTTCGACGTAGAGTTTCCGGCCAATGTCAGTGACATTGTTCATCAACTCGGCGGGGCTGGCATAACCGTAAATCCGGGCCAGGGCGGAATTGGCACTGAGGTAATGGCCATCATGGGTGGTCTGGAAAATTCCTTCGACAATATGCTCGAAGATGCCACGGTACTTTTGCTCCGCTTCCAGCAAGGCGGCCTCGGCATGCTGGCGCTCGATGGCGTAACGAATGGCCCGGCCGAGCAGTTGCGGGGTCAACTGATTCAGGACGAGGTAATCTTGTGCGCCATCGTGGACCGCGGCAATGGCCAGGCCCTCATCATCGGTATCACCCAGCACCAGCAGGGGAACTTGGGGAGCCTGGGCGACAATTTGCCGCACCATGCCCAAACTGGCCCCATCCACCAGTTCGCTGTTCAGCAAAACAACTTCGGTTCCCTCCCGGTGGAGATAAGCCAGGGCCTCCGGCACGGAGGCACAGCAATGGAAATTGAATGTTGCCCCCCGGATACGACGCAAGAGTCCCTCAAAACGGCGCGCCGCTTCCGCGTCGGCATCGATCAGCAGCACCCTAAATAACTTTGGTTCCATCGCCAGTGGCGCAATTTATCCGGTCTGAGCGGACGGCTGGCAAGGAAAATGACAGGCCGAATGCGGTCACGGTTCCGCGGGCTTTGGTGGGTGCCGTCAACCCGCGCCCACGCCGCGCGAATTGGCAAATCCCGTTGGCCCGATAATTGTTACAATTCGACGACGAACCGGTTCCGCATGGACAAGCCCGCCCCACCGGTATTCCATTGCCGGAGTGACAAACGCTGTTCGCAACCGGAATCCTTTCCTCAATCCACAAGTGTGGAAGGGACTCTACACGGGCAGCGTAATGGCCGTGGTGGTTTTGATCGCTTCCTTGTCGTTTGGCTCACTGATTTTCACCGGGAATCTTTCGTTCGGAGTGGCCGATGGCATTGATGTTGCCCTCACCAGCGCAGCGATCATCGGGTTGGTCGTGGCACTTCGCAGTTCCTATGCGGGAACCGTGGCCATCCCGCAGGATCGCACCGCCCCCATCCTGGCACTTATGGCCGCCCAGGTGGTTGCGGCGCTGCCGGCCGGGGCCTCGCCGGCGGAAAAACTGAGCAATGTGCTGGTCGCCATTGCGCTCACCTCGGCCTTGACCGGCACCATCCTTTTCTTGCTGGGGAAATACCGGCTGGGGAATTTTACCCGGTTTATCCCCTATCCGGTGGTGGGAGGATTCCTTTCCGGTTCCGGCTGGCTCCTGGTGGTGGGATCTTTCCGGGTGATGACGGGGCAGAGTCTGGCTTTCGGCAATCTGCCGGCCCTGTTCACGTCTGATGCCCTCAAACTTTGGCTGCCCGGGGTGGCCCTGGGTCTGGCGTTATTTCTGACCCTGCGCCACTTCAAACAGAGCCGGCTGGTTCCCTTGATTTTGCTGGGCAGCATGGGCGTCTTTTGGCTGGTTTTGGGGGGCTATCGGATCAGTGCCACGGAGGCCCGAAACGCCGGCTGGCTTCCGTTCATCCCGGTGAATCAGGAGGTGCGCCAGCACATCTGGCACCTGCAGGTTTGGCACCTGGTGAACTGGCGGGCCCTGGCGCATGGAGCGGGACTGGCCGCCACGGCGGCGCTGACCTCGGTGATTTCGATCCTGCTCAATTCCTCCGCATTGGAATTGGCGGTACAACAGGAAATTGACTTGAACCAGGAACTGCGCGCGGCGGGCTTGGCCAATCTGACCACCAGCCTGGCGGGGGGCATGCTGGGCTTTCAATCGCTCAGCCTATCCCGATTGGGGAATGATCTGGGTTCCAGAAGCCGGCTGGCAGCGGTCGTGACTTCGGTCCTCTGCGGCGCGGCTTTATTCGCCGGTCCGGCAACTTTTGCGATCCTGCCGAAATTTGCGCTGGGCGGTTTACTTTTCTACCTTGGGATCGGCTTTTTGGTGGAATGGCTCTTTGATGGTTGGTCGAAGTTCCCACTTTCCGATTATGCGGTGGTGGTGGCGATCGTGGCAGTGATGGGAACCGCGGGATATCTGGAGGGGGTGGGATTTGGCATTCTCGCGGCCGTGTTTCTCTTCATCCATAATTATAGCCGGGTGGGCGTCATCACCCACGCGCTGACCGGCGTCGAGTTGCAAAGCAACGTGGACCGCCCGGTGTCCCACCAGCGCATCCTGCATAAAGAAGGCGGGGGTCTCCATTTGCTCAAGCTGCAAGGCTTCATTTTTTTTGGCACCGCCAATTCGTTGTTGAACAGCATCCGCGCCCGCGCGATGGACGGGAATTTATCCCGTCTCCGTTGTGTGATGCTCGACTTCCGCCGGGTCAGCGGGCTGGATTCGTCCGCCGCCCTGAGTCTGGAGAAAGTCGGACAGATGGCCGAGAAGCAGGGATTTCAACTCCTGCTCACGGAGGTGCCCGACGAAATGCAAAAGCACCTGCTCCGCGGAACTTCTCCCCAGGATCAGGCGGAAGTAATGAAATTTTTCCCCGACCTGGACCACGCTTTGGAATGGTGGGAGAGCCGCATCCTGAAGGAGCAGGGAGTGGGAAACGCCAGCCGGGTGGCCTCCCTGCATGAGCAATTGCAACAATACTGGCCCAACGAGGAGACCCTCCGCGTCTTCCTAAGCCGGTTGGGGCGGCGAGAGTTGCGCGAGGGAGAATATCTGATCCGCCAGGGGGACTTCGCCGATGAGCTCTATTTCATTGAATCCGGCGAGGTCAGCACCGTGCTGGAGGATCCGGATGGCGGACCTCCGCGGCGCCTGCGCCGGCAGGGCGGGGGAACCGTGCTGGGCGAACTAGGCTTGCTGCTGCGAGTTCCCCGTTCGGCCTCGGTAATCGTCCTGCATCCCATCACCGTTTATTGCCTGAATCGCGAAGGTCTCCTGGAACTCAAGCGCGATCACCCGCAGGTGGCGGCTGATCTTTATGAGTTCCTTTCCCGCTCTCTCGCGGAGCGGGTGTTGACCACCACCCGCTCGCTGCGAGTGCTCACGAATTGAGCCGTGCCGCCGGGCCGGCCCCTCGATCACGGCATCCAAACCGCGCGATAGAATTGCCGGGAAGTCGAAATCCCGGGGGCAAACGTCAGGTTGGTGGACGTTCCCGAAAGGATATTGGTGGTCAGTGCGGACCACTGCGTGGTGTTGGTGGAGGTTTGGATGACGTAGGGCACGGCCGGTTGCCCTTGCAGCTGGAGCAGGACCGGATTCTTCCCACCACCGGAGATAAATTTCAACCCGGGAGCTGCGGGCGCGAGGGTCAGCACGGTCAGGGAGTAAGGCGGGAAAGTGTAGTTGAAATTGGTGCCCGCCGCGCCGAACGCCGACACCGCGATATCCGGCGAGCCAATGCCGGTTTGGGCGGCGGTGTCCTGCGCCTCGCCGTAAACATGAAGGAGAGCATTGGTGCTGGCGAGGTAACCGGTCACGTTGATTTGAGCGGTGAAGGAGGTCACGGGGTCCTTGTTGATGCCGAGCAGAACCACGGTGCCATTGGTTCGCCGTGCCGCATACGCGGCCAATAAGGAGAAATCGCTGGAAGCCGCCACGATTTTGTCCCCGGGTCGCGCGAAGTATCGCAGGATTTTGGCGGCGTAAAATGGTGGATACCGGGTGCCCGTGTCTCCCACCAAGCCGAGATCACCATACATCCGCCAACCGTAAAGCACGGGATCAAGATTCCCCTTGTTGTCCGTCCCATTGCGCAAATCCCACCAGATCATGGAATTCAGCTCGGTTTTCATCAACTGCGCCGTGCTGTCCGCATAATAGAGCGCATTGACCAGGCTGACAGACTGTTTCCCCTGGTCGCCGGAATTGCTGTTATTCTCCGTGCAAAGCAGTTCCACGTTCGTTCCTGCCGGTCCCAGATAATCCGTCAATTCCTGACGCAAAGTGGCGGCGTCGCCCGCCCAGGCCACCGAGGACTGCAGGAGAAAGGGATCGCTTTCGGTGTCGGTATATTCCGGGTAACGGTGATGCACCAGGAAGTCCGGGGTCACCCCGAGCGTCTTCAACGTGGCCAGCATGACCGGGGTCCAGCCATTGACCGTCTGGTGGGTGCGCGAATTGGTGACGGGATGGTTGCTATTGTTGACGTAACTGTTTTCGCCCGGCGCGGCCACCACGCCCACTTTGATGGTGGGATCGATGGCTTTCATTTGCTGGATGTAGGCTTGCGCGTGCACCGCGTAGGTGTACGGGTCGTTGGGTACCGCATTGGTATCGGTTTCCCAGGTTCCATACACTTCGTTGCCGATCTCCCAATATTTGAATCCGTACCGGTTGGTCACGTTGGAATGGGCGACCCAGGCGGCGGCCTCCGCCGGCGTGCCCGTGCCGTAATTAACCGTGATGATGGCCTGGGCGTGGATATTCGTGGCCAGGTGCGCAAAATTGGCGAATGAGGTGCCCCAACTCCAGGTATTGGTCAGCGATCGCCCGGTGGCCCAATGATATTCATCGGACGCCGATCCCCCGGGGAAACGCAAGGTAAGGGTACCCATTTCATTCAACAGGGAAGCCGTGAGGGAGGTGTCCAGGCTGGTGTCCCATATGGCGGTGTTGATTCCAAACCAACGGGCGTCAACCGGCCGGACAACCTGGTTGGCACTGATGCCAATATGGCTTAACGGGGGAGTCGGCGCGGGGTACAATTGGACGTCATCCAGGTAAAATGTGGGATCCGATCCTCCGGTGGTGGTCTGAATTTGGAAACCGTTGCAGTTTGTCTTTCCGGCGACGCCCAAATTTGTCAGCGGAACGGCAATTTGCCGCCAACTGTTGCCCCCCGGCAGCGCCGCCAGTTGCACGGAACTGGCGCCGTTCCCCCCCAAAACACCCACGACTTTCAACACTTGTCCGCCCGTCGGCCCGCCATTAATCCAAAACGTCATGCTGGTGTACAGGCTGGTGTCGAAATCGCCGTGATACAGCCAGAGACCGGAATAATTGGCCGTGGCCGCGCTGATGCTGGCAGTGCCGGAATGAACCGGGGAGGCATTGGCCAGGTTATGGGTGGCCCAACTCCAGTCCTGAAAGCCATTGACCAGGTGATCGGTGTAAATCGGTAACGCCGCCTGGGCGAAAGTGGAGCGGGGAGCCAGCAGGCTAAACAGCAGCAACACGAGGGGGGCGCGACACACTGATGTAATCGAAATTGCCCGGTGGCTCATGGCGCTACCATACCACAATCCACCGGTTCCCACCACCCGAATACTATCCGGGGGATCGCGGTGGAAAAATCGGTCGGTAATAGTCCGTGCGCAGCATCACCGCCTGAATATAATTCCGCGTGCCGGGGTAGGTGATCTGCTCCAGGAACAGCGCACTGTTGGTCATGGCCGGGCCGTGTTCCCAGCGCAGCACATTGCCGCGGCCCGCATTATAATCCGCCAGCGCATAGGGCAGGGGATTGTCCGCTTGCGCATAGCGCTTCAGCAGCTTTTGCAAATACCAGGAACCCACCAGCGTATTGACCGCGGGGTCGTAGAGCCGTTCCTTTTTGAAGTTGGTGACATGCTCGGCCCGGCACCACTCGGTGGCGGCGGCTTCCCGGATTTGCATCAAGCCGAGTTCGCCCACCCTTCCCCGCAGCCCGGGATGGAAGCGGCTTTCCTGCCAGACCACGGCTTTCACCAAAGCGGGTTCGACATGGTAGCGCCGGGCAGCGGCGAGTATGGGGGTGTCCTGGCTGTGCTCGAGCCGGTAATGCCACCGCCAATACAGTCCGGCGATGCCCCCAGCCAGCAGGAGCAGCACCAAAACGGAACCAGCGAACCAGCGAAATTTCACTCCCGCAAACTAAGCACTGCGCGGGTGCGGAAAAAGGTAAATCTGTCACGCGGTCAAAGTTGTGATCACGGGACTTTTCCCGGCCCAAAAACGGGGAAACCCAGGCGGCATGCAACTCCTTGGAACCAGATTGCCTCCGGGCTCCGACTGAATCCGGCTTGCGCTGCCCGCGCCTGTTCCATCATAATTGTTCAATGCTCGACATCAAAATGATACGGGAACAGCCGGATTTTGTCCGGGAACGGCTGGCCGTCCGGGGAGCGGGGGATGAAACCCGCATCGATGAACTGCTGAAACTGGATGAGCAGCGGCGCAAGCTTCTGGCTGAGGTGGAGGCACTCAAAGCCACCCGCAACCGGGTCTCCAAGGAAATTGGCGGACTGATGGGGAAGAAAATGTTCGCCGAAGCCGACGCCCGCAAGCAGGAAACCCGCGATCTGGGCGATCAAATCGCGGAACTGGATCGGCAGGCCTCCGCCGCTGAATTGGGGCGTGATGAAGTACTTCTGCGGCTGCCCAACCTGCCGCATGGTTCCGTCGCGCTCGGTAAGACCGCCGAAGACAATCCGCTCATCCGCACCAACGGCCAGAAGACCGAATTTGGGTTTAAGCCAAAATCCCACGTGGAATTGTGCGAGAGCCTAAAATTGGTGGATTTTGCCCGCGGAGCCAAGCTTTCGGGCAGCGGATTTCTCCTGTACACCAATTGGGGTGCCCGGTTGGAGCGGGCTCTGATCAGTTTTCTATTGGATTTGCATACCACCGAACATGGCTATACCGAGGTTTCTCCTCCCTATGTCATTTCCCGGGATTGCATGGTAGGCGTGGGGCAGTTTCCGAAGTTCGCCGACCAGGCTTACGCCGTGCGTGAAGGGGAGGACAATTCGACCCTGGGCAGCCTTTACCTGTTGCCGACCGCCGAGGCGCCGGTGGCCAATATCCATCGGGAGGAGATTCTCCCGGGTCGCCAATTGCCCATTTTTTATTGCGCTTACAGTCCCTGCTTCCGGGCCGAGGCCGGCGCGGCGGGATTGGGCACTCGCGGCATGATCCGCGTGCATCAGTTTGACAAGGTGGAGCTGATCAAAATCGTGGAACCAGAGCAGGGTTATGCGGAATTGGAAAAGCTCGTGGCCAACGCGGAGCGCGTGCTGCAATTGCTCGGCCTCCACTACAAGGTCATTCAATTGTGCACCGGCGACATGGGCTTCGCGAGCGCGAAAACCTATGACATCGAAGTTTGGGCGCCGGGCCAGGGGCAATATTTGGAAGTTTCAAGTTGCTCCAATTGCGAGGATTACCAGGCCCGCCGGATGAATTTGCGCTATAAAACCGAAGCCGGCGAGAATCGTTTCCCGCACATCCTCAACGGCAGTGGCACCGCCCTCGCCCGCTTGTTTGTGGCGCTGGTGGAAACCCATCAACAGGCGGATGGCAGTGTCGCCATCCCGGCGGCGCTGCAACCCTACCTCAAAGCCGACCAAATCCCGGCTTGATGGATCAACGGGTTTATCCGTCCCGCATTATGACATCAATCTCGTCCCTTCCGCGTCCCCTTGGCCGTCCCTGACGATGAAAATCTTGCTGGTCAGCAGCGAAGTCAATCCTTACTCCAAAACGGGTGGGCTCGGGGACATGGTGGGTGCGCTGGGCAAAGCCCTGGCGCATGCCGGTCATCGGGTCGGAATTGTGACCCCCCTCTACGCCGGGATTCGGGAAAAGGTGCCCGGATTACAAAAACTTGCCCTGCCGTTGGACCTGCCCCTTGGTTCGCGGCAAGTCACCGCCGAAGTTTGGTCTTTGGACTTGTCCCCCAGTCTGACGATTTACTTTATCGATCAACCTTCCTTTTACTTTCGTCCGGGTTTGTACGGCGAACGGGGCGGAGAGTATCCGGATAACGCGGAGCGATTCATTTTCTTTTCGAAAGCCGCAGCGCGCCTGGCGATTGACCTTCCGTGGCAGCCCGAGGTCGCCCACGCGCACGACTGGCAGTCAGGTTTGGTGCCCATTTTGCTCCAGCACCAGCGCTTGCAGGCAGGGTGGCAGAGTCCGATCCGGACATGCATGACCATTCATAATCTCGCCTACCAGGGCCTTTTCCCGGCTTGGGACTATGCGCTGACCAATTTGCCGTCCGATTATTTCAATCTCAACGGGGTGGAATTTTATGGGCTCATGAATTGCCTCAAAGCCGGTATCGCCTGTGCGGACGTGATCACCACCGTGAGTCCGCGCTATGCCCGGGAGATTACGACCCCGGAATTTGGCTGCGGCTTGGATGGCCTGCTGCGCAAGCGCCAGGATTCGCTGTTTGGCATCCTGAACGGCGTGGATTACGAAGAGTGGCGGACTTCCCGGAATCCCTTTCTGAAGCATTCCTTTTCCGGAAACAATCTGGCCGGCAAAGCCAAAAACAAACTGGCCCTGCAGGCGGAAATGGGCCTGCCCGTGGCGGCCGACATCCCGCTGTTTGGCAGTGTGACCCGCCTGGCCGATCAAAAGGGGATCGAGCTGACTTTGGGCGCTCTCGAAGAAATGCTGGAAAGGAGGATGCAGTTTGTCCTCCTGGGGTCGGGCGACCCGGCCTTCGAAAAAGCGTATCGCGATCTGGCGGTGCGGCACCCCGACCGCGTGGCCGTCCGCATCGGTTTCGACGCCGGGCTATCGCATCGCATTGAAGCGGCGGCGGATTTTTATCTGATGCCCTCAAAATTCGAGCCCTGCGGTCTAAACCAGATGTACAGCCTGCGCTACGGCGCCATTCCCATCGTGCGCGCCACGGGCGGTTTGGATGATTCCGTGATCGACCTCGCGGACGATCCGGAACATGCCAACGGCATCAAGTTCAGCGACTACAATACGGCGGCCCTCGCCAAAAGCATCCGTAAAGCCCTGGCCTTGTACGGCGCCCCGGATTTGCTCCGCCACTATCGCCGCAACGCCATGGCCGCGGATTTTTCCTGGGAGCGGGTCGTGGACAGCTACGCCAAGGTTTACGGCGCCTCGCAGCCGGCCTGAGATTCGGTCGCCTGCTCAGCCACGCTGACTCCTATTGTTTCGCCGGAGGCCCTTGAGGCTCCTCCTGCATTAACCTGATTGGCTTTCCATGCATCCCGTGCAGTTCGTAGCATCCCGGTTGCAGGATGATCGTTACCGCATCGCATTCGCGGGTGAAGAGCACCGGAATCTGCCTCAGCGCCAAGCGTTCCTTCACCGCGGCAGAAATGCGTCGAGGGGTGGGGTCCTTGGCGTCGGCGATTACGATCGCGCGGGGTTGAATTGCGTCCAGCAGGCGCTCGGAGAGTGGCTCTCCGCTGGCGGGTGGGCCGGCGATCACGAGATCCGCATGCAGGTCGTTCGTGCCCGCTAACAAGGCACGTTGACCCAGTGTCCCGAGGCCAGAGAGCAGGAGGATGCGGATGCCTTGGAATTCGCCCCGCAGCACCAGAACATTGTCCTCGGCTTTGGTTTGGCGGGCCGGCTCGGCTGCGCCAAGGATTGTCCAAGGGCGGAGGACATCCCCTGGATGCAATGCGGGCCGCCAGCCCGGTTGGTTGGTCTGAGTGTTCTGCAGCGCCCGCATGGCGGGCGAGCGGGAAGTGCTGGAAGTGGAATAAATGTTCCGTGGACGGAACAGGGCCAATAACTCAGCCGCGCCGCCCGAGTAAACCGCTTCCCCTTGGGCCAGCACGAAATTGTCGAGCCGATTGACTCCCTGCGCCCGGAGAAAGGGTTTGAGGGTGGCGTCCACGGCGAATTCATTGCCGCAGTTAATCAACCAGTCGCCGCCCCCGCCCGGCAGGTGCGCATAGATGGCGTGTCCGCCGTGCAGGGGTAAAACCGTGAGGGTGGCGGTGGAACGGGTGGCCAGCCATTGGCCGGACCAAACGAGGATTAACGCGGCCATTCCGGCCCATTTCCATTTTCGGTAGGCTCCCTGAAACAACCAGCCAGTCAGGGTGGCCAGCAGAATGCCATAGTAGAGCACCAGGCTGAAAATCCCCGGGGTGGGCACGTAAAAGTAAGCGCCGGGCCAGTCGGCCGACCATTGGCTCGTCACGGCGATGGCCTTCATGCAAAACCAGCCTGCGTGGTTGAACAGTTCTCCCATCCCGGGGAGCCACGAAATGACGAGGAGGCTGGAAAAATTGGCGATCAAAACCAGCGCGCACAACGGCACGGCGAGCACATTGGCCGGCCCGCTCAGCGGTGTGATCAGGTGAAAATAATAGGCCACCAGTGGAAGGGATCCCAGCCAGGCCACCAGGGAGACGGAAAACAAATCCAACACATGCCGACCAAACGGAGCGAACCGGCGGCGCCAGCGCGGCCGCAGTTCCTCGGGCAAGAGTTCGTCACCGGCCAGCAACCGTCGGAACCATTCGTCCACGGAGGGCTGGATCAGGATGATGCACAGCACCACCAGGAACGATAGTTGAAAGCCCGCCTGGAACAGTTGGCGCGGTTCCCAGACGAGCAATAATACCGCGGCCGCCGCCAGCGAATTGACCAAATCGCCCGGGCGGCGGGCAATCCACCCCACAAAAACCACCGTGACCATGGCAATGGCCCGAACTGCGGAAGCCGGCCAACCGGTCATCGCGGCGTAGAAGAAGATCAAGGGCAGGGCTACCGCTCCACAAACTGGTCGGGGCAACCCGAGGGTGCGGAGCAATCCGATGAGGATGCCGGAGATGATGGCCACCCGGAGGCCATCAACGGCAAAGATGTGATAGGTCGAAGCGCGAATGAAGGGTTCGGCGACCGGTTCGGTCATTACCGGCTTCCAACCGAGTGTTAGCGCCCATTCCAGCCCCAAAGTCTGATCGACCACCGGCAGTCCCCGACCCAAGGCTTCCCTGGCCCACTCGCGAAAGCGATCCGCCAAAGGTGGCCGGGCAGGGGAGCTTACCAGGGTCCAGGCATTGGTATCCTCGGCCTTGAGCTCAAAATAAACCCCCTGATTTTCCAAATACGCGCGGTAATCAAAGAGTCCCGGTGCCAGGGCGGAATCCGGCGGTCCCAAGACACCCGTTACCGTCACCATCTGACCGGCAAAAAAAGTCGCCGGTAAAGCCGCCTTGGTTTGGATGACGATTCGGCCCGCAACCGTTCTGGGTTCGCCTTGATCAATCGCGAGCGACTGCAAGTCCAGCAGGGCGGTCGTGGTTTCCGTCAGCTTGTCCTTGAATTGGTGCGGGTGGATTTGCGGTGCCTCGGTAATCACCCCCTTCACCACGGCCAGAGCCGTTTTAGTCCCCATTACCCCCCGCACATCGCGCGGATCCAAAACCAGGGTGCGCTGAGCGAGGTTGATCCACCCGGTGAGGACGAGCAAAATCGCCAACAGCCAAAGTCGCGCCCGCGAACAGCAGAGCGCGAGCAGGAGAATGACGACCGCCACGCCCATGAGCGCGCTCAGGGGTGTGGCCAAGCGGCCCAGCAGAATTCCGGCGACGTAGAGGGTCCCAATGCCGACAAATGGCCGCTTCATACCGCCACGGAGTCAGTGCTCCGGCAGTAATGGAAGGGAACCCGCGACAGGGCCATGGGCGAAGGTTAGATTCGCCGCCCGGAATTTTGAAGCGAAAAGCCGGCCCGCCGGCTAAGGTTTAATAGCAAACGATGGAGCGCACCGGATAACCGGCGAGCTTCTTGCGTCCATCCAGAAATCCCAATTCGATGAGGAAAGAGATCTCCAAAATTTCGGCACCAACTTTTTTCAGCAGTGCCGCTGCGGCAGCGGCGGTGCCGCCGGTGGCGAGCAAATCATCGATCAACAAGACCCGGCTTCCCGGCGCCACGGCATCGATGTGGATGGCGATGGAATTCGAGCCGTATTCGAGGTCGTAACTTTCCTCGTGGGTCTGGTAGGGCAGCTTGCCCTTCTTGCGGACGGGGATAAAACCGGCTTGCAGGTGCAGCGCGGCGGCGGCCGCAAAAATGAAACCACGGGCATCAATGCCCACCACGGCGTCCACCATGCCGGGCTTGAAATCCTTGGTCAACTGATGGATGGCGCCGGCAAAAAGCCGGGCATCCGCCAGCACGGGGGTGATGTCCTTGAACTGGATTCCCGGTTTGGGAAAGTCCGGAACATTGCGGATGGCTTTTTCGATGTCAGCGGGGGTGACGGCAGGGGGAATCATGGGGGAACGGGGTATTAGTATGAGTGGTTGAATCAACTGTGCTTGGCTTCAAGGCGTTCGATCATGCGGCGCAATTTACGCAGGGCGAGATTCTGAATTTGGCGCACGCGCTCCCGCGTGACGCCAAATTTTTCGCCGACTTCCTCCAGGGTCCGCTCATTGCCACCATCGAGACCGAAGCGGTACCGGAGGATGGCGGATTCGCGTGGCTCCAGGGTTTTGACCATTTCCTGCAGCATTTTGGTGACGGTCTTTTCCTCGAGTTGTTCGTAGGGCGAGTCGGCGTTCTCGTCCTGGACAACTTCGGCAAAATTGTTGGAGTCCTCATCCCCGATCGGGGCATCCAGGGACGCTGGCCGCACCGCGGCTGCCCGCATTTGGGCAACGCGCATCCGGGAAATGCCCAACTCCTCGGCCAATTCCTCATCCGTTGGCTCCCGCCCGAGGAATTCCTGGAGCTTCAACGCCGTGCGGCGCATTTTGGAAATCTTGTCCACCAGGTGCACGGGCAAGCGGATGGTTTTGGACTGATTGGCCAGGGCGCGTTTGATCGATTGCTTGATCCACCAGGAACCATAGGTGGAGAGTTTCCCGCCCTTGGTGGGATCAAACCGCTCCACCGCCTTCATCAGGCCGATGTTGCCTTCGCTGATGAGATCCAGCAGGGGCAGTCCGATGCCTTCGTAATCGCGGGCGATTTTCACGACCAGGCGCAAATTGGCCTTGATCATCAGTTCCCGGGCTTTTTTGTCACCCTTTTTGATCCGGCTGGCGAGGTCGACTTCTTGCTCGGGTGTGAGCAGTTGCACCTGGCCAATTTCCCGCAAGTAGAGCTTGATGGCGGTGTCGCCGTCATAGGCCCCGCGTTCGCGTCCCGACGACGGGTTGGAATCCTCGTTTTCTGGCACCGCGGCGGGGGCGCTGGGCGTGACCGGGGCAGACGGCACGTTCTCGGTCACAGGAGAGTTGACGTTGGAAATGACCGGTGTCGTCGGCAAAGCCGGCTCCACTGCGGGACCAGCGACGACTTCGACCGCGGATCCTGCTTTAGTTTTCTTCTTCATGCTAACGGCCATAAACCGGGAAAGAGTTAAAGGTTAACGCGTGGGGCGCAAGCAAATTAAGCTCTGCCTCCCCTCCTTGACCTAAACCATCCTTTACAGTGATCCCGCCGAATTGTTTTGGTTACCAGCTAAAATACCCGGGCCGCGCCCGGGAAACAGGAACCCAACCTCACACGCCGAACAATCGATCACCCGCATCGCCCAATCCCGGAACAATATAGCCTCGGGCGTTTAGTTTTTGGTCGATGGCGGCGGTGAAGATCGGAACTTCGGGGTGATGACGGTGGACGTGCGCAATTCCCTCCGGTGCGGCCACCAGGTTGACGAGGCGGATCCGGGTGGCACCAAGTTCCCGCAACCGGCCAAGCGCCGCCACCGAACTGCCGCCGGTGGCCAGCATGGGATCAAGCAGGATCACTTCGAAATCCGGGAGCGCCGCCGGCAGGCTTTGATGGTAACATTCGCATTGCAATGTGTGTTCGTTGCGTTTCATTCCGATGAATCCCACGCGGGGGTGGGGGAGCAATTGTCGCATGGCTTCCACCATGCCCAAACCGGCGCGCAAAATGGGTACCAGCAGGATTTCACGCTGAAGCGCGGATCCGCAAATCTCCCCCACCGGCGTGCGCACCTCCGCGGATCGCACCTCCAGGGTTCGGGTCGCCTCGAAGGTCAGCAACGAGGCCAGATTGGCCAGCAAATGCCGGAATTCCTGCGATCCGGTGCGTTCATCCCGCAACTGGGTCAGGAGGTGCTGCACCACCGGATGCTGGATGACGGTGACCTCACCCATGGCTCAGTGAAAAAACGTCGGCGCCAGAAAATACATGCACCCGGGCTGCAATTTGGGCATATCGATTCCCAGATCAATTTTTACGCCCTTGGCGTTGCTTTCCCCGAACAAGCGAAAGAGATTCGACAGGTCAAAAACCGGTTGGTAGCTGACCAGGTTGGCGTGTTTGCTGCGAATATGCGCCAGTTCTTCGGCGCGTTCGACCGCCTTGTCAAAATCACCGAGCTCATCGACGAATCCCAATTTGTACGCTTCAGTGCCCGAAAGGATGCGGCCATCGGCATAGCTTTCCCATTCCGGACTGAGTTGCCGGCCTTCCCGCCGGGCTTCCTTGTTTGTCCGGTAAGCGGCGCGGCGGCCTTCCCGCACCACCGTCTTGAACTTGTCAAAAGTCTCGTCGATCAAGGACTGGACCATCTGCCGTTCCTCCGGTGAAGTCTCTTCCGGCGACTTCGTGCTACTCATCATGTCCTTGAATTTGCCACTCTTGTAAACCTCCGGGCGCACGCCGACCTTGTCGAGCAAACCCCGGTAATTGTAGCCATGCATGATCACGCCAATGCTGCCGGTGATGGTCAGTTCATTGGCCACGATCCAACTGCACGGGGCGGAAACATAATAGCCCCCGGAAGCCGCCATGCTGCCCATGGAAACGACCACCGGCTTGTGCGACTTTTCCACAAAATTGCCGATGACCTTGGCAATGTCATCCGCCGCCAGCACTTCCCCCCCCGGAGAGTCCACCTTCAGCAGCACCGCTTTCACTTCCCGATCATTGTTGGCCCGCCGAAATTCCTCCTTGACCAGGGAGACCATGTTCAACCCGCCGGATTCCAGCGATTGGCTGGAGATTACGCCGGAAATGTCGATGACAGCGATCTTGTTGGCCGCGTCGTTATCCTTGAGGACAACCTCTTCCATTCGTGGCCCGCTGGAGCGGTCTCCCAGGCTTCGGCCACTGGTCGTGGCGCCCACCAACCCGCGCAAATTAAAGAGCAGGCTGACACCCAACAAAGCCACCAGGAGCACCACCGCAATCAACCAACCGCCGCTCCGGCGAGCTGGCCGGGCAGGCGCTCCCGCCGTGATGAGGGGAGGCGGACGATGAGTGGGGAGAATCGTCGGCGGGGCATTCGGCGCAGGGGGTGGCGCGGCCGGTTCAGATTCAGGCGGCAGATTGCTGTCCATGGCGCCACTCTACCGCAACCAGGATGGGCGGGCAAGCGGATAAGCCCGGCGTGTTCGGGATGGCGGGCCGGCTAATGATGCCGGAACAGTCGGTCCCGATTCCGGAACAGATACCCCACGATCACCACGTTGAATACCAGTATGACGAAGACGAACAGGGAAAAATGGTGAACCAGTTCGGCGATTTCGATCGGAATGAAAAATGCCGATTCACCGATCGCCAGCCAACCGGCCCAGCCCACCCGGAAAATCAGGCCAACACCTTCCACAAGGGAGAATAAACTGTAAACCAGCGTTCCCAAGGCCGCCCAAAGCATGCCGGTCTCCGTGAGTTTGCCCACCTGCACCGCCAGGTCGTGCCAGAAGCGGCGTTCGGGATTCGCTCCCAGGAAATGCAGCCAGCCCAAATACTCTTTGGGCAAATCGTTATCCGATAAGACGTAAGCCACGATCGCCAAGCTGACGAAGATCGCCCCCTTCAACAATTTGAACACGATGATGGCATACAATGTGGGGGCGCGTTTCCGGGGGACCAAATCCCCCGGCGCAGCGGGCCGGGCCGCACTCGCGTCCGGCGTCAGGGCGGTGTTCATTTACCGGATTTTCGACAACAAGAACGGCAACAAGGCGTCGATGCTGATGCGCGTTTGGGTCATTGAATCGCGCTCCCGCAGCGTGACGGTGTTCAGCAATTCGGGCTTTTCCCCCAAGGTATCGAAATCAATCGTGACTCCATACGGCGTGCCCGCCTCATCCTGACGCCGATAGCGCCGGCCAATGGCCCCGGCTTCGTCGTAGAAAACCGCCATGTGGGGCCGTAGCAAATTCCGCACTTCCAGGGCTTTGGCGACCAGTTCCGGCTTGTTCTTGAGCAACGGGAAGATACCGACCTTCACGGGTGCCACCCGGGGGTGGAAGCGCATGACCACGCGGGTCTCCGTCTTGCCCTTCTCATCCGTGACCTGCTCCTCACAATAGGCATGGGAGATCAGGGCCAGGATCAGGCGGTCCACGCCGGCGCTGGGTTCGATCACATGCGGAATATACTGTCCCTTGGCGAGACCTTCCGCATTGGCTTTGGCTTCCTTCGCCGCCGGTTCGGGTTCCACCCCGGTTTTCGTCAAGTATTTGTACCGCGCGTCGTAATACCGTTGCGCCAATTCCTGTTGCTTCGCGGGATCCAATCTCCCCCAGGCCGCGCGCAATTCCTCATCAAACACCCCCATCGGTTTGCCGGAGCAACGTTCGTGTTGGCTCAAATCAAAATCGCTCCGGGCGGCGATGCCTTCCAATTCCTCGCCCAGAAGTTCGCCTTTCTCGTCGCGTTTGCTGAAGGGGAACTTGAAGAGGATGTCCACGCAGGCGCGGGCGTAGTGCGCCAATTCCTCGGGCTTCTGCCAGTACTCCACGAGCGTTTCACGGGGCAGACCGATGCCTTCGTAAAACCGGATGCGTTCCTCCACCCAGTATTTGTGCCAGGCCTGCCAGCCCCAGGCCGGAGTGGGCTCACCCGGATGGCCTTCGCCGGGTTTGATCACGGTGCCGGCAATGGCCTCCACCGCTTCGTCGGGCTTGATGAAAAACTCCAGTTCCATCTGCTCGAATTCCCGGGAGCGGAAAGTGAAATTGCGGGGGGTGACTTCATTGCGGAAAGCCTTGCCGACTTGGGCGATGCCAAACGGCACGGTCTGCCGGGAGGTTTCCAGCACGTTCTTGAATTGCGCGAAGATCGCCTGCGCGGTTTCCGGACGCAGGTAGGCCACGTTGTCCTCGGATTCGAGGGGGCCGACATAGGTCTTGAACATCAAGTTAAACGGGCGCGCGGCGGTGAGTTCCACGCCGCTTTCCGGATGGAAATCCAGGGAGTTTTCCACCGCGGCCACGGTTTCCCCCTTAAGTTCGAGGGTCTGCCAGTCGCCACTAGCCCAGTCCGGCGTGCCCTGGGCGTAAAATTCCCGGGCCTTTTTCCGGGCGCTGTCCGGATGTTGGCCCTTCAGGAGCAGCACACCACAGAGCTTCTCCACGGTCCAACCGTTCTTGGCCGACGCCGCGCCGCTCCAGCGATAAATCGTGCCGGATTGGGGATCCACCTGATCGGCCCGCACCCGCTTTTTCGTTAACGGGCATTCCCGCATCAGATCGGCGAAAGTATCCACATGGCCGGACGCCCGCCAGATCTGCGGGTGCATAATGATGGTGGCCTCGAGGCCGGCCACGTCATCGCGCATACGGGTCATGGCGTTCCACCAGAGCTCCTTCACATTGCGCTTGAGCTCGGCGCCGAGCGGACCGTAATCCCAAAAGCCGTTGATGCCCCCGTAAATCTCCGAGGACTGGAAAACCAGGCCCTTGCGCTTGCACAGCGACACGATCTTTTCCATCAACTCATTTGCTTTTGGTTCGGCCATAAGTCTTTCACTCTTCTCAAACGGAAGGCGGGTGTCAAGATTTGCAACGTCAGCGGTTGTCGCCCACCCGTCCGGTCTGTCGCGGGTTGGCGCGGAAAACGGGCCAGGAGCTGGCGGTGAGATTGGTGGTGCCCCGGAAGGCCACCAACCGGGCGGAATCGTGGCCCACGTAAACGGTGCCGTCTGGCCCCACCATGACAGGGGCCGCGGTGGCGCCGCCAATCCGGGCGTACCACAGCGGGGCGTTGGTGTTGGCGGGGAATCCG
Organism: uncultured Pedosphaera sp.; assembly: GCA_903918755.1. GTDB lineage: Bacteria > Verrucomicrobiota > Verrucomicrobiia > Limisphaerales > Pedosphaeraceae > CAIXFN01. Next base: position 93,712 of record CAIXFN010000083.1, read on the forward strand.
TAAATGGTTCCGTAGGCGGAGCTAAAGACCGCCAGACCATCCGCCGTCATTGCCGCCGCGCCATCAATGTAAAAAGGGCGGCCTTCATCGCTGAGCGTCAAACCCCAATCCCGCAAATGTCCGTCCGGGGTGATGCAGCGCATGGAATTATTGATCCCGACGAAAAGCTGGCCATCGGCGTCGATCACCGGCGTAGCCGGTCGGATGCCCCCGGTGTGCAATTGCCATTTCTTGGTCCCGTCCGGATTGAGCGCGTAAAGGTTGCCATCCACGGATGGCACGTAAATGGTGCCGTCCGCGCCAATGGCGGGTGAGGCCACAATGGCACCCTGGGTCAGGAAGACCCATTTTTGGCGACCATCGGGGTTTAAAGCATAGAAGCGGTGATCGTGGGAGCCGATGTAGATGGTGCCCGCCGCGTCAATCACCGGGGAGGAGTCCACCGGGCCGGTGGTGGGCCAGCGCCATTTTAGGGTGCCGGTGGGGTTCAGCGCGTAAAAGTTTTTATCCCAGGATCCGAAGTACACCGAGCCATCGGCGCCGATCGCAGGTGAAGAATCCACCCAACCGCCGGTGCGGAACACCCACTTTTGACTGCCGGAGGAATCGACCGCATAAAAATTCCGATCGCGACTGCCAAAGTAAATGGAGCCGTCGGCCGCCAAAGCAGGGGAAGAGTGGATGTCCGAGCGGGTGCGAAATGCCCATTTTTTCCTCCCGGCCGGGTCCAGCGCCGTCAGGCAGTTGTTGAGGGACGTCACATAAATAGTGCCGTCCGGCGCCAGGGCAGGGGAAGAGGTCACGGGCCGGTGAAGTTCGGTCTGCCACATTTGGGTGGCGGGATCGCCCGCGAGCGCCCCCTGCGCGACCAAAATGATGACCGTCGTGAAACAAAGGAGCCGCCGCTGGCACCCGTTGCGGGGGCGCCTCGTTCCGGTCGAATACAAACTTGAATGAACCACCGGACACCCTAGAATGAACGCCTTCGCCGCGCAATTCCCAATATTCCCGGGTTTCCTCCTTGCCCGCCGGGACTGTCCGCCTACACTTGCCTGATGCAGGCAATGATGTTTTTCCAAATTAAAGTATGATCATGAACCGGCGTCAGGCTTTGACGGGATGGCTGCTGGCCGCCCTCTGGCTGGTTTCGGCAACAAGCGGCAGCGGTGCGGCTCCGTTGCCCATCGGCACCAACGGCCTGCGGGATGCCACGGTATTGATCATCCGGCATGCGGAGAAAACCGCTTCCGGGGACAAACTTTCACCGCAGGGGGAACAGCGGGCGGCGGCGTACCCCGCTTATTTTCAAAAATATCAAATTGGGGGCCGGCCGGTGCGTTTTGATCGCCTGTTTGCTACGGCCAACTCCAAAGGCAGCCAGCGTCCCTTTTTGACCATCGCCCCGCTCGGCAAGGCCCTGAACTTGCCCATCGACCAGCGCTTCGCGAACAAGCAGTTCCCGGATCTCGCGCGCGAAGTAAAAGAACATTGCTCCGGCCAGACGGTGCTCATTTCCTGGCACCATGGGAAGATTGCCGCGCTGATTGCGGCCCTGGGCGGCGAACCCGCCAAACTGCTGCCCGGTGGCGAATGGCCGGCGGAGCAGTTTGCCTGGGTGATCCAATTGCGCTTCGATCATGAGGGACACCTGGTGGCAGGCGAAACCCGGAGGGTGGCGGAAAAGCTGCTACCCGGCGACACGGATTAGCGTACGGACGCCCCCAAATCCTGCCAATTTCCCGCAGCGCGACGTTGACGGCGCGGGCGTCGATTCATTAGCCTTGCCCCGATGATAATTGCTCCATCCCTGCTGGCCGCAAATTTCGGGCGGTGTGCCAGCGAGTCCGTCCGGGTTGAAAAAGCCGGGGCGGAATGGCTGCATTTGGACATCATGGACGGCCATTTTGTCCCTAACATTTCCTTCGGTCCGCAATTGGTGCGCACCATCCGGCCGGCTACCAAGCTTTTCTTTGATGCGCACTTGATGTGCACCAACCCGGGAATCCTCCTGGAAGCGTTTGCCCAGGCGGGGGCCAGTCAGATCAGTGTCCACGCGGAACTGGGCGACCAGGTGACCGATTTGCTTTGGAAAATCAAATCCCTCGGCTGCAAGGTCGGCCTGGCCATCAACCCGCCCACCGCCATCAGCCTCGTGGAACCCTACCTCGAACGGATTGATTACCTGCTCATTATGACGGTGAATCCAGGTTTTGGCGGCCAGCCTTTCATTCATGAAACGCTGCCCAAAGTCCAGCAGGCGGATGCCTGGCGCAAGCGGCGGAAGCTCTCCTACCGGATTGGCGTGGACGGCGGGATCAATTTCCAAACCGCGGCGGATTGCGCCCGCGCCGGGGCCGACACGTTTATCAGTGGCACCGGACTTTTCGGTGAGCCGAGTTTGCGTCGGGCAGTAAGTAAAATGCGTCAAATCGTTGTCCGGGCAGGGGCAGGGAATTTCGCCTTGGACGGGCTGTTTGCGAATCAAAAGTAGAACCGTAGTTATGACCAAGATTAAATTCGGGACCGATGGCTGGCGGGCGGTGATCGCCGAAGACTTTACTTTTGCCAACCTGGATCGGGTGACGCAGGCCACCGCGGATTATTGGCGGGCCAATCCGGTGCCCGGCATCGGGTTGAAGGCGATTGTGGGTTACGACCGACGCTTCCTCTCGGACGAGTTTGGCCGGCGCGTGGCCGAAATTTTCGCCGGGAACGGCTACGAGGTGGTGCTGACCTCCGTGCCCACGCCCACACCCGCGGTTTCATTTGCCGCGAAAAATCTGGCCGCCATCGGCGCCGTCATGATCACGGCGAGCCACAATCCGCCGATTTTCAATGGTTTCAAGCTCAAGTCACACTTGGGCGGTCCGGCCGAGCCGGCCGTCTGCCAGGCCGTTGAGGCTTTGGTGGATCAAAACCCCGTCCGCTCGCTCCCGCTGGCCGAAGCCGTCAAGACCGGTCGGGTCGTGATCAAGGACCTGCGTCCCGCGCACTACAAGGCGATCAAGAAATTGGTGAACTTCAAGCTGATCGCCGGATCCAAACTGCGCTTCGCCCACGAGGCATTGTATGGCGTGGGCGCCGGGTGCTTTGACGAATTGCTGGCCGGCACCACCTGCCAGGTGACCACGCTGAACGGCGCGCACGACGTACTCTTCGGCGGCATCAATCCGGAACCGATCGCCCGGAATTATGTCCGGAGTGCGGCTTACCTGAAAAAGCATCCGCACGACATTTGCCTCGTCACCGACGGGGACGCCGATCGCGTGGGTGGCATGGATGGGCGCGGCAATTATGTCTCCACCCATCAATTAATCTGCTTGCTGCTGAATCATTACATTATCAACCGGAAGGGTAAGGGACGGGTGGTCAAGGCCCTGACCACCACCTCGATGGTGGACAAGATTTGCGCGGCCCACGGCCTGGAGTTGGTGGAGACCGGCGTAGGCTTCAAGTACATCTGCGCGGAAATGATCAAAGGCAATTTCCTCCTCGGGGCCGAAGAAAGTGGCGGCATTGGCTTCCCGGGGCACATTCCCGAACGGGACGGCATTCTCGCTGGTTTGCTGCTTTTGGAAATGCTGGCCACCGAAAAAACTTCCATTAACAAGCTCATCGCCCGGCTCGAAAAGGAATACGGCCCCCACCGGTACGATCGCATCGACACCCATTTTCCCTTGGAAAAGCGCGCCGCCCTCATGGAATTCTGCGCCCGTAACCCGCCCGCGAAGCTCCTGCGCTCGCCCGTGGTGGACGTCAAAACCTACGACGGCGTCAAATTCGTGGCCCAGGATGGCTCCTGGCTGATGCTGCGCGGATCCGGCACCGAGCCCATCCTGCGCATCTATGCCGAAGCCAGGACCGACGAGGATGCCCGCAAGTTGCTTCAGGTGGGCGTCAAATTGACCCGTCAGGTTTAGCTTTGCCTTTTGGGGCGGGGGGACTATTGTAGCCTACCTGAATTTTGACTGATGGACGCATTACACATTAGAAATTTTAGTATTATTGCCCATATCGACCATGGGAAAACGACGCTTTCTGACCGATTGCTCCACCGCACCGGCACCATTGCCACCCGCGATATGGAGGCGCAACTCCTCGATTCCATGGACTTGGAGCGGGAGCGCGGCATCACGATCAAGGCTCATCCGGTCACGATGACCTACAAAGCCTTGAACGGCGAGATTTACGAGCTCAATCTGATTGATACCCCGGGACACGTGGATTTCTCCTACGAGGTTTCCCGCAGTCTGAGCGCCTGCGAAGGCGCTCTCCTCATTATTGACGCCGCCCAGGGGGTGGAGGCCCAGACCGTGGCCAATGTTCATCTGGCCATGAAGCAGAATCTGACGATCATCCCGGTGATCAACAAGATCGATCTGCCCCACGCCGATGTGGCCCAGGCCAAAGTCCAGTTGGAGGACATCCTGGCCATCCCCGGCGACACCGCGATACTCGCCAGTGCCAAGGAAGGCATCGGGATCGAGGAAATTTTGGAAGCCATCGTCTCCCGGGTTCCGCCGCCCAAGCCCACGGGCGCGGTTTCGCTGCAGGCCCTCGGATTCGATTCCTTTTTTGACACCTACAAAGGGGTGGTGACTCATGTGCGCGTGTTCAACGGCGAATTGAAGGCTGGCATGCACATCAAGCTCCTGCACTCCGGCAAAAACGTCGAAGTCAAGGAAGTGGGCAGTTTCAATCCCAAGCCGTACATCCGGGAGAAACTCGAAGTCGGCGAAACGGGCTATTTTACCGCCAACATCAAGAGTCCCAAGGATGTGAAGATGGGCGATACGCTCACCGACGCGCGCAATCCCTCCGCCGCGCTGCCGGGATTTAAAGAAATCCATCCGATGGTGTTCAGCGGGATTTATCCCATCAACACGGCGGATTACGAGCATCTGAAGGCCAACTTGGGCAAATTGCAATTGAACGATTCCGCGTTTGCCTACCAGGCCGAAAGCTCCGTCGCGCTCGGATTCGGTTTCCGTTGCGGTTTCCTCGGACTGCTGCACCTGGAAATCGTCCAGGAACGACTCCGACGGGAGTATAACATGGACATCATCGCCACGTATCCCAGTGTGGTCTATCGCGTCAGCATGACCGATGGCATGGTCCGGGAAGTGGACAATCCGGCGTTCATGCCGGAGGTGAATTATATCACCAAGATCGAGGAACCCATGGTCCGGGCTTTCGTGATTTGCCCCAATGAAAACATTGGCGATATGATGGCCCTGATCTCCGAAAAACGCGGAAACGTTGATCATACGGAGACGTTGGACACGCGCCGCGTCATGCTCACGAGCCTCATCCCGTTGAATGAAATCCTCATCGACTTCCATGACCGGATCAAAAGCATCACCCGCGGCTTCGGCTCGATGGACTATGAGCATACCGATTACCGGGAATCGGACATGGTCAAGCTGGACATGCTGGTGAATGGCGAGTCCGTGGACGCGTTTTCCTGCATCGTGCACCGCGACAAGGCGGACACCCGCGGTCGCGCGCTGGCAGCCAAGCTCAAAGAGGTCATTCCCACGCAGCAGTACGCCGTCGCCATTCAGGCCGCCATCGGCGGCAAGATCGTGGCCCGGGAAACCGTCAGCGCCATGCGCAAGGACGTGACGGCGAAATGCTACGGCGGCGACATCAGCCGCAAACGCAAATTGCTCGACAAGCAGAAAGAGGGCAAGAAGCGGATGAAAGCGTTCGGCACGGTCAATATTCCGCAGGAAGCCTTCATTGAGGTGCTCAAAGCCTGATCCGATCGCCCTTTGCCTATGATCTTCAATTGGTTCCGCTCCCGCACGGTCCGCCACGCCGAGGAATTGCGTAAGCATGTCCAGAAAATCCTCGATGCACAGCGGGATATCCTTTCCCCCGCCGCGGTGACGGCCGTGGAGACGACACTGGGCGAACTCCGTCGCGCGATCAATTCCCGGGCCGGGGACGAAGCCGTGCGCAGCCAGGCCGTCAACGTCGAATCGACGGGCAACAAGTGGCTGAAACCATATCCGCACGCCAGCTACCGGGAAAATGTGGAGGTGTTGCTCGTGGCTCTCGCGGTGGCCATGGGCATCCGCACCTTCTTTCTCCAACCCTTCAAAATCCCCACGGGCTCAATGCAACCGACGCTTTATGGCGTCACCTCCGGCCCCGGCAACCAGCCCGATTTGGCGATTCCGGGAACCCTGGCCCGCTTCTATCACACCTGGGTGGATGGCATCACCTACGTGGATTTGGTGGCGCCGGAGACGGGCGAACTCAATTCCGTTCGCCCGCCCCAGACACTCGCCCTGTTCAACCTCAAACAGGATTACGAATTCAACCACAAATGGTACACCACCTGGTTTCCGCCGGATGACCTGTTTCAACGCGCCGGTTATCGGGTAGGATATGGTGGAACGGTCATGGATGCCCCCATCGTGAAAGCCGGCGAGCCCATCGCCCGCTTGAAAGTCCTCGCCGGCGATCATCTGTTCGTAGACCGCGTCTCGTACAATTTTCGGCACCCGAAACGGGGCGAAATCATCGTGTTTGAAACCGCGAACATCGGCAACCATTTCCACCACCTGCCCCCGGACCAATTCTACATCAAGCGACTCGTTGCCTTGGGCGGCGAACGCGTCCAAATCGGCGCGGATCGCCATTTGGTGATCGACGGGAAACGTCTGGATAGTTCCACCCCCCATTTCGAAAAAGTGTACGGCTTCGACCCCAACAGCCCACCGCATGAAAGCCAGTACTCGGGTCATGTGAACAACCGGAATCTTGCCCCCTTGTTTGAGGAAAGTTCGGACGGTTCCGTGACGGTCCGGCCGGAGCATTTTATGGTGATGGGCGACAACACGCTCAACAGCTTTGACTCCCGTGCCTGGGGTGATTTTTCCCGGACCAATGTCATCGGCAAATACTGTGTGGTGTATTGGCCCTTTGGGGAGCGGTTTGGCTGGAAAGCGCGTTAAACGGGCAGGGGAGGGTGACTAAATTGTTTACCGTGGAAGGGCCTTGGCCCAAAGGATTTTGATATGACTGTGATGCGAAAAAACGCCGAGGCCTCCCTGAGCCGGTTTACTGTCCCGCTGATGGACTTGTTCGGGTTGAGCCGTTGGTTGGCCACGCTGATTGTCCTCGCGGTCCTGGCGATTCTGATTGCCGCCGTTTATTGGTCCTTCCATTCCGCCCCCCCGCGCACCCTCACCATGACCAGCGGACCGCCGGGTAGCACCTTCGAAACGAACGCGATCAAATACCGCGATATCCTGCAGACGCATGGCGTTACCCTGAAGATCGTGCCTTCCCAAGGTTCTTTGGAAAACCTCGCCCGGCTTAAGGATTCAAAATCCAAAGTGGACGTCGGTTTTGTGCAGGGTGGGGTGACCAACGCGCCGGGAAATCGAAACCCCGTCTCCCTCGGCAGCGTTGCCTACCAACCCCTGCTCGTCTTTAGCCAGTCAGCCAACCCGCCACGACTTCTTTCCGAACTGAAGGGCAAGCGTCTCGCCATCGGCCCGCAAGGCAGCGGAACCCATGCGCTCGCCGTCGCTCTGCTCGAATTGAACGGTATCAGCGACACCAACGGACCAACCAAATTCGTGGACGTGGCCGGGGAAGACATGGCCAATGCGCTGATCGAAGACCGGGTGGATGCCGTTTTTCTCATGGGTGATTCCGCTTCCCGGCAGGTCATGCGAAAATTGCTGAACTACCCTGGGATTTCACTCGTGGATTTCGTGCAGGCGGAGGGTTACGTTCGCAAATTCAGCTATTTGAACAAGATCGACATGCCGGAGGGCTATATCGATTTCGGGAAGGACCTCCCGACGCACACAATCCGCCTGTTGAGCCCCACCGTCGAACTCCTGGCGCGGCCGGATCTGCATCCCGCCTTGTCCGATTTGCTGATCGAGGCCGCCCGTACCGTCCATGGCGTTCCCACCATGACGGCCCGCAAAGGCGAATTTCCGGCTCCGTTGGAGCATGATTACCCGATCAGTGCCGACGCCAGCCGCTATTACAAAACGGGCAAAACCTGGCTTTACAGCAAACTGCCATTCCTGCTTGCCAGCATCGTGAACCAGATCCTGGTGGCGTTTGTGCCAATCCTGGTCGTCGTCATTCCCGGGATTCGCCTGATTCCCGCGCTCTACAAGTGGCGGGTCAGACTCATCATTAATTTCCGCTACCGGACGCTGTTGCGTCTGGAACGCGAGGTCACCGAGGAATTGCCAGCCAACCAGCGCAAGGATTTGCTCACGCGACTGGCCGAGATCGAAGACGCGGTAAACCGCATGAAAGTACCCGCGTCTTTTGGCGATCAATTCTACGGACTCCGCGGACACATCAATTTCGTTCGCTCGCGGCTGGTGGATCCGGTCAACGCGGATTAACCGAAGCGATCCTGGAGGCCTGGGCGCCACAGACACCGACCCTAATTAATTGGTGCCGCCTCAACAATAATAGACGCACAATGTTTGTTATATTCTGTTTAGTCACCTTGCAAAACCGCTTTGAATAAAGTCTTGAAAACCCGTGTCCCTGCCGATCATCCTGCCGCGTGAAATGTTCACTACGGATCCTTCTGGCCACGCTGCTCATCGTCTGGCGCTCCACGTCTGAAGTTTCGGCGCAATCCGAAGCCGATGGGAAACTTACCGCCTTCTTTCAATCGTATCTGCAGGAACATTTCCGCCAGCAACCGCTGGATGCGACTTCGTTGGGCGATCACCATTTCGACGCCTTGCTCGATGATTTATCGCCGTCCGCCCGGGCGGGCTGGCACGAACTGGCCAGACGCACCCTGACCGAACTCCTGCAGCGGGTTCCTTATGCCAGTCTTTCCCGCGACGGCCAGATCGACTTCGAAATCTTCCGGCATAATCTGGAAACCCAACTTTGGTTGGACGACAACACGCACGAATTCGCCGAGGACCCGCGAATTTATTGCAACACCATCAATGACAGTGTTTATCAGTTGTTGACCCAATCCACGCTACCGAAGGAAACCAACATCGCCAATTGCCTGACCCGGATGGCCGAGTTTCCCCGGATCGTCGCCGCGGCCAAAGCCAGCCTCAGCCGACCTCCAAAAGCCGTCCTGGAAACCGCCATCCGCCAAAATCGTGGCGCAATTGATTTCTTTCAAAGTGACATCTTCAAACTGGCCGGCGAGACGCCCCAACTGGCGGCCTTGCAAAAGGCCTGCACCAACGCCGTGACCGTGCTGGAGGATTACCAACATTTCCTGGAGGGCCCGTTGCTGGCCCAGGCAACGGACAACTGGCGCCTAGGGAAAAGCAAATTCAACCGCAAACTCGAGCTGATTCTCGATGCCGGCACGACTGCGGATCAGGTCCTCGCCGACGCCCGGGCCGAATTCGTCTCCGTCCGCTCAGAAATGTATGTGGTGGCCCGGCAGCTCTGGAGTCACTATTTTCCCGCCCAGCCGGTGCCCCCGGATGATGCCGGCGGACGTCGGGAAACCATCACCAAGGTAATCAATGCCGTTAACGCCGAACACGGCAAGCCGGAGGAATTGGTGGCCGATGCGCAGGCGGCCGTCCGGGAAATCAAAGCCTTCATCAGCGACCGCCACTATCTGCGTCTGCCAGAACCCGACCTCTGCCAGGTGCTGGAAATGCCGGAATTCCGCCGCGGCAATTCCCTGGCCTACTTGGAAAGCGCGCCCCCGCTGGACCCGGCGGCCGCCAGCCATTACGCCATCAGCCCGCCGCCCGCGGATTGGACGCCCCGACAAATCGCGAGTTTCCTGGAGGAATACAACCATCACATGTTGAAGATCCTCACAATTCACGAGGGTTATCCGGGGCATTATGTGCAGTTGGAATACGCCAACCGGCATCCTTCCTTGATCCGCCGGGTGTATCAATCCGGTCCGTTTGTCGAAGGCTGGGCGGTCTATGGTGAAATCACCATGCTGAACGAAGGCTTTGGCAAGGGGGATTTGCGGCTGCGTCTCATGCAGCAGAAATTCTATTTGCGGGCCGTGGCCAATGCGATTCTCGACAACCAATTTCACTGCACGGCCATGACCGATGCCGAAGCCATGAAATTCCTCCAGGAAGATGCTTTTCAATCCGAGGGCGAGGCGCGCTTGAAACTCATCCGGGCCAAACAATCATCCACCCAACTTAGCACTTACTTTGTCGGCCGGATGGCCCATTACCGGCTCCATCAGCAGATCGCTCGCGAATTAGGTGATCGCTTCGACCTGGGGCGATATCATGAAGCAGTTTTGTCCCACGGATCGGTGCCGGTCAAGTACCTGCCGGAACTCGTGCGCCGCAGTCTGGGCAGTAAGTGAGTCTTTGGTAGTCCCGTTGGTCGATCTGCTCCTGCCGCAACTTTCGCAAAAGCGAATCTGGTTGGAACGATGACCTTTTAGTGGCGCGAAGCGTTGCTCGTTTCCGGGCTGCTTACTCCCCTGCCCTTTATAAAGCTCGCGACATCGAGACGATGGACTTGGCAACGGCGCAACTGAAAAGCAAAGGGCGGCAAGTCGTCAGACCTGCCGCCCCGTCACTCATTTTGTTGCGGTAAATTACTTGGCAGGAGCGGCCAATGCGATGAGCCACTCAAACGAAATCTTCACTTCGTCGCCCGTGGTGATCAGACCCAAACCAACCGCCGGGGCCGGGGGCTTGACCTTGAAATCGGTCATCTTCAACGGCACCATGCCAACCACCTTCAACTTGCCCTTGTCGGCGGCCTCAATGGACACCGGGATCGAGATTTTGTTCGTGATTCCGTTCACCACCAGGTCGCCCTTGGTGTCGAATTGCAGGGGCGTGCCGGCGGCATGGGGACCCTTCAAGACCATTTCCGTGAGGGAAAACTGGATCTTCGGATGCGTCTCCGCATTCATGGCCTGCTGCATCACTTCATCCATGCCGGAATGTGTGCTCTTGAGCGAGCGCACCGGGATCATGGTTTCCACTTTGGCATTTAATTTGCCATCGGTGACCCCGGCCAGGTTTGCTTGGGCTGGATCCAGCACCACACCAGCGGGAACTTCAAAAAAACCTTGGATGATCTGCCCATCCATGGTCCAGGCATGAATGCTCGAGGTGCCGGCGATGCTGACTTTGCTGCCGAATTTGGTCGTGTAACGCACCGCGTCCGCGGCGCCGGATTCAACCGCGAAACCCAGACCACCAGCCAGTGCGGCCAGCGTCAGGAAACGGGCTCCGAATGAGGAGGTAGTATTAGTGAAAGACATAATTCAATACGGGTTGGACGTCAAAAGTGGTAATTCTTATCAATCTGCAGTTCAGATTTGGAACAAATCCTTGGGCAGGTTGATCTTTTGCCCCTTGATGACGGCTTCATTCGCCTTCAACGCCAGCGCGGTGGCTTCAAAGCCCTCCTGATAACCGGCCGCCGGGCCGCGGCTGCCGGCTTCCTTGGCCAGGAAAGTGGGCAAATCCGCCAATTCCCCGCCGCTGCTCATAAAGTCCTCCACCTGGGTGGCGGTGAGATGGGAATTCTTGACGAACGAGACCAAGGCGTAGTGCAGGGGGCTCTCCGCAAAGGAAGCCTCCGCGGCGGTGGCCTTGTTCAACATGGCCTTTTGTTTCGACGCGTCCGCCACCAGGGCGATCCCGGTCTCATTGTAGAACAAATCCTTGCGGGCGTACACTTCCCAGCCCACGAGCGGCGCGTCGTTTTCTTTGAACATCCAGGCCTTGTTGCCCCGCATCATCACCGAGGAATCGGTCCCATAAATCATGTCGTAATCCGAGTCAAAAGAACTGGCGAGGGTGCAGTCAAACGAGAGATTCACCCCGTTGGCAAATTCCAGCACGGTCTGAAGCGTGTCAGCCACGTCGCGGCCGTCGGCATAATTCACGATCCCGCCGAAGCCGGCCACGGAAGTCGGCCGGCCGTTGAGATACCAGCGCATCAGGTCCAATTGATGGATGCCGATTTCGCCGAGCAGTCCGCCGGAGGTCTTGGAGTTGAGCCGCCAATTCAGGGCCGCTTCGCGTTCGGGATTGGCCGCCGGCCGCCGCCAGCTGGTCTTCTTGTGCCACTGGGAGCGGGCCATCACGGTCTTGCCCACCGCGCCGCCGCGGATGAACTTGACTAGCCAATGCTTCTGGGGATCGGACCGGACCTGCAACCCGCTTTGAAAATTCAGCTTCACGGCCGCTTTGGCGGCGCGCGCGATCTCCAGCGCATCCTCGTGGGTCGAGGCCAGCGGCGCTTCGCAATAAACATGCTTGCCGGCGGCCAGCGCGGCCTCCACCACTTCCCGGTGCAGGTGCGACGGCGTGGCCACGATTACGGCCTCCACCTTGGGGCTGGCGAGCAGCTTTTTGTAGTCGTCGAAAGTCTCGGCCTTGGGCGCAGCGTCCTTCACTTTCCGCAGCGCGGCGGGATAGGTGTCGCAGATCGCCACCACCGGCGCATTGGGCAGCAGGGCCAGCGTCTGGAGAATTTCTTTGCCCCACGCGCCGCAGCCCACCAGACCGAGGGAGACCGGGGGACCATACGTGTGGTACGTTGTCGGAGCGTCGCCGGCCGGCGCATTGGTCTGCTGGGCTTCGAGCGGCACCCCGCCCATCAGCATCATCAAGGTTCCAAAGGACGCACCACGCAGAAATTCACGCCGCGTCCAATCAATCTGACCATTCTCGACTTCGTTTGGGTTCATAGACTGTCTGAATCGTAACAGTTCAGACGCGGGACTCAAACTTAAATTCAACCGCGGGAAACATTCCAAGCCCGGCCCGGACAACCAATTAGAGCGCGCCCGCGGGACCGGGTTGGTGTAATCTTTGCCCGTCCCGAAGCGTCTGAAAAGTGGTTCCAGCCGCTGCTCCGGCAATCCGGTGACAAACCCGAATCATGCAAAAATTTATGACCCCATCCCTGCGTCTCCTCTGCCTGGCCGGGTTGCTCCTCGGCCCGCGGACTCTCCCCGCCGCCGCCGCCCAACGGACGGAAGTTCACTTTCAGGAAGTGGATACCCTGTTTCCCAATCCCGGTCAGGGCTGGATGAGCTACCAGCGCACCCCGCGGCAGCCCACGCGCTTCCCTTGCTCCGTGGTCTATGTCCGGTTTGATTGGGCCGACGCGGAACCCTCCGAGGGTCATTACAATTGGAAGTTCATCGACGACACCATCGCTGCCTGGAAACCCAAAAATGCCGCGCTTGCCTTGCGCGTCATGACCGCCAATGCCCATAGCGACGGTTACTATTCGTCTCCCAAATGGCTCTTTGATGCGGGGTGTCGGGGACATGAGTATTCTGTCGGTGGCGGGGATCCGACCAGCGGCGGCAAAGCCATCGCACGCATTGAACCGGATTACGCGGATCCATCGTATCTTGCCAAACACGGCGCCTTTCTCCAGGCCCTCGGCCAGCGTTACAACGGTAAGCCGGAAATTGCGTTCCTCGATATTGGTTCTTATGGCATTTGGGGCGAATGGCACACCGAACACCCGGCTCCGGTGGCGGTTCGTCGCCAAATCGTGGACCTTTATCGCACCGCTTTTCCGCAGACCCCGTTGGTGTTTATGACGGATGACTTCGAGGTGGTCCCGTATGCCCTCCAGCAGGGCGCGGGGCTGCGACGGGACGGCGTCGGTTCTCCCTGGCACGAGCAGAACTGGATCGGCTCCCCGCGCTATGCCAAAGTTACTGCCATGGCGGAAACCTGGAAAACCGCCCCCGTGGTGTTCGAATGGTTCGGCGACTACAATTACCTCAAGTCCAAGAACTGGTCGTTTGATGCGGCGGTAAACTTCATGCTGCAAAACCACGTCAGCCTCGTGGTGGACAACATCGGCCACATCCCGCCCGAGGCCCAACCGCAGCTCGATAAACTGGCCCGGCTGGCCGGTTACCGGTTTGTCCTGCGGGATTTGGCGCATGATTCCTCGGCCAAAGCCGGAGGCTCGTTAACCATCGCCATGAACTGGGCCAATGTGGGCGTAGGTAAACTGTACCAGCCTTTCGTTCCGCGCCTCGCGCTCCGGAATGCGGTCGATGAAACGGTCGCGCAAGTGACGGCGGCGGCGGATCCGCGGCAATGGCTGCCCGGCGAACAGGCGGTCGCCACCGCACTTGCGCTGCCCGCCACCCTGCCCGCCGGAGACTACACGCTTGCTCTCGCGCTGGTTGATCCCACCGGCATTCATCCGCCGCTGAATCTGGCCATCAGCGCTCCCGCCAAGTTGGGTTGGTACATCGTGAGCCACTTGAAAATTGACTGACCACCGCCGCCACGGCCAGGGCTCACGTCTCGACGACCGCCACGGGATCCCCGACCCGGATTTCGCCATCCGAGAGAATCTGGGCCCGGAGTCCGCCTTTGTGAACCAATCCCGGCAAAATCTCCGGGGAGGTTTGCTTCGCGAGGTAATTGCATGGCTCGCATAAGCGCATTCCTTTCAGCAAAACCTCCCCTACCCGGAATTCCTTTCCTACCAGGCCGTTTAAATCCACGCCCACCGTCACCAGGTTGCGACGGGCTTCGCGCGCGGTGAAGGCAACGCCGGTTGCGGCGGCGAAAGCCGCCAGGTGCTCTTGCTGCACCAAGGTCACTTCGTAATCCGGTTTCCGCGGCTGGGGCGAGAACGTCCCCTGCCCCGTGAAATAGCGGTCTCCGGCCAACCCCATTCCGGCGACAGCGCGGACGTTCGACTGCGGCGCCATGGGATCGGTCGGCGATGCGGCGATGAGTATTTCGATGACTAGAGCCATGCTTCGGGTCCTCCGACAATTGTTTACCAACCGGCCGCCTGCCCCGGCACCCGGGGGTCGGATACTCCAACAAACCCCTGCCCGTCCGGACTGCGTCCCACGATTTGACTCACGCCCATGGCATTCCGAAATTGCAGGGTGTGCCCACGTGCTTTCAAGGCGGCTTGCAAGGCTTCCGGCATGGATTTCTCCACCGTCAACTCATCGGGTGACCATTGATGGTGCCAGCGGGGAATGCTGATGGCCGTGGCGGGCGTTTCTCCCAAATCCAGCATTGCCACCAACTCGACGACCACTTGGGAAATGATGGTGGGGCCACCCGCGGCGCCCAGGGCCAGTATCGGACGATCCTTTTGCAACACGATAGTCGGGCTCATACTCGAAAGCGGCCGTTTGCCGGGAGCCACCGCGTTCGCCTCCGCGCCCACCAGACCGAAATAATTCGCCACCCCGGGCTGCGTCGAAAAGTCATCCATCTGGTTGTTGAGCACCACGCCCGTGCCGGGCACCACCACTTTCGATCCGAAGCCCGTGTTGACAGTCGCTGTGCACGCCACCCAGTTGCCGGCCTGGTCGGCCACGGAAAAATGGGTGGTGTGTTTCTTGAACAAATTCGCCTGCCACTCCGGCGGCATTCCGTGCGATTTCACGGGCGTAACCTGCTTCACATTGATTCTGGCCGCCAGGGCGTCGGCATAATGCTTGTCCACCAAGCCGCGCGGCACGTCCACAAAATCGGGGTCGCCCAGCCAATGCGCGCGATCCGCAAAGGCCAGCTTCATCGCTTCCGCCACGACATGCACACGCGTCGGTTCATCCATGGATTTCAGGTCGAAGTGCTCCAGGATATTGAGAATTTCGGTCACATGCACCCCGCCGGAACTGGGCGGCGGAAAGGTGATGATCTGGTATCCGCGGTAAGGCGTCACCACCGCTTCGCGCAGGACAATATGGTAATCGTTCAGATCCCGGGCGGTCATGATTCCGCCGTTCGCCTTCATCCAGGTTTCCAGCGCCACTCCGAAAGGCCCCTGATAAAACCAGCCGGGCCCCTCCTCGGCAATATGGCGGTAGGTGGCAGCCAGATCCGGTTGTTTAAAACGCTCCCCGGCGTGTGGCGTGGAACCGTCCGCCTTCAAGTAAACCGAGCGTGAGGAGGCGAATCGCGCCAGATCGGCCTTCTCCCCGGCGAGAGCGCGGGCATAGTGGGCGTCCACCACAAAGCCGCTCGCGGCCAATTCCGCGGCTGGTAGAATGAGTTCTTTGAAAGTCTTCCGCCCCTGGGTGCGCGCGGCATATTCATAAGCCGCGAGGGCGCCCGGCACGCCGCTGGCCAGCGCTCCGGTTTGGCTGAGTTCAGTGTCGGCCTTGCCGCCGCGCAAATACATGTCCCGACTCGCCGCCGCGGGCGCCATCTCGCGCCCATCGATGGCGACAACGGTGCCATCCGCTTTCCGTACGAGCATGAAACAGCCGCCGCCGATCCCGGAGTTCTGCCCGTCCACCACCCCCAGGGTCAGTCCCACCGCCACGGCGGCATCAATGGCATTGCCGCCGTGCTGCAAAACGTCCAGGCCCGCCTGGGTGGCCAGCGGATGCACACTCGCCACCATGCCGTGCGTTCCCTGCGCCGCCACCGGCACCAGTGATTGCGCCAGCGATTCGCACCAGGCGCCGGGCAGCCCGGAAAGCAGTAGGACGATGAGGCCTAAGGGGAAACTGGCATTGCAGCCAGTAAAAGTAGTTCGTCCGGCCCGGGGCGTCGGTCGGATTCCAAGCAAGTTCATGGCGTTCCTTTCTGCCTCATTACGGTCACTTAGGCAACCGCAATGCACCGCCGTGGCGTCTATTTTTTCCGTTTGCCCGCCCGCACCAGCAGAATGGGGACGAACGACTTATGCCGCACTTGATGAATCGTGCTCCCAAAAAACAGATCCCCCAACAACCGGTGGCCATGGGCCGTCATCGCAATCAAATCACACTTTTCGCGTTCGGCCGTCTTCAGAATTTCGGTCGGCGGATCCCCCAGGGCCAGATGCGCCTCCACCGTCAGTCCTTCCGCCCGGAGTCGGGCCGCGGTGGCGTCCAGATAGGCCCGGTCATCCTTCATTTCCTGGGATGCCGCCAGCTTCAACCGATCGTAGTTGCGCGCCACCCAGCCGTCCGCCACGTGCACCAGCAGCAGCTCGGAATTGAACCGGCCCGCCAATTCCCGCACATGCGGGAGCAGGCTGGCGTCCGCCGCGCTATTCTCCAGTGCCACCAGAATTTTTTGATACATACGCGGATTCAGCCCGTAATCTTGCCCACCCACGCCGTCAGCCCGGACCAATCCATCAGGTATTTGACGTTTAAGACCACGATCAGGATCGCCGTGGCCCACGACAACCATTTCAGCCAGCCCGGGTTGACAAATTTGCCCATCTTGACGCGGTCACTGGTGAAGAGCACCAGCGGGATCACCGCGAAGGAAAGCTGCAAGCTGAGCACCACCTGACTCAGGATCAGCAATTTCGTGGCCGCCGTCTCGCCATAAAACGCCGTGCAAATGATCGCGGGAACGATGGCAATCAAGCGCGTGACCAACCGTCGCACCCAAGGTCGGAGGCGCAGGTTGAGAAATCCTTCCATGACAATCTGGCCGGCCAGTGTGCCGGTGAGCGTGGAGTTCTGGCCGGAGGCCAGCAAGGCCACCGCAAACACCGTGCTGGCAAGGGTCACGCCCAGCGTCGGACTCAAGAGTTTGTAGGCATCTTGGATTTCCGCCACTTCCTGATGTCCGCTGAAATGAAACGTGGCGGCAGAGACGATCAGGATCGCCGCATTGATGAATAACGCCAGCATCAACGCCAGCGTGGAATCCAGCACCGCAAATTTGATGGCTTCCCGTTTGCCCTCGTGGTTTTGCTCATACTTCCGGGTTTGCACGATCGACGAATGCAAATACAAATTGTGCGGCATCACCGTGGCCCCCAGAATGCCAATCGCCAGGTAGAGCATCTCCTTGTTGCGGACGATTTCGAACCGCGGCACAAAACCACCCAGCACCGCCACCATGTCCGGCCGGGAAAAAATGATCTCGGCCAGGAAACAGGCGCCGATGGTCAGGATCACGACCACCACTAGCGCTTCCAGCGACCGAAACCCCTTGTTCTGCAGGTACATCACTGCCAGCACATCCAGCGCCGTGATGCCAACGCCCCACACTAGCGGAATGTGAAACAGCAGGTTGAGTGCGATGGCCGACCCGATCACCTCCGCCAAATCGCACGCACAAATCGCAATCTCGCACAACACCCACAACATCATGGAAACCGCCGGGGAATAATGATCCCGACATGCCTGCGCCAGGTCGCGTCCGGTCACAATCCCCAAACGCGCCGCCAGGGATTGCAGCAGAATGGCCATCAGGTTCGACAGCATGACCACGCTGAGCAGGGAATAACCGAATTGCGCTCCACCCGCCAGGTCGGTTGCCCAGTTGCCGGGATCCATGTATCCCACCGCCACCAGGTAACCGGGACCGGAAAACGCCAGCAACTTCCGCCAGAAACTGTAATGTTTTGGCACCGGGATGGTGCCGTGCGACTCATGCAGGCTGGGCGCCTGCCGGGGCGTTCGCCAACCCGCTTCCGCGGCCGGCGGCACGACTTTGATGGCTGGATCGAATGGTTCCATTCCGCCATTACCATAGCTGCAAAAAAGATTGAGTCAAGCAGCAAAGTTAGGCTTTCCTATATTTTAGGTGATGGTCGGGCAGATTGTTGCTGACCAAAATTCTAATTGCAAATCGTTTGCAATTAGGTATTTTGAACCATGCTGACCGCGACCGCTATTCGATACAGATCATGGCTAAAAAATGTTGACCAGTTCTACGCCTTTTGGAGGGCAAAACTCTCCAATTTCTGTAGCAATCCCATTTTTAACCGCGTCCTCCGCCGTAAACCACGCTTCATCATCTCGGAGATTCGCCCACGTAGCCGCGTCCAGAGTGGTTACCTTGCTCAATGTTTCCCAAGTTCTCCGGTCGTCTATCAAAAGGGACTTGGCAGCGGCCTCCAATCGGCTTGCGCTACACGCTGGATTAACATGGGCGACACATCTGTGAATCATAAATGTCCCCACACGACTCACCTTTCTAGTCTCGGCTCCCAAATAGGCGACAACACCAGCGGAAGCAACTGTGCCGGAGTTATAAACGGTCACACGAATTGGTGATGATTTCAGAATATTATGAATGAATATCCCATCACCGACCGAACCCCCGGATGACTGAAAAAGGATGTGAACATGCTTAAATTTTCGAGTGGTTGAGATGCCGATCATTCCGCTGATGGCTCTAGCCGAGTTTTGGTCTATTGGTCCACAGAAAGTACCGTACGCATCTTCTGTTTGGTTCGCGTCTTGATCATTCATAAATCACTGAAGCTTCGCATGTTTTTGGGGATTCAGCAATTCCTCAATCTTCTAAAGGCAGTGCAATAGGTTTCCGATGTGCGGAAACCTGATCTGATTCTCCCGATCAATTCCCCATCGGCTGGAAACCCTTGGGGAACCTTCAGCCGGTGTAAAACTCTTTCTGTAATTTGTCTTTCTTCTCCCCGCCGCCACCCCTCCGGGGTGAGGCGGAGCGAAGGCGAGCGTAGCGAGGCGAGCGCA
>CAIXFN010000084.1 GCA_903918755.1 uncultured Pedosphaera sp.
ATTGTTGCTCCAACCGAAGGGGATGTAATCGCTTCAACGGGGCCGCGCTCTTGCGAGCGCGGAGATAGTCTTTCTATTACTTGTTCTGTCGCAAGGGCGCAAGGCCCGGTTTGCGAGCGCCAGCCACCGGTAGGCGGGGAGGATCCAGGGTCGAACCCACCCCGCCCGGGTTAACCGCTGGCGGTGAACCACTTGCGACTTGCGAGCGGGTCGGGGGTTGGCCTCGTCACCCCACCGCTCGCGGGTTACTTCAAATGTCAAAGAGCGCCGCGCCTCAAACCACATAACAAGGCGCGTCCAAATTTGTATAGGGCAGTCCCAGCGCAGTGATGACCCGGTCGCCGCGTCCCTCCGCCGGTCCCAAGGTGACAAAAATGACCTGGTCTTCGTCATGCTTGATGAGGGCGGCCAGGGCGGTTTCCAGTTCCACCTTTTCCGCGGGATTCAATTCGCACTCGAAGATCGAGAATTGCAGGTGGTCGCCGAAATTGCCACAAGTTTTGAAGACTTTGCGCAGGCGCTTCGCGTTCGCGATGTCATAACAGACAAGATAGGTGGTGCGCATGGGGCAAAGCAGGGGCGGCGGGTTTGGATCTCATCGGGTGAGGAGCGGCTCGTAGGCGGCGATTTCGCCGGTGAGGCTTTTGGCCAGCAGGCGGGCCTGCAATTCCAACGCCCGCCGGTAGCTCACTTTATAATCAAAAACCGGGTGGGTGAGCAACGAGTTCATGCGCTGTTCATAGGTTTGGAAGAAGCGCTTGCGTCCGGCGGCGGACAGATTCACGGCCTGGCCCGCCCGGACAAAGTCCTTTTCCGTGATGACGCGATTGTTGAGGCAGCTCAGGACGGTGGATTCCGCGATGAGCGGCCGGAATTCCTCCATCAAATCCAGTCCCAGGGCCGGGCGGCCAAAGCGGGGTTGATGATAAAAGCCGATGTAGGGATCAAAGCCCACGGCCAGGGCGGCCAGCGTGCAATCCTTGGCCAGCAGGCTGTAGGCGAGCGAGAGCATCGCGTTCACGGGGTCGGTGGGCGGCCGGCGGTTCCGGTGGGTGAAATTAAAAGTGAAGGCCGGCGGGGGAGCCGCGTTTTCCGGGAGTTCCAGGCCCGGGAGTTCGTCCTCCGCCATTTTCATCATGCCGCTGAAGTGCTGGAAATACTGGCTGGCCGCCGCCCCCTCAATGCCCAGCAACTCCCCCACCCCGCCCGCGCCGAGCGCGTCCTCCGCCGCCTGTTTCAGCCGCAGGATCACGGGCTCGGGCGGTTCCCGATGATTCCGCATGAGCAGGGTGCGCTGGTTCCGGATCTTGCCGTGCACGAATTGGCGGGCCAGTTCGAGACACGCGCCGGACTCGCCGACCCGCCGGAATTGCTCGATCCGTAAGAACACGTTTTTCAGGCCGTGTCCCCGGGTGAGTCCGTAAAACCAGCCGCCCATGGAAAAGTAAGTGACCGGAACCTCCAATTCGCAGAGGGCCTGGATGGCTTGGGTGGAAATCTGGACATTGCCGAAAAGGGCCACATGGGACAAATCCCGCATGCGCACCTGCTCGATCAGCCGATCCTGGTCCTTGACGACCAGGACTTCGTCTTTGCAACCCACCCGGTAGCCCTGCGTGTTCAAGTACAAGGCCCGCGTGTCATCCCGGGCGGCGATCAACCGTCGCACCGGGTCGGCGCCCGCCGCCGGACCGGCGGCAGGTTCCCCGGCGCCCTCGTCCCGGGGGGCGGGTTCGTCCGCGCGGCCGAGCAGGCGGGTTTCATCCGGCAGGCAGACCGGCGCGAGCGAACAACGGACGCACTTGGGGGAATGCGCCAGGGGCGCGGGGATCGGCCCCGCCGCGACGGCCCGGGCGGCCATGATCCGCTCGCGCACCCACTGTTCAAGTTCCGGCGTGATCGGCAAGCGGACCCGCTGGCGGGTGCCCCGATAATAAATCACGCCTTCGTGGCAGAGGTAGCCATTGTCACGCAAGATGAGCGCCTGCAAACCGAGTTGCATCCGGTCCGTGTCCCAGAGTTCGTTGCCTTCCACGCCCTCCCGGGGAGAGCCTGCCTTGTAATCCACGGGACAGACCTCGCTGGCGGTCCCGGCGTCGGCGTTCGCCTCCGCCTCCGCACCCGCCTCCGCACCCGCGGCTCCGGCGACGACGGTGCTTTCCACCAGGTCCATTTTGGCGAGCACGCCGAGGCGTTCGGAGCCCATCTGCACGGAGCGGGAATGAATAATGTCGGCTTCTGGTGTTTGGTCGGCGGGCGCCGCAGGGGTTGCGGGGGAAGCAGCCGGTTCCGGTGGTTGCGTGAGGGGTAAATCCGCTGCGGCGGACTCCGGGGCGGCTTTGGCTTTCGACTTATCCTTATCCCTGTCTTCGGCTTTGCCTTGGGCCGACGGCAACGCGCCGCTGCCGGCATCAACGCGCTGGTGGAGGGCTTCCCCGCGCAGGGTATCCACGCTTTCGACGAACACGCCTTCCACGAATTCGTAGTAGAACAAACGGGGACAATAGACGAATTCGTTCAGCATCCGGGCGGGCAGCAGTTGCTGGCCGGATCCGGGCTCGGCCTGGGGAGCGGCGGGCGGGTCGTCCGGGAGGGGAACGGGGGACGCGGGGGGACGGGCGGCGGGAGGCTCCGTGGTAATTTTTTCACCCGCAGCCAAGAAGGGGGGCGAAGGGGTAGAATTCCTAGGTTCCGGGGTTACTTCGGGTTCTGGCTTTTCACCCGCAACCGCGAAGGCAGGCACAGGGGGTAACCCGGAGGTTTCGTCGCCGGGCGGGTCGGGTGCAGATGCGGCAGCGGACGGGGCCCAAAGCGTGGCGCCATCAGCGGACGCGGTGCGCGGCCGGGCGAACAGGTCCAACTCGCCGGTGCCCTCCCCTCCTCCGCCCTTTTTGGATTTTTTGGGCATTTACTGATGACCTCCGATCAGCCAGGGCGTAGCCGCCTTGGTGGCTTTGCTCATGGGACCTCCAAGCAACCATTGGAATGCTCTCGATGAGCTCAAACCAGTGCCCTGGGTGGATCCTCCTCCCTCCGCGGCTAGAACCGGGACGAACAGGCCGAGGCCGAAGTGGGCGTATGCTCCGGGCGAAGCACCCCTGGGCTGAGATAACGATTCTCCTTCACTCAAAACGATTCCGGTTGATTCCGGTGGCTGTTGATTTGTCAAAGCATTTCGAGGTCATCGTTGAATGGCATCGAGCGTTTACAATTGGGCTGCGGGGGTAAAATTGCGGTATTTGCTCGTGGGGTTAATTCTTTGGCTTCTATAGGTCGCAGCCACGCCATACATCTCAAGGACAATAGCAGAAGTTTCATCTCGCTCTAGAAGTTGTCTCAAACCCATCAGCGAACGAACTACATCCAACGCCAACCATCCCGTCCAGATCGGCCAGGTCACGAAGGTGTCACGGCTGCCTCGACCACAAAAGCCAGTGGTGGCAACAGTGGTGCTGGAAGTTGGAATGACTGAAAAAAAAGGCAACGACGCAATGGCCAAAAGGTTTGCCCCTCGCACAGTGCGGACGGGGTCTTTCGATGGCTCATCCCAGCGCAGGGCATAGCGACGATCGTCTTCTGCATCCCACCGCATGGTGGGGCTTGAGTCCCGGTAGCGCCACGGGCCGAAAAGCGCCTCACGCAATTGCTCCAGAGTCGTTTCCTTCGCCAGCAGGTTCATGAATTCCAAGAAGTGTTGATGCCCTGCGCCGCTCATCGTCCGAAACGCGGTGTCTAGGATTGCGCCTTCTTCATTTCCCACCGCGTCACAACCAAACGCGGCGACCAAGCTTGCGGCGGTCAAATCGTTGTGGCCGAGAAAGTCTTCGGCTGACCTGGCGGCGAGTTTGCGAAAAACTCCACGAGGAATCTTCAAGTCCTTGTCCACAGTAATGACATAATGATCGGCGAGACCGCGTAATGCGGCATGCACCTTTTCGACAATCACATCAGGGGCCGCTGGGGAGGGCAACCGGAGCACGGGACAATATGAGCCTGCTCGGGGAACCCAGCGCATACGGACTTCGCTGCCTTCCGGCAGCATGGCCAGCGTGCGGAAAGCCCCCAGTGAAGCCATGAATCCCAGCAAGCTCGAACCTTGCAATGCCGGGAGGGCTAATTCGGTGGATGAAGTCTTCATGGTTTCGCGCTGGCTTGCGGGTTGGCACTGGCAGTTTGATCGGCTAATCGGAGCACCGTTTCGAGGAAGGCAATGCCCCACCAACCGTAGCGGCGGTTCACCTGCCAAAAGCGTTCCGCCAGGCCCGAGTCCAGCGCATGGGCGGGATGTTCGAGGCGTTCGGTTGCAGTCACGGCAACTGTCGTGCCGTTCATGGGTAAGCTCACGTCGAGCGGAGCTTCGTCGCTCACCAGCGGCGCAAAGGGGCGGGCGTAACCGTGGTGGGTGGCGGTGAGATGCAATGCCAGCGCTTGGAGCACCAGATCTGGGGGAAGTGCGGTCGTTCCCCCGGCGCTTTCCGCCATTTGGACTGACAGCATTTCATGGCGGAAGCCCACCGGCAGCTCAGCGCGCTGCCTCGTGGCGCGGCGCGCCGCGGCGGAATAGGCGATGGAGCCGGATTTAGCGAGGAATGTCTCACTCGCCATGGCGGCAAAAGGAGTCGTGCCGCGAAGCATGGCTTGGAAGCGCGGATCGACCTTTCCCCAATCATGCACCGCGGCGGCGGCGATTAGCGCTTCGCGCCAAAATGTGAGGGGCAGCAAAGCAAGGACGCTTTCGATTCGGGCGAGGACATCTTTGGTATGGTCGCGGAGTTCCTGCGGCAGAATTGCCTCCAAAAGCGTGTCGGCATCGGTATCGCCAGTCTCGTTTGCTTCTTCCAGATTCTGGCGAGGAAGGGGGCCGCGGGCCGTGATGACGAAGCCCATGTCCCAGGGATAAGACTCCACGCAGAGTCGCACCGCCTTCTTTTCCAAATGATCGATTACTTCGCGCTGGTCCTTCGTCAGTAGCCATCCGGAATGTTCCTCGTTCAGCAGTCGAGCTAGTAACGCTTTGATTTTCGGGATGCTCCATTCCTTCTCGGGGTCCCGTGCCATTTCGCTCAGTTCAGCGGCAGCGGTGCCCGGATCCGGTTCTGGCCAGAGGTCCGGATGGATTCGCAAGATGGCCGACTTCCGGGCAGAAGCCGCGGCACGTTCCGCGACGTCGACACGTCGTACCGCTTCCGAGTGCAGCAAATTGCCGGGCGTGACCTGAGGATCGGCAGGCGCTCCGGGTAGGTGTCCAAGGGCCTGCCATCCGCCGCCTTGAACTCGGAGGACGATGGTGTCGCCCGGGCGAAGGGCGGAGGTGCGGTGGGCAAAAAATCTCTCATCCGGACCACGCCAAACCAGGGCAGCTATTTCGCGCTCTTCCTCGCCCAGTTTCTTGTCAGACGGTTGCACGCTTTCAACGCAATCGCCGGATGAATCCTCGAATTTACCCCGCGACCCCAACCAATCGCAGAATACGTAGAGCGGCACGGGCAGGCATTCAGCGCTGGTCGGTGGGCACAGGCTGAGGATGTCCGTCCAATCGTCCTCACTGAGTGTCTCGGGCAGGTCGCCACGCCAGCACACTTGCACGTCGGCCATCTCGCGCTGCGGGCCGTGGAGAAAGAGCGCAATATCGGGTTCAACTGCGGGAGCGGGATTTGTCTGGACCCAGCAATCCAAATAGGCCGGGAGCAATACCGGGGCATCGGCCGTCGGCGAAAGCATCGCCGCGAGGGCTGCATCAGTGCCGGCATGGCGGAGCGCATCAACCGCACCGGTCATGGCGTTAATGCCAAAATCAACCACTCCGTCCTGCGCCAGAAGGCTCAACCAGCGCCAGGTCCGTGGGATGGCGTTCCCATAAATGGGGTCGCACGGCGCAGCCTCATCAAGTTTTTCAACGGGTAAATCCTGATCGCCCGGCAGAACGATCACTGAACGGGCGGCAATCGCACGCCCGCCACGGTTGAGCCGTCCGAAGCGCTGTCGGAGCGCATCGAGGCTCGCGGCCTCGGTCACCAGGGCGTCAAAATCCAAGTCAGCTCCCACCTCCAGGCATTGCGTCGAGACGACGATGAAGGGTCCGGATTGGGGAGAACTCGGGGTCGCTCCAGTCTTGAGGCGGTCCTGAATTTCTTTCGTGGCCGCCTCCCGGTCGAACTGGCGCATCCGTCCGATCAAAAGGGTCACCCGGCCCGGGTGTGCCTCCTGCAATTTTGCAGCGATGGAGCGCGCCGTGCCCACGCGATTAACCATAATGGCGATGGAGCGTGGATGGTTTTCCGCGAGAATCTTTTCGGCCTCTTCCGTGAGCCGCTTTGCCATTTGCTCCTCGCGAGCTTTTCCTTTCCCCTTCGGCTCCACAATCAGTCGCGCCGGCTTCGCGGCCCGCAGGCGCGCTTTCAATACGGGGTGCTCATGATCGTTGGCGGTAAGCGTGAGTTTCTGGTCTGCCTGCGTGCCGGCTGGAGGGGTTGCCGTCAGTTGAATAAGCTGAAACGGAAGTCGCACCGTCTCACACCCGGCTGGTTGGTGCAGACGATAGCGCTTGACCCATTCCAGCGTTTGGATGAAGGGGCGGCTGATGTGCGCTTCGTCGATGATCAACAAGCTGTCCTGCGCGACGAGAGCTGCCTGGATTGGCCAGGCTTGCGGACTGACTCCGTAGCCGCGGAAGAGCAGCCGCGACCCGGCTTGATCGACCGTGCTGCAGATAAGCATCGGTTGGAGCAACGATCCTGCCCAACTGCGGTCCCGATAAATTCCCCCTCGAAGCTGCGCGCGCGTTAGCGGGGCTGCCCCGATTTCTCCGCAAAGTTTGCGCAACGCTGCGGCCACCCGCCCGACCACCGATTCGGAAGCCGCCTCCCGGAGTTTTTTGCAAAGCATTCCGGCGCGCTCGTAAGCCTCGTCCACAATAACGCGGCGATTGACGATAAAAAAAATGCGCCGGCCTTGCATCCTTTCTGCCAATGGCAAAGCGGCTTGCCGGGCTAATGCGAAGACGGCGGCATCAAGGCAGGCTGTTTTGCCACTCCCGGTCGGAACAGCAACGTAGTCGGGCGCCTTGCCGGCGCAAAGGCGGCGGGCAAATTCATGCTGCCAGGGAAACGGTTCGCAGCCAGTCCCCCATAGTTCGCGGAAGAAAGCGGGAAAATCGTCGGCGGTCAGGGTGGGCAAATTCATTTGAGCAGGGAGCCGAGTGGTTTGCAGAGGCCATATCCTCGGAAGCGTCCCGCACCGAGGAGGAGCGGACCTTGCACCTCGCAGGGAAACTGGATCAGCACATGCACCTGCTGACGATGCGCGGTGCCTTCCTTGCCGGGAAGCCAGGGCATCCCGCCCGGACCGGGCCGGGAGCGCGGGGCGCCCCGATGCCACGAGGTTTTGTCCACATCAATCAATTCCGGCTTTGGCAACGCTTGACGCTCGCAGGCCTGGGCGATGCTCGCGGCGACTTCATCGTGCCATTGCGCCCGCTCGGTTTGCTGGTCGTGCTTCGGATGCCGGTCAAGGACGACGGGCGTGACACTCGCCCAGACCGAGGACGGCTCGCACCAAGTCGCCGACCGCAGGGCTAGCGGCGGCAGACTGCGTTCTTCGCGTCGCAGCGTCCACGTCCCAAGCTTGCCCATAACCAGCTCCGGTTCGAGGTCCTCGCCGGATGAGCCAAACAGCCTTCCCCGCAAACAAACGGCCCGTTCCGCGGCGGGAATGGTCCGGGGAAAGGCCAGGGCCAATCCCAAAATATGACCATCGGCATGTTCCGCTCCCACGAAAGCGAGCGGGAAGAGCGCCATATGCCCGCCAGTTGCGGGCTCTCCTGGCGCGCTGTGGCCGGTGAACCACTCCGGTTTGCCTTCCCCCTTTTGCAGTAAATACCCCCGTAGCGCAGCGGTGAGGGCCGCGGTGGATTCCAGGCCAAGCATCGGTCCTTCCAGCTTCGTCAAAACTAGCAGTTCGGAATCGAAAACCGTCGAAACGTTGGCGGCTTGCGTTTCGTCCACCCGCGAGTAATGCGCGGTCCGCCCCGGAGAAGGACGCAGCCGCACCGGGGCGTTCGCGCTTTTGCTCCAAACAATGCCGAATCGTTCTATAAAGGCTGATTGTGCCTGGGCTTTTGCCGCCCCGGTTCCAGTCAAAATTGCTGCCGAAAGTTCGTAGAAGTCGTCGATTTCACCCGCGTTGAAGCATTGGTCCAGCTCGGTCAGGAAGCCCGGCGCAGGAATCCGCAGTTGCACCCCGCGGCGTGTCTTTGTTGCCTTCGCGTTTGGCTCGTAATCTGGCGAACATCCGCCCTCCATCTCGGAAACCCAAACTTGGGCCAGCGAGGAGGAATGTCCAATACGGTTGACTTTCCGCGCAAGTCCAGTGAGCGCGGCCAGTATCTCGGCCGAAGGTTCCGCGGTGTGCCAATGCAGATAAACATGCCGATGCACACCTTCACCGCCGACATAAAGCGCGGGGAATGTCCGCTCCTGGCGACTGCGTTGCTCCGGCATAACGCCGAGGGCGGATCGCATTTCAGATGCTTTCACGCGAGCAGGATTTTGCGGAACTCCGGGGTCGTTGACCGGCACATAAACTTTCACCACGTCGCGCGGAGAAGCTTCCGGCCAATTCATTTTTGGCGGACTCTGGCCTTCCAGCCATTCCAGAGCCGCACGCTCAACAACCCAGGCAGATTCCGCTGCAGGGCCATCTTCGGGCAGCGGTCTGGTTTCATAGTGCGCCGCCACCAGAGCCATAAAGACACGGGCGGGATGCGGCGGCCACTCGGCCTTTTCCCGGCTGGCCGCGTCCGTCATAACCGCAACACCGGTGATGAATTCAATTCCCAGGGCAAACATCGTGAGCCTTCAGTTTATTCCGCCGTGGCGTCCGCTGGCGTCTTGGTCGCAATATCCTGCGAACGCTTGAGGAGAGCGACGAGATTAGGCGAGGGAGTGAGTTTCACCGGCTCCTTTTGCCAAACCAAACCGAGCTTTTCCGCTGCCGCCACGGCTTCCCCCAAAAGTTTGATGGCGTCATTTGCCGTAATGATGAACTCGGTAGGAACCTTCCCCGGCGTCTCCAATAATTCCCACTTCATCACGTTTGTCGGCCAGAGCAGGCAGCGGGAACGAAGGTCAAATCCGCTCTCTGCAGCCAGCGTAGCCGCCGTGAGAGCCAGCGCGGCGAGAACCGTCCGCGCCGCCGCATCTCGCTCGGGGGTCGTCTTGCCATCCACGGGGAAGCGGAGCTTGCGCAGTGCAGGCAGGGACAGGACAATCGTTTGCTCGGCATAGTCGACCGTTGCCCCACCGGCGCCGCCTGGTTTGGTCACATCTGGTGGAATATTTCCATGGTTCACTTCGGATGGAGAAACCGCATCTTTCGCCTTATCACCTGCGAGCTCGTAACTACCATCGGGCTTTTTGATCACTTTTGCGGCCGCCCGCATTCCCAGCGGATCAATGCGACTACTCGTCTTGACCCCGATTTGCGCATTTACTCCAATAATTTCTGAAACCAGCGCCCGTTGAAACTTCGCGCCGAGCCCTCCTTTCGGGCCGGTGGAATCCCAAAGCCCAAAAATGAGCGCCGTTGGACAAAGCTTATATAGTGGTGTCGCATTTTGTAGGCTCGCTTGATCCAGTGATTTTCCCAAATCGCTTTTCCGGAAGGGCTGCCCCTCATGCAAACTGTCCCGAAGAATCGCATCAGCAATCCGATGGGGGGCCTCCAGGCTGCTCACCCGGCCCACTTCATCGAGTAAACCAAGACCAGTAAAATCCACGTTCAAGACCGGAACGCCCGTGAGCGTGCCCGCGTCGAGCGCACGTTGCAACGCTTCCTCTAAGCGGTTCGCTTGCGCTTGGACTGAATCAAGCAGCACGCAGGGCACCTTCACGCCATTGATCTGCCGCTCCTCCCGGGCATATACTGCTCCTGCGTAAGTTGGTGGAAATACTTTATCCCCTTCGCCTCCGGCCGGCTGGAGTCGGGTTCGGGACCGAAAGGCTGCTGCATCTTCGCTGACAGCCTTTTTGAGTCTGTGTAGGTCGAGCGGTTTGGTTTCCGTTGTCGTGTTCATAATATTGGTTCGCGCTTATAAAATTGAATCTCCCCAGGCGGACCGCCAGACAGGACGGCAGACTCGTCCCCAGCCTTCGAGCCGCCATTCCTCGCGTTGGTCGGTTCCCGCCTGCTCCTTTGCCCCGGCCTGACCGGTCGCCACCCGGCATTGGTAGTCGTACGGCGGATTGTCGGTGGCGGCCTGGAAAAATTGCGGATAACTCATGGCGTGGAAATTTCTCGCTGGATCAGTAACCAAACAGTTTGCTCACGGCAATCATAATTGCTAATTCCAATTTGCTTTTTACTCGACCGGATTCGGCGTCCCGGGAGGTGTTTCCGTCAGGGTGTCGAGCTGCACCCTTTTTTTCCCTGCCGTGATCCCGTCCGGCAAAAAAACACCCCATTCCGAATGGTTGGCATCCACGGTCAGGGAAATCCGGGCCGGCCCCGGCGGAAAATCCACCGGGGCCTCCAGAATCAGGAAGTCGTGCCCCATCTGCGCAATCAACAATTCCGCGCCATCCACCCAAAGGCTCATTTCGACGTGGGCCGAGTGCCCGCAATATCCCGCGCTGGAGGGGATCATGGCGTGGCCCTTTCGGGGCATTCCCGCCCGCCAATCCCGCCGAGCCGCGCAAAATCGATTAGACCGCGGCCTGAGTCCCTGTGGGTGGTTTCATTCATGCACGGTGCTTCAATTGCTTATATATACGTAAGCGGGGCGTCGCTTCTTGCAAAAATCTGCCGCCGCCCCGCCGAATTCCAGTTCGATTGCCGTCATTCCAACAGGCGGGGTGGGACATCCGCTGGGTAACCCCGGGGTTGCAGCTGCGAAATTCTTGCAAAATCCCCGCTAAATTCCTCCCATAGGAATACGAAACGTCCGATCCCATGCTAAAACCAACTGCCGGCTGGCCTGGCCAGACTTGGCCTCGCTGGCCCGCCCGCCCTTTCCGGGCTCGAGCGGACTCGCTCTTTGACATATTGAACGAATTTGCTCGATCCCGGCCATCGCCGGGCAACCGCCCGCCGAGATCGGACCGGATGCGAAAGGCGGCCCCTGCCGCGCGCCGCTGCCCAACTGTAACCGGCAGCGCGCGCGGCAACCCGCCCTCCACCTCACTGGCCCTCGAACCAAAATGAGCGACCGCGATTGCGCCCGTTTCCCCACAATCCCGATAGAAGCCGTCAAGTTTATCCCCGAAGACCCACAGGGCATTTCCTCCGTCCCGATCTGACCGCCAAAATGCCCGAAGTCCAGGTTTAACAAGGTTAGTCCAACTTCCGGACATTTAACCTGCCCGGCTCCGCCCACCCTGAATCGAATCCATTCTGCGCTTTTTGCGCCTCTTGCGGCCAATCAAATTCCGGGATTCCCGCTCCGAGTCCAGGTTTCGAACAGTCAATCCAGTTTCGCCTCGGGCACGGGCTGAAGACGCCGGTAACGGCTTCGTTCATCATCAGTTACGTTCCCCTTTGTGCTCTTTGTGAACCATGGTGGCCAATCAAATTCCCGGATTCCCCCTCCGAGTCCAACCTCCGGACACTTAGTCCAGTTTCGCGTCCGACGACCAGTCCCCCGTCTTGTCCGGCTCAGCTTTCGGCGGAGACGGAAGCACCTGAGCGAAGGGGGAAGCTGCCTCAGCGAGGCGGAAGGGGGGTGAGATCTTCCCCTGCCCCTCGGTCCCGCTCCCTTACCTCCGTTGGCTCCGGTGAAAAGGTCCTTTCTTCCGAGTCCAGGTTCCAGACAGTTAACCTGCCCGGCGTAGCTGCTCTCAGCGAAGAGGGGTCCAGTTTCAACACCACATCTCAGATGTTCCCACTCCGTAACCGCCCTTGGTTCCTGTGAAAATTCTCCCAAATCCCCCGCTAAATTCCTACCGGAGGAATACGGAACGCCCGATCCCATGCTAAAACCAACCGAGGGTTGGCCTGAGCTGAACTGGCTTCGCCCGCCCGACAGCCCCCTCCGGGCTCGGGCGGACTCGCTCTTTGACATATTGAATAAATTTGTTTGATCCCGGCAATCCCCGGGCAACCGCCCGCTGGATCGGAAGCGAAGGACGGCCCCTGCCGCGTGCCGCTGCCCAACTGTACAGTACAGTAACCGGCAGCGCGCGCGGCAACCCGCCCTCCGCGCCACTGGCCACGCCCTCGATCCAAAACGCGCGGCAACCATTGCATTGCACCTGCTTTCCCACAATCCCGATGGAATCCGTCGAGTTTATCCTCGAAGATTAACCTGGCATTTCCTCAATCCTGATCTGACCCCCAAAATGCTCGAAGTCCAGGTTTAACAAGGTTAGTCCAGTTTCAACACCGGTACAAAGGCTGGGGAGGTCATGGGTTTAGACAGGATGGACAGGATTATCCCCGCGTCGCCCAAGGGGCTTCCCCCTTCGCTCAAAGCTTCGGAGGACAGGATGCAGGGCAGGCAGCATGGAAGACGGAGGTCGGATGGGCCGCCTGGCTTTGGTTCGGATCCATCATGCTCAATCCTGTGAATCCTGTCTCAATTCCGGCGTTCATGGTTTTGGCTTCATGGGAGCTTTTTTAAACACGGGCAGAAGTTTTGAAAAGCCGCCTTCGCAAGCACGCTTCGGCGAGCTTCTGTTAAATGTTGCGCTCCCCTCCGAGTCCAGGTTCCGGACACTTAACCTGCCCGGCGTCCTGTCCGGCGAAGCTGCCAGCGAAGACGGAAGCTGCTCTCAGCGAAGGCGGGTCCAGTTTCGCGTCTGGCGACCTGCCCCCCGACCCATCCGGCGTAGACTCCGGGAAACACGAAGCGTTCGCGAAGGGAGAAGTGGGTCCAGTTTCGTCCGCCATCCCGTCCGGCGTAGCTCAAAGCGAAGACGGAAGCCTCAGCGACGGCGGAAGCATGGGCGCGACCTTCTGTGAAGAGGTCCATTTCTGTCCTAGTCCAGGTTTAACAAGGTTAGTCCAATTTCCCGACATTTAACCTGCCTGACGAGCTGCCAGCGAAGCCGGAAGCGTTCGCGAAGGGAGAAGTCGGGTCCAGTTTCGCGCCCGGGGCGTTCAAGATTCACCTTGCCAGTTTTGTTCACATGGTTTGATCGGTTCCCCTCCCCTATCGTGGTCAATCAATTTCCGGGATTCCCCCTCCGAGTCCAACCTCCGGACACTTCATCCAGGTTTGGAGCGGCCGCCACTGCCCGCGTGATTACCGAGCTGTATCGCCTTGCGCCCCAACGCCTTCGCGACCTTTGCGAACTTCTGTTTATGATCCCGATCCCCTCCGAGTCCAGGTTCCGGACACTTAGTCCAGTTTCGCGGCCATCACTGGCAGAAATCACCCGCCGGCATCGCTCATCCCTGAATTGGTTCTTTTTGACCAGCTTCTTCTACTGGTGGCGATCAATCTCCGGTCATCCCGTCCCAGTCCAGTTTCACGGCCAACACTGGCTAAAATCGTCCACCGACCTCGCTCACCCCTGAAATGGTTATTTTTTGAGATTTATGTGCATTTTCGCGGCCAATCGATCCCCGGTCTCCCCGCTCGAGTCCAGGTTTCGGACAGTTAACCTGCCCGGCGTCCTGTCCGGCGAAGCTGCCAGCGGAGACGGAAGCTGCCAGCGACCTGTCCCCCGAAGCGTTCGCGAAGGGGGAAGAGGGGTCCAGTTTCGCGCTCGGGGCGGCCAGGATCGCCTCGCGCGCCGGGTTCCCCCACCCTACTCCCCGCGATAAACACAGCGCGCGGTACAAGTTTCCGCCACCACCACCTCCTTCAGCAACGGCAGGCGAGGCTGCAAATGACCCCAAATCCACGCCGCCACATTTTCGCTGGTCGGATTTTCCAGTCCGGGAATCTCATTGAGATACCGGTGATCCAGCGCCTCCCAGAGCGGCTTGAACGCCTCGGAAATCGCCGCGTAATCCATCACCCACCCGAAGGTCGGATCGCATTCGCCGGCCACCACCAATTCGACGGTAAAACTGTGTCCGTGCAACCGCCGGCATTTGTGATTCGTCGGCAGGTTCGGCAGCAGATGGGCCGCCTCAAATTGAAAATTCTTCCGCAATTCCATTTTCATAGCTCAATTCCCTCGGCACTCATTGCTCCCAATCGGTCCAGGTCACCAGATCCGCCAGCGCCGGCCGGCCGTCGTGACGCCAGGCCAGCGGCGGTTGTTGCATTTTTCCCAGCGGACAAACCCGGGTCACCCCCCAGCGGCCCAACTGCGCCACCAAAGGCGTCGCTTCCTCTTCCGTGGCCGCCAGTCCCACGGTCGAGACGCTGCCGCGCACCGCGTCCGCGTTCTGTAGCGCGTCCGCCAGATCACGCACCGGTTTCACGTAAATGAAACGATGCAAGCAGGATAATTGGAACCGCGGTTCGGCCTCGTACACGACCGTCCAGGCCGTGGAATTCTCGCTGCACCAATGCCGGGTGTCGGGCGAATGCGCCGCGCGCACTTCGTAAAACGCCCGCCGGTTCGCGATGACCGCGGCCGTTTCTGTGGGCAGAGTGCCCCGCGGTTCCGTCCGCTCCCGGCGCTCCAGTTCCTTGGCCAGCAACTCCGCGAAATACTCGCCGCCCGATCCCGCGCCGCTTTCTACATACAGCACATGCGGAGAAAGGCAGCCCAATTGATCCCACGCCACCACATCGGCCGCCGCCGCCGCCGCGACCTTCCGCGCGCCATTACCCGCGGCGGCGGCCGCCGTCACGTACCCAAAACTCACCTTGTGACCGTAAGTCAGCAAGCGGGACCGCGCGGGCACCCGTCGGCGCAGTTCTGCCAGGGTTTCATCACTGCCGGTGGCCGTCACGCAGTCGGACTCCTGGAACAATACGTTTTCCAGCGCGGTATTGCCCCCGCGCCACTCCGCCACTTCCAGGCACGCGCCCAGCTTGTGGTCCGTGTCGTACAGGGAGTGCGCGAACAAACGCGGCAAAAAAGCCGCCCCGGAAGGACATTTGATGAATTGCGCGGAGCGGGTCAGAATCCCCAGCATGATGCTTAGGAACGTGGGATTGGGGATCCGGCCGGCGGCGATGTGAAAAATGAACTCCGGCCCGCTTGCCATCGCCGCGCGCTGGGCCTTTTGCTCGGCCGCAGTGGCCACGGGACCGTCCAACCGCAAGCCCATCCCCAGGTCCTGGGTGATCAACGCCTGCAATTTATCCCCGGTGATTTCCCGGAAAAATCCATCCAGTCCCGCCGCCAGCGTGGCCGGGGCAAATCCGGTGGCCTTCGGCCCCTGTTCCAAGGCAATCTGCCGAAAGGGATAATCGGGCTGCAACCAGTTGTCGGCCGTATCCGCCAGCAACCGGATCAGGGCCGGAGTGCTGCGGATTGCGAGATACTGTTCCCGGTTCCGCTTGAGGGTCCGGCACGCCTCTTCGATCATCGCCGGACTGAACGTCGCCTCGGGCGGCAGGTCCGCCAAAAAGTAATTGGGAAGCTCCATGTTCTTAATTTGTTTCGGTGTTCAACTGGGTTGTTTCCAATCCTTCGCGGCGACGAATCGCGTGCAGCAAGGGCAAGCCCAGCAGCGAGCCCAGGATGAAGAGCGCGAGCGACCAGAAAATAATGTGATAACTGTGCGGCAACCCGACTTCGGTCGGACCGAGTCGCTTGACCATTCCGCCCACCACCCAATGCGCCAGATTACCCAACAGACCGCCCAGGGTGCTAAAGAGCCCGAAAACCCGGCCCCGCACCGCATCCGGCACGGAATCCATCACGGCCGCTTCCACCACGGGATAGCTGGCGAGGAAGAAAAACCCGTACGTCATTAGCACCAAAAACATCGCCCCTTTCGGCACGAACGGGAACAGCACAATCATGGAAGTTGCCGCCAGCAACAGGAGCATGATGGTCCGGATCCGGCCCCGGTCGCTCAGATGCCCAAACAGCGGATTGCTGACCGCGGATGCCAGGAAAATGCCGGAGACAATCAGTCCCGTGGTTTTGGGACTGAAGCCATGCGCATTCTGCAAAAACAGCGAGCTCAGGCTGGCCACCCCGGACCCGCCAAAATCGCGCAAACTGAAGCATAAAGCCGCCCCCAGAAAAAAAGCCCACAATGCCCCGGTGGGGAAGAGCTTTCCCGTCGGCACTCCGGGTTTCGCCCGGGGCCGCACCGCGGCCCGGTCCTCCTGCGCCAGCCAGTAAAAAACCGGCGCGAACGCGATCCCCAACCCGCCCAATTCCAGGACCGGCGGACGCCAACTGCCGGTCGTCGCCGCGCGCCATCCCGCATAGATCGGCCCCACAAAAAAACCAACGCTGGCGCCGATGGCCACCAGGCCCAGCGCCCGCCCGGTGTTTTCCGGGAACAAGCGCGCCGCCAGGGCGGTCGCCGCTGGATGATAAAAACTGCCGCCGAAACCAGCCAGGATCACCGCGAGCAAGGCGAACATAAAGTTCGGCGCCAGCCCCAGGCAAATGAACCCCAAGCCATTAACCGCCAGGCCGAACGCCAGCAACTTCTTCCGGCTGTAACGATCCGCCAGGACTCCCATCGGATAACTCGGCAAATAATACGCCGTGGCCATCACCGTCACCAACAGGGTGGCCTCCTCCACGCCGGAGAGTTTCAAATCCTTCTGCATCAGGAGATACAGCGGAATGAGAGCGATCTGGTACGCGTGGGTGAATCCGTGCAAAATGCCGGAAAGCCACAGGGTGCGGGTTTTGTGATCGTGGGATGGGTTCATGATTCAGGCACTCTGCAAGGAACAGCCGCGCGGTTCCGCCAGTTCGGCGCGACCGAGCAATTCAAACTCCCCCCCCCGGCGCACCCCCAAATCTTCCGTCTGGACCGCCATGACGGAACGCAGGTTCGCGAGATCATAAATGCGCAACAATCCCGTTTCCCCTTCCGCCACTTCCCGGCCCGTTTCCGGCGACACCACTTGCACCCGCGCCCAAGGGGGAAAGGCAAACTGCCGCCCGCGGGATTGTGCCCGTCCTGCCACCCCGTCATAACCTTGGGAACTCAGTTCGCTCATCCCGTATTCGCGAATGATCCATTGCGGTCCCACCCCCAACCGCTGCGTCATCCAGTCGTGCAATTCTTCCTTCGGAACGATCCGTGACCTGCCTTTATAGCCTCCCGTTTCCATGATCCGGGAACCGGCTGGAAGCTCCAATCGCACCCCGCGTTCCGTCAGAAAATCCAGCCAATGCACAAAATTAAACGCCGTGCCCAGCAACATCACCGGCCCGGCCACCGCCCGCGCCTCAACCGCCGCCAAAACTTTGGCCCCGTCCAAACTCCACCCATTCTCCCCACCCGCTTCACCCAAAAATTCAGCGCCCCCACCCTGCCCTAGCGTCGCCAGCATATGGACCAGCGAAGAATGTGGGGCGGCCTCCGGCGTGGGAGTCAGCGCCAGCATTCCCATCCGCGCGCTTGCGGTTGCTCCTTCGGGCAACAGATGCGGCGCAAACCAGCCCTGCAAGGAAGCTTCATAAACGGCCAAAGAATTCGCATCATGAAAGTGCCGGCTGTGACGTTGCCCGGTGGTGCCGCTCGAATGAAAAACGCGCGCCCGTACCGCTTCGGGAAGGCTGGTCAAATCCCCTTCTTTGAAGGCGCTCACGGAAATCGCCGGAATCTGCCGCCAATCCTCCACCCCGGCCGGGGTCACCCCGCGGGCCGAGCAAAACCGGCGATAGACCGGGTTCGCGGCAAATTGGAGCGCAAACAACTCGAGCGCCCACTGGTTAAACTCCTCTTCGCCAAAGCCTGTGCCTGGCTGGCTTGAAGAAGCCAGCCCGATGGCCATACGCAAGCGTACGGCGTAATCCGGAAAGGATGATGAATGGTTCACGCGGTTTTTCGATCCACTGCCGGGTTGGTTTTCCGCCACAACCCGGCCCCAAATCTGCCCCAAACGCCCCAAATGTCGAGTCCCAAAAACCCGTTCCGGCGGGCGAAGAACTGCCCTGAGTTTACCCGGTGGAAAACAGCACTGCCTTCGCCCCAAGCGCAGAAAGTGCGGATTTATTGGATCGACAATCCGATTGTTGGGAGTCGCGTTTGCGTGAATTTTTCGGATGCCCGAAGGAGGTCATTCTCAGCCAAGGGCCAGCTCCCGTCGCAGTTCTTCCTGCCTCAAGTCAAACGTGCAGACTCCATAATCACCAAGTTTTGCCAAAAAATAAGGCTTGGGAACGCCGGCTAGCTCCGCGGCAGCGCCGGATGACAGTCGGCCGAGTTCATAAAGTTTGACCGCCGCCGCAAACAGCAACTCCCTACCCAACGCCTCGTTCGGCACCTTCAGTGCCAAAGACGCCGTTTCCGGCAGATGCATCACCACTTCGGTCATGGGCTGAGCCTACGCTGGATAGGGGCGACCGTCAAAAGTTCCTCCGCGCTGCTAATCCGTCTGTCGCCAAATTGCGCTGGCGGAATGACTCGCTTTTCCCCCCGCGCTGGAGCATGTTGGCATGATATGTCAGGATTGATTGCTATTGTTGGTCGGCCGAATGTGGGGAAGTCCGCGCTGTTTAACCGGATTGTGGGGAAGCGTATCGCCATCGTTCATGATGAACCCGGTGTGACGCGGGACCGCGTCAGCGCCGAGGCGGAATGGGGTGGACGCGCCTTCACCCTCGTGGACACGGGAGGCATCGGCTTGTTGCGACGCGAAAAGGCCGCCGACATCATCGCCAAAT
Organism: uncultured Pedosphaera sp.; assembly: GCA_903918755.1. GTDB lineage: Bacteria > Verrucomicrobiota > Verrucomicrobiia > Limisphaerales > Pedosphaeraceae > CAIXFN01. Next base: position 18,708 of record CAIXFN010000084.1, read on the forward strand.
CCGCCCTCGAACAGGTGGACCTGGCGATTTCCGCGGCGCAAGTTATTCTGCTGGTGGTCAATGTCCAGGAAGGCATTGTGCCACTGGATCGGGAAGTCGCCGCCAAACTGCGCCAATCGGGCAAGCCCGTTCTGGTGCTCGCAAACAAGGTGGACACCCACCGCTTGGAAGCCGCGGCCATGGAATTTACCGAATTGGGCTTTGATCGGGTCTTCCCCGTCAGCGCCATTCACGGCGAAGGCATCCAAAATTTGATGAAGTGTGCGTTGGATTTGCTGCCGGTGGAGACGGCTGAACCCACCGCGGAACCGGCCGCACCAGACGACGGCAGCCCGCCTCCGGAACCGGGTGAAGAGGTCGCTCCCCGGCTCAAGGGACCGCTCAAAATTGCCATCGTTGGCCGCCCGAACGTCGGCAAATCGTCCTTAATCAATCAATTGACGAATTCCGACCGCGTGATCGTGAGCCCCATCCCCGGTACCACCCGGGATTCCGTGGATGTGCCCTTCACGGTGACGGCGGACGGGATTGAACATTCCTATATCCTGATTGACACCGCCGGCATCCGGAAATCCAAAAGCATAGATGATTCGGTGGAATTTTTCAGTGTGAAGCGTTCCGAGGAATCGATCGCCCGCTGTGATATCGCGGTTCTGGTCCTGGATGCCGAGGCCGGCATCACGGAACAAGACAAGAAGGTGGCCGATCGGATTGTGGAGCACCACCGGGCCTGTATCGTGGTGGTGAACAAGTGGGATCTGGTGGAAGAACAGGTGAAACGGGCCCGCGAAGAGGAGATGGAGCGCCGGGACGATAAACACCGCAACCGGGACGCACGTCGGGAAAAGCACCTGACCACCCTCGGCGAATTCGGCGAATGGGTGCAGCGCCACCTCTTCTTCCTCGATTATGCCCCGGTCATTTTCACCTCGGCCCAATCCGGCTTCCATCTGGATCGATTACTGGAAGCCGTCCGCTACGTGGCGGACCAGTTGCGCCAGAAAGTGCCGACCGCCTTGCTGAATCGCACCATCAATGACGCGATCGAAAAACGCCCCCCGATTAGTGCGGCGGGCCACCGGGTGAAGTTTTTTTATGCCACCCAAGTTCGCCAAGCTCCCCCCACGTTCCTGCTGTTTGTGAACCGGGATGAACTGTTTTCCGATGGGTACAAGAAGTTTCTGGGCGATGAATTGCGCCGGGCCTTCGGCTATGAAGGTTGCCCCTTGATTTTGGTCCCCAAGGCCCGGCCCAAAACCGTCGAACCCAAGCGTAAATACCGCACGACGGAACAGCCATCCCGGCATTGAGCGCGACGGGGGTTCCGGACGGTAATACCACACTTGTAAACGTGACTTTTTGGTTAAATTAACCAGCAGGTTGTGTGAAAATCCGTGGAAATATCGTTAGCGTAAATTTTTCCCCAAAATTTTCTTGCCACCACTACATATAGTGGCTAATTATTATACGTAACCCTACTGGAAGGGGTATTGGTCGTTTCATCCAATATTCCATATCCAGAAAATAGGTCGTAAATTGAAATTTTTCGCCTCGCCAGCCTGTTCGGAGACGAGCGGGCGCTACATCCAGCATTTAATTCCGTCGGAAAGGTAAAACATGATCGATACCCGCAAGCCAGCCTTGTCGTCCTCGCGCGCGAAAGCGCCCCGCCGTGCCACCCCGGTTTCCTCTGCCGAACGCGGATCCCGGAAGGCCCCCCTCGCGACCAAGAAGTCGCTCCCCGTCCCCCGCATCTTCAGTGACGCGAAGGTGAAGCCGTTCGACCAGTTGGAATGGGAAAAACGCACTGCTGAAATCACGGATGATGGCGGGAAGGTCATTTTTAAGCAGGAAAACGTGGAAGTACCCAAGTCCTGGTCAATTCTCGCCACGAAAGTGGTGGTTTCCAAGTATTTCTATGGTGAACAGCACACTTCGGAACGCGAAACTTCCGTTCGCCAGTTGATTCACCGGATTTGCCGCACCATCACGGATTGGGGCATCAAGGATGGCTATTTCAGTGTGGCGGATGGCGAGATCTTTTTTGACGAACTGACCTGGTTGTGCGTCAACCAATACGGGGCTTTCAATTCCCCGGTTTGGTTTAACGTGGGGCTGTATCATCAGTACGGCATTGGCAAGAACTCCAGCAAAGGCAACTGGTTTTATAATCGCCAGACCGGTCAGGCGGAGCGCGCGGCCACGCAGTATGAGTATCCCCAAGGCAGCGCCTGCTTCATCCAGTCCGTGGAAGACAACATGGAGGACATCATGCGCTTGGCCTATAGCGAGGCCATGCTGTTCAAATACGGTTCCGGCACCGGCACCGATTTGAGCCCCATCCGCTCCAGCCGGGAAAAACTGAGCGGCGGCGGGCGCCCCAGCGGTCCCCTCTCGTTTCTGCGGGTTTATGACCAGGTGGCTAATGTTGTGAAATCCGGCGGCAAAACCCGCCGGGCGGCCAAGATGAATACCCTGCGCGACTGGCACGGCGACATTGAGGAATTCATTGACGCCAAGCAAAAAGAAGAGCGCAAAGCCTGGGCGTTGATCGAACAGGGTTATGACGGCTCGTACAATGGCCCCGCCTACGGCAGCGTCATGTACCAGAACGAAAACCTCTCCGTTCGCGTCAGCGATGAGTTCATGACGGCCGCCGGGAACGGGGCCGAATGGTGGACCCGGTCGGTAACGAGCGGCAAGCCGCTGGAAAAGAAAAACGCGAGCGAATTGCTCAACAAGATCGCTGAGGGCACCTGGGTGTGCGGCGATCCGGGTTTGCAATACGACGGCGCCATTCAAAAGTGGCACACCTGCAAGGGCACGGAACCCATTCACTCCACCAACCCCTGCTCGGAATATGTGTTCCTAAACAACACCGCCTGCAATCTGGCGTCTTTGAATCTGATGAAATTCAAGCGCACCGACAGTGTCTTTGATGTCGAACGTTACAAGGCGGCTGTGCGCATTTTCATCACCGCGCAGGAAATCATTGTGGATAACGCCAGTTATCCCACCAAGGACATCGCCGAAAACTCCCACATCTACCGGACCTTGGGGCTCGGTTATGCCAACCTGGGATCGCTGATCATGAGCTACGGACTGGCCTACGATTCCGATGAAGGCCGCGCGCTCGCCGGGGCCCTCACGGCGATCATGACCGGGCAGGCGTATGAACAATCCGCGGAAACCGCCAGCATTATGGGAGCGTTCAAGGGGTATCGTGACGCCCGGTGTGCCCATGTCAGCAAACCCGTCGCCCCGGACAATGTTGAGTCGATGCTCAAGGTGATCAAATTGCATCGGGAAGCCGTGGAAAACATTCAACCGAGCCGCGAATTCCACTACCTCAAGGAGGAAGCTCGCCGGGCTTGGGATCTGGCGTTGGAGCGTGGTCAACAGCACGGCTATCGCAATGCCCAGGTGACCGTCCTCGCACCCACCGGCACCATCGCCTTCCTCATGGATTGCGACACCACCGGCGTCGAGCCGGACATCGCGCTGGTGAAATACAAATTGCTGGCGGGCGGCGGCACCCTGAAAATCGTCAATCGCACTGTGCCCGAGGCACTCCACCGGCTGGGCTATTCTGTAGCCGCCGCCGAAAAAATTGTCGCCCACATCGCCCAATACGACACGATTGAAGACGTGGAGGATCACGGCAAGACTGTTCCCAGCGGTTTGAAGCATGAGCATTTGTCCGTGTTTGATTGCGCGTTCAAGGCCTATCAAGGCAAACGCAGCATCGGCTATATGGCGCATCTTCAGATGATGGGCGCGGCCCAGCCCTTCATCAGTGGCGCCATTTCCAAAACCGTGAATTTGCCGCAGGATTGCACCGTGACGGACATCCGGGACGCCTATGTCCAGGCCTGGAAAATGGGGCTCAAGTGCGTCGCGATTTATCGCGACGGCTCGAAGCGTTCCCAGCCGCTGAACACGAAGAAGACCAATGAAGGTGGCGACAAGTCCGAGGGGGCCTCGAATCCGCGCCTCAAGGAACTCGAGACCGAAGTGGCGCAACTGCGCCAGCAGGCGGTCCAACCGCTGCGCCGGCGTCTGCCCGACACCCGCGCCGCGGTCACACACAAATTCGATATTGCCGGCCACGAAGGTTATCTCACCGTCGGGTTGTTCGAAAACGGCCAGCCGGGCGAACTTTTTGTGACCATGGCCAAGGAAGGCTCCACCATTGGCGGTTTGATGGACAGCATTGGCACCCTCACCAGCATGGCTCTCCAATACGGGGTGCCGCTGGAGGCGCTCGTGAAGAAATTTGCCCACCAACGCTTCGAACCATCGGGCTTCACCAAGAACCCGGAAGTGCGCAATGCCTCCTCTATCACCGATTACGTCTTCCGTTGGATGGCGTTTCAATTCATCCCCGGCTATCGGGAAAACAACGGCCTGAACCGTGCCCAAGGTGAGCTGGCCATTCCGGGACTGCTGGCTGAAGTCAAAAAGGCGGTCAATCGCCCGGTTCCCGAACTCGCCCTGGCGGAAGAAAATGACCCCCTCGAGGCGAACCCTGCCCCTGTCGAGACCGGCAATGGCCATGGGCACGGGAACGGGAATGGTCATAAGACGGCCGCAAAGCGGCGCCATTCCAGCAAAATCAGTGAATCAGTGGCCCACTTTCAGCAGGACGCCCCCACCTGCCCCAACTGCGGCCATGTCGCGGTTCGCAACGGGGCATGCTACAAGTGCCTGAACTGTGGGGAAAGTCTCGGTTGCAGTTAAGTCTCCCCGCTCGTTGGTGAAACGGCAGGCTCTCTTCGGGGGGCCTGCCTTTTTTATCGCCGGTTGCGTTCCGCCGCCGACGGATCGGGCCGGCGCCCAAACCACCGGGCGAGGAATCCCGCGGGCGGCGCATAGCGCTGCAGAGCCATCTCCCGAAAACGGGCGTGCAAGCGCCGGTTGCTGCGGATGCCAAAGCCAAGATCACACAAGAGTCCCCAGCTCACCCAGATGCCGACCAGCAGATTTTGACTTGGATCAAAGTTGGACCCGGTGGTCATCACGACCAGGGACATAACTACCAGGGTAACGATATGCCCCAGCCAGGGCAAAACCATGATGACCAGCACGGCGCTGCCGGTGCTCCGATTGGGGGCGCGCGAGCTGAGGGCGAACCACATCGCCACCCCGGGCAGGGCAATCACATCTGCCACCAGCATGAACATGCCGGCCAGCCAGAGCACCAGGCTGTCGCTATCATGATTGTGGTGCTGCACAGCCAGCAGCAGCAGCACTTCCAGTCCCAGAGTGAGCAGCACTGGTCCGAGGAACTGCCGCCGGAGCGCCAACCATTGCCCATGCAAAATGTCCCTCACGGTCAGCGGGGTGGACAACAACAACTCCAGCGCCCCCGACTGGCGGTCCTCGCCCAGCCGAAGTCCCGCCTCAGCCGCCAACCAACATTTCAATAGCGTGTTGAGGATCAGCCCAGTGAGGACGTACATGCCTTCGTTCGCCCACTCATCCCGCCACTCCCGCCAGCCACACCACCACGCGGCTCCCATGGCCGCGAAGACCGCCCACACGTGAAAGGGCTTCAGTCGCGCCCGGGCCGTGAGCCAATAAAATGCGTTCACGTCCAGCAGCCGGCGGCGGAAGGTGGCGCGTTCCCGTTCCGGACCAAAGCTCCAAAAACGCCAGAATCCTTTCCAGATACCCCGCTGTGCCGCGGCCGGGCGGTCCTGCCACGACCGAGGCACCCACCAGCAGGCAATCGCCAAAGCCACCCAGGTCAACCCATGCACCACCATCTGCGAATGCCAAAAGAGGGGTGCCATTCGGCGAAATCCCGCGTCCGAAGCCAGCACCAGACCGGTGAAGGGTGAGGGCAGAAAAAAATGTTTCCCCCAGGCATGGCCCGGAGCTTCCGTCAGCCAAAGTCCCACCAGGGGAAATACGGCGCCGAATAACAGCACCAGGATCGCCGCACCCGCCCTCGCCTTCCGCGGCCAGCGACTCCCGGCGGAAACGATCATGCCCATCGCCAGGGAAAAAGTGAAAGTATTGAGCAGGACCAGCACCACCCGCCCGAGTTCGTCCCGGGTTATCCCGCCCATCAGTAGAGGCACCGCGAGCACTGGAAAAATGGCCAGCAACCCATAAAATGCCGTCAACGATGTGGCGAACAACTTTCCGAGGACGACATCGTACCCCCGCAAGTCGGTGAGGAACAACAACCCCAGCGTTCCTTCGCGCTTCTCTTCGCTCAGACAATCGGCGGTCACGCGGATTCCCGCCGAAACACAATGAAGCATGGCCAACCAGGCCAGGCCAAAAAAGATTTCTACGCTTAACGCTTCCGCCGATCGCCCCCAATCTGCCAACCGGATAAAAACGCCCACCGCGATTGCCGCCAGCACGGCAAGGGTCCGCCCCCAGTAGGTCCCGCGCCGACGCGCCGCGACCCGCAATTCGCGCTCAACTATGGGTAAAAATGTCATGCCGGTGGCCGGGTGATCCTCCGCCTTGGTTTGCGGGATGTCAAATTCTCCCTGCTCACGCTACTCCCCTTTCCATCGGGAAATGACGCGTCCGCAAATCACGGAGCAAGCGCTGCCAAAACCAGAGAGCCAACAATAACTGCAGCAACCATCCCAGGTGCCCGGCCAGGACCGTGCCAAAGTATCTAAAATTATCCGTTACTGGCCAATATTGAAGTATTCCAGGCCACCAATCCCCAACCATTTGACCGAACTCCGGGATCGCCGCCCCCACCAACAAGGTCAAAAGCCAGGCCGCAAGGAAATGGCGCGAGCGCAGGGAAAAATACAATCCAACCACCGGCAGGGTCACAAAACTCAGCAGCACGGAGGTCAAATGGCTGAAGATACCCGGCAGATGATACACCGCTGCCATCCAACTCCAAACGATCGACAGCAGTACCAGCGCAGGCAGGAATTGCGACCAAACCTCCTTAAGTCGCCCTCGAATGATCTCCCGTTCGTCGAGCGGCGTCACGAGCAGAAGTTCCATTAGGCCCGACTCGCGTTCCCGCCGGAAGCTCCCCGCGGCGCTGGCCGCAAGATTTCCCAGCAGCAGCACCAAGAGCCAGCGCCCGCACCAGTCGAAAGCCAATGGCGGCCAATCCGCCGCCAGGAGAAACAAAGTGATCGTGAGCACCGCCGCCAGCCACGCCCAGGTGACCAGGCGACCGGACCAGGTCCGCCGTTCCAACCAGCCGACGGGATTACGCTCCAAGGCGCGAAGTTGCCACCGGCGCAAAAAATCGCGGCCCAATACCGGGGTACTCAGCGCTGCCTCGCCCTGTTGCCACCAGGCGGGCAAGGAGGCTTCCCGCCAACCCCGACGAATCAGCGTCGCCGCCAGCAAGATGGCGAGCCAGAGCACCAAGGCGGAAAATAGTGCCATGATCGCGATCACCGCCAACAAGTTGCCCTGCTCGGCAGGCCGGATCAAAGCCAGGATGGAAGGCCAGGAGTGGTTCACCCCGGTGGCCCCAAAGAAGCCCTGTGCCATCATCCGCTCGTAATCCCAGGGATTGATTGTGGACTGCCGGAAAAAGGCCCCGAACCGGGCGAGGAAGAACACCAGCACCACCCCCAGGCAATACATAAATGCCCCCACCCCCAGCAAACTGGCGAGGCAACCAAAGAGCATCGAGCGCACCCAAGCCTTGCCCAGGGCGGACCCCAACAAACCCGCCGCCAGGGCCCAGCACACGCAACTGAAATTGATCATCGTGGACCAGGCCGCCTCCCGCCAGGACACTCCGCCCACCAGCGAGGGCAGGGTCAGCACCGGCAATACTGCCAACCAGAGCATCAGCGCCCGCAACCCGTGCACCAATCCCTTGGCCAGCACAATTTCCCGGGCGCGCAAGGGAGTGAGAAACAACAATCCCAGCGTCCCCTCCCGCTTTTCCCGGCTGAGGCAATCAGCGCTCATCAAGGGCACCAAAATCCAGATGGAGCAAAACATCGCCACGTGCAAATGACTGAAAAGGTCGCCGCCGGAACTTCGTCCCAGTCCGTGCCGGGCCCAAAATTCCTCCGCCGCCACCAACAAGACCACCACACCGGCCACCCGGAAAGCATAGGTCCCGGGTTGACGGGCCTGCGACCGCAATTCCCTGCCAATGATGGGTAAGAGTGTCATCCCTGTCCCTAATTCGCCACCCGACCAAAAATGAATTTGCGCGACACCAGGGCGCGGAGGAGACCCCGCCAAAAAAGCCAGGCCATCGCCAGTTGGATTCCGAGAGTGAGAACGGCCAGCAAAGATGAGCCGTCCACCTGCCAGCCACCGGTTGCGAGGGAGAGCGATACCAGCCCGAATGCCGAGTCGACAAACCGGAGACCGAGTGGCGCAGCGGCGCCCACCACCAGGGTGATCGGAAAAGTGGCCAAAAAGTTGTTCCACCGCAGGGAAAAGTAGAGCCCGATCAACGGGAAAGTGAAAAAATTCACCGCAAATAACAGGAGGTTGCCAAATCCAGCCAGCGGTTCGTGGGTCAGGTCAACCCAAACCCGGATTGCGGCAAGCAGGGCAAGTGCGGGAATGAAATGCGCCCAAATCCCGCAGAGCCGGCCCCGGATGATCTGGGCCTCGGTCAGCGGCGAAACCAGGAGCAACTCCATGACGCCATTTTCGCGTTCGCGCTGGAAACTTCCCGCCGCGCTGGCCGCCAGGCTGCCGAGGAGAATTATGGCCAGCCAGTGCTGACCTTCTCGGTAGTCTTCGGCATTGTCCGCGGTACCGACGGTGAAGGCGGACATCACCACCGCCACGGCCAGCACCCCCCAGGCCACCAACCGTCCGGACCAACTTCGCCACTCCAGCCAGCCAATCGGATTCCGGGACAAGCGAGCTTCCTGGCGAGTCCTCAGCCAACGGGCGCCGAAAATCGGAGCGCACCAAACCCGCGCCCAACGCATTCGCCAGGCGGCGGGTGGTGCGTCCTGCCAACCGCGCCGGACGAGCGCCGCGGCGAGTAAAATTCCCGCCCCCAAAACCAGGACAGAAACCGCCGCCACGCCTCCCCCCAGCCGGAATAATGACGCCTGACCCGCGGGACGGATCATCCTTAGAATATTGGGCCAGGTCCGCTCAAAATCGGTGGCGCCGAAAAAACCGATTTCCATGATGAAGTCGATTCGGTGGTACTCGACATTCTGCATACCACGGCCGAAAACCCCATATCTGGCAAGCAATCCGGCCAACGCATATCCAAATACGTAGACGAAGCTAAACGCACAGGTAAGGCTCAGGACCAGCGCCAGCAAGAGCGCCCGCCCCCATACTTTCGCCAATGCGGAAGCCGCCAAGCCCATGGCCAAAGCGCACGAGAAAGCGCTGAAATTGAAAAGGACCGCAAAACACCCCTCCTGCCAGGAAACGCCACCGATAAGGAATGGCAGCATCACCATGGGCACCAGAGCCAGCCAGAGTGTCAGCCCCCGCAAACCGTGCACCAGCAGTTTGGCCAGGACGATGTCCCGCGCCTTTAGCGGCGTCAGAAAAAGCAGGCCCAAGGTGCCTTCGCGTCGCTCCTCGCTCAGACAATCCGCGCTCAATAACGGCACTAAGATCCAAATGGCACAAAAAAGTGCCACATTTACCTGACTGAACAATTGGCCGCCTGCGCCGGAGCCCAAGACCGCCCCCCGCCGTAATTCGACCGCCGCTGCCAGCAAAATAATCACACCCAACACCCGAATCAGATATGTTCCCCGCCGACCGGCAAGCACTCGCAGTTCCCGCGCAATGAGTGGCGTCACGTTCATCCCAACCCCTTTCGCCCGGTATGACGCAACGACCTCCTGATTTGATACCGCGCAACGATTTGAGCCGCGTTAACCATCGATTTCATCGCGGCATCCCTGACGGTAATTTGGCTGGGGCTCTCCCCCAGCGACGAACCGGCCGTTTGATTCCAGCCGCCAGTTCGTGAAAATCCCGCTGCAAGCGCCGTCGAGCCCATAGTCCCAGTCCAAGGGACCAAACGATACTCAAAAGTGCCCAACCGCAGATTCCTGGTTGGAACTGCGCCCACCAGGACCGGCCATCGAGGAAACCGCAAAAACCCGCCAACAAAAAGGCGCCCCATGATGGCAAATGCATCAAGGCCAGCGTTGCCAATACCGCCCGATGGTGCCGGTAGTGCATTGCCAGCCACATTCCCAGCCAGCTAAACGCAAAGAAGTCCGCCACCAACATGAATACATTCCCTCCTAAAATGAATACCGTTTCATTGTTATCGGACATCTTCATGGGATTGAGTCCGTAACGGAGCCAGATGATCGCGCCGTAGAGGAGGATCAATCCGGCGAAGGGCATCCCGAATTGCGCCCGCAGCGCGCGCACTTGGCCGTGCAGAATTTGGTTGGCGCGCAGCGGAGTGGCCAACAGCAACTCCAAAGCACCGGATTCTCGGTCCTCGCTCAACCGGCGGGTGCTTTCCAAGGTCAGCAGTCCCTTGGCCAGCAATTGGAGGGCGAAAGTACAGAAAATCAGCATGGAGAAACCGTCCATGGGGGTGACTCTGGGGCTCCGCAAGGCGGCCCAAAAGCAGGCCACCCAAAGCGGCATTCCGGCGGCGAACAATGCCGCCGCTGCCCATCGCGCCAAATGGTCGCGACGGGCCAGCCATTCAAATGGATTGCGGGCCAGAAAACGGACTCTTTGCCGAATGCGCCCCGCTGCCGAACCGAAGCGCCAGCGTCGCCAAATTGTAGTCTCTGGCGCGCTGCCCCGTTCCTGCCAGGCATGGGGCAACACCAAGCTGCCAAAGAGGAGACCGGCCAGACCCAATCCGACCAGGGTTCCCAGGGAGCCCCAAAAGCCAAGGTAGGCAGAAGGATATGCGCCGTCCGAGGAAAGCTGATCCGCAAATCCGGCACTGGCCCAAAAAAAGAGGACCGGATTCGGACGACGCCCCGCGAGGCTGAGCAGGTTACCCAGGGCCGGCAACACGGCAGTAAAGAAGAGCAGCACCCCGGCGGTCGCGGCCATTGCTTTGCGCGCCTCGCGGCTGACCGCGGACATCGCGACGCCAGTCGCGAGCGAAAAGAACAGCGCGGCCAGCAAAACCAGAACCATTCGCCAAAATTCGCCGGACGTCACCCCGCCGATCAGCAAGGGCAACGCCAGCACTGGGAGCATGGCCAAAAGGGCATAGCCGGATTGCAGGGATGTGGCCGCCAATTTGCCCAGCATCACATCGTAACCGTGCAAGTCGGTGAGGAACAAAAGCCCCAAAGTTCCTTCACGCTTCTCCGTGCTGAGGCTGTCCGCGGTCAGGAACACGCCCGCGACGAGGCATAAACCGAGGGCGATGCCGGAGAGCATTTCAAATTGTTCCCGGGCCGCGGCGGCGGGGGCTTGGTGGCGGGCTCCGAACGAAGCCAGCAACCATAGGGAACAGAAACTCAAACCGGTCAGGAAACGCAGGCGATAGGTTATCGGCTGGCGGGCAGAAACTCCCATTTCCCTGCCTACGATGGGCAAAAACGTCATAGAGCAATTTCTGAGCAGAACACCGAGCGGCGTAATCGCGCGCTTTCCACCGCTGAACCCGCAAGGGTTTTTATAGCCACTTCAGCCGGAACGGGCGCCAAGAAGCCTTACGTGCGCAATTCCCGAAGCCCCGGTTTACTGCGTCTCTCCGCGCGTGACGCGCAAAAATACCTCTTCGAGTCCCAACTCGTCCTCCTGCAATTCCAGCAACTTCAAGCCCGCCCGGACGATGACTTCCGCCACGCAGCTGTGGTCGATATCATGACTCGCCATGGTGACCTTGAGCCGGCCTTCGACCACCTCAACCCCGGTCACTTCGGGCCGTTCCCGCAACAACTCGATCGCCCGTTCCGTTTCGGTTGCCACGCGCACCCAAATCACGAGCCCGGTGGACATCTGATCGCGAACACCCTGCACGGGGCCGCTGTAAATCAAACGGCCTTTTTCAATGATGGCCACCCGGTTGCACAAGGTCTGCAACTCGCTCAAAATGTGGGAGGAAATGATGATGGTCTTGCCGAGCCGCTGCAATTCCTGGAGAATGGCCATCATTTCAATTCGCGCCCGGGGATCCAGACCGCTGGCGGGCTCGTCCAGGAGCAGCACTTGCGGGTCATGAATCAGCACGCGGGCCAGGCCCAATCGCTGCTGCATGCCGCGGCTCAGCGCCCCAATCAAGGCGCCCTTTTTCTCCGTCAATCCCACCAACTCCAGCACGTCATTGACCGTCTTTTCCCGCTGCGCGGTGGGGATCTTGTAACAGGCGCCAAAAAAATCCAGGTACTCCGTCACCTCCATGTCCTTGTAAACGCCGAAAAAGTCCGGCATATAGCCGATCACATGGCGGACGGCATTCGCGTCCCGGACCACGTCGTGACCCAGCACTTTGGCCGTCCCGGCCGAGGGCGCGAGAAACGTGGCCAGGATTCGCAGGGTGGTCGTCTTGCCCGCGCCATTGGAACCGATGAAGCCAAACAAATCCCCGCGGTTGACCGTGAGGTCCAGCGCGCTCAAGGCCGTCATGGCGCCATAGGTGCGGGTGAGGCCAATGGTCTGGACGGCGGGAATTGGGGGCGGGGGTGCCGATTCTGGATTCATAGTCTTAAGGCGTTCCGGGCGCGCCCACGTTTACCGCAACGCGCCACAAGGTGTCTTTGTGCAACCGGCGGGGAGTGAACAGGTTCATCGGTTTGGCCGGAGAATATTCCGCGGACCACGCCAGCAAGACGGCCTGACCGTGCTCGAGCACCGACATTAGATCCAAGCCCGGAGGCGCAATAAATTCGTAATTCATCATTCCCGGTTGGGGTTGCCCGTCGCGCGCCAATTCGCCGAGGAAGGAAGCGGCCATGCAGGTATTCGGGGGATCGCCGAGGCGCCCGCTGCCACTGGCGCCAAACGCCTGTTGACGCATTTGAACCGCCCCTTGAAAACCACCGCCGTGCGCTTTGACATAATCCGGCAAACTCCGTCCCTGCTCCAGCCCGAAGCGGACCTTTTTGGTTTGCGCGGCACCGACTTCGCCCACATCAAAAACCCGATCTTTGATGACCAGCAAGACGTTGGTCACCGACCGGGCAAGGTGATTCAGTACCGTCAATTGCCAGCCATTCCCCTCCGACGCCACAATCACTTCCAGCGGTCGCTCCGCGCTCAACCACCAGTCACTGATGTAGAGCTGACTGGTCCACACCGGGACGAAAATATCCGCCTTGAAATTGTCGCCGTTTTGGATCACGTCGGCCTTTTCCGCGTTCTGGCCACCGCTCCAACTGCTTTGGAACTCGCCGCGAAACGTTGAAGAATTGGCCTGGTTTTCCACCCGGTAGGTGGAATTGACGGGTGAGTAAATGGAGGCGTAGGTCCGGCCCCGCAATTCCGCCCCTTCTTTGCTGTTGAGGACGTCCACCACGTGCAGTTCATTCCATTCCGATTCGCCGGCGCGCAATTTGTAGCCGATAAAATAAATCAAGAGGGAAAACAGCACGACATAGCAGGGAAAAGTAATCCAGGTGAGCATGGGCCGCTTGATGCGCTTCAGCCAGTATTGGTCCAGCGGACCGATCACAACGAGGTAAACAATCAGCAGCAACAGCAGCCATTCCACCGGAAGCTTGCGGACCTGCTTACTGTCGATCAACGCGCCGAAAATGCCATCGGCACTGTAGCCCCCATGCTGCATCTGCACTTCATTCAAATAAAGCCGGACGGGCACATCGGCCAGGCGCGCCCAAAGTGAGGACAGGTTCCGCCACGAATGAACCGGTTCCCGTTCCGGGCTGAACAGCAAAGCGGTGATCTGGCCCCGCCCCACCCGGCCAGTCAGGATCAGGGGGGTATCCCCCGACTGCGCCACGATCCGGGCATTCCGCGGCCGGCAGGACACCACTTGCAAGTCGGCGCGCTCGAAGGCGGGATCGGATGGTGTCTGCGAAAACGCACTGGAGGATTCCGTGTTGCCCCGGATGCCAGCGGCACTTTGCACCCAGCGCTGCAACTCCCCGTGTGCTTTCACGGTAATGACTTCGCCCAACTCGCACGGCAGCGTAGACCGCAGCCAGGGCATGGCCGTGACATCGGAGGGCTGCTCCACCGCCACAATCAGGTGACCGCCGTTATTCAGCCAGCTCAGCAGGGCGAAAACCTGGTTGTCCTTTAATTCCAACGCCTTGTCCGAGTTCAGATACAGGGAACTGAGCCCCTCAAAAACCAGCGGGTTGTCCGGCAGCAAGGCCGGCTGAAACCGGGCGACGGCCGGCTTCAACAGCGGGTCTTTGCCCAACACGTCCCGGATCACGGGCAATCCACCCGCCGTGCGGGGCAAGGCTCCCATGATCACGGTCTCGGCGGCAATCTGGGTGCGGGGCCGGGTGCCCGGTTGTTCCGCGCGCACTTTGCCGCGACTGTCCAACAGGCGCACATCCCAACTGCTCTGGTAACGGGCGGTGGAGAAAACGGGGATCACCACCCGTTTGAGCGTTCCGGTGGGCAATTCCACTACGAGGCGTCGGTTCTGACCCTGCGTGAGATTTCCCGCCTGCACTTCCACCACCCCGGTGAAAGTGGGACCGTCGTTTTTGATTTCGCAAATGACCGGAAACCAACTCGCCTCAGGCACCACCCCATCGTAGCCCAGAAAAACATCAAATTGGATGGCCGCCCGAGCGGAGGTATTGGCGAGCAGGAAACCCAGGACCAAAGCCAGTAGCAGGCGAAAATGGTTCCGGCCGCCCTTCGCCGCCGGGCGCAACGCGTTCATGAGTCGAATCCTTGGCCCGGGCATTTTAGTTGAGTAATTTGAGTTCAGGCTGCTGGCGTATGCATATAACAGACCCGTGGGCGCTGGCAATGTTCAATTCAATTTGCGGTAAGGTTCCGCTTTACACCGGGCCCGCCCCAACTTAACCATCTGGTACGCATGTTACCGAATCAGACACGGTGGCGCCCGGGTCGTCACACACAATTCGCGACGTTATTCATTTCCCTCGTGGTCGGCGTTTTCCCTTTTCTGGGAATCGCGGAAGGAGAAAAACTCCGTCCGGGGGCCGTGGCCTTACAACAATTGCTTTCCGCCACCGGGAAACTGGCGGGCAAGGATTCCTCAGGGACCTGCTTTCTGCTGCGGCCGCCGGCCAGTGCCGGGTGGCCCAACAATGTTTTCATCCTCGTTACCGCGGCTCATGCGCTCAGCGAGGTTCCGGGCGCGGAAGCCCATCTGGTCCTGCGCGATCGGCGGCCGGACGGAAGTTATCTGCGGCGCGAAATTCCCCTGCTGTTACGCTCCGGCGATCGCACCCTTTGGCGCAAGCACCCACAGGAGGATGTGGCCGTCCTTCGGTTTTCCCTCCCACGGGATGTTACCTGCGATCCGCCGAATCTTGGTCAATTGGCCCAGTCTGCGGATTTTGTCAACGGCAGCATCGCCTTGGGCACGGACACCTGGATTTTCGGATGCCCCGCACAGTTGGAAGTCAACGAAGCGGGATTCCCCGTCCTGCGGCATGGCTCCATCGCCAGCCTGCCCCTCATACCAATTGACAGCCACCGCACGTTCCTGGTGGATTTTAGTACCTTTGGGGGCGACAGCGGCGGCCCGGTGATGCATCGGGATTCCGGAATGATCCTTGGCCTGGTTCTCGGCATGCATCGCCAAACCGACCGGACCGTGATCCCCTTTGAGGAGCGCACCGTGCACCATCCTTTGGGTTTGGCGATCGTGGCCCATGCGGGCGTCATTCGCGAGACGGTGGAATTGTTGCTCCACTGAGGGCGAGGAACAACTCCTACCGCGGGTGATGAGTCAGCTCAATGGTGCGCCGCCGGACCGAACGCGTACAATTTGGTCTGCGTCCGCAAATAGAGGTAATCCCCCGACAACGCGGGGGTTGCCAGAATACGTTCGCCGAACTCCGCCTGATGCAGGACTTTCGGGGTATCACCCCCGGCCTCCACGACGCTGAGCTTGCCATTGAGCGAGGCTACGTAAATGCGACCATCTGCGGCAACCGGCGAGGCATAGTAGGATCCAATGGCATCCAGGCGCTCTTGGGCGTAAAAGGGCTTGCCCGTCTTGCCGTCAAACGAGGACATCATGCCGCCATCGCGAACCAGATAAAGCCGCCCATCATAGAAAATCGGCGAGGGCACGTAGGGCAAACCCTTTTCAAACTTCCAAGCCAGGTGCGTTGCCGAAATATCTCCCATTCCGTCCGGCTTGACAGCCACCAGAACGTTCGCGGCTTTGGCGGCGTGCTCCCGGACCAGGGCGTAATCCTCTTTCGAAATTTTCCCGTCGTGGTTGACATCCAAGCCGCGGACGTAGTCTCGTTCGGCGGGGTCAAATTCATCCATCGTGATCACCCCATCATGATTCTTGTCGTACTTCCCCAAGAAAGTTTCCCAGGAGGGCCAGGGAGAATCGGCCTTGCCGGGCGACCAACCGGCAAAAAACAGCAGGCCATCCCCGACCACCGGCGTGGTGCAGGCAAAACCGGTGGTACCCTCGAACATCCAGCGTTCCTTCCCGGTCTTCAAATCGTAACCTTTGAGCCGGAGAGACCCGGGCATCACCACCTCTTCGCGGCCGCCGCTCCGCCAGACAATCGGGGTTCCGAAGCTCCCACTGGCTTCCGGACGCGGGGCTTCCCACGCCGTCTTGCCGGTCTTCAGATCGACCGCCAGCAGGGAGGAATTTTGGTCCTGATCGCGGTTCAGCAGCACCAGATTCCCATGAATGATCGGCGACGTGCCGGAGCCATAACTGCCGCCGCTGATGGCCAGCGGCAGCGGATGCCGCCACAATTCCTTGCCGTCAACATTGTAGCAGACCAAACCGAAGGAGCCAAAGTAGCTGACGACTCGCTCCCCATCGGTCGCGGGAGTCGAGGCGGCCGGACTGCCGTCGGTGTTGTGGTAAACCTCCAACTTGTCGGTCTTCACCGCCCCGGTCCACAAGGTCTTCCCGGTGTGGCGCTCCAGGCAAAGGGTTTCCAATTGGTCCTGCGCAAACGTGGTGAGATAAATATGTTGCCCCCAGACCGAAGGCGAAGACGGTGACCAGGGCACCTCCACCTGCCACGCCACTTCATTGGTCGGGCTGATCTTGACCGGCGGATGAGCATGCTCCCCCACCCCGGCGGCATTCGGCCCACGGAATTGGGGCCAATTGCCGTCCGGCAATTCGATTGCCTGACCGTTTTGGCCGCCTCGGATCAGGGCGCCCGCGAGGAGGAGCGCAGAAAGCGATTTTTGGTTCATCATAAGTTGGGCTGTTTCGGGCGGGAGACAATGGCACAAAAGCCTGCCCTTGGCAATCGCGGGCGAATTGCGCTGAGAATGCGCCCAAGCGGCGGCAAAGGAATCAGGTGAAGGGGGGGCTTGGAAGCGGTGTGAATTGACCGTCTGGAACCTGGAATTGGGACAAGGGGGGGGACTTCTTAACAGAAGCACGCTAAGTTCGCGAAGGTGAGCCACCCGAAAAAATTGCCGAGCCGAATTTTTAGCCGCGAAAATGCGGGTATGTGTTTTGTCAACCGACCGCGTGGATTTTTTCCTCTTTTTTCTTCTGAGCACTCAATTGGAAAGAGAAGACGACGAATAGCTAGCGCTCTCGCCGCCCTCCCTTCCCTTTTCTTGGG
>CAIXFN010000085.1 GCA_903918755.1 uncultured Pedosphaera sp.
AACTGGCGGTCACGGCAATCGTCGAGAATTGGCCGGGTAATTTAGATTCTCACGGAAGAGAATGTCGGGGGACGGTTCGTGGTAAGAGGAGGGCTGCCACGGGTGAGAAAATGGCGGAGAGAGAGGGATTCGAACCCACGGTACTGTTTAGGTACTCACGCTTTCCAGGCGTGCGCCTTAAACCACTCAGCCATCTCTCCGGCCACAGGGAGATAATGTGGCGGAGCAGGGGCGGTGAATCAATGTTTTTTCGTGGGCGACCGGGTATTTGATTTTCGGCCCGGAGGTCGTGGAGCGCGGGGGTAGGTGGAACGGCGAGGCCGCGCTGCTTCGAGCGGTTGATTTGGGATTTAGACCGACCTTGATGAGCGCCCCTGGCAGGGTGGCTTCAGCGGCTAGGATTGGCTGGTTTAGCCAAGCCAGCGGGAAGGGGCAGGATCACCGAACTGTCCCCGCTGCTCGGGGGCGGTCGGCGGGGGGGCGGTTCGAAAGTCAGATAGAAAGTGGCGCCTTGGCCCACTTCTGCCTCCGCCCAGATGCGCCCGCCATGTTTGCGAATTATCCGGGCCACGGTGGGGAGGCCGATGCCGGTGCCTTCGAATTCACTGGCGGGGTGGAGGCGCTGGAAGACGCCGAAGAGTTTTCCGGCGTAACGCATGTCGAAACCAACGCCATTATCCCGCACCCGGATGACGGATCCTTCCTCCCGGACGACTTGATCCACGGTGATGCTCGCCCGCTCCCGCGGCCGGGTGTATTTGATCGCATTTGCGAGCAGATTCATGAAGGCCAGGCGGATCAGTCCCGGATCGCCCGCAATCGTTGGCAGAGTGGCGAAGTGCCACTCGATCAGGCGGCCGTTGGTCTCGGTGGCGAGTTCGGCTTGCACCTCCAGGAGGAGGGGATTCAACGCAACGGGTTGGCGCCGCAACTCCTGCTGGCCGATGCGCGAGAGATTCAAGAGATCGTCCACGAGGAGCCCCATCTGCTGGCTGCCCTGGCGGATCTTGCCGAGGAAGCGCCGGGCTTCCGGCGGAAGATTCGTCGCGAAATCCTGCTCCAGGATCTGGGCGAATCCGTCAATGTGGCGGAGGGGTGCCCGGAGATCATGGGAAACGGAGTAGGTGAAGGACTCCAACTCGTGATTGAGATTCATCAGTTCCGCGGTGCGATCCGCCACCCGTTGCTCAAGTTCGATATTCAGGCGGCGGACTTCCGAGGAAATGCGCTTGCGGTCCATCACTTCCTTTTCCAACAATCGTTGGTTGACCAGGGCGGCGGCGGCATTCTGATCGGCCCTTTCCCTCGCCCGGTGCATCAAATGGCTGAAGGAGATGGTGACCAAACCGGAGAGAAAATAGGAGACACTGGCAACGAGGTTGGTTTCATGCGGAATGTCGAACTGGCCACGGGGATCAATAAAGAACCAGTCGGCCGTCAGCCACCCCGCAACGAGGGTGAGCAGGGAGGGGCCAAAACCGCAGTACCAAGCCACAAAAGTGGTGGCCAGGAAAAAACTGACGAAGGGCAGTCGGTCTTTGAGGAGTGGATCAAGGACGCTGCGGATGGTGAAAGCCAGGACCAGGATCAGGACGGCGAGGGCGTAATTCCATGCACCACCCAGACGGTGTCCTGGAGGCGAATCCGGTTTCGTCGGGGGGGAAGTCCCTGCGTGGTTTGGCATGGTGTCTCTGATTTGCCGCCAGCTTAGTCGTCCTGCCGTCAATTGCCAAGTCGCTAACGGTCCGGTTGGTGGGGTGGACCCGGCAGCCGCCAGCCCGCCAGCGAATGGCACTCGCCGGACTTGACGGCAGGGCGGGGGCCGGAGGTATGGTTCTGGCAGCATGCCAGCACGTGTCACAAATCGGGCCACCCAGCCGGCCCTGCCCACCGGTTCGGTGCCCGGTGCCGCGGTTTGCTGATGTTGGCATATGCATTTCCTGCGAACATTTTTCCTGGGAGTGTTGCCCTGGTTGCTGTTGGGGGTTGTCCGCGTTGGGGCCCAAGCAAAGGAAAATGGGGCGCCCGTCCCACCTGCCCGGCATCCGCGGTCCGATCAGTTTTGGGCAGGGAAACCGTTAGAGACACCTACCGTACCGGGCGGGGCGGGGGGCGACCTTTCCCCCATTGATGTCTTCGTCCGTGCCCGGCTCCCAACGAAAGGGTTGGGACCCAGTCCGGAAGCGGACCGGCGCACGCTGTTACGGCGCCTCAAATATGATTTGCACGGCCTGCCGCCCACACCGGAGGAGGTCGATGATTTTGTCAATGATCCTGATCCGCAAGCCTATGAGCATTGGGTGGACCGTTTGCTGGCTTCGCCGCGCTACGGGGAGCGCTGGGGGCGCCACTGGCTGGATGTGGTCCACTATGGGGAAACCCACGGTTACGACAAGGACACCCGCCGGTTAAATGCGTGGCCGTACCGGGATTACGTCATCCGGGCCTTTAACGAGGACAAACCGTACGGACGATTTGTCCAGGAACAACTGGCCGGGGATGTGCTTTTTCCCGACCAACCGGATGGAATCGTGGCGACCGGGTTCATTGTCGCCGGCCCCTGGGATCAGGTGGCCCAGACCGAGTTAAAAGAAGGCACGGTGGACAAGCAGATCACCCGGGTGCTGGACCGCGACGATATGGTCGCCAATACGATGTCCACTTTTTGCAGCCTCACCGTCCATTGCGCGCGTTGTCACGACCATAAGTTCGATCCCATCACCCAAAAGGACTATTACAGCTTGCAGGCGGTTTTCGCCGGCGTCGAGCGGGCCAACCGCTACTATGATCCGGACAAGGCAGTTTTGGCCAAGCGGACCAGCCTGCTCCAGGACCAAAAAGTAAACGCCCGGGAACTGGGAAACCTCACGGCCGAACGCGCGCGGGTTTCCAGCGCCCGCATTCGCGCCTTGGAGGCGGAATGGACAGCGCTGACCCAGCGGATTGCCACTGCCTCCCAACTTTCAAATGCGGTGCCGGGTTATGGCAAGGGATTCCATTCGGAGGTCGCCCCCTCACCCTTTGATGCCAAATGGGTGCAGGTGGATTTGGGGCGGTCCGTTGTCCTGGATGAAGTGATGTTGATTCCGGCGCATCTGAAATTGGGGGACTTTGCCGGACCGGGGTTCGGTTTCCCGCGGCGGTTCAAGATCGAAGTCTCCGACGAGGCGGAGTTCAAATCTTCCACGCTGCTGGCGGATGAAACCCACACCGATTTTCCCAACCCCGGCGATGCGCCATATCTGGCGCGCAAACCGGGTGTTCGCGGCCGGTATGTCCGGGTGACCGCCACGAAGCTGATGCGCCGGGATGCCAAAAAGGATGACTGGATTTTTGCCTTGAGCGAATTGGTCGCGGTGTCCGGGGGAAAGGATGTTGCGCTGGGGGCCACCGTGACCAGCCTCGACAGCGTGGAAGCCGCGCCGACGTGGTCCCGCACCAATTTGGTGGATGGCCGGAGCAGTTGGGGGGTGCTGTTCAATCCGAGTCCGACGGACGGGTTTCAAAGCGCCACCGCTCCCAAAGCGGATACCACCAAGTGGGTGGCCCTGGATTTGGGCCGGCCGGTGCCCATCGAAAAAGTCATCCTCGTGCCGGCCCGGTCCCGGGATTCACCCGATAAGGCTGGATTCGGGTTCCCGGTCCAGTTCCGCCTGGAGGCGGCCAATGATGCGGAATTCAAAAATGTCGAGCTGATTGCGGACAAGACCGGTTCCGATTTTGAAAATCCGGGGCTCCAGCCCCGCAGCTTTGCCGCCACAAACCTCGTGGCGCGCTATGTGCGGTTGACCGCCACCCAACTTTGGAAACAAAAGGATGACCAGTACCTGTTGGCCTTGAGTGAAATCCAGGTGCAGTCCACCGACCAGACCAACGTGGCCCGCTCCGCCCGCATCAGTGCGCTGGATTCCCTGGAAAGCGGCCCGTGGGGAGTGCAGTTCCTCCTGGACGGTTACAGCAGCCTGGCGGCGTTGCCGGAGGCGGTAGTGCCTGCGCCCACCGAAGGATATCAGAGCGCCCGGTCGCCCGTGGCGGATGCAGTCAAGTGGGTGCAGTTGGATCTGGGTAAAAAGGTTCCCGTGGACACCATCCGTCTTTTGCCGGCTTTGGCTCCGGCCAAAACCGCTGCCGGCAAGCCGCCCCGGTCAGCGCCGGGGAGCACCAATTCACCCCGGGCGAAAACGGCCCAAATTGCCCGGGCGGTCAAGTCGAGTCCTTCCCGCCCGGCGGTAGCCACCCAGACGCCACTTGAAACGACCCGCGGGTTTCCCGTGCGGTTTCGGATCGAGATTGCCAACGACCCGGCGTTTGGACCGGGGCGACGCCTGGTTTATGAGAGCCAGACCAATGTCAACCTCCTGGGTTCCCAACCCTTCGAGCTGGAATTGGACGCCCTTCCGGCAAGGTACGTCCGGGTCACGGCGACCCGGCTGGCCGGGGAGCGGGGGCAATACGGATTCGCGCTTGCCGAAGTGCAAGTCGTTTCGGACGGCTGGAACGTAGCCCGGGGCGCCGCGGTGCAGGCACTGGATTCGGCCGAGTTGCCCGGGTGGAGTGTGCAATACCTGGTGGACGGGTTGGATCGGCACGGGTTTCTGGACAATACCACTGACGTGCTCGCCGGCCTGCGCCATCAGGCGGCTTGGGAACAGGAGGCGCGCGGGCGGCGGCGGGAACAGGAGGCGCAGGTCACGGCGCTGCTCGACGACGAAACCAATCGGCGCTTCGATTTGGCCGTTCAACGCGCCGAGGATTTGGAGGGAAGTCTGGGGTCGTTGCCCCGGCAGCAACTGGTTTTTGCCGCGGCCCATGACTTTCCCACGGTGGGCACTTTTGCCCCGGCAGTGGAACCCCGGCCGATCCACCTGCTGGAGCGGGGGGATGTCCGCCGACCGGGGGAACTGGTGAAGCCCGCGCCCCCGGCTTTCCTGGCGGATCTCGCCGCGGAATTCAAGTTGAAGGATCCCGCCAACGAAGGCGAAAGGCGGGCCGCCTTGGCACACTGGATTTCCACCCCCCGGAATGCCCTGACGTGGCGGTCCATCGTAAACCGCGTCTGGTCGTATCATTTCGGCCGGGGGCTGGTGGACACCCCGAACGATTTTGGGAACATGGGTTCCGCCCCCACCCATCCCGAATTGCTCGACTGGCTCGCCGGAGAGTTTTTGGCGCATGGACAGTCCTTAAAGTGGCTCCACCGGCAAATATTGCTCAGCGCTACGTACCGTCAGTCCGGCGCGAGTCGCGAGGATTACGCCCGTATCGATTCGGGAAACCAGTTCCTCTGGCGGATGAACCGCGACCGCCTGGGTGCCGAGTCTTTCCGGGACTCTTTGCTGCAACTTTCCGGCCGATTGGACCTGACCATGGGCGGCCCGGGTTTTGACCTGTTTGAATTCAAGGATGATTATTCGCCGCACTATTACTACGAAAAATACAACCCCGATGACGCACCCACCTGGCGGCGGAGTGTTTACCGGGCCATCGTGCGCAGCGTGCCAGATCCCCTCCTGGAAACGCTGGACTGCGCCGATCCCGGCCAAAGCGTGCCGGTGCGTAACACCACCATCACCGCCCTCCAGGCGCTCAGCTTGCTGCACAATCCCTTCCCGCTCCGAATGGCGGAGCGGCTCGCCGGCCGGTTGGAACTCCTATCCGGTTCCCTCCCTGGGCAGATCGATTGGGCTTTCCGTCTCGTCTGCCTCCGTTACCCCACCGGGACGCAACGCACGGAATTTGTGGCCCATGCGGCGAAGTTTGGTCTCGTCAACACCTGCCGCCTCCTCCTCAACAGCAATGAATTCAATTTCGTGGATTGATCCCGGAGCCCTATGAAACCCCAACCCGTTGGCCCGACCCCTGCAGCGACCCCGGCGGTGCGCGCGGCAAGCCGCGCGGCGGTCAATCGGCGGGAATTTCTTTGGCGTTTCGGCGGAGGACTGGGAGGCGTGGCACTGGCGCAAATGCTCGGCGAAAGTGGACTGTTAGCCGGAACTCTGCCGGCCCATCAAAGTCCCGGGCTCAACGGCGGCTTGCACCACCCCGCCCGGGCCAAACGGGTCGTGCAGCTGTTCATGTCGGGGGCTGCCAGCCAGGTGGACACCTTTGATTACAAACCCGAACTGATCCGGCGCCGGGGCGAAAAGTTTGATCCCGGCGGCAAAGTGGAGCTTTTTCAAAGCGATCCGGGCAGCATCATGGCCTCCCCGTGGGACTGGCAACAGCATGGCAACTCCGGCAAATGGATGAGCGGTTTGGTGCCCCATCTGGCTTCCTGCGTGGATGACCTGGCCTTCGTCCACTCCATGGTGGCCACCTCCAATGTCCACGGACCGGCGACCTTTATGCAGAACACGGGTTTCGTCCTGCCCGGGTTCCCGAGCATGGGCGCCTGGCTCAGCTACGGTCTGGGGAGCGTGAATCGTAATTTACCCACGTTTGTGGTCATGCCCGATTCCCGGGGGTTTGCGCCCAACGGCCCGAAGAATTGGGGGGCGGGCTTTTTGCCCGCCTCCCACCAAGGCACCCTGCTCAGGCCGGGCAATCCCAGTCCCGTGGCGGATTTGCGGCCCCCGGACAAGGATTACATCACGGCGGCCGGGGAGGCGGCCGGTTTGGAATTGCTAACCCGGTTCAACCGGGAGCATGAAGCCACGCGCGCGGGCGACTCCCGGCTCGAAGCCCGCATCGCCTCGTACGAGTTGGCGGCCAAGCTGCAATTAAGCGCCCCCGAGGTGGTGGATTTGCGCGGGGAGAGCGCCGCCACGAAAAAGCTCTACGGGTTGGATGACCCAATCACCGCCGATTTCGGCCGCAGTTGTCTCATCGCGCGCCGGTTATTGGAGGCAGGGGTCCGGTTTGTGCAAGTGTGGAGCGGGGCGGATAACGGTTTTCCCCGGCGCAACTGGGATTCCCACGAGGATCTCCAACGGGACCACGGAGCCATGGGCGCCAGCATGGACAAACCAGCTGCCGCGTTGATCAAGGATTTAAAGGCGCGCGGATTGCTCGATGATACGATCGTGTTGTGGACCACGGAGTTTGGCCGCATGCCCTGCAGTCAGGGATCCAAGGGCCGGGACCACAATCCGTTCACGTTTACCAATTGGCTCGCGGGCGGCGGCATCCGGGGAGGAACCACCTACGGCACCAGCGATGAATGGTCCTATAAAGCCGCCCTCAATCCGACATCCTGCCATGATATTCATGCCACGATCCTGGATTTGCTGGGGATTGATCACGAAAAACTGACCTTTCGGAACAACGGTATCGATCGCCGACTTACCGACGTGGAGGGAAAAGTGATCCGGCAAATCCAGACTTGAGGATACCTGCCCCGGGCCGTCGGTCAGGGCTGCCGGGGGAGGGGAACGGTCTGATTCGTCGTCGCGGAAACGGCGGCTTTTGGGGGTGATGAATGGCCGCCGAACAGGGCGAAAATCATGACCACGATGTTGCCGAGGACCAGGAGCAGGACGGCATATTTAATTTTTCTTTCCACCCTTCAGACTTAAGTTTTGCCAGGTAAGAACGCACCTTCGGCCAGGTCACTGGTCTCCCGGTTCCTTCGCGCGCTTGCGCGGCGGCGTGACGAGACTGGCAATTCCCGGGACTGTTGCCGTGCCGGTCGTGCCGAGTTGGTGGATGACGAGGGAAGCCGCAGCGTTGGCGATTTTCAACGCCTCGGAGAGGTTGGCGCCGGCGGCGAGCGCGGCGGCCAGGTTGGCGGTGATGGCGTCCCCCGCGCCGACAATATCAATGGGGCCCCGCAGGGGCAGGGCGGGGGCATGGTCCACCGTGCCATCGGGGGCGGCTCCCAGCAGGCCGTTTTCCGAAAGCGTTACGAAGCAGGGTTGGCCGAGTTGCCGGGCCAATTTCGCCGCCGTTGATTTGATTCCCCGCAGGCTGGCGGCGGGGTCGGCGCCCGCCAACAACGCCAGCTCCGCCCGGTTCATTTTGAAACTCACCCGCGGATAGCCCTGCAGCCCGCGCCGGCAGTCGGCCAGGATCAACAAATACGGGTGCGAATTGGCGATTGCGTCGAGCTCCGCCAGCACCTCCGTCGTGATCACTCCCGTTTCCGGAATGTCCACCTGGTCCATGATGATGATCGCGTCCACATCCCGTGCCAGCGTGCTCAAAGCCCGCACGATGGTCTGCCGGAGGGCGGGCGGGGTGGGGGTCCAGTTTTTAAGATCCAGGCGGTTCAATTCCTCCGGCGGCCGACCGGGTTCCATCACGAGCGGCTTGGTGTAGGTGAAGGTGCGACGGAGCGGGGTTTGATAAAAGTGGCCGGCGCAAACGCCGGGCAAGGCATGGAGCGCTCGGGACAACTCGAAACCTTCGCCGTCCTCCCCGGCAAATCCCACCGGGTGAATGGCCCCGATTCCCAGCGCCACCAAATTGTTCAAAATCGTTCCCGCCGCTCCCGGTTGCGACCGCACGTTGATGACGTTGTGAACCTTCCGGCCGGTTTCAATGGAGATCTCGTCCCGGGCCGGATCAATTTCCAGATAACGATCCAGGCAAAAATCTCCGACAAGCGCGATCCGCAGTCCGCGGAACCGGTGCGTTATGATTTCAAAGCGATCCGGGTGCACGGGATTAGGCTTTCAGAAGATGTTGGAGATTATGGACGAAGCCGACGTTGTCGCATTCCAGGTACCGCATGGTGCCGCCCATCCGGGAAAAACTCTTGCAGAACCGGAGGTAGTAAGCGGGATTGTCCTTGGGTGGTTCTCCCGTGGACCAATCCCAATTCCCGCCCTCCTGGATGTCCACGACGTAAATCGAATGATCGTGCACGATGCGCCGGCCGGCCTGCAGGCGCAGATTGTTGACGCAACTGATGCTTTTCTCAAAAACCTGCGGCGCCATGATGGCCGAGCCCACCGAGAGCACCACCCCCTCATCCAGACCCTCGACGGCCGTGCCGAACAGCCGGAAATCCGTGTCCGCCGCCCGCCCGATCACCGCCCCATTAAACATCGGATGATTCGCGATGATGTCATAACCGATCCCGGGATGCACCGTGAGCGGGACGCCGTGCCGGAATGCGGTAGCCAGAACCGAGGCGTTCTTCCAGGGGTGCGCCACCGTTATGCGACCCGTCGGCAGGCGGTGAACGAGGATCGTTTGAAGTAATTCCGCCCGGGCGGGGGAGCGGGGATGCCCGGGTTCGGCGCGGAGCGCGGCGGTCAGCGATTCAGCATCCGGCAACGTGACGCCGTCTTCCTCGATGAAGCGGCCCAGGCTGGTGCCATAGCCTTCGCCGTTCAGCGCCCCAGCCAGGAGTGCGAGTTGCACGCAGCGGCCGGTTTCATCCCACGTGCCAAAGCTGCCGGTGGCCACGTTCTTTTTCACGCTTTCCGTGGATCTTCCCAGGTAGGAGAATTCCCAGTCGTGGATCGTGCCGGCGCCATTGGTGCCCAGGTGGGTTACCCAACCCGCTTTGAGCAGGTGGCCCAGAATACCCGCCCCGCCATTTTTGATGAGATGCGCCCCATACAGCAGCATGACGCTGGCACCCCGTTCCCGCGCATGGCGAATGGCGCCGACGCAAGTGGCGACCGTTGTCGACAGGGCGGGAGTTAAAGGCGGCGGCGGGCTGGCGGGATCGATCAAAATATCCGCCAGACGGCTTTCGCTCAGCCGTTGTTCCAAAGGATAAACTTTGAGATGCCGCAAATCGAGCGGGACGGGGGTTGGCTTCATGCGTTGATGAAAAGGCGGGGCAGCAGGGTTTCCGGATTGCGGTAATCCGCAATCACGCCGTCGGCTCCGGCGGCGACCAATTGCCGTCGCTTCGCCTCGTCCATGATGCCGGAACCATTGTGTTCCTCGTTGCTGGCCACAGCGATTGCCATTCCGCCCAAATCCTTGGTTTGTTCTATTTCCACGGGTCCGTCTCCAAAAGACAGCACATTGGCGCCCGTGATGCCTTCCTCGCTCAGTAATCGGTCCATTACCTGGCGCTTGGAAAACTGGGTGTGATCGGCTGTGCTGCCATAAATATGCGGTCCAAAGTAGCGGGACAAACCCAGCAATATTGCTTCCTCCCGCACCCGGTGTTCAATCGTGCCACTCAGGATAATCAAGCGCAAGCCCATTTTGCCAAGATGCTCCACCATCTCCCGGGCACCGTGCACCAAATATTCGTCCGGAATGGCCGTGCCGGAGGTAACCCGTGCGGTCCGCTCGCTGATCCGGGCGTCCAGTCGTCGGGAGTACTCCGCCAGCAGGTTGGTTGGTTCCGGGGCCGACGCCCCGCTTTCGCGAACGCGCCCGACAAATCGTTCCATCTGGTAAATCGAGGGCTTGCCATTCAGGCTCAACAATTCCTCCAGCAGCAAATCATGAATCGCCGTCGGTGTCTCCCCGGGACGGGCGGGGTAATGTTCCAGGAACAGGCCGCACATGATCTCCGGCCAGCCATGGCGCAACCAGGAAAGGGTGCCGTCGAAGTCGAAAATCACATGAGTAATCCCGGCCCGCGGTTGGAGTCCGGGGCGGAATTCTGGCGCGCTCGGTTTGCGCAAAGACGAAAACATTTGCTCGCCAGTAAAATCGCTTTTGGTTAAATGTCAATGACGCGACACCATATGAGCACCGAACCATTTGATACCAGCCGGCGGCAGTTCCTCAAATCCCTCGCCACCGCCACCGCGGGACTCGCCGTCATCGGCCCCGCCGCCGCCCAGGAAGCCGCCGCTGGCGCGGGACCCAAACTTAAGCTCGGGTTTGATAATTTCTCGATCCGGGCCATGAATTTCAAAGCCCCGCAATTGCTGGATTATGCCGCCGCGCAGAAGCTCGACTCGGTCCTGATTTCCGATTTGGACGCCTACGAAAGCCTGGAGGATGCCTACCTCAAAAACGTCCGGTCCAAGGCCAAGGATCTGGGGATCGAAATTCATGCCGGCACCTGGAGCATCTGTCCCACTTCAAAATTTTTCAAAAACAAATGGGGCACCGCCGAGGAGCACCTCGCGCTGGGTATCCGGGTCGCGAAAACGCTCGGCTCTCCGGTGCTGCGCTGCATTCTCGGCATGGGGGATGACCGTAAATCCGAGGGGGGCATTGAGGCCCGCATCGCCGATACCGTCAAGGTTTGCCGCGCCTTGCGCAACCAGGCCGTGGACGCGGGAGTCAAAATCGCCATCGAAAACCATGCCGGCGACATGCAGGCCTGGGAATTGGTCACTTTGATCGAGGCCGCCGGCAAGGATTACGTGGCCGCCACCATGGACACCGGCAACGCCACCTGGACCTTGGAAGATCCCATGGAAGTCCTCGAAACGCTCGGGCCTTACACCGCTTCGACGGGGCTGCGCGACTCCATGGTTTGGGAATATCCGGAAGGTGCCTGGGTGCAGTGGACCGCCACGGGCGACGGCTTGGTGGACTGGAAGGCCTTCTTCAAGCGCTTTGCGGTGCTTTGTCCCGGCATTCCGGCGAATTTTGAAGTAATCTCGGGCATCCCGCGCAATTTCCCCTATCTCAAGGAAAGCTTCTGGAAGAATTTCCCGAAGGCCCGCGCCAGTGACTTCGCCAAATTCGTGGCCATGGCCAAACGCGGCAAGCAGATGCAGCCACCGCCCCAACGTGGTGGGAAGGCCGAGCAGGAGGCCCAGACCGCCGAGCTGGAAAAGAGCATGAAGTATTGCAAGGAAGTGTTGGGGCTCGGGCAGAAGTAGTTTCGCCGTTCACCCCATCGCGGCCACCCGCCGAACGTTGCTGTGTCACGCAAGTTGGTTCTGGCCGCGGCGTGCCTGGTTCTGTCGATCATCCTCGTCGGGGTGATTGCCCGCGGACGATCCGTGGTCGGCCGCCGGTGGACGCTCCCTGACGGCAATGAAATTGCGCTGATCGCGGTAACCGTCGGCTCGCGCCACGAGTTCGTGCTCGGCAAACGGCTGCGCGATCACCTTTACCAGGTCCTGCCCGCCCGCTGGGCGGCAAAATTGGGAACCAAGCTCGCCACGCAGACCGTGGTGGATACCAATTCCGTGGTGCTCTGGTTCCGCTACCAGCACGCGCCGACGCCCACGGCGGCGACTTTCCCTCCGCTCCCCTGCCAGGTCACCGTGGTGGACCGCGAGGGCATCGAGTCCGAACCGGTGGCCGGGGCACAGAGTGTGTTTTTTCTGAGTGCCGAGGCCCGGCTGCACGCCCTGGAAGTGCGGCATTTACCCCGGCGCAGTCACAACTTTCGTGTCCGGCTTTACGCCCGGGATTTCACTGGCAAGGTAATCCGGTTGGGTGAAGCAGCCATTTCGCGCTCCGTCAACGGGAGCGCGAAATCCTGGGTTCCCGAAGACCTTCCCGCCGCCCAGGGCACCAACGGATTGGTCGTCACGCTGGCCGGGTTTACATCCCGCATTCCGACGGAAAGAACTTCGGCGACCGTGCTGGCTCCGGACGCCCATTCGTTTTGTCGGGCGATTTTTCAAATTGCGGAGTGGGGACAACCGGCGCCCAATTGGTGGGTGAATATTGTTTCGCTCAACGCGGCCACCGGTGAGCAGCTCACCCCGGCCGCCCAGGCCTTTCGCTCCAATGAAATGGTGGTTCTCGATTTTCCCGCGGCGCTCTGGGCCGAGGAACCGGCCTGGAAAATGCGGGTTCGGTTGAGCCGGTCGGGCCGGTTTCCGGCGGAGGAACTCTGGCATTTCCCCCAGGTGCCGCTGCCCGGGAGTCGTCAGGTCATCGAATTGAATGCCCGGACCAATATGTTTGGCGAGGAAGTCGAGTTTCTCGGCATCACTTCCCCCCGCGCGCCGCTGCCCTCCGAGTGGATCGCCATTCCGGGTAAGGCCTGTTTACAATACCGTTTTCCCGCGCCCTTGCCGGGGCTGCAATTTGTGCTGGTCTCGGTGCGGGATGATCACGACCGGGCCGTGCCCTGGGGGGGAATGCGCCAGGAATTCAGCACCGGCGGACGGGGCGCAACGATGCGGGAAATCAACCGCGCTCAGGCGTTGGAAATCCCGGCGGATGCGCGGTCCCTCGCGGTGACCTTTGCCCTAAGCCGGGAATTGGATGTCGAGTTTGTGGTCCACCCGGACCACTGATGCGGCCGGGCGCATGACCGCAGCTCCTTCGCCGGCTCAAACGTCGCAGATGTGCACGCCCTGCTTCAGGGAGGCGAGGACATCCGTCCGCTTCGGAATGAATTCCTGGGCCACATGCCCCTTGAATCCGGATTCGACGATGGCCTTCATGATCGCCGGATAATTTAGTTCCTGCGTGTCGTCGATTTCATTGCGGCCCGGTACCCCGCCGGTGTGGTAATGGGCGAAATATTGGTGGCTCTTT
Organism: uncultured Pedosphaera sp.; assembly: GCA_903918755.1. Taxonomy (GTDB): domain Bacteria; phylum Verrucomicrobiota; class Verrucomicrobiia; order Limisphaerales; family Pedosphaeraceae; genus CAIXFN01. The sequence continues at coordinate 13,318 of CAIXFN010000085.1, forward strand.
TTGATCGTCGCGATGACATCACCTTCCATGATCTGCATGTGATAGATGTCGTACAGCAGTTTGAACCGTTCCGATTCCACCCGCTTGCACAGCTCCACCCCCCAGGCACTGTGATCGCACATGTAGTCGGGATGGTTCACCCGGCTATTGAGCAACTCCATGCAAATCGTGATGCCATGCTTTTCCGCCAGCGGCATGAGCCGCTTGAGGCCAATCGCGCAATTCTCCAGCCCTTGTTCATCAGACATACCCTTCCGGTTCCCCGAAAAGCAGATGTAATTTTTTAGGCCGGCGTCCACCGCCTGGGGTAGCGCCACCCCGAATTTCTGCAAAAGATCGTCATGATGTTCAAGCCGGTTGAAACCGTAGCTGATCCCATCCACATCGCTGGCCATGGCACAGGTGAGGCCGTATTTCGTCAAGGTAGGCCAGTCTTTCGGCCCGAGCAGTTCGATGGATTGGAGTCCCATCTCCTTGCCGGCGCGGCAGAGGTCCTCCAGGGAAATATTGGGATAGCACCATTTGCACACCGAATGATTGATGCGGCCCTTTAAGCCGGCGCCCAAGGCGTCCTCCGCGGTGGCGAGACGCTGGCCGAGGTTGGCGGTCACCGCGGTGGCGGCGGCGCCCACGGCCAATTGACCCAGGGCAGAACGGCGGGTAATGGATTGTTTCATAATGAAAATGGGATGGCGGTGTTCAAGTTATCGGGCAATGATTGTGAATCGATCATATTCCTCCGGGAACGCTTGGCAAGCGGAACCGCATCCTGCCGGGGACGGGTTTTCAGGGCGGGGGCAGGGGAAAGGCCGGGCTTTGGAGGTGGCGGACAAACGCCTCGGCATACCCGTGTCCGCATTCCGCGCCGCGCATGCGTGCCACCATTTCCTGCAGCTTATAAAATCGCTCCGGGTCCTGACTCGCATGGGCGAAGCAGGCGCGGCGCTTGATGACTTCCGTGGCGGTGATATCCAAGTATTCCGTGGGCGCGAATTGGACGGTGTCCTCGCCGTTCGAAACTTCGTAATAGAATAAACTAAAGGCTTTTCGCTGGTGCAACCAGGCATCATACACCAGCAGGGACATCGCGCGATGGTCGGCGTGGTTATCAATCGGCCAGTGGGTGAATACCGCGTCGGGCTTTTCCACGGCCAGCAACTGTCGGAAGGCCGCGTAATGGGCCGCATCCACCACCGCGTGGCCGTCAATTTGACCGGCAAACACCGCCCGCGCCCCGAGGATTTCACAAGCGTGTCCAGCCTCAGCCACCCGGGGAAAGGGGCCCGGGTCGCCCGGCTTCTCCGCGGGATCCCCGCGGTTCAAATAGAGCAGCGCCACGTCATGCCCGCGCTCGGTCAACCGGGCGATGGTGCCGCCACAGCCGTATTCTGGGTCGCCTGGATGACCGCCCGTGACGACGATCTTGAATTTCCGCTTCGGGCTGGCCGGAGTCGTGCCGGTGGTTTGAAGAGCCTGTGCCTCCCCGATGAGCGCAGCGGCTGCCAGGCCGCCTGCGGTCAGCATTTTTCGCCGGGAAATTGGTTTCATGGTGTGATTAACCGGACCCTAATCTGGCGGGAGAGCAAAGGCAAGATCCTGGCGCCCGGGCAACTACTTTGTAATGCTTCCCCCCGCCCCGGAAGAGCGGGCCCGGGAAATGACGAAATCAACCAATTCCTGGCACTGGAACCAACCCGTCCACATGTTGTGACCCTGGCCTGGAATCACATTAAGGAGGATGGATCCACCCAGTTCGCGGTAACGCCGTGCCAGTTCTCCGGAGTTCTTTTCCAAAGGCACGACCGTGTCGCTGTCCCCGTGGAGGTGGTAAAGCGGCACCTGCGCCCGGGCCAACGACGCCAGGCGGTTGATCGGGTTTTGTTCCGGGAGGGCGGCGGCAAGTTGGGCGGCCGTGAGGCCATAGGCGCCACAAGCGTTCGTCAGCCCGGGGTAACTGGTGAGATCACAAACAGGATAAATCCCCGCGACCCCGGAAACCCACCGGGGATGCTCCACCGCCCAGTTGTAGAGCATCAATCCCCCGCGGCTCCGGGCCAGGAGGCAGGGGGTGGGGGACATGCCCCTTTGCTTGGTCAGTTCTTCGTAAAACTCGGTAAACCGCGCCCGTCCCGCCGGGCTGCCGTAGGATTCTCCCACGTCCACTCCCGCGATGGCGATCCCCGCAGCAAGAAATCGCTCAAACATCCATTGCTCCTCCTTCGCCGGCAAGCCGGGCAGGGTCGGGGCGTACCATACCCACGGCGCGGCGGTGCCGCTGGGGGCATTCGTGGCGCGAATGAGAAACGCGGTGCTGCCGTTGACTTGAAAAACCTCGCCCGGGCAAGGTAAGATTTTGGCGGGAGCCTTGGGAGGGGTTTCAGGTTTGCCTGTTTGGGATTTTGCTGGCAGTGCGATCGCAATCAGCCCGGCCACCAAAGCCAGGAGGCGGAGGCGCCAGACGGGGTTGAATCGTTTGGGGTGGTTGGTCATGAATTCAAGATTTGAAGTTTGCCTGGCTAACTCAATTATGTGAGCGCAACGGCCGCCAGATTCCAATTGGAGTGGCGATCACCGGGTGATTGCCGGGATAACCAGAAAGCTGTCAGGGCACTAAAAAGAGCAACAAATCCGAGCAAGATTCGGAGATGGGCCCGCGTGAAATGGCGTGTCAGCCAAGGCATTGCAATCGAGTTTGAGCCATTCGTGGGAAGATGCAATTCGATTCCAAAGACAGCTCCCCAGCAAATGGCCATTTCGAATTCTCCCTTGGTACCGCGGCCGATCACTTACCTAATTGGCTGGGGTCTTTTCCAGATTATTCAGGCTAAAATGCAGGATGGCTGCCAACCCGGTGGCGGCCACGCAGAGCGCAACCGGCCAGGGAAATAGCAGATCGGGAAATAAGACAATCACTCTTTCAGGCTTAAGCACGATGGTTCCGAGCACGGCGACTAGGTGCGCACAGAACGGCAGCCACAAGACAATTCGCGGACGATAAAATACAATCCCGGCGAATCCCAGTGCCGCGAGCAGGGAGATGCCATACACCTTGAGCAGCACAATGCTGTAGGCAACATCATTGTGATCATTGAAGGAGTTCGTTTCCGCGAACGTGGCCTGGGTTGCCTGGTAAAGGGCCAGGGCGCGGCCGAAGGGCAAGCACCAGAGCAGGGTCAGGAGAATCGCCGAGAAAATCCCTGGAGTTCGGGATGTCGTCTTCATTTTCCGGTCCGCCTCCATGAGTGCGATTAAAAGACTGCCTTCTTACGCCCGTCCGGACAGGAGCCGGGCGCCCAATGCGACCGCTTGGGTCAAGGCGAAGAGTAATAGGCCGATGCCTGAGCCTTTTTCCATGCGGAGCAGGGTTTTTTCCTGAAATTTTCTTTTGCGGCAGGAGACCAGGTAACTCAGGGTGAGAAACCAGGCGTTCGTGCCGAGCGCCACGCCGGCGCAGCAGGCGAACTTGGCGGCGTGGGTGGGGGCCACCCACTCCCGACTCGTAAAACTGGCCGCCAGCACGATCCAGGACAGGAGGATTCCCGGATTGCCCAAAACCCGCACGAAGCCAGTCATGAAGGCGGAATGGGGCCGCCATTTTTTTTCCAACCGGGCTTCCATCGGTCCAGACTTGGGCACGGCCTTTGCGGTCAGGAATTTCACTCCCAAGACCGTCAGAAAAATCACGCTGATCAATTCCATGATGGTCTTGACCATGCCCCGGTCAAAGAAGGAAGCAAACCCGGTGAAAGCGATGCCGCAGTAGATCACTTCCATCGTGGACGCGCCCAGGCCGATGGTGGCGGCCCAGCGAAAGCCGCGGCGCGCGCCTTCGTTGATAATCGTCGCGTTGACCGGCCCGACCGGAATCGATAGCACCGAGCCGCTGAGAAAGCCGGTCAGTGCGGCGAGAGCAATGGACGGTAGGGGAGGCATGGACTTGACGCGTCGGCAACCCAGGGAGGTCGGTGGACTGAGCGCAATCAGCTATTCGACGCGGTCTCTTTCCTCATCTTCGTCGCCTTCCTCCTCCTCGATTTCCCGCCGGATGCGCCGGGAAATGCGCGGACGGATGAAGCCGTAAACCAGATAGCCGGTGAAAAAGGCGGGGAGTAGCCAGACGAGCAGCATTTCCCGGAAGATTAGCACGCTGCCGATAAAAATGATGGCCAACAGCGTTTTGGTAAAAGTTCGCGTGGCTTGCAAGTCGAGCGTCTTGAAGGTCGGGTATTTGACTTCACTGACCATCATCCAGGAGAGGAACAACATCAGCAAAGGCAGCGCGTACTTCCAACTCCCTTTCGCAAACTCCTTTTCATCCCACCAGATCATGAACAGGGTCAGGGAAGCGACCAATCCCGCCGCGGAGGGAATCGGGAAACCGAGAAATTCTTTCCCGCCACCGGTGCCCGACATCGTGGCCAGGCAATTGAACCGGGCCAACCGGAAAGCACCGCAGATCAGATAAATCGAAGAAATGAACCAGCCGAATTCCGGATGTTTGATGAAAACGTCCTTGAGCACGACCCGATGCACGAGGAACGCCGGGGCAGCGCCGAACGAAATCAGGTCAGCCAGCGAATCAAACTCGCGTCCAAAGGGACTTTCCCGGCCGCCCATGCGCGCCACCCGGCCGTCAAACAGATCGAAAATGCAGGCCGCCAGAATGAAACCCAGGGCCACCTTGATCTGATGAAAATCGCCGGTGGCCAGATCCGCCTCGACGATCTTGGTGAGCGCCACAAACCCGCAATACAGGTTGCCCGCCGTGAGCAGGTTGGGGAGAAAATAAATTTTCACCTTGGCCGTCTCTCCGGCCGGGGGCGGGGTGGCAGGCGTGGGGGACATGATATTAATCGAAAGTGGCCATCACCGTTTCGCCGCCCACGGCACGATCACCCAATTGGACGCGGATTTTGGCGGACAAAGGCAGGTAGAGGTCGGTCCGGGAGCCGAATTGGATCAAGCTGATGCGTTCCCCGCGCGCCGTGGTGTCCCCGGCCGCAATAAACGGCACGATGCGCCGGGCGATCAATCCCGCGATCAGTTTGACTCCGATTTTTTCCCCGGGGCACTCCGGAGTTTCGATGCCAATCATCACATTTTCGTTTTGGGAAGCGGATTCGCTGTTCAGCGCGTTCAGGAACTGCCCTTCGGTGTATTTGAGATAAGCGATACGACCGCTGACCGGTGCGTTCTGCACGTGGATATCAAAGACGGAGAGGAAGATCGAGATCCGCCGGCAGCGCCCGCCCATGTACTGTGGCTCCACGATTTCATCAATCATGTCGATCTTGCCATGTGCGGGAGAAACCGCCAACCGGCCTTCCCGGGGCACCTGCGGATTGGGATCGCGGAAAAAATACAATGTGAAAAGGACGAACAAAACCCACAACAAGATGAGGGTGGCCGAAATGGCGGAAACCATCGCCCCGACGATGGTGGCGACGAAACCGGCGAAAAAAATCACCAGCAACCCCACCAGCGTCCATACAATTAATTTAACCGCCGACGCGCGAGCGCGTCCGGAATATTTCATCGGCACAGCTTAAAGTTCGCCCCGGAAAGTTCAAAGCGCTAATTTGGCGGCCCGAAACTCATCGCTGCTTATCCTTGGACCGTGGCGGGGCCGTTTGGTTCAATTGCCGACTGGCTGGTCGGCGGCCCGCTGGCTGATCCTCAAGCCCGTTTGCGTCGCGCGAGGCGTCGGCGCAGGCCCTGATACTTGGCCTTCACCAAGACCCAGGCGCGGCCCAGCTTGGTGTCGGCGCTTTCGATGTTGATGCTGGTGGCAGTGCGGCGGTTCATGCTCACGACCACGTCAATGTTGTGAACCTTGGTGATCGCGCCGACTTGTTCCATGAAAATGCCATCCGCGTGGTAACCCTCCGCCCGGTCTTCACAGTGGCAGCGCGTCGTGCCGAGCGATTTGGCCAGCGGAGCCAGGATGGCCCGGGAATGACAGAATTGGAGGTAATCCACCTGGCAGTCGAGCTTGCGACCGCGACAAAACCGTCCCGCCGGCCGGTCGGCGATGCGTTTGCCAATAATTTGCGTCTGACCATCCGGCCCGACCTGGCCGATTTCCTGCGAGGCGTACATGGCCTGCGGTTCCTTCCGCTGGCGTTCGTAATAATCCCAAAAAGTGCCAAAGGCGACGGGGTAGAGGAGGTCGTCGTCGCAAAGATACAAGATCAGTTCGCCCGTCAAGGTCCCGGAATTGAGCACATTATTGAAACACCAACTCGCCATATTGGTGGTCTTGAACATCTCCTTGGTTTCGCCGGACGGGATGATGCGGAAGCGGGGATCCTTCAGGTAATCGAAAAACCCCTGGTTTAGCAGGACGCCGCTGTCCACCAGCACCGCTTCCCAATCCTGAAACTTCTGGTCCAGCACGCTCTGCACCGCCTGTTTCACGTAATCCGGCTTGTTATGCGAGACGATGATGATGCTGATTTTGGCCATGGCAAAAAAGAGCCTTCGCCGCGGGGGAAAGCGCGCAGCGTCGGCGAAAGGATGCGTCAGGCAGCTTGGGGTTCGAGTAGCTTGCGGCGGAGTTTAATCTTCGCCATGGCTTCGACGTTCGCCCGCTGGGGCGCGCCAAATTTGCGTTCCACCAACTTGAGGAACGGTTCGTGGGTGAAATATTTCTGCCACGCTTCGTCGCGGAATTTCAACACCTCCGCCGCTGTGCAATGGCGCGTGGGCAGGGGCTGGCTTTCGTAGGACAAGAAGGCGTAACCCGCGTAGGAATCAGGCAGGGCCCAGCCGTTGGCGCGCGCTGTGTTGTAGAGCGGGCTGCCGGGCAGCGCCTGGCACGGATACATGTTCACCATTTCCGTGTTCAATTCCAGGGCGAGATCCAGGGTGTCCTGCATGGACTTCTGGGTGTCATCCGGGAAACCGAAAATGTAATTGGAAATGATGTTCAGGCCCGCGTCCTGAATCGTCTTGGCGATGTGGCGGATGTTGACTTCCTGGAAGGACCCTTTTGAAACCTCGCTGCGGATCACCTGGCTCGCGGCTTCCACGCCCAAGGCCAGCCAACCGATCCCGGCCTGCCGGAACAACTCCAAATAATTCGGCCGCACCGTGTCGATGCGCGAATAGGACCACATCCGGAACTTGTGCCCGCGTTCCACGATGCCTTTCAACAGCGGCTCGTAGTAATTCTTGTTCAGGAAAAACATCTCGTCGGATAACCGGATGGTTTCCACGCCCATGTTGGCGAGCTTGTCGAATTCGCCGAGAATGAATTCCGGCGACCAGAACCGCATGTTCGGCGAGTTGGCCGACACCGTGCCTTCCGCGTTGTCCACGCGGTTCACGATGTTGATCATGCAGAAGTCGCACTTGAACTTGCAGCCCAGCGAGGTGTAGATCGCCGCAAACGGCGTCCGCAAATTGTGGTTGAACTCGGCATGCCAGAAATGTGCGCGGTAAAGATCGAGCGGTCGGTTGCGGTAGGGGAGCAGGTCCCAAGCGTAACCCGGCAGGTCGATGTCCATGCGTTCATGGGGCACGACGTGTTCGGGCGGGTTGAGCTGCGGGGCGCCGTTCAACTTGTGACCGATGCCTTTGACTTTGAGGAGGTCTCCCCCCTTCAGGTCGGTCTTCAGAAGGTTATGCAGGGCATACACCCCTTCGTTCAGGAGCACCAAATCCACCGCCGGATGCGCCAGCACTTCCAGCGGCAGCGCGCTGACGTGGGAGCCGACCAGACAGGTGACCACCTCGGGATGTTCCGCCTTGAGCCGCGTGGACAGCGCGTTCGCGCCGATCATGTTGGTCGTGCCTGAATTCGGGTTCTGGCCGTAAACGACAAAGCAGACCAGTCGGGCCTTGGCTTCGCTGATGCGTTGCACCGCCGCCGCCTCGCTCAACCGTTCGGCGCCGCAATCGAGGATCGCCACCCCAAAACCTTTGGCCCGGCAACTTTGCGCGAGCAGGAGGCACCACGTGGGTGGTTCAATGGCCGCGTAATCCCGGCTCAAGTCCTGATAGGCTTGGGCCGAGGCGTCCGCGTTGACAAACAAAACATCAAGTGGTCGGTTCATGGTTCAAATTAACTGCCAGGGTCGAACCGCGCCGGTTCCGCGGAACCGGATTTCAACCCAACCCGTTCAACAAGGCGCACAACCGGGGAATCTTCGCGGCATTCAAGTCCGGATAGTTGCCGATATAGTACCCGAAGAAGTGAACATGGTCCACCTTGGGGTATTTTTCAAATTCCCGGTCGCCAACCAGTTTGCGCGCGTACGGCTGGCGGAGTTGGTTGCCGCCCCCGGCGGTACCCCGGCGGAATTCCACGCCTTCGCGGCGCAGCATTTGCTCCACTTGATCCCGCAGCCCGGGATCGGGATTCTTCAGCACCAGGGTGAACGCGTAATTGCAACTGCCTTCCAGGTCGAAATCGGTCCGATACTTGGCCGGATCCAGGCCGCCCAGAAATGCCCGCAGGTTCCGGGTGCGCACTTCGTTGTTTTCATCCAGGCGTTTCAACTGGGAGCGGCCGAGGACGGCGTTGATTTCCGTGCTCCGGACGTTGTAGGCGGGGAACGCGAAAATGAAATCCGGGTTCAGGTCGGGGTGGTTGGTCTTGTACTGTTCCTTGACCTGCGGCGAGATCGCCTCGCGCGTCATGCCATGCGACCGCAGCATCCGCACCGTCTCGTACCACCGTTCATCGTTGGTGCAGATCATGCCCCCTTCGATGGTGCTCATATGATGGGCGTAGTAGTACGAGAAGTTCGAAACCAACCCGTAGCTGCCGAGTTTCCGGCCCTTAAAGGTCGCGCCGTGTGATTCGCAGACGTCCTCAATCAGCGGAATGCCCCGGGCCTGCAGTTCATCCAGCAATTTCTGGGTCAAACCGTTGTAGCCCAGAACGTGCGTGAGGAACACCGCGCGGGTTTGGGGCGTGATTTTCGCCAGGATTTCGTCGCTGTCCATGCACAGGGTCTGCGGATTGATATCCGTAAAAACGGGTTTGAAACCGTTTTGCAGCACCGAGGCGATGTCCGAGACCCACGTCAGTGTGGGCACAATAATTTCACCGAGACCGGCGATTTCGCGCAAGGCGGCGATCGTCACCAGATTGGCCGAGGCGCCCGAATTGACGAACACGCTGTATTTCATTCCCAACCACTGGGACCACTCCTCTTCAAAGGCGCGGACATTGCGGGATTGGGTCAGGATCGGATTATCCTGGCGCAGGAATTTAATCACGGTGTCGAGATCGGACCGCGTGATGTTGTTATTCATCAGCGGCCAGTCGAGACCGGCGGCGGGAAGGCTGGCTGGGGGCGTCATCTCCTAGAAAGGTCCTTTGAAATCAATGCATTGCAAATCCGCCCGCTCTTCGGGCATCCAAGTCGTTCCCGGGCGCACCAGGCAATGGGCTGCGGCGGCCACATCCCGCGAAGTGGGGTAGAAACTCGCTTCCAAGGCGGGGGTGGTCGGACAAGTGACCGGGGCGAAACCCATGCGATGGATTTTGATCGGGCGTTCATCCTGCAACCGCTCCGCGACCTGGGCGGCGATTTCAGCGCTGGCACCGCAGGTGGTCCAGCCGTTGTCCACAACCACGAGCCGCCCCGTCTTCCGGACGGAGGCTACGATCGTATCGATGTCCAGCGGACTGAGCCAGATCGGGTCGATGACTTCCGCGCTGATCCCGACCGTGGCCAGGTAGCGTTGGGCCCGCAGGCATTCCAATTGCATGTAGGAAATGCCCACCAGCGTGATGTCCTCCCCGATGGCGGTGATGCGCGCCTTGCCCATGGGCACGGTGTAGGACGCTTCGGGCACCGGCCCTTTTTGGAAATGGAGAATGCGATGCTCCACGTACATGACGGGATTGTTATCCCGGATGGCCTCGATCAGGCAGCCCTTGGCGTCATACGGAGTGGTGGGGGCCACCACGCGCAGGCCGGGGACGTGCATGAAAAAGGAATATAACCCCTGGGAATGCTGCGCGCCCTGCCCCCAGCTTTTGCCAATCATCGAGCGAACCACCAGGGGCACGTTGACCTTGCCGCCATACATGTAGCGGCTTTTGGCCGCCACGTTGATGAGCTGGTTCATGGCCAGCAGGAGGAAATCCATGCGGATATGCACGTGGATCGGGCGCAAGCCCGCCAGCGCCATGCCGATGGCCGCACCCGTCATGGCGTCTTCCGCCAGGGGAGTGCCGAACACCCGTTCCTTACCGTACTTTTGGAGCAGGCCCTTGGTGGTGCCCTGGATGGCCTTCGGGTCGTCCACGTCCAGACCGAAAATGACGACCGAGGGGTCGCGGCCCATTTCCTGGTCCGTGGCCTCACGAAGGGCCTCGGTGTAAGTGATGATTCGATCCAGGTCAGGCTTCGTCATAGACGGCGGTGTAAAGTTCGGATTGGGCGGGGAAGGGACTGGCTTCCGCAAAGGCGAAGGCCTCCCGGATTTCCGCCTCAATGGCGGCTTCAATGGGTTGGCGCACAGAAGAATCCAGAAGCGCGCCAATGCGGGGCACCTGGTCATCCTGCATCCACGGCTCGGCTTCAGAACGCACGCGGTAACCGAGGTTGTAATCCTCGTTCGGTCCCACATGCTCCTTCCAGCGATAGGTCATGCACTCAAAGAAATACGGTCCGGGTTGACCCGCTCGGAGGGCATCCACCGCGGCTTTGACCCGCTCGTAAACCTTGAACACGTCATTGTGCTCGATGCGCTCGGACACCATCCCGTAAGCCCGGGCGCGTTCCCAGATGTTGGCCTGCGCCTGGCGCAGTTTCTGGTGCGTGTGAATGGCGTATTGGTTGTTTTCGCAGATGAAAATCAACGGCAGGGCCTTCAGCGCGGCGAAATTGAGGCTTTCGTGGAATACGCCCTCATCCGTGGCGCCATCCCCCATGAAACTCACGACCACGGCGTCCTTCCGCTGGTATTTAAGGGCGTACGCATAACCGACCGCGTTGGCAATCGTGGTGCCGACCACTGCCGAAGTGCCCATGATGCCCTTGGGCAGGTCAATCAGATGCATTGAGCCCCCTTTGCCGCGGGCGGCGCCGGTGTCTTTCCCGTAAAGCTCGGCGATCATCTGCTTCATATCCCCGCCTTTGGCGAGGTAAAGCGCATGGCTTCGGTAGGTGCCAAAAGCGATATCCCGGGTCTCCAAAGCCTCACAAACGCCCACGGCGACGGCTTCCTGGCCGATCGACAGGTGAACGGGGCTTTTGATTTTGTCCGTGGGATAGACCTTGGCGATCTCTTCCTCGACCCGGCGGATGCGATAAAGGGATTGGTACAGCGATTCGTTCGTCATGAACGCCCTCCCGCCAGTGCCAGGAGCGGGCAACGCGACATCACGATTCCCAAGATTGCTCGGTCGGTTAACATCGCGCGATTTTTAAGTCCCGCACTTCAAGTGTCAATTGGAAAACCGGTTTTTTCGGGTGCCCGTGGCATGGTTTGTCCGGAGAATGTCAGCCTCAACCCGGTTTTTGGGGGCCATCGAAACCGATCCGCCCTTGGGCAAGTGCGGCGAGCAAAGCAGTGTGGCTCAACGAACTGCAAAATTCCGGTTCCGCCAGCAGCGTGCGCAACGACCCCGGGTATTTCACCGGTTCCACGCCGGCTTCAAAACGGTAATCCGGGTCGGTGGTGGGACGGGCATCCAGCGCCAGATAGCACCACATCTGGTTGCTAAACCGGCCGATGCAGGGGGCCAGGGTGCGGAGCAGTTCAAATTTGTCCGCCACGTAACCGGTTTCTTCCAACAGTTCCTTCCGGGCCGCTTCCTCCGGCGTTTCCCCGATCTCCACGTGCCCCGAGGGAACTTCCAGGCTCGTCGATCCCCGCGCCGCCCGGAATTGCCGCACGAGCAAGAGTTCGCCCTGGGTGGTCACTGCGACCACCGCCACGAAATCCGTGCAGTTGATCACGTAATGCGGATGCGGATCCCCGGCCACCCGGCGGGCCACGATCTGGAACCATTTGGTGTCAAAAACTACTTCGGGGGCGGGACTTTGGTCGTTCATAATTCGGCGGATTTGCTTTCCCGCAACCTAACCCGCCCCGGTTCCCCGCCGCAATCCCGATTTGACGGGCGCAGTCTTGCCGGGACGAGGTAGAAATCGCATAATTTCCTACATGCGCAAGTATCGTACGGGATGGCTGTGCCTGGTTTTGGGGCTGCTGACGCTGGCGTTGTACGCGCCGGCCGTGCGCAACGATTTTGTCAATTACGACGATCCCGATTATGTCACGAGCAATCCTCACGTTCAGGCTGGTCTCACCCTGGCCAATGTGAAATGGGCGCTCACCACCGGCGAGGCCAGTAACTGGCACCCATTGACGTGGCTTTCCCATTGTCTGGATTATCAACTCTTTGGTGACCAACCGGCCGGCCATCATGCCACCAGCGTGATCTTGCACGCGGTCAATGCGATCCTGGTTTTTTTGGTGTTACGGCGGTTGACCGGAGCCTTTTGGCTTGGCGCCTTTGCGGCGGCGGTGTTTGCCTGGCATCCCTTGCAGGTGGAATCCGTGGCCTGGATTTCCGAGCGGAAAAACGTGCTGAGCACGCTGTTCTGGTGGCTGACGATGGGGTGTTACGCTGCGTACGTCACGGCCGGGCAACGAAAAACCGGGAAGGCTGGACTTTATTACGCCCTGGCGCTCGGGTGCTTCGCGGTGGGATTGCTGGCCAAGCCGATGCTGGTCACGCTGCCCTGTGTGCTGCTCCTGCTGGATTTTTGGCCGTTGCGGCGGGGGATCCTGCCTTTCGTGAAGGAATCCGGATCGGCCCCGGAAGCGGCAACCGCGGTGCCCTGGTCACGCCTGGTTCTGGAGAAGATCCCCTTTCTGCTCCTCGCGGTGGTTTCCAGTGTGGTGACGTTTTGGGTTCAGCGCACGGGCGGAGCGGTTTCCTCGCTGAACAGCCTGAGTCTGGGTGCCCGGTTGGCGAATGCGGTCGTTTCATACTGTCGATACGTGGGCAAACTCTTTTGGCCGACGGATTTGTCGGTCCTCTATCCCCATCCAGGACATTGGCCCGTGGGGGCGATCGTGGCGGCCATGCTGTTTCTCCTGGTGGTTACGGCGCTGGTTGTTTGGCAACTCCGGGAGCGACCCTACCTGGCGGTGGGTTGGTTTTGGTTTCTTGGCACCCTGGTGCCGGTGATTGGCCTGATCCAGGTGGGCGTGCAATCCATGGCGGACCGTTACATGTACGTGCCGATTACCGGTTTGCTCTTGATGCTGACCTGGGGGGCGGCGGATTGGCTGGGACGGCAACCGGCGGCCCGATCCGCGACGGCGATGGGAGCCGGGGTGGGCCTGGGACTTTGCGTGCTCCTGACGATGGGACAGATCCGCTATTGGCGGAACAGTCAGGACCTGTTTCGCCACGCGGTGGTGGTCACGCGCGATAACTATCTGGCCTACAATAACCTTGGCTATTTTTTGGACCACGAAGGCCAGGTGGATGAAGCCCTGACCAATTATCAAAAATCCATCGCCATCAATCCGAATTACGACGAAGCGCAAAACAACCTGGGGTATGCGCTCGCCGCCAAAGGGAGGTATGCCGAGGCGGTCGGCTATTACGAAAATGCCCTGCGGCTCAAGCCCACCCTGGCGGAAGCCCATAACAATCTCGGGAACGCGTTGGCCGACCTCGGGCGTCACTCCGAGGCGATCGAACATTACCGCATCGCGCAGCGGCTCAAGCCGGCGTATTCAGATGCCCATGCCAATTACGGGATTGCCCTGGCCATGCAAGGCAAACTGGATGAAGCGGTGGTGGAATTGACGGAAGCCGCCCGTCTGGACCCCGAAAAACATAGTCACCACAGCAATCTCGGCAATGCGCTCGCGCTCCAGCACAAGCTGGACGCAGCCGCAGCCGAGTTCGCGCTCGCCCTGCGGCTCAAGCCTGGCGATGCCCAGGCGCACAACAACCTGGGAAACGTGCTGGCGGAGCAGGGCAAACTAAACGAGGCGGGCGCCGAATACGCCGAAGCATTGCGGTTGAAGCCGGAGAATCCGGAGGCGCAATTCAACTATGCAGTGGTGCTCATTCGCCAGGATCGGCGGGACGAGGCTTTGCTCCACTTTCGTGAGACGTTGCGGCTCAACCCCAATCATGCCGTTGCGCAACGGCAGGTGGCGGCGCTAACCGGCGGCAAGCCGTGAGGGCGGAAGTAAGAGGTATACTGATCCCATGGCGTCGGCGTGGGGGGCAAGTGAAGAGAGGAAACAATAGATGCTACCGCCAAACCTATTCCCTGCCACAAGATCCGAAATTGATTTTTACTCTTTATTAACAGCTGGACCTGGCTTTGGTCTTGGCGCTGCCGGTATGAAGTTGGTGCGAAGATAGATCGATTCCTCGCCATTGTCGGGTGGTGGATTTTTGAGCAATTGCTCTGCCTCAGCTCGAGCAAATGCGGGGGCCTTTGCAACATTGAGGACTTCCATCAGCATTTGCTTCCTGTAATCACCCTTGGTTCTCTTTGCCTCTGCCAAGCATCTTTCATAAAATGGCGCGCATGTCGGGAATTCCATGAATGTGGCATGCAGGGCTTCTATCCATGACTTCTGAAACTCTAGTGGTAAACGACGGGGGCCTTCCGTAAAGTGTCGCATACCTACTTTCTTGAAATAGCTTACGAGGCTTGCATCAAACAACACCAGAGCTCTTTGGGTTTCCGGAATATTTTTTTCGGCAAGAGTCTCTGCTACAAATTTATTAAGTTGTTGTTCTGCTTGTGGGTTTCCAGCGCTTATGGCCAAAGACCAAGAATGCACAGCCTGCTCGCGCATGAACGCTGCGTTGCCATTGGTCGGAAAAAGAATTGTAAATTCGCGCTGCATGTTCGCCACATCAGGAGCCAAATTGGAAATCTTTTTTTGGAACTCGGCTATTTGTTCCGCTGTCGGCTTGTTTGTCTGCCATTGGGCAGGGATACTCAGATGATTGCGAGCTTGAATTTGTTTGTAAGCAATTTCTGCATTGGTCGAGATATGACGAGCCGCAAGGGTTTGGGCGAGTGAGGATTGAGTTATGAAAATGTGAGAAAAAAGGAGCAGAACCCAAGCGGGGGTGGCGATTTTCATGCGAATTGGTTTAATTCCGCTTTTGCTGGACGTCAACAATTAAAAATTGGACCTGCTTTTCAAGACCCAGGACTCATGCTCACGCGCCTTGAATTTGAACGAGCGTGGAGGAATGTTGGCACCTCCTCTCCCCGGCCCTCCATTTTGAATGGCGGAGAGGGGGAAGAGGGCTGGTTTCCCATCGATTCGGCCCATGTTTTTTCCACGGATTCAGGAGTCCTGAGGCTGGCGGGCTCGCCTGCCAAGCCGCACTAACCGGCGGCAAGCTGTGATTTCGGCAGGCGGCGGAGTTCCCCATTCACGCTCCCGACCACGAAATCGAAACGGTCCCGTTCGAGGCAGCAGGCCACATCGTCGCGCAGTTCGGGCACGCCCAGCAGGCGGCGGCCGTTGCTGGAATTGACCACGGCGGCGGGGAGGTCCGTCTGATGCAGTTCGAAGATGTTGCGGGCCATTCGGGCGGAATCGGCGGCGCGGCCGTCGTCCGCCGGCCAGATGAGGGCGGCCAGCGCTCCGGCGCCCAGCACATCCTCGTAGGCGGCCCGTTCGAGCGTGCCGCTGCAGACCAGGATGATTTTTTCGGGGGCGCGGGCGCGGAGGTGGGCGGCGGTGGCGGCCAGGTTGGGGAACGCGGCCGCCAGCAATTCGCCTGCTCCGGTGCAAGCCCGGAGCGCGCGCGATCCGTTGGTGGTGGTGACCACAATCGTGCGTCCGGCGATGCGCTCTGGCCGGAACTCCCGCGGGGAGTTGCCCAGGTCAAATTCCACACCTCCAGTGAGGGCGGCACCGATGCGCCAGCCGTCGCGCTCTCCGGCCAGCAGGACGTCCGGGCGTTGCCGCCGGAGTTCCAGGGCTTCGGAAATCTCCACCACGGGAATCACCGCCGCAGCGCCGTTGCCCAGGGCGGTCACGATGGTGGTGGTGGCGCGGAAAACGTCAAATACCACACACACGGTCTGGCGAAGATCGCGACCGGGCAGGGAGGCAAAATCCGCGGGCGTGAACAGGACTTCCAGTTGAACGGGGGAGAGGCTCATATCAAACGGGGTTGGGATGGGTGCGCATGTAATGAAACAGGTACTGCTGGGCGTAACCGGAATGGGGCCCAAAATAGGTGGTGATAAACCGCTGCAGCCGGGCGGGGGACCGAGCCCGCCGGGGAAAATAAAGTCGCCGCAAGGCTTTCATGACCCAGACGTCCACCGGGAATGCCTGGGGAAAATCATAGGCAAAAAGCAGCACGCAATCCGCGATCTTGGGGCCTACCCCCGGCAGGGTGATCAGGGCCTCTCGCGCCTCCGCTAGTTCCACTCCGCGCAACCGCTCGAGATCGAGTTTCCCGCCGGCTACGGCCCGGGCCGCCGCCAGCAAATAGGGGGCGCGAAAACCCATTTTGCAATCCCGCAAATCGGCCTCGCTCAGCGCGGCCAGGCGTTCGGCGGAAGGAAAGGCGTGCGTTGGGGAATGCCCGTTTGGCACCGCCAAAGGTTCCCCGTATCGCTCCGCCACGAGGGCTACGATTTGTTGAATTTGGACGATCTGTTTGGTCGAGGAAAGGATGAAGGAAGCGAGGCATTCCCAAGGATCCTGCCGGAGGAGGCGTAATCCCCGCGCGTGCTGAACCGCTGCCCGCAAGGGCTCATCCGCGGGAAAACTGGCCAGCACGGTCGGCAGATCCAAATCGGTTTGCAAATAGTGAGTCAGCCAGGACCAATCCGTCACTGGTCCGGCGGTGGTGGCCTCGATGCCCCCGGGAACGCCGTGCAATTGCACCCAATGGCGATGGATCACACCGGTCCAGACTCCGGCACCCGGCTGCCACCGGAAGGCCTGGCCGGAGGCCAGCGTGGTGGCGAGATCGTAATCCGCCACCAAGATCTTCAACGCATTCCCCGGCATTCGATGATTTGGAGGCGGCGAATCAACCGCCCGTGATGCAGCACGTCCACAAAGCCCAAATCCTTCAGCGAGGTGAATTCCGCCTTCAGCATTTCCGGCAGGGGATCCACGTGCTTCATTTCCAAGCCCATTTCCCGGGCGAACACGGCGTTTGCCCCATGATGCTCCCGGTAGCCTGGCCAGAAGTAATATTGGTTGTCCGGCTGGTTTGCGGTGATGCAGTACACCAGCGGATCTTGCCGGATGCGGGCCCGGGCTTCGGGCAGGTAAAGCGCCATTTCGCTGGTAATCCCATAATGGGCGCCGATCAGGAGGACCGGTTTGCCTTCGCCCAGCATGCGTTGGCGCACCGCGTCCACCGCCTCGGCGGTTTCCTTCCAGCCGGAAATGCGACGCAACGCGTTGGCCTGCGGGGGCAGCTCCCGCCCAGCCAGCTTTTCCGTGAGGCGGGGTGCGTGCAGCAGGACTTCCACGACCGCCCCGATGCTCAGGGCCGCCGCCAGCCAGGGCCGGCACCGTTTATCGCCCGTCTGCCAGCGTTCGTCCCAGTAAATCACTCCGACGCACAGAAACGGAATCACCGCCGGCGCAATCCAATTCAGCAGCACCCGGGAATGGAAGCTTAGCAGGAAATAAGTCCCCACCACCGGCGCGCCCATGCAAAAACAGAACGTCAGCAAGGGGTTCCGCGGGCGCTGCCGCCACAGTTTGGCCACCGCCCACAGCACTGGCAGGACGATGAACGGGTTCAGAACAAACGTTTCCCCGCCCACGAATTCCAGGGTATACCGGGTGAAGTTCACCCATAACGATCCCACCGACCAGGCTTCCTCCAGTCGCCCGCCCTCCGCCACGTGCTTCACCGTGATCCAATGATGCTGGTAATTCCAAAGCACGACCGGCGTGGTGCAGAGCAGGGTGACGAGCAAGGCGAGATAAGGCCCCGACCGGCGCAGGTGGCGACGCGCGGGGGGATGCAGCAGGAAAAACAACCCCCAAGACAACCATTGAAAGAGCGCCGTGTATTTCGACAGGAATCCCAGGCCCGACCAGAGTCCCACCCAGAGCCAATCCCGCGTCGTGCCCGTGTCGCGGACCGCCCGCCACCCGGCCAGCATCGCGAGCGTCCAGAACAACACTGACAAGGGATCCACCGTCATCAGGATATTCCCGATGGCCATGAGCGGAATTGCGGGGCACAACGCTACAATCCAAAATCCCGCCCGCGGGCTGACTTCGCGCACCAAGAAGCGCAGCAGGGAAAACTGGATCAAGGCGGCGATAATTGGGGGAAAGAAATGGATGCCAAAGGAGTTGTCGCCCCACAGGCCGGTGCCGATGAAATGGGTGTAGGCGATCAGGGGCGGTTTGCTATAATACGAGAGCGCCGGATGCTTGGACCACATCCACTGGTACGCTTCATCTTCCGCCACATCAATTATCCCGCTGGCCAGAAAGCACAGCTGCACCACCAGTTGGGTCCCAATGACGACATAGGCCAGATTGATCCATTGCTGGGCCACCTGCGCGGGGTTGGGGGAGGCGGGGGCGGGGGCGCGGTTCGGACCATCGTCCCGGATGTCGATCAGCGAAGGAAATCGTCGCCACCACAATGGAAACCACCGTTGGCCTGCCTGTTGCCACAGGGCATCCACCAACCAAACCACGGCCACGGCGTAACCGGCGCCAAGGATCGCTCCGACCAGAACATCACTCGGATAATGCACCCCGTTGTAAATGCGGGAAAAACTCACCAGCACGGCGCCCGGCAGCATGAACCGCCAACTGCGCCGGTAATAAATGAGCAGGACCATCGTGGCCGCAAACCAGTTGGCGGCATGCGAGGAGGGCATGCTCCCGCTGTCCGTCCGGCCGATCGAGGGTGGCATATGGACATCCGGGAGAGTCAGAAACGGGCGGGGCCGGTGGATCAGGTGCTTGAGGGAATTGCAGATCACCGAATCGCCCACCGCGATGGCCAGAATCAACATGAAAAGACAGACGCGTCCGCGCGCCCCGCCTTTCCACGCCAGCAGTCCGCACGCCAGCACGAGCACCGGGGCGAACAGCCGGTTGCCACTGCAAAGGGGCATGAACCAGTCGAGCAGGGGATTGCTCAGGACCGGGTTGACCCAGTGAAACAAGAAAACGTCGAGGCTTTGGAGCCAGTGCATTGCCGGGAGAATCTAGCCCCCAAAACCATTCATTCAACCACCAAAGTGGGGAGGCTACCCATGCCGCCCCGGGGAATCGAGGCGCCCCGAAAGCGAGGAAACGACGTTTTGCAGCAGGATGAACAGCAAAAGCAAGAGGCCCACCACGATCACCGTCCACCAGGAATTGAGGTTTTGATACGTAATCAAGGTCTGGATCAGGCCCAGGATCAGCACCCCCATCGCAGTTCCCGCCATGTAACCCACACCGCCGCTGAGCAGGGTCCCGCCGATCACCACCGCGGCGATCGCTTCCAATTCCTTCCCCACGCAGGCGGCCGGGTCGCCATTCTGGGTGGTGAAGGTATAAACGACTCCCGCGAGGGCCGAGCAAAGGCCCGCCACGGTGTAGGTCAGGATCTTGGTGCGCGCCACCGGCAGTCCCATCAGCCGGGCGGAGGTCTCGTCGCCGCCCAACGCGTAGATGTAGCGGCCGAACCGGGTGTAATGCGCCAGCCACAATGCGCCGACGAACAGCGTCACGAAACAGGTGGCTGCAAACGGCCAACTGACTTGGGAATTCAGGGGCAGCGCGAAGTCCCGGTTGATGCGTTCGGCGTAGAAAGCGTGGTGGATGCCCAAGTTGTCCGGCCGCACCACGAAAGCCAGGCCGCGGGCCAAAAACATGCCCGCCAAAGTGACCAGAAACGGCGGCAATTCAAACCACTGGATCAGACAACCCATGGCCGCGCCGAACAGCGCCCCGAGGACCAGTCCCAACAGAATGGCCAGCACCGGATTGACGTGATGCTCCTCCACCAGCGTGGCGATGAGGATGCTGGTGAACCCGATGACCGAACCCACGGAGAGGTCAATTCCACCAGCCAGGATGACCAGGGTGGCCCCCACGGCCGCGACTCCCAGCACCGCGTTGCCGCCAAAAAGGTTCACCAGGACGCGCAGGGAAAAGAAATTGTGGAAACTGGCGCACCCGGCTCCGTAGAGCGTCGCCAGGACGACGGCGGTGGCGAGCAACGGGATGTATTGGGAGGCGATCCGTGGTTTCATGATTTCCTGGCGGCCCACCAGCCCGCCACGCGGCGGCGGAAGGCTGGCGATTGCAAAAGGCAGACGGCGATGATTGCCAGCGCCTTCGGCACGGGTGCAACATCGGATTTCACATTCAGCGCGTACATCGTGGTGGTCAGGGTGCGAATGAACAGGGCGCCCACGATCGCGCCGACCAGGTAGAAGCGACCACCGGTCAGCGCCGTGCCGCCCACCACCACCGCCAGGATGGCGTCCAACTCCAGCGACAACCCGATCTTGTTGGCGTCCACACTTTTGATGTTGGAGGTGTCGATCAAACCCGCCAGACCCGCGCACAGCCCGGAAAAGGTATAAACGAGGAACTTCACCGTCCGGGCGTTGACCCCGGCGAAGGCGCTGGCGGTTTGGTTATCCCCGACGGATTCAATGAACAACCCAATGGCCGTCTTCCGGGTGAGCACTGCGGTGAGGAGCAACATACCCAGGCTGAGCAGCGCCGGAAAGGGCAGTCCCAGCAAGTGGCCGTTGCCGACGAACACCAACCGGGGATCTTCGAAGTAAATCTGCTGCCCATTGGTGATCAACTGCGCCACGCCGCGCCCACCCACCATCAGTACCAGGGTGGCCACCAACGGTTGGACGCGAAAGAGCGTAACCAGCAGGCCGTTCCAGCAACCTGCCGCCACCGCCACCGCGAGGGCTGCCAGAATCACGGCGGGGAAGGGGACCTTGGGATTGTTGATGAGTTCGGCCGCCACCGTGCCGGCAATGGCCATCACCGCCCCCACGGACAAATCGACTCCGCCCGTGGCAATGACCAGCGTCATCCCCAGCGCGAGGATCATGACCGGCGCGCCCCGGTTGATGATGTCCACGAGCGAGCCATAAAGGTGGCCGTCCCGGATTTCGAGGTGGAAAAAGCCCTTGGTGAAAAACAGATTGAACAGCAGCAGCAACGCCAGTCCGGTCAGCGGCCAGATCAGGCTGGACCACCAGCGCGCGGGTTGTTTTTGGAATCGGTCAGCGCGCATGACTGGAGCCTGCTATGGTATGCAGGATGGCTTCTTCACTGATGGCGTCCCCGGCGAGTTCCCCCACCTTGGCCCGGTCCCGCAGCACGACCACGCGCTGGCAGCCCCGCACGACTTCCTCAAGTTCCGAACTGATAAAAAGAATGGCCATACCCTTTTCGCGGAGCGATTGCACCAACTTCTCGATCTCCGCTTTCGCCCCCACGTCGATTCCCCGGGTGGGTTCGTCCAGGATCAAAAGGCGCGGCTGCATCGCCAGCCAACGGGCCAGCAGGACTTTTTGTTGGTTGCCCCCGCTGAGGTTCATCACCGCCTGCTCCGGTCCGGGCGTGCTGATGCCAAGTAATTTTATGAATTCGTCGGCAATTTCGCCTTGCCGTTTCCGGCTGATGGGGCGGAGCAATCCCGCCCGAGCTTGCAACGCCAGGATGATGTTTTCCCGCACGGACAAATGGGGGATCACACCCTCCACCTTGCGGTTTTCGGGCGTGAACGCCAATCCTTCCTGGATGGCATGGCGGGGGGAACGGAACGCGGTTTTCTTTCCGCCCAGCCACATTTCGCCGCTGCGCGCGCGGTCGATTCCGAAAATGATCCGCGCCGTCTCGGTGCGCCCGGAGCCCAGCAAACCGGCCAGGCCGACCACTTCGCCCTGGCCCACCGTCAGGTCCAGTGGTGCAATGGACCCCGGCCGGCCAAACTGCCGCAGTTCCAGCAAGACCTCGGGGGCAGGGGCGTGACGAGCCGCTTCCGTGCCCCGTTCCACCGCCTTCATTTTGGTCAGTTCCCGGCCCACCATGCGGCTGACCAGTTCCACCCGCGGCAGTTTGGCGGTCTCGTATTCCCCCACCAAACGGCCATCCCGCAACACCGTGATCCGGTCGGCGATGGCGTAAACCTGGTCCAGAAAATGGGTCACAATCACGATCCCCATGCCTTGGGCGCGCAGCTTGCGCAGTACCTGGAACAACTCCTCCACCTCCTTGGCGTCCAGGCTGGAAGTCGGCTCGTCGAGGATCAGCAATTTGGCCTCCACGTCCAATGCCCGCGCCAGCGCGGTCAATTGCTGGATGGCGATGGAATGGGAGGCCAGTGGTTGGTGGACGTCCAGTTTCAGATCCACGCGCGCCAGCGCTGCTTCCGCGCGCCGGGCCATCGCGCGCCAGTCAATCATGCCCCAGCGCATCGGCTGGCGGCCCAGGCAGATGTTTTCCGCCACCGAAAGGTGGGGGATCAGATTCACTTCCTGATAAACGGTGCTGATGCCCACGGATTCCGCGTCCTTGGTGGAGCGGGGCGCGATGGCGACCCCGTCCAGTCGGAACGTCCCGCCATCCCGTGGATACACGCCGGTCAATACTTTGATCAGCGTGCTCTTGCCGGCGCCGTTCTCGCCCATCAGGGCATGCACCTCCCCGCGGCGGACGGTGAAGTCCACCCCTTCCAGCGCTTTGACTCCCGGAAAGCTCTTGGAAAGCCCGCGGATTTCCAACAGCGATGCAGACGCTTCGAGAGTCATGCGCGGGTCGGCGGCGGCGGCTTGGTCAGGGAGGGAGGCTTAATATTTGCGGGTCGGCAGCGCGTCCTTGGCCTGGGACTGCTCATACACCGATTCCAAAACGCCGGTGTGCTTCGGCAAGGTCTTCTTGGCCATCAGCGCTTCCACGGCGTCAAACAATTGCGGCCCGATCAACGGATTGCATTCCACCGTGCAGTTCAACTTGCCATCTGCCATCGCTTGAAACGCTCCTTTGACGCCGTCAATCGAGACGATCAGGATGTCTTTGCCCGGCTTCAAACCGGCTTCTTCGATCGCCTGGATCGCCCCCAGCGCCATGTCGTCATTGTGCGCGTAGAGCGCCGTAATCTGTTTGGCTTCGGGGCTCTTCAGGAATGCTTCCATGACTTCCTTGCCCTTGGTCCGGGTAAAATCTCCGCTCTGGGATTTGATGATTTTCATTCCCGGGTTCTTCGCCAGCACATCTTCAAAACCCTTCTTGCGGTCGATGGCGGGAGCGGAGCCCGGAGTGCCCACCAGCTCCGCGATCATGGCTTTGCCGCCCGTGGCCTTGGCCAGCCATTCCCCGGCGCGATGGCCTTCCTCGATGAAGTCCGAACCGATAAAGGTGGCATACAGGGAATCGTCCTTGGCATCCACTGCCCGGTCGGTCAGAACCACCGGAATTCCCGCCTTTTTGATGTCCTGCAAGACGGGTTCCCAACCCGACACAATCACGGGGGAGAAAGCAATCACATCCACTCCCTGCGCGATGAACGAGCGCAAAGCGTTGATCTGGTTTTCCTGTTTCTGCTGGGCATCGGAGAATTTCAACTCGATCCCGCGCTTTTTGGCTTCAGATTGGATCGATTCCGTGTTGGCCGCGCGCCAGCCGCTTTCCGCGCCAATCTGGGAGAAGCCCACCACGATCTTCTTCTTGGCGATGGGTGCCGCACCCTCCGCCGCCGGTTTGGCGGGCTCGGCCGGTTTCTCACCGCACGAAGACAGGAACACGCAGCACGCCGCCAGGGCGAGCCAGATCCCGCTGTTGGCCAGTCCTGCGCCCGGCCGTTTTGCCACTTGATATTTCTTCATATTGCTCAAAGGTTGCCATTGTGCCACCGCCGCCGGATGCTGCTGCCGATTCACCGGTGCCCAACCGGGCGGGGCGGGGTACGATGGCCGAGCTTACGGAACTCCCGCGTCCGGGCCAAACCTTTTTGTGACTCCGCAGCCTCCGTAAATTGGCCGACGGCCACCCACTTTTTGATTTCCGGTCTGGGACCGCCTGGCGCCTGGGCAGGAGAAGAGCCATGCGCCGGGGGGGGGGCGCTCAGGCCGGCAAGGGAATCTGGACGGCGATTTCCGTTCCCCCGCCGCGGCAGGAGCTCATTTTCAGAATTCCTCCCACGTGGCTCGCCCGTTCGCTCATGCTGAGCAATCCCAAACTGCTGCCGCGCGGGCGCCGGTTCGGGTGCTGGTTCAGGTCAAACCCCGCGCCGTCGTCCTGAATTTTTAGGCGGATGATGCCGTCCGTCTGTTTCAGTTGGAGGATTACTTTCTGCGCGTGGGCGTGCAGTTCCACGTTGCGCAAGGCCTCATGAATAATGCGGTACAAGGCCAGTTCGATGCCGGCCGGCAACCGTGCCGGCAGGGGTTTGCAATGCACCTTGCAGGTCATTCCGGTCCGGTGCGCAAACTCCCGCGCGATATTGCGCAATACGGCGTTGAGACCAACCTGTTCCAGCACTCCCGGCCGCAGGTCCCGGGAGATTCGTTCCACTACATTCGCGGTTTCGCCGAGCAGATCACGGAGTTGGATCGCCTCCCGCCGCGCCGGCCCGTTGGCCTCCGGCAGTTGGTCCGCGAGCACCTGGCTGCGGACGAGCACTGCGCAGAGCAGCTGGGTGACGTGGTCATGCAGTTCCAGAGCGACTCGCCCGCGCTCAGTTTCCTGAACTTCCACCACCCTTTGAATTAACGCGCGCAATTGTTCCTCACTACGCCGGACCTCGGTCAGGTCCGTCACGACCACCCCGAAGGTCGCGCGGTTGGAATTCGCCTGGGCGAGGGGCAGGATGGAGAGTTGCACGGGAGTGGCGGCTTCCTTGCCCGCCAGCAGCTGCACTTGCAGTTTGGCCCCCGTTCGATCGCGTTTTTTGAGGAGCTGCCCAAAAATTTTGCGGTCCGGGCCCCCCAGAAAGCGCGAAAAAGAACTGCCCACCACCTGCTCCAGCGGGCTTTTGACCAGGTCCGCAAAGCAGCGATTCGCAAACAGGATCGCCGCCTTCGCGCTGAGCGTCAGCGCGCCTTCATGCATGGACTCCATGAGGATGCGGTACGCGTGGTCGGCCCCTTCCAGGGTGAAAACTTGCGGGCCGCCATTGCTGGCCACCACCACTGCGTCCACTTCCCCGCTGCGGATGGCCCGGATCACGGCAACCGCCTCCGCCAGTTTCGCGCGCAAATGCCGGACTTCCCGGGTGGACCCGGAAGGGCGGCGAGGGGATGCCGGTGAGGCACTCACGGGTTACTCAATCCTTGGAGTTCCAGCCGAGTCCCACGAACAGACCCGCGCTCTTCGTCAGGTTGCCGATCAAGCGGACCACGGGTTTGGGGAATTCCCGCACGAGCGTTGGGGTGGCGACAATCTGGCCATTCCGCGCCAGGATGGGTTGTTGGTAAACATCGATGACCTGCAAATCGTAGTTGCCCCGCAGTTCCGTGTCACACAACCGCCGGGCGCGCAGGATGGCGCGCCGCGACCGTTCCGTGGCTCCCGCCACATACAGTCGCAGGCGTTGTCTGGGCGGAGCGGCAACCGGCGGGCTTTGGGCCCGGGCTGGTCTGGCCGGTTTGGATTTGGCGGCTTTCACGGCTGGCGGCTTCGGAGGGGAGCGGGGCGCAAGTCCAAACCTACGAGCACGCGTTCAGTGTCGGATAGGTCCCCGATGATTTTGCGTACCGGTTCCGGCAGGCGGCGCACCAAAGTGGGAATCGCCAGAATCTGATCCCCCTTGGAGAGTTGGGGTGACACCACGAGGTCGATCACCTCGATGCTGTAGATGCCCTGGAGGTGTTCCTCGCAGATTTGCTTCAAGTTCGCAAAGGCGGTCAGTGATTTGGGGGTCTGGCCGGCCACATAAAGCCGCAGTTGCCAGGATTTCTCCGCCGGTTCCGGGGCGCGCCGTGACGCGGGTTTGACTGATTTGGTTTTTTTCACAACGTTCCCGTCCGGCGTTTGGGACGGTTGAGTTTCTGGCCCCGAGGGGCGACGGCGGCATCCGCCTGCCGGAGGCGGCCCAGTTCCGTCCGCTCATCGGAGAGGAGCCGGGTTTGGGTGCCCACTTGTTCGGCGATGCGGCGCAGTTCCCGGGCCTCGGTTTCATAATCGGCGCGCAGCGCGCTGATCTGGCGCTCCAGGGCGGCCCGCTTCCGTTCGACTTCGCGTTTGAGTTGATCGGCTTCCAGTTGGCTGGCCAGCCGGGCCGCCTTTTCCAGCGAGTCTTGCGCCGCGCGCGCCGAACCGGTCAGAACGCCGCTGGCCCCGATATAGGCGTCCACGATGTCGATGCCCCGTTCGGAAATCAGAAATTCGCGGATCTGGTTGGAGTGGGCCATGCCCCGGGCTTTCAATACGTAAAAAACCCGGTTGCGTTCACCATTGCCTTCAAAATCCTGCAACAAGAGCCAGGCATCCATGAGGGACGACATCGCCGCCTCACTTTGCTGCATGACATGCCCGGCTTGCGTCAGGCTGGTGAAGAGCGAAGTGATCTGGCAGCCCTTCAGGTAGTCGATCAACCGGGTGATCATGCCCTTGGTTTCGGAATTGGTACCGGAATCCATTAGGCTGGTGATTGGATCAATGATGACGACGTCCGGCTTGAAGGTGGCGATTTCCCGGAACATGGTCGCCAGATGCATCTCCAGCCCGCACAGTGAAGGCCGGGCCGAATGGAACCGAAGCAGGCCGCGCTTGACCAGCGGGGCCAGCCGCAGCCCGATCGAATGCATATTGCGAATGATTTGGGCCGGCGATTCTTCAAAAGAAAAGAACAGCACCCGCTCCCCGCGCCGGGCGGCTGCCTGGGCAAAATTGGTCGCAACGATGGTTTTCCCGGTCCCGGGGGTTCCAGTCAGCAGGATACTGCTGCCGCGAAAGAATCCTTTTCCCCCCAGCATGGCATCCAACCGGGGAATGCCGGTCGCAATCCGCTCGTTGGACACCCCATGATTCAGCCCGAGGGAGGTGATGGGCAGAACGCTCAATCCTCCGTCGCCGATAAGAAAGGGAAACTCGTTGGTGCCATGCATCGCCCCGCGGTACTTCACCACCCGCAAATGACGCGTGGCAATCTGGTCGTTGATCCGGTGGTCCAACAGGATGACGCAGTCCGAGACGTATTCCTCGAGGCCGTGCCGCGTCAATTGTTCACGCCCGCGCTCCGCCGTAATCACTGTCGTCACCCCTTTATCTTTGAGCCAGCGGAAGAGTCGTCGCAATTCCGCGCGCAGGATGGCCTCATTGGGAATCCCGGCAAACAGCGCCTCCAAAGTATCCAGGACCACCCGCTTGGCACCGATGGAATCAATGGCGTAATTCAATCGCACGAACAAACCTTCCAAATCATACTCGCCGGTCTCGTGAATTTCGCTGCGCTCGATGTGCACATGCTCCAGCAGGATCATTTTGGCTTTTTCCAATCCCGGCAGATCAAAGCCGAGCGAGGCAACGTTGGCCCGCAACTCGGGTTCCGTCTCCTCAAAGGACATCAGCACGCCCGGTTCCCGGAAAGTCATCGCCCCGCGGACAAGGAATTCGGCGGCCAGCAGCGTTTTGCCACAACCCGCCCCGCCGCAGACCAGTGTCGGTCGGCCGCGCGGCAGCCCACCGCTGGTGATTTCATCCAATCCCTGGATGCCGGTGGGACATTTGGGAAGCGATTTGGCGGGGGAAATCGTGGGGATTCCCGGCGGGCGGGGGCGGTCGGGGCCGGTTTTTTTCATGCAGGACAAAGAATCATCAGCCAGCGCGAATCAATGCGACTAGATAACTTATCCTGCCTCACTAGCCACATCTTGGCATATGGGGGAATCACCCCAGGATAATGCCTGCAACCTGGAAAATGCTTCCGCTTGTTTCAGGTTACTTCAGGGGTTGGGAGAGCGTTCCTCAAATACGTACGCGTTACGGCCTATTCCCGCCACCGATTGCCGGTGCGAAATCTATTGGATTGTGGTTTGCCCGACCGATCAGCGACGGGGGGGCGATTGATTTTGGCGGAAACGGAGCGCCGGATCAAACAAGTCGGCGGAAAGCGGATCTACGTCGGATCTTCTTCCCTTCCGAGCTACGAACCGACGCGGGCCTTTTATGCCACGAACGGCTATATGCTGAACGCCCGGCTGCCGGATTACCATTGGGCGGGCGATGATCTTTGCGTTTAACGCAAGACCATCGAATGATCCCCCTCCCGCCAAGTTTGGTGGCTGATCCTGGCGGGAAGGGTGCCGGCGGCAAAGCCGGAACTCAGGTGGCGGGTTCGGCGAGCAATTTCTTGACGACCTTTTCTACGTTTTCGGGCTGCAGTCCAACGGCCCGCACAATTCCCTTGCGATCCACCACCGCATAGGTGGGATAATAGCCGACTTTCCAGGCCGCTTGCGATTTGAGGTTCGGATCAAGCGCGGTCGGGTATTGAATGCCTTTATCCTTCACCGTTTGCCCCATTTTCTCCTGGCCGCGGCTGCTGGTGCACACCCCGACAATGACCAAACCGTCCGCCTGGTATTTCTTCAACATCTCATTGTTATGGGGGATGGCCGCCATGCACGGGCCGCACCAGGTGGCATAGAAATCCACCACCACCACCTTGGCCTTCATATCCTCAGGTTTGACCGTGCCATTGATCCAACCGGAAAGGTCCAGTGCCGGCATGGGTTTCCCCTCCAACGAAGCATGAGCCGAACGGTTTTTCGCGTCCGTATCCCAGGTCCAACTATCCGGAAACTCCCCGGCGTGAGCGCCCCGCGTGCAAGCCAGGGCGGTGACAGTAACAGCAGCAAAAAGACTTAAGTAACGCATGAGCCACGCTACGCGAGCGGGCGAAATTCTGCAAATCGAAACTACCTTGGCGCGGGAGGATAGACCTTGATGCGCCGCTTGACACCATCGCGGCCAAACCGCATTTTTGGGGGCGCGTTGATGGCCACAAAAAATGCCGCGGCGGATTTTTATGAATGAATTGCACAACTTGTTTGACACCCTGAAGAAATTTGACCTGGGAAATGGAGGCCAAGGCTCGTTTTATTCCCTGCCCGCCCTGGAAACGGCCGGCGTTGGGCCCATCTCCCAGCTGCCGGTCTCCATTCGGTTGGTTCTGGAAGCCGTGCTCCGGAATTGCGACGGCAAAAAGGTTGCCGAGAAGAACATCCGCGAGTTGGCCAACTGGCAGCCGAAGGCGGAGCGGGTCGAGGAGATTCCGTTCATCGTCGCCCGGATTGTTTTGCAGGATTTCACCGGGGTGCCGCTGCTGGTGGATCTTGCCGCCATGCGGTCCGCGGTGGCCCGGATGGGCCGGAACCCGAAGATGATCGAACCGCTTGTCCCCGTGGATCTGGTGGTGGATCATTCCGTGCAGGTGGATTTCGCCGGTAACGCGCTGGCGCTCCAACGCAATCTCGACCTCGAATTTGAGCGCAACCGTGAGCGCTACCAGTTCTTGAAGTGGGGCATGCAGGCGTTTGACACCTTCAAGGTCGTTCCGCCCGGCATCGGCATTGTTCACCAGGTGAATCTCGAGTACCTGGCCAAGGGCGTGCTGGCCTCCGCGGATGGCGTTTATTATCCCGATACGCTGGTGGGCACGGACTCCCATACCACGATGATTAATGGCATCGGGATCGTCGGTTGGGGTGTCGGCGGCATCGAGGCGGAAGCGGGCATGCTCGGTCAGCCGGTTTATTTCCTGACCCCCGATGTGGTCGGGGTTTATCTGACCGGAGCCCTGCGCGAAGGCGTCACCGCCACTGACCTGGCCTTGACCGTGACCCAACTGCTGCGCAAGGCCAAGGTGGTTGGCAAATTCGTGGAATTCTATGGACCGGGTGCGGCCGCGCTTCCCGTGGTGGACCGCGCCACGATTGCCAACATGGCCCCTGAGTACGGGGCTACCATGGGTTTCTTCCCCATTGACGCCGAATGCGTGAACTATTTGCGCGCCACCGGGCGCAGCGAAGAGCATTGCCGGATGTACGAGAATTATTACCGCGCCCAGGGACTGTTCGGAATTCCCGAACGTGGCACGATTCAATATTCCACCGATGTGGAACTCGACCTGGCCAGTGTTCATCCCAGCGTGGCCGGTCCCAAGCGCCCGCAGGACCGCATTGAATTGCCCAAACTCAAGGGTGAATTCGTCGGGGCCTTCTCCCGCCCGATTACGGAAAGCGGCTTTGGCAAGAAAGCGGAAGACCTCTCCCTCCGGGTGCCGGTGCAGGTGGCCGACACCGATGCCGCCGCCGCCCAGCCCCAATTGGAAACCCGCATTGGCAACGGCAGTGTGCTTATCGCCGCGATCACCAGTTGCACCAACACCTCCAACCCGGGCGTGATGCTCGCGGCCGGATTGCTGGCCAAGAAAGCCATTGAGAAGGGGTTGCGTCCCAACCCCACGGTCAAATCTTCGCTCGCCCCTGGGTCACGCGTGGTGACGGATTATCTGACCCGCACCGGCCTGCAACCGTTCCTGGATCAGTTGGGATTCAACCTGGTGGGTTATGGTTGCACCACGTGCATCGGCAACTCTGGTCCGTTGTCCCCGTCGATCGAGGAAGCCATCGTGAAAAACGACCTGGTGGCGGCGGCCGTCCTGTCCGGGAACCGGAATTTCGAAGCCCGCGTCCATCAGAACATCAAGGCGAATTTCCTCATGTCGCCGCCGCTCGTCGTGGCGTTTGCCCTGGCCGGCCGCGTCGATATTGACCTGACGACCGAACCGATTGGCTTGGGCAGTAATGGTCAGCCGGTTTATCTCAAGGATATCTGGCCGACCTTGCAGGAAGTGCGCGATCAACTTGCGGCGGCCCTGCATCCCGAGGTGTTCCAACGGCTCTACCGCGATTTCGCCGGACAGAATCCCAAGTGGAATGAAATCTCCTCCAGCCTGGGGAATGTTTACGAATGGGCCGTGGACAGCACCTACATCCAGGAACCGCCTTTCTTCACGCAGTTTGCCCTGCAACCCGGGGAAATCCGCGGGATCACCGGAGCGCGGCCCCTCGGCATTTTTGGCGATAGCGTGACCACCGACCACATCTCGCCAGCCGGCAATATCAAGAAGACCTCGCCGGCCGGTAAGTACTTGATCGACCACGGGGTGGATTATGCGGATTTCAATAGTTACGGCTCCCGCCGCGGCAACGACCGCGTCATGACCCGGGGCACCTTCGCGAATGTCCGGATCAAGAACCTCATGGTTCCGGGTGTGGAAGGTGGCGTCACCAAGTACCAACCCAGCGGCGAAGTCATGAGCATTTTTGACGCCGCCGCCAAGTATGCCGCCGCCGGCACTCCCTTGATCATCTTCGCGGGGCAGGAATACGGCACCGGGAGCTCCCGGGATTGGGCCGCCAAAGGCACGAACCTGCTGGGCGTGCGGGCCGTGGTGGCGCAAAGTTTCGAGCGCATCCACCGTTCCAACCTCGTGGGCATGGGTGTGCTGCCCCTGCAATTCAAGGAAGGCGCCACCGCCCAGTCCCTGAATCTGGACGGCACGGAAGTTTACGACCTGCTGGGGGTGGGGGCTGACCTGAAGCCGCAACAGGATTTGACCTTGCGCATCACCCGGGCGAATGGCGTCGTGGAAAATGTGGCCGTTCGCTGCCGGATCGATACCCCGATCGAAATCGATTACTACCAGCACGGTGGCATCCTGCCGTTCGTGCTTCGCCAGTTGGTCGCCAAAGCTTGAGTTGGCCGGCGGTAAAACAAAACGGCGGCAGGTATCGGGCACCTGCCGCCGTTTTTTCGTGAAGGCCGAGCTTACTTTTCTGCCCGGATTTGCTTTTCGCCTTTGGCCACGGTGGCGGCGTCCACTTTGACCCCCGCTTTGGCCAGGGCGGCTTCCAGGCGCGCGTCGCCTTCGCTATAACCCACCAACGTCTCCGCCACTCTGCCATCTCCCGTCAGGATCAGTTGGGTGGGAATGCCCTGAACGCCATAAAGTTTCTTCGAGGCCCGGTCGTCATAATTGGCGGAGCCGCGCTCGTTGGGATCGCTGGTGAAGATAATGTCCGGATACTTGGCTTGGTTCGCCTTGACCCAGGGTTCAAACTTGGCGCGGGTGTCACTCGTGCAGACTGCCAGAACCACGACCCCCGCGGATTTATATTGGTGGGCCACCTCCTGGGTGTGGGGCAGGGACTTCATGCAGGGGCCGCACCAGGTCGCCCAAAAATCCAGCACCACGACCTTGCCTTTGAAATCCGCCAGTTGCACCGTCTTGCCCGCCAGGTCCAGCGAGGCAAACTCCGGTGCTTGGGAGCCCTGGGTCAGCAATTTAACCGTAGGCCCGGGATTCCCGGTTGTCGGTGCGCCACCCGGGGCGGGCACCAGCTTGGTGGCTGGGATGGAGCCCCGATTAGTGGTATTTTGGGCGGTGGCAGTGGTGCTGACCAGCACGAGTGCCGCCAGCCAAGAGAGATAGTTGCGGGTGAATTTTTTCATGGAATAGGGGTTTGCGGAGATTACCCAATTGTTTCTTTCAACGTCGGAAAGTATTCCCGCGACACTTGCGCCGGCAAGCACAAAGCGGATGGCATGAACTTGCTCGCTGCCTCAGCCCTGCCTTCGTTCCCGGCGCCGGCGACGACCGGAGCAGTCTGTTCCACCCCGTCCGCCCGCGGCGATCAGGCAATGGGGGCTGCCGGTGCGGTCGCCTCCACCAGCAACTGGGCCACGATGGAAAGCAAGGCTTCGGAACTGAATGGTTTGGCCAGCGCGGCGTTTGCCCCCAGGTGTCGGGCCAGATTGAGGTAGTCGCCCGGGGCAATGCGCCCGCCGCCAGATATGGCGATGATCTTGAGTCGCGGAGCCAGCTTGCGCAATTCCATGATCGTGGCCAAACCCTCCTTCTCCGGCATGATCAGGTCGGTGATCACCAAATCGAAAGGCCGGCGATGCCATTCGCTTAAGGCGGCCACCCCGTCACCGACCGAAACGACATCATAGCCGGCCCGGGATAGTACCAAATTGAGGCATTCGCACAGGGGTACGTCATCATCCACCACCAGGATTCGCTTCGCGATCGCGTTCATATCATTCCGTTACTTTGTGGCCGCCGTGAGCGGCGGAGAGCACTTGGCGGAGGACGGCCGTCAATTCGTCCTGGGTGAAGGGCTTGGCCAGCAGGGCGTCGATGCCGAGTTCCCTGAACTGCCTGGCCAGGGATTCCTCGAGCCGTCCGCTGTTAAGAATCACCGGCACTTCCGGCATCATTTGTTTGAGCGCCCGGCCGGCCGTGAGTCCATCCATGTGGGGCATATTTACATCCAAAATCACGACGTCAAGCCGATCCCGATTCTCGGCCGCCCGTACGAGGGCCTCCGCCCCGTCCGCCGCCACCAGCACAGTGAATTTCAAATGCTGGAGCACCATGCGAAAACTCTGCAACACGGCCACGTCATCGTCCACCACCAGCACGGTCTTGCGTTCACCAGGAAACGGCCCCGCCGGGTCGATCTGCGCCGGCTCCGGGTTCGTTACCAACGTGGCGGGCAGGCCGACCGTGAAGGTCGTCCCCACGCCGACCTGGCTGTCCACCCGGATAAAGCCGCCATGGTTTTCGACCACGTTGTAAACCGTTGCCAAGCCAAGGCCGGTGCCCTTGCCGGGGGCTTTGGTCGTGAAAAACGGCTCGAAAATTTGCGGCAGCACCCGGGGAGCGATTCCCTTGCCTGTGTCACTCACCCGCAGGCGCAAATATAGGCCGGGCCGGACATCAGGTTCCGCCCGGCAATAGGCTTCATCCACGTCCAGGCTGTCCACTTCAACCGTCAGAATCCCCCCCTCGGGCATGGCATCCCGGGCATTCCGGCACAGATTGGCAAGCATCTGATTCAGTTCCTCGGGATTACCCGCCACGGTTCGTGCCGGGTTGGCGTTCCGAATTCGCAGTTCGATGGTCTTGGGAAAGGTGCCCTCAATCAACGTACGGAGGTCTTTGACCAGGCGGGCGGGCTCCACGGCCACGCGTTCACCGTTGCTGCCCCGCCCAAATGAAAGTAACTGCCGCACCAGGTCGGCCCCCCGCTGGGTGCTGGACTCGATGATATCCAGGATCGGAAGGGCGCTGGCGGGGACCTCGGGCCGGAGGATGGCAACCCCCAGGATAACCGGCGTCAGGGCATTGTTCAGGTCATGGGCGATGCCATTGGCCAGCGAGCCAATGCAGCCGAGGCGCTCGGTGCGCAGGATCTGGGCTTCCGATCGCTTTCGCCGCGTAATGTCCAGGGCCGTACCGCCCAGAAACTCTTGGGCACGGTTCTGGTCCCAGATCCGGGTTCCGGAATGTCGCACCCACTGGGTGCCGCCATCCGGCTTCACCACTCGATACTCCAAGTCGAACCGCGATGTCTGGCCCGTGGCGAAATGTTCCCAATCCGCCCGCACCCGCGCTTGGTCGTCCGCGTGGAGGCACTGCCACCACGCGTCGGATTCTTCCATCAGCCGGGTCCGGGGAACTCCCCAGATTCCTTCCGCTGCGGAACCGAGATAGACAAAACGGGTCGGCTTGATTTCGCGTAACCAAAAACACTCGCCGCTGCTCTCGATCAGTTGGCTAACGAGTTGTTCGTTGGCGCGGTCCTTCGTCGCTTCCAAGGCTTGCCGCACTGCGGTTGGCAGGCGTTCCAGGCGCTGTTTGACGAGGTAATCGGTCGCGCCATGGCGCATGCAGATGACCGCCGGTTCCTCCCCGGGCGTATCGCCCAGGACAACGATGGGGAGGGCCGGCCGTTTTTCCCGGGCCAGCTTTAATTCCGCCAGCCAGTCCGGCCGGGCCGGATTTACCTCACACAGCACGAGGTCGAAATTATTCTGGTCCAGCGCTTCGGAAAACGGCGTGGTCCCACTCACGGATTGGATCTGACTGGTTAACCCGGCTTGATCCAGCAGGTCGCGGATGGTTTTCGCGGCGGTCGGGTCAATCTCATGAAGGAGGATTCGGATCGTTGGCATCATCTTTGGTGGTGGGGTTGAGCCGGGTCCGCCAGGCGGAGTGTTCCCCGGAGGCTTTTGGTCAGGGTGGGCCCGAATCCGCCGTACAAATTTGGCCGGCGAGCCTGCCATCCGTGGGCCCCCCGGCTGGACGGGGAACTGGTACCGAGTCGATCCGTAACTGGGAAATTCCTGCCTTCCTCCTGGGAATTCAGCATCATTGCCGGAATTGTCTTCATTTTCAGTCGCCTGTCATCGGGCGAAATATGCCCCCCCACCGCCATCATTGACGTATTCTGAACCAAGGGTGCTCGTACCGGTGATGCTAACTTTGCACTGCATCCTAGGTGGTCGGCATCCTTCTGGCAAGTTGCTTCTCAGCCTGGTGGCGCAATGGCCCGAGAGCCATCTCCGCATGGATGAGGACTCGCCGTGCCAACGTATGCGCTCGGAAGTTGGTCGCCCAAATCGTTCGATCGGAGCGGCCTTGGCCGCTGGCGGATCGGTGCCTGGCTGGGCCTATTTTAGTGGGTAAGCGTCGGCTCGGTCGTGGCGCTGGTGAATATCACCCGGTGGATCGGCGTGGGGTAGGGGGTGGCATCGCCCTTGGCCGCCCGCCAAAGGATGCGGTTCAATTGATCTTCCGGTGCCAGATCGTAATCCCGGAAGTTCATGCGCGCGGATTCCTTGGCGCCGGGAGAGGTCAACGTGTTCTTGGCGACCAGGTCCACCTTGGGGGTGAGGGTTTGGTAGTTGGTGGGGTTCGGGACCGTGGTGAATGAGTTGAACAGGGGCGTGGCCCCGGCATCGTATTGCGTCAGGGGCGGCAGCCCCAGAATTAATTCCATCGTGCGGATCATACTGGCGGTCGTATAGAGCGTGCTGTCCACCACGCCGCGTTGGCAATAAGGGCTGATCACCAGTCCCGGAGTGCGATGCGCATCCACATGGTCCGGGCCGTTTTGCGCGTCGTCCTCAATCACAAAAATCGCCATTTCATTCCAGAACCGGCTGCGGGAGGCGGCTTCGACGAGGCGGCCAAGGCCAAGGTCATTGCTGGCGACACAGGCATCCGGGGTGAAGGCTCCCGGGGCGGTGCCACGAGTGTGGTTCTCCCCGAGGGACATGATCATGAAATGGGGCAACACGCCGGTCTTTTCCGCCTCGTGCAAGTCGGTGATCCAACCCTGAACCCGGTCCATATCCCGGCCAGCCGGCCAGTGGCCGCGATTGGAGGAGGGGACGCGCGTGGCTCCTTCGCCGTAATTCTTGAAGCTGACCCCGTGCCGCTTGCACAGGTCCCACAGATAGCCGGCGGACGGGGTTTCCATTTCATCATTCCCCGGCAATTTGCCGTGTTTGGAATAGGAGAGAATCCAGGACCGCTGGTTGTAATCGGTCGCCATCGCGGCATCGCACCAACTGTGGCCATCCACGCTGACTTCCCCGTTGCAGTAAAGGTTGTCCAGCAGGACGTAATCTCTGGCCAATTGGTGTTGGTTCGGCGTGACGCTTTCGCCATACATCACCAGGTTGGAATCGCCGTTGCCCGCGGGTTGGCCGTGGGCATCGCGGAAATCCCCGAACACCTGGTCGTAGGTCCGGTTTTCCTTGATGATGTAGAGCACATATTTGATGGGGCAGGGGGCGCCCACCCGGGCGGGAATCACCGAATTGGTCGTCGGGGCGGCGGTTTGGAATTGCTCCGGGGTGTAGGGAGAATTGAGCCGCACTTGTTTTGTGTGGGCCACCATTTGAGCCGCATCCGGCCGGCCAATGAAGGAAACCGATCCTGCCAGGGTGCGGCCGATGTAGTCAAATGCCGGGGGCTTCTGCAACCGGCGCGGGTCCGGAGTGATCGCGGGAAAATTGGGGCGCGAGGTCAGGCCCTTGCCGTTGGCCACCAGGAGGGTTTGGTTATCCGGGCTCACGAGGACCGCGCTCGGATACCAGCCCACCGGCAGGAAACCTTCCACCACCGAGACGGATTCGCGATTCCGGCGCGCGCCCTCGGAGATCGAATTGGAGATGTCCACCACCGCCACGCAATTATTATCAGCGTTGGCGATAAAAAGCGTACGGCCATCCGGGGAAACGGCAACCCCGTCGGGCGTGCTCCCTTCCGGGGATTGGGGGTAGAGCGAAGTCGAAATGATCTCGCGCGTCCCTTCCGGCAGGCGGCGTGCGGGGCTCGCCCCCTCTTCAGGAGTTTCCAGCGAGCGGGTCTGGATCACGTGGACGGTGTTGTCGCCCGCGCAGGCCACAAACAACCGGCCATCGCGGGAAAGCGCCAGGTCATTGGGCCGGATGCCCACGGTGATGTCGCGCACCTTACGACCCTTTTCCGTATCGACCACGCTCACGTTGCGGCTGCCCCAATTGCTCACGTATAAGTTCCGGCGGTCCGCCCCCAACATTGCCGAGTGGGGGTGCTGGCCTACCGGGATGGTGGCCTCGAGCGCCAGTGTCTTGGGATCCAGCACCCAAAGTTCGTGATTGCCTTCATTGCATACGTAGAGTTTCCCCGTTACCGGGTGCACCGCAATGCCCGCGAGAAAAGCCTCCCCGGCGAATTCCTTCGGGGAATCCGAACGGTCAAATGTCGCCGTGCCGGATTCGTAATTGAAAACATGGATCCTGCCAGAGTCACCCCCGGAGACAAAAAACTGTTTGCCGTCCTTGCTGAAAGCCAGTCCATTCCAGGTTTCCGCCAGGGGGAGGAACTGCGTTTCCTTGTGGGTGGCGAGGTCCAAAACCGTGACCCCATGCCGGTTGAAGCCGCCATGGACCGCCAGCACCCGCCGGCCATCGGGCGCGACCACCAATTTCAGCGCCAGATCGGAGACCGGCACCTGGTCGCCGATCGGGGTCACTCCCCAGCCGTTGAAAAGCAAATGGGCATCCGGGCGCAATCCGGGCCGGTTCCGGACTTCGGCGCTATTCACATCCTCGCCGGCCTGTCGCACGGGAGGGGCGGCCGGTAGCCGGCCGTTACCGGTCAAAAGTGTGGTGACTACGGCCAGCCAAAGGGTGCGGAAGGGCGCGATGCGATTCATACCGAGGCAAACTAATTTCGCCCGCCCCTCGCGGGAAGTCAAAAGACCGCCCGGTCGCGTGACATTATGGTGACGCCGCGGCGTGCCCGACGGCCGCCATGATGCGCGGGGGATCCTGACTTGACTTCCCATCCCGGTTTTTGATCATGGCGTAGCGACCCTTTAAGCGCCCATCGAGAAACCTATGGAGAATCCAATTTCCCCGGAGGAGCCGACCCCCGGTTCACCCCCTGATCCGAATCGGGACCTGTTTCTGCAAGGCCTTCAGGCTTACCAGCACGCCGCCAACACTGATAAAAATGTGGAGCAAATGGAGGCGGCCACCCTGCAAATGCTGAGCGCCGCGGCCGCGCAGGCGCAGCGTAATCCGACCCCGGAGCAGGCTATTTATCTGGCGGTGCGGGAATGCGAGGCCCGGGGGGATTGGCCCGGGGCGGAAGCCGGCTATCGCGCCATCATCACCCACCAGGAGGCGTCCGGTCAGCCGCTCCTGGTTTACAAAGCGTATTCCGACCTCGCCGGTCTGTATCGGCTGCTCGAGGACTGGCCGCGCGCCCAGTCTGCCGCGCGCCTGGCCACGGCCGCGACGCGGCAGGTTGATATGCCTCCCGCCTTGGTGGTCTCCCTCGAAACGGAAGCGCTTTGTGCCCTCCGTCTGGGTGACCCGGCAGGGGCATTGGCGATTGCGACGGCGGCAGTCACGGCCGTCGAACCCGGGGCTGAATTCGAACCACTTGGGGCGGGGACCTCGGTGGCGGTCGCCCGTTGCCACGTCGCCGCGGGAAATTTGTTCGCCGCGGCCGCGGCCTTGGACGCCGCCCGACCGGTTTTAATGGACCGGGAAACCAGCCCCATCTTTGCTGGCCACCGTGGCCGCAGCGCCGTCTGGTGGGAAGTCACCGCCGCCATGCTGGGGCAGCGTTCGGATTGGCCGGGAGCCCTGGCCGCCTGGGAGAAAGCGGTGGACTTGCGTCGCGGCGTGGCCGCTTTGCCGCACGTGGCGGGGCCTTATACCCAGGGCGCGCTGGCGCGGACCTTGCGCCAGCAGGCTAATGCTCTGGCCGCCGCCGGCCTGCTGGCGGAGAGCCGGTTGGTCCGGGAGGAGGTCCAGGCCATCTGGCAGGAACTCAATCTGCTCCCCAACGATCATCCGTAATGGCCCGACGACCCCCGAGCTCGGATTAAACGGTCTGCTTCGGTTCGGAACTCGATTTGGCCGGCGCATTCGTCTTGACCGGAAGCTGGTTCTTGAATTCATCCAAATCCTGCCGTAATTCCCGGTAGGGTCACGGAGATTTCTGTCGACCAAATGGAAATGCCGATTATGCTGTTGACGTTGGAAAACATTTATCCCGACAAAGACAGTTCACTGCTCAGGCCAACAGCCACCAATCCACGCAGAGTTCAATCAAGATGGCAAAAAGAGTGCGAATAGGAGACATCATTGAGCTTCCTACAACAAGGGGTTTCAGCTACGCGCAGTTCACTCACAAGCACGCCCGCTATGGCGCGTTGGTTCGGGTGCTCCCTGAGTTCTTTAAAGCGAGGCCGGACGACTTCGCTGAGTTGGTTCATCGACCAGAAATGTTCGTCACTTTTTTCCCGCTCCAAGCGGCGGTGAATCGGGGAATTTTTGAAGTAGTCGGCAATTGCGTTGTGCCTGATTCCGCAAAGGTATTCCCCTTGTTCCGAGCCGGCGTCGCAGACCCCGCAACTAGGAAAGTGAAAATGTGGTGGCTCTGGGATGGCGAAAAGGAATGGAAAGTGGGAGAAATAACGACAGAACAGCGGAAACTACCACTGCGCGGAATCTGGAACGACACCCTCCTAATCGAACGAATTGAAGTAGGCTGGACTCCGAGCAACGACCCGAGTTAGCCATCTATCCAAAGCGAGCTTGAGAATGTATTGACGACAAATAGCATTGCGTTCTTGCTAGCGAGGCCGATTTTCAAGCCAGCGCCAAAGCAAATCCGCCCTCAACGCGGGAACTGTTGTAGTCGGTAAAATTGGGGCAAGGAGCCGGGCGCAGGGGCAGCGTCAAATTCCAGAATGCCGGTCCCCAGGTCCCGCACTTCGCCGATACGGGTCCAGTTGGTCAGATCCGTCGAGGCTTCCACAATAAAAAATAGATCAGGAATAGTCGCCCAGTGCAGGCGGATATTTCCGTTGGCGAGGTGCGTTGCCGGTGCCGGGATTCCCGTCTGGGTGACGGTGACCGCAATGGTATTGGTTCCCGAACGGCCAGCGGCCGTGCTAGCGGTGGCGGAGAGGAAATAAGGACCGTCCACCAACGCAGTGCCGGTGGGCACGGGGCCGGTGGGAACCCAAACCGCGCCCGCGCGCACCATGCCGAGCGGGGCAAACGCGCCCCACCCGGTCCCGTTCCAGTAGGCCGAGTCACTCCACCGTTGCAGCGCGAAAGTGACGCCCGAGATCTCCCCAACCCCGGGGTTGGCAACCGCCGTCGCCGCGATGGACGAAAAGTTGGTGACGAAGGAAAAATTACCCGGGAAGGCAAACGAGACGGTGACGGGCAGGGGATTCAGCGGGGCGGTTGAAATCACCCGGAGCGGACCCTTGCCTCCATAATACGCCGGCATCAAACCCAGCCAGGTTTGATAGGCCGTCTGCAATCCCCCGTTTCCCAGCACCAACCCGCTATTGAGGGTATAAGGCCCCCGGGGTTCATCGAACCGCCAGTAACCGATCAGCCCTTCCTCACCGCCGTTAAGCTGGCAATTCATCGACTGCACGATTTGCGTCGCGCTCCGCGCCACGCTCCAAACCCGGAACTCGTCCAGCAGACCCAGGTACGGCTGCGGCACCGGCGCAAAATGAGGACTCACGCCGCCCCCGACTGTGAGATTGGTGTTGGAATCGTACAGCGGGTTGAGCCAGACGTTGGACATCGCGGCGATGGCATTGCCATCCTGATACAGGACCTGTCGCGCTCCGTCATAAGTCGCCGCCACATGGTGCCATCGGCCGTCCAGAAAATCATTGGGATTGACGCTGGCATCCAGCGACGGCGGACCATCATACATCCCGGGATCCAGGCCAAAACTTAAAAGGGTGCCGTGATTCTTGAACAGCAGGTTCCAACCCGTGCTGTCGGATTGCTGGGCCAGGAGGGATTCCTGGCTGGAAGTGAAATCTTTGGGCTTGATCCACATCTCCACGGTAACCACGTTACTTTGCGCATTCCCATTGCCTGATCCATAGTAGAGACCGAAAAAACCGGGGCTGGAAAGAAACTGGTCCACGCCGGCCAGGCTGAGCGCGCCGCCGGCGCCGCCGAATCCCGCCGCCGAGAACACCTTGTCCCCGCCAAAATTGGTGCCGTTCGCATCCCACGCGACCAACCGATAATGGCCCACTTGTCCCGCGAACAGCCCAGTGACCAGGTTCGTGACTGACCGGGCCGAGTTTCCCCCGCCAACACTGAACGCTGGCGTCGAGTTTCCATACGTGGCATCCGCGCCATACTGGAAACAGGCCGAAGTGGCCGCACCCGCTGGAGTGACATTCCCGCTCACCAGCAGGGAATTAGTGGTTTGATGGAAAAACGGTCCCGTGGTGACGATCGGTTGGCCGCGCACCGACCCCAGGACGGTCAGAAAACCTAGCAGTCCACAGGCGAGCCAGTTGGGCGAGCGTCGCCCTTGTCCGGACCAGGGAGAATGCATTCGCAAATACAGTACCACCGCAGCAAAGGACGCGCAAGGTCTTGGCAAAAAGTTGACCTTTAGGCCAAACCTCTAACGTTAGCAAACCATTACTGCGGCGATGGCCGATCAAGGGCTGGCTAACCGGAACGCTTTAGCAGTATCAAAGCTGGCCATTTCCAATCGGCTGGCTGAAATGATTCAGTTTTATAACGCATGCTTTACCGGGCCGGCTTCGGTTTGGGACTGGCTTTGGTCGGCGCATTGGTCTTCACCGGTAGTTGCTTTTTGATTTCCTCCAAATCCTGCCGTAGTTCCCGATTCGCTTTCTCCAGATCAAGGACTTCCTGGCGGAGATTCTTGAAGTCGTCCACCGGCTTACGGGCGGAACGCAACGTGGACAGGGATTGCGCGGCGGCGGCCTTTTCCGGACCGTTCCGGGCACTGGCGAAGTTTTGCAAGACGGCGATGGCGCGCGGGTCACCCAGTGTTCCCAAAGCTTCCAATGCCGCGGTCGCGATGGTTTGGTTTTTGTGATTCACGTAGCTCACCAGGAAGTCGCGCACGGCATCCTTTTTCTCCTCATTCCGGGCCAGATAAGCCACGGTGTGGAGGCCGGAAACGAAACCACCGGTGCGAAACGCCCTTTCCCGTTCGCGCAAAGTGGCCAGGAGGGGATTGATATAGGCGGGGTCGTCCTGCGACTGGATCGCGCTGATGGCGGCGTCGGCCAGTTCATTCCGGAAGGAGTCGGATTGCAGGTACTTGGTCAGCAATACAGGAACTTCCGGGGCATTGTAGTCACCCAGACTGCGGAGGGCCGCCGCCAGAATGGCCGGGTTTTTTTCCCGCTCCAGCATGGCGCCGGCCGCGATCCGCGCGGAGTCGTGGTAGAAGCCGCCCAGCGCGCTGGCGACTTGCAGGCGCACGCGCGCATCCGGTTGGTTCGTGGCGGACAGAAGGGCTTGCAAGGCTTCCGGCGTATGGATGCCCCGCAGTGCCTGGGCGGCCCGGGTGCGGACGCCGTAAAAGGGATCTTCTTTCAGGCTGGTCGCCAGTTTCGCGACGGTCTCCTGATCTTTGCGGTCGCGTAGTTCTTCTACCGCCAGCAGGCGGCCCACGAGGTCGCTTCGGTCCGCCAGTTGCGCATATACCATCGGGGTCGGCAGTTTGAAGGTGATTTTGGCGAGCAGTGTGTAATCGGGATCCAGGCGGACTATTTCCGGGACAGAAGGCAGCGCGAAACTAAATTCCGAGTATTTTTCCCGCACCTGGATGGTGCGATCCACGGTCCCGAATTTCCCTTTGAAGCGGATGGTGAGGGGGAAATTGAACAGCAGTATTTGCTCGTCGATCTTTTGGTTCTGCCGCAGCGTGATTTTCGCCATCCTGGTCTGCTCGTTCCACTCATAGCTGGCGCCTAATTCCGGGTTATGCGCGTGGTAGAGCCATTGGTCGAAGAACTGATCAAACGATCGGCCGCTCAATTCCTCGATGACCCGCCGCAAATCTTCCGTCACTACATTCCCAAATTTATGGCGTTCTACGTAGGTTTTGATGCAGCGTTGGTACAATTCCTTCCCGAGTTGGGAACGCAACATGTGCAACACCCAGCCACCTTTGGGGTAGGGGAGGTAACCGTATTGGCCAAATTCCTCGTCGGGGTCGCCATAAGTATGACGGACGATGGGCACCGTGTCCGGCGACATGCTGATCAACCCGGCGGCATTTTCATAAAGTCCATAGAGCATCGCGTCATGCCCGTTTTGGTGTTCCTCGTAAAGCAGGGCATAATAGGTCGCAAACCCTTCGTTGAGCCAGATATCGCTCCAGTCCTTGCAGGTGACCAGGTCCCCAAACCATTGGTGCGCCATTTCATGCGCCACCAGGGAGTCGCCGTCGATGATGTTTTCCGTCGCGGCGGAGAACAATTCCCCATCCGTCAGCAAAGTGGCGCTGGTGTTCTCCATGCCGCCCCAAATGAAATCCTGGAGGCAGATCTGGTCGTACTTGTCCCAAGGATAAGGTATTCCGGTTTCCGTTTCGAAAAAGCCCATGATGTCCTTCGTATGCCGGAAAAAGGCCGGTGCTTCCCGACTCTCCGACGGTGGGGTCAAGTACGCCAGGGGCACATTCTTGTAGTGGTCTTCCATGCGGGTGAAATATCCCGCCGAAAGCGAGATCAGGTAATTGGCATGCGGCTTGTCCTGCGACCAGTGGAAGGCGGTCAAGCCCGTGGCCGCATCGCGATTCGTGGAGACGAGCCGGCCATTCGATTCCGCGGTCATGCCCGCGGGAACATGGCAGGTCACCTCCGTCGTGTATTTCGCGTTGGGCGCGTCCAGGCAGGGATACCAGTGCCGCGCTTCGATGGGCTCCCCATTGGAAAACAGATGAGTGTCACCCGCGGGATAACCCATTTCCTGGGTGCGAAAATAGATTCCCTTCGTGGGTTCGGCATCATAGGTGATCGTCACGGAAGCAGACTTACCGAGGGGGATCGGTTGGACGAAATCAATGATCACCTGGTTCGTGGTGGTGGTCCAGGATCGGATTTCCTCGGATGAACTCACGCTCCGGATTGCCAGGTCCACCGCGTCCAGGGTCAGTTCCGGCAACGGTTCGACGTTGGGCTGGAATTGCAGCACCACGCTCCCGACAAATCGGCGCCGCGGGAAATCCGGCGTGATGTCCAGGGCCAGGTGGCTGATCTTCACGGCCCGGTCCGGCGCATATTTGCGATGGTCCGGTGAATCCACCGGCGCCAGAAAACGGGCGGCTTTCCAGCATTGCAGGCTGCCCGATTCCGTCGCCATTGTGCCCGAACCGCAAAGCAGCAGACCGGTGACAAACGTGAAGGTGGAGATTCGATGAGGTTTCATAACTGGATGGCTGGGGTGGGGAGGGACGGAAGCAAGTTTGGGTACCCGCCGGAGGCCTGATTAGGGGGGCTTATTTGGTGTTTTGGTGATTTTCTACCACGCTGCCGCTGCGCCAAGAGCTGAATTCTCCGCCCGGCGCCTGGGCTCATTTTAATACCCGTTGGCCGGCCGGTTATCCATCACAAATTATCCGGTCACCCGCCTGGAAAAATTGCCCGCTCTTTTCGCTCGACTTTGCGTCCGGCCCGGTTGCAAAATCGCGAAACTTTTCAACCAGCGGGCCAAACCGGACCTGGCGGGTTGTTTATACTTATGAAAATGCACTCGAATTTGACGATGATTTGCGGTTGG
Organism: uncultured Pedosphaera sp.; assembly: GCA_903918755.1. GTDB lineage: Bacteria > Verrucomicrobiota > Verrucomicrobiia > Limisphaerales > Pedosphaeraceae > CAIXFN01. The sequence continues at coordinate 58,228 of CAIXFN010000085.1, forward strand.
CTCGCGTGCGCCTCGGGCGCACTGGCCGCCGACAACGTTTTCCACGGCCCGACGTTTTATGGCGATGCGCCCGATGCCCATCATGCCTGGGCGATTCATGACGCCAACCGGCCCCAACCTTTGATTGTCACCCCGGGTACGGTCAGCACGCAGGAGCAGCCTGGCAAGCCGCCTTCGGATGCCATTGTGCTCTTTGATGGCACCGATCTCTCCAAATGGGAAGCCGACACTGGTGTGGGCGTCCCCACGAAATGGATCGTCAAGGACGGCGCGATGGAATGTGTGCCCGGCTCGGGCTACATTCGCACGAAGGAAAAAATCGGCGACTGCCAATTGCATGTCGAATGGGCCGCTCCCATCCATGTGCAGGGCGATAGCCAGGGGCGCGGCAACAGCGGCGTTTTTCTCATGGGCCTCGTCGAAGTCCAGGTGCTGGACAATTATAACAACCCCACCTACGCCGACGGGTTGGCGGGCTCCGTTTATGGTCAGCACGCCGCCATGGCCAACGCGCTCCGCCCCCCGGGACAATATCAGACTTATGACATCATTTTCCGCCGCCCGCTCTACGCCAAGGGCGGCGAATTGCTGGAGCCGGGTTACGTCACCGTTTATGAAAACGGCGTGGTGGTGCAAGACCACGCCGTGATTGAAGGCGAGACGGGCCATCAAGCCCGCACCAAGACCATGCACTTTCCGGAGGCCGGCCCCTTGAAGTTTCAAGACCACGGTAATCCGGTCCGCTACCGGAATATCTGGTATCGCCAGCTTCCCCGCCGCGCCAATGACGGTGGCGACGACGGCTACCTCACCACCGAGGCCACCACCGCCAAGCGGGCGGAGATCGCCGCCAGCATTCGCGCGGATGCCGACAAGATGACCGGGGCCAACCAGACCGTGGCCCGGACCCTCCGCTACGCCGAGTCCCTGGTGTACACCCGGGATGACGCCACCTATCAAAAAGTCGAGGCCGCCCTTCTGGAATATGTGGCCGGAATCGCCGCCCTGCCCGCCGATCAAGTCGGGGCCAAAAAGGATGAAGTCAAACATTTGCGCGATGTTTGCCGTTACCTCGCCAAATGGAAGATCGTTCCCGACGACTATGCCCCGAAGGCGAAGCTGGATCAGGCGGTGAAGGACCACAATTGGGACAAACGCTAACTCAGGTTATTTGAGCTCCATGAAACTGCCCCTCCCGGTCAACTCCCTTCGCGGCGCCATTGCGGCCGGAATGCTCCTCGCCACCGTCGCCGCCCCGGCGGCGGAGGCCGCCTGTCTGGTTTACGTCGGCACCTATACCAACGGCAAAAGCAAGGGAATCTATGCTTACCGCATGGAGCCCGGGAATGGCAGTTTCACCGCGCTGGGATTGGTGGCCGAAACCCCCAATCCCACCTTCCTGGAAATCGAACCGTCGCGCGGCTTGTTGTTTGCCGCCAATGAAATCACGAAATTCCATGGCGAATCAGCCGGTGCCGTCAGCTCTTTTGCCATCGATACCGCCTCGGGCAAACTCAAGCCCCTCAATCAGCAATCTTCCCGCGGCCCCGGTCCTTGTCATGTTGGCGTGGACGCCACCGGCAAGAATGTCTTGGTGGCCAATTATACCGGCGGTAGTGTGGCGCTCCTGCCCGTCGCCGCGGATGGTCGCCTCGGTGCCGCCACCTCCTTTTTCCAGCACGCTGGCAAGGGCGTTGATCCCGGCCGGCAGGAAGGACCACACGCCCATTTCGTAACCACGGATGCGGCCAATCGCTACGCTTTCGCTTGCGATTTGGGATTGGACGAAATTTTGATTTACAAACTGGATCCGCTGAAGGGCGTCCTTACCCCCAATGATCCACCTTTCGCCAATGTCAAAGCGGGTTCTGGTCCCCGCCACCTCGCCTTTGGGCGCGATGGCCGGCAGGTGTATGTGCTCAACGAGATGACCGCCACTGTTACGGCGTTTAATTATGACGCCGTCCGGGGGCAAATGAAGGAATTTCAAACCGTGGCCGCCCTGCCGGAGGGGTTCCATGGGGGTTTCAGTGGCGCCGAGGTGTTCCTACACCCTTCGGGCAAATTCCTTTACACCTCGAATCGCGGCGCCAACACCATTGCCGCGTTCCGGATCCAACCCGGCACGGGCGCCTTGTCCCTGATCTCCCAGACCGCCACCCAGGGGAAGACCCCGCGGAGCTTTGGCATCGATCCCACCGGCAAGTTCCTCCTCGCCGCCAATCAGGACTCCGGCACGATTGTGATTTTCCAGATCGATGAAGCCAGCGGGGAATTGTCTCCCACGGGCAAGGTCTTGGAAGTGCCCTCCCCGGTGTGTGTGAAGTTTCTTTCGCTGGCCGGAAAATAGGGCCGGTGGGGATGGCTGAATCCTGCCGGGAGCGAAAGCAGAAAAAGAGTTATTTCTGGGCTTTACATTGTCGGTGTAACCGCATAAATTGTTGGTCAATCAGCAGTTTTTGGTTCCGTGGCCACTCAATCACATAGCAATATGTTGAGTCAGGATGTTGCGGCGGAGTCGTTTAGGTCGCATCGGTTCAAGCTTAGCCGCGCCGGATTCACCTTGGTTGAACTTCTCGTTGTCGTTGCCATTATTGGCATCCTGACCGCGATGTTGCTGCCTGCCATTTCTCGTTCCAAGTCCCGGGCGCTGGCGATTTTTTGCATGAACAACAGCCGGCAGTTGGCGGTGGCTTGGACGCTTTACGCCCAGGACAACAACAACCGTCTGGTGTATAATCTCGGTGGCGATCCGCTCACCACCGGGGTGGCCCCTTCCTCGCAAGCCAATTGGGTCAATAATGTGATGGATTGGACGCTCTCGCCCGATAATACCAATACCGCTTTCGTCGTCAGCGATTTTTCCCTCCTCGGCCGCTCGGTCGGTGGTTCCACCGGGATTTATAAATGCCCCGCGGACCGCGCCTTGAGCGATGTTCAAAAACAGGCCGGGTGGTCGGGTCGCGTGCGCAGTGTCTCCATGAACGCCATGATGGGGAATCCGGGCAGCGGCATCCTGAAAAATGGCAGAAACATCAATAACCCCGGTTATCGACAGTTTTTGAACGAAAACGACATTTCCGAACCCAGCCGCCTGTTTGTTTTCCTGGATGAACACCCTGACAGCATCAACGATGGATACTTTCAAGCCCATCCGGCGGGGGCCGCCAATGAGCAATTGACCTGGGTGGATTTGCCCGCTTCGTACCACGCCGGTGGCGGGAGTTTCACCTTTGCCGATGCCCATACGGAAATCCACCGTTGGCAGTTTGACACCACCCGGCGTCCCGCGATTCCCGGGGGGGCGGGGCTGCCCATTCCCATTCGCACCGGCGAGGAAGCGGACTTGTTCTGGCTGCTTTCGCACATGAGCCTCCAACCTTGAGCCCGTTCGTTCCTCGGGTGGCATGCTTCGGAACGGCGGCCAGCGAGAAAAATAGCTCGCCAAATCACTCCTCCAGCCTTATGCTCCACCCGATTTCTAAAATCGTTATGCAAGCAAAAAGTGCGGGTTTATTCGTCGCGGCGTTCTTGGCCGCCGGTGGTTTGTTTTTAACCGGCAGCGCGGTTATGGCGCAGGAGCAGCCCAAACCGCCGACTCCTGCGCCTACGTTGATCCCTTTTCCCATCAACCGGCCTGTCCCCCTGCCTGGGCAGGTCACGCCAACTCCGCAGGTCCTCCCCGTTCAGCCGCCCGAGGCCTTGGTCTGGGATGCCAATGAGAAGGAATTGACGGTGAAACCCGGCGCCGCCACGGCCGAATTCTTTTTTGCCGTTACTAATGTTTCGGAAGCCCCCTACACCATCACCTCGATTCATACCTCGTGTGGTTGCACCGTGGCCAAGGCGCCCCCCATGCCCTGGACCCTGGCTCCCCATTCGGATGGCCGGGTGGAGGTCAGTGTGAATCTGGCCGGCAAATCCGGCACGATCATGAAGCAAGTCACGGTGCAGTCCACCAACGCGCCGAAACTCCTGAATGTCACCATCAAGATTCCGGATAGTCCGGAATTGGTTCGCCTGCGCAACATGCAGATGGCCACCGCCGACCCGGCCGCCATCTTCAAGGGCGAATGCGCCTCGTGTCACGTGGTGCCCACCGTGGGGAAATTTGGTCCCGAACTGGCCAAAGCCGCTTGCGGGATTTGCCACGAAGCGGAACGCCGCGCCACCATGGTTCCGGACTTGAAGAACCTGCCGCACCCCACCGACTATGCCTTCTGGAAGGAAATCATCAGCAATGGTAAACCCGGAACCTTGATGCCGGGATTCTCCGTTGCCAAAAACGGTCCCTTGAGCGTGGAGCAGATTGAGTCACTCGCCCAACTTTTGGCCAAAACCATTCCTTCGAAGCTGACTCCCATACCTGGAACCAACACCACGTTGGTGCGCTTGCCGCCCAGCGCGGGACTGCCGGCGATACCCCCGCCGCCCGCCCCTCCGGCACCGCCCGCTCCTCCGGCCGTTCCCAAGTAAGTCAAGACCGGGCAGGGGAGAAGTATCATGCCCATCGAATTGCCAGCGCTCAGCCGGCGCCGTTTTATCGGCGGTTCCCTGGCCTTCGGGGTAGCTTTCTTCTGTGACCAGTTTGTCGGAGCCGCCGAACCGGAACCTGATCCGGATTCCTGGGCGCTCATTTCGGATACCCATCTCGCGGCCGATCCTGCTTTCATCTCGAAAGGGGTGAATCTGACGGAGTCCTTGCAAACTGTGGTGGCGGAGATTGCCGGTCTGGCGCGTCCTCCGGCAGGAACCCTCATCAATGGTGATCTTGCGTTTGATGCCGGTGAACCGGGGGATTACGCCCGCCTGATCGAAACCCTCCGCCCCTTGCGCCGCGCGGGCCAACGGGTTCACCTCACGCTCGGGAATCACGATGATCGCGAGCATTTTTGGGAAGCGTTCACCGCCGAAAAGGCAACCGCTCGTCCGGTCGCCGACCATCAGATGATGATGATCCGGTCGCTGCGGGCGAATTGGTTTGTTTTGGATTCCCTCGAAAAGGTCCACTCGGTTCCGGGTCGCCTGGGCGAAGCGCAACTGGCCTGGTTGTCCCGGGCGCTGGACGAAAATGCCGACCGGCCGGCCTTGGTCATGTGCCATCACAATCCCGATCCGGCCAAGGCCCTGAAAGACACCCCGGAACTGCTGGCCATCCTACGGCCCCGGAAGCAGGTCAAAGCCTTCTTTTTCGGGCATACCCACAACTGGGATGTGCAGCGGGATGAAAGTGGCATCCACCTTATCAATCTGCCCCCCACGGCCCACGTATTTACTCCGGGCCGGCCCCGCGGCTGGGTTTATTTGCAACTGCAGCCCGCCGGGGCGCGCCTTGAATTCCGCTCCCTGGACCGCGGGCATGCCGCCCACGGTCAGCTCGTTGACCTGCCTTGGCGGAACGGATGAACCCCTCCACGGTGCGCTTGGACAAGTGGTTGTGGGCCGTGCGGCTCTACAAAACCCGCAGCCTCGCCACGGAAGCCTGCCGGCTGGGCCGCGTCACCATCGCCGGCCAGACCGTCAAACCCGCCCGCTCGGTGCATCCCGGTGAGGTCATCGTCGCGAAAACCGGCGATTTGACCCGCACTTACCAGGTCCTGGCGCTGGTGGAACAGCGCGTCGGTGCCCCCGCCGTGAAGGAATTCGCGGGGGACCTCACCCCGGCTGAGGAATACGCCCGTCGCCGCGAGGCCGTACTGGAGCCCGTCTTTGCCTGGCCCAAAGGGCAGGGCCGGCCCACCAAACGGGATCGCCGCCGATTGGATGAAATGTTGTAAATCAACCCGGCTTCCCCATTGCTCGTACCGACCGGGCGCATTTTCCATTGCCCGCCGCCCCACGACGGGGGATGCTGCTCCGAATGGCTCTCCAAGTTTTGATCGTTCCGGACAAGTTCAAGGGCACTTTGACTGCCGCCGAGGCTGCCGCTGCCATGGCCCGCGGCTGGCGGCGGGAGCGGCCCGCCGATGGTCTGGAACTGCTGCCCATGAGTGACGGCGGCGATGGCTTCGGCGAGGTGATGAGCGCCGCCCTGAATGCCCGGGTAAAAACCGTGCAAACGGTTGATTCCCTCGGTCAGCCCTGTACCGCTCAATGGTGGTGGCATGCCGCCACCGGCACTGCGATCATTGAGTCTGCCAAAATCATGGGGTTGGCCCAACTCCCCGCGGGCGCGCCCCATCCGTTTGAACGCGATACTTTTGGCCTCGGTGCCGCCGTCCGCGCCGCCGCCGCCGTGGGCGCGCGGCGTTGCCTGGTGGGAATCGGGGGCAGCGCCACCAATGACGGCGGATTCGGTCTGGCGCGCTCCCTGGATTGGGAATTTTTCGACCGAGCTGGCGCCCCCATCACACGCTGGCCGGAACTCCACCGGCTTCATTCCCTCCAGGTCCCCCGGCGCAAACACTGGTTTCCCTCCCTGATCGTGGCCGTGGACGTCCGGAATCGCCTGCTCGGAGCGCGGGGTTGCACGCGGGTTTACGGCCCCCAGAAGGGTTTGCTCCCGGAGGATTTCGCGGCCGCTGAGCGTTGCCTGCGCCGTCTCGCGACCGTCACCCGCCGCCAGTTGGGCCGGGATTATGCCATCGAACCCGGTTCTGGCGCCGCCGGCGGTTTGGGGTTCGGCTTTCGGTGTTTTCTGGGCGCCCGCCTCGAACCGGGTTTTGAGTTGTTCGCCCACCACGCCGGTCTCGCCCGGCGGCTCCGGGCCGCGGATCTGGTCCTCACCGGGGAAGGGGCGATTGATAAATCCACCCTGATGGGGAAAGGCGTGGGGCAGGTGGCGGATTGGTGCCGGCGGCGCGGCATTCCCTGTCTGGGACTGGCCGGGGCGGTTACCGCCCGGCACCCCGCCAAGGGCGGCTTCACCCAGGCCCGCGGTCTCGTTGATCTGACCACCTTGGAAGAGGCCAAGGCCCGCCCCGCCCACTGGTTGACCGAACTCGCCCGGGAAATGGGGCGCAGCTTCGTTGGCGGTCCGATTGCGAATCATTAGCTTGCCGCCCGGAGGGCCGGGCGGTTAGCTTTCCGCCATGAATTTGGAAGATCATTTGGGCGACATCCTCCGCAAGGGACGCCTGGCCGCCAACGTGACCCCTGAAGTGGCCGCCCGCGCAGCGGGTTTGTCGGCGGCGGATTTCGCCACCTTGGAAGCCACCGGAAAATCGGCCGGCCGGTCGAATCTGGCCGCCCTGGCTGCCGCCCTCGGTTTGCATCCCGCCAAAGTGGCCGGCATTGCCAGCGGCTGGCTCCCCCAGGAACGGGATTTGAGCCAATGGCTCGAATTGCGCTGGATGCAAACCGAAAAGGACGGCATCCTGGTCAATAATTACCTGGTCTGGGATGAGGTGACCCGCGAAGCGGCCCTCTTCGACGCCGGTTGGTCCGCGGAGCCGGCCATCGCCCTGATTGAGGCCAATGGATTGCAGTTGCGGCACCTTTTCCTCACCCACACGCATGATGATCACATCGGCGGCATGGCGGGTTTGCGGGAGAAATATCCCAAGGTGCACGTGCACACCAATTCCCCGACTGCCCTCCCGCAACAGCGCAATCGCCCCAATGATTTCCTGCAACTGGGGAGCCTCCGCATCACCAACCGGGACACGCCGGGGCACGCCGCGGACGGGGTCACTTACGTGGTCGGGAATTGGGGCGAGGACGCCCCGTTCGTCGCCTTCGTGGGGGATGCCATTTTCGCCGGTTCCATCGGAACCGGTTTGCAATCCTGGGACCTCGCGAAACAAAAGGTTCGCGAGCAGATCTTATCCCTGCCTGCGGAGACGCTCATCTGTCCCGGGCACGGCCCGTTGACGACGGTTGGCGAGGAAAAGGCCGCCAATCCCTTTTTCGGGGTGGCTTAACCCTTGCCGGCGGTTGCGCGGCGGCCGCCCAGTAGCGTCTTGTTGCCCACCAGGTACAGCACCACGGCGATTATCGCGAAGGGCAACAGGGCCAAGGCATCCGCATAAGGCCCGCCATAGAAGGGGTTGAAGGTGGTGGACCAGGTTTCCAGCCGGGCGTCGAACTTGGTCGTCACCCCCTGCACAATGGCCTGCGTGATGCCCGCAATGGCCCCGCCGGCAATGTAACCGCTGGCCAGCAGCACCCCGGGGCTTTTGTCACTTTCCGCCGCGATCTGTTCTTCTGTCAAATCATGCTCCCGCAGTGAATGCCGGAGGCGGCGATCCACCAGCCATCGCACCAGTCCGCCGATGAACACCGGGGCCGAGGACGAAATCGGCAGGTACACCCCCACGGCGAAAGCCAGGGATGGAATGCCGGAAAGTTCCAGCACCACCGCAATCATCACGCCGAAGAGCACCAGGGTCCAGGGCAGTTTGCGGTCCAGGATTCCCTTGATGATGTACGACATCAGCATTGCCTTTGGCGCGGTGAATTTTTGCGGTTTGACGCCGTTCCATTCGGTATACGAACCATTGATGCCGGGATCCACCCAATAGGCTGCCGCGCCGGCATCATCCACCAGGTAGCGGCCCGCTGGCCCTCCGGCGTCGTCCAGCTTGTGCCAGACCCGATAGGTCTTCCCATCGGTTTCCGCCGCCTGGCCGGTCAACTTTTCCGTGCCGGCGAACGCTGTCCCGGCACTGGCATGCAATCCCGGTGCCGCCTTGGTCGCGGGAATGTAAAGTGTGCCTTTGGAATTGAGTTGGAGCAGGATTGACCCGAGCACGAGCGCGGAGGCCGCCGCGCCAATCAGAATGGCCACCTGCTGATGCCGGGGTGTCGCTCCCAGCAGATAACCCGTTTTGAGATCCTGGGAGGTGGAACCACCGTTGGACGCCGCGATGCAGACAATGCCGCCCACCGAGAGGGCCGTCACATAATATTCCGGTCCCGTCCAGCCGATCAGCACGAAAATCAGGCAGGTCAGCAGCAGGGTTGCCACGGTCATTCCCGAGATGGGATTGGAGGATGAACCAATTTCGCCGGTGAGTCGCGAGGACACCGTCACGAAGAGGAATCCGAACGCCACAATCATGATCGCGCCGAGGATGTTCATGTGCAGCGAGGGGGCAAAAAGAATCGCCAGAACCAGCGCCACACACCCCCCCGCCACAAATTTCATTGAGAGGTCGCGGTCGGTCCGGATCAGGTTGGCCCGCACATTCGTGGCGGCCGATCCGAAATCCGATAACCCGGCGCGAATTCCCCGCAGGATTGTCGGCCCGGACCGCAGCAGGCTGATAATTCCTCCCGCCGCCACCGCGCCTGCGCCAATATAAAGGATGTATTTGCCGCGGATATCCCCGGGGCTCATGTCCTTGATTGGAATCGTGCCCGGGGCCAGAGCGCTGGTCAGGCCTTCCCCGAAAAACTTGATCATGGGGATCAGCAGCAGGTAGGAGAGCACGCCGCCGGCCATCATGATGGAGGCAATGCGCGGTCCGATCACGTACCCCACTCCCAGCAATTCCGGTGAGATTTCAGCGGAAATGGAACCGGCCTTGAGCGGATCACCGAAGATTTTCTCCGGCGTGTCTTTCCAGCATTTGAAGGCGCGCATCGCCGCGCCATACGCCAGCCCGATGCCGAAGCCGGTGAAAATGGTGGTGCCACTCATGTCCACGCCGGTGTCCCCGCGCATCCGGCTCAGCCGCCCGGCCTCGGCCTGGGCTGCGGCGGAAGCCAGCGCCCGGGATTCCGCGTTCGCGCCCGCCTTCAGCACTTCCGCACAGGCGGTCCCCTCGGGATACTTCAAAATTCCGTGCTGCTGCACGATCAACGCCCGGCGTAGCGGGATCATCATCAGAATGCCCAGCAGACCCCCCAGCAGCGCCACGAGCATCACCCGCGTGATTTCCAGGTCAAAGCCCAGGATCATGATCGCGGGCATGGTCACCCCGATGCCAAAAGCGATCGATTCTCCCGCCGAACCCGCCGTCTGGACGATGTTGTTCTCGAGAATCGTGGCGTCCCTCATTCCCATCTTCGACCAGACGCGGAACAAGGCCAGCGAAATCACCGCCACGGGAATGGATGCGCTGACGGTAATTCCCACCTTGAGCACAAGGTACAGTGAGGAGGCACCAAAAACCACCCCGAGCACCGCCCCGAGGAGCACCGCGCGCAAGGTGAATTCGGCCATCTGCACCCCGGCGGGTATGTAGGAATGCAGGGCCTCGTCGGGAGGCGTGGAGGCGGAACGTGGGGAGGCCATAGTCGCAGTATCAACTACCAGACCGGCGGAGAGGCCGGTCGTCCGGGGGTACTCGTTGACTTCGGGGCGTACCGCCGCCCGGGAAGTTTCGCACCGCGCAACCCTGGACCCGTTAAAAGATCAAACTGCTCCCGGCTGTTTCCGCCACGGGGGGAATGGGCGAAAGAAAAGAGGGGATTTTTGCTCCCCATTGAAATACCGGGAGTCGACCCCAACTGTCCCGGGGGGACGGTTGGGGCGCATGCTTAAAAGCGGCTCAGGCCGCTTTGCTGCCGCCCTTGGGGGCGAGGGTCGCTTTGAGCGCCACTTTTTTCCGGTTCAGATAAGCTTCCCGACGTTTACGTTTTTCGTTTTTATTATATTGGCGGCCCATAAATTAGAATCTTTACATTACCGACGTACTGCTATTGTTTAGCCAACTATGATGTTTAAGTCCGCGCGATTCAACACCTATTTAACGGTGGCGCTTTTGCTGATTGTTTTGTGCCCCGGTTGCGAGACCACCGGCAAGAAGAAAGAGGACAAGGATGTCTCGATTCTTTCCCTGCATTTGCAAACCGACCAGCTTGACGGCCCCCACATCAAGCACATCACCGTTTTCCGCGCCGCCCCCATTTACCTGAATGTGGAGGAGGATGCCTACGTCGATTCTGGCAACATCGTTGCCGCCGCCGTGGCCGATGACAACGGTTCTTACGACATCCAGATCAAATTTGACATGCACGGTTCTGTCCTCCTCGATCAGATGACGAGTGGTAATCGGAACAAACGCATCGCCGTTTTCTGCAAATGGGACAAGGAAACCCGCTGGCTTTCCGCAAAATTGATCAACCGCCGCGCCTTCGACGGTATTTACACCTTCACTCCCGACGCCTCCCGCGAAGAAGTGGAGCGCATCGTCCGGGGCTTGAACAACGTGGCCAAGAAAATGATCAAGAAAAACAAACTGTGAACGTCGCCTTCCCGTCCGGGTGTTTTCGTCCCGGCCTTCGGTTGCTTTGCGTCGGCGCCCTCCTGCTTGGGTTCGTCGCCGCTCCCTCCTTCCTCCATGCGGGGGTTGTTTTTGGTTTGCCCACCGCCAATCAGGCCATTTATGAGCCTGACGGCGGGGAACGCTACTTCGTCGGTACCGTCGGCAAACCCTGGCAGACTGGCACTTTCGGCTGTGTGCGGTCCGATGGCTGGAAGATCCATGAAGGCCTGGACGTTCGCTGCCTCCAGCGTGATCGCCGCGGCGAACCGCTGGATCCGGTCCTGGCCGCCGCACCGGGCACCGTCGTTTACATCAATTCGCACTCCGGCTTGTCCAATTACGGGAATTACATCGTGCTCCGCCACCTCATCGAAGGGTTGGAAGTGTATTCCCTTTACGCCCATCTTCACCATGCGCGCGAAGGCTTGCACCTCGGCATGTCCGTCCAGGCTGGCGAGGTGATTGCCACCATGGGCCGCACCACCAACACGCGCGAAGGCATTTCCCGCGACCGCGCCCATGTTCATTTCGAACTGGATCTGCTCACCAACGATCGCTACGCGGAGTGGCATCGCAAAAACCTGGCCGACCAGCGCAATGATCACGGGGATTGGAACGGTTTCAATCTCAATGGCCTGGATCCCCGCCGCGTCCTCCTCGAGCAACACCGCCTCGGAGCCCAGTTCAGCCTCGTCAACTGCATCCGCTCCAGCCCCGAACTGTGCCGCGTGCAGGTCCGGGCCACGAATTTCCCTTATCTCCGCCGCTGTCCCGCCCTCGTCCGTCGCAATCCCCTCGCTGAACGGGACGGCGTGGCCGGTTACGAAATCGCCCTCGATTTCAACGCCGTTGCTTTTGATCTCATCCCCCGATCCGCGGCCGAGCTGCGCGGGACCGGCAAATTCACCCTGCTCTCGGTCAATGAAGTCGAGCAATCGCGCAATCCCGCCCGGCGTCTGGTTACCAAAAAAGGCGCCAGTTGGGAACTCACCAAGCACGGGCTGAATGCGTTGGATTTGCTGACCTTTTAATCCGCGGGAAATGCTTGCCCCCAGTCGACGGTTCGTGGCAGTCTCGCCTCATGAACCGCCGAAAATTTCTCCAGCTGGGTGCTGCCGGCTTGGCCCTTTCCACCGCCGGAAGTTATGCCGTTGACTTCGCCGACCAAAAGAAACGCGTTGGCCTGATTGGTTGCGGATGGTACGGGAAGGCCGACCTTTTACGTCTCATCCAGGTCGCCCCCGTGGAAGTTGTTTCCCTCTGTGACGTGGACCAACACATGCTCGCGGACGCCGCCGACCTCGTCGCCACCCGGCAGCTTTCCAAAAAGAAACCGCGCACCTACGGTGACTACCGCGAGATGCTCAAGGAAAAAGACCTGGACGTGGTCCTCATCGGCACGCCCGACCATTGGCACGCCCTTGCCATGATCGAGGCCGCCAAGTCCGGTGCGGATATTTACTGCCAGAAACCCATCAGCGTGGATGTCGTGGAAGGTCAGGCCATGCTCGCCGCCGCCCGCAAGTACAAACGGGTCGTCCAGATCGGCACCCAGCGCCGCAGCACCCCCCATCTCATCGAGGCCCGTAAACTCATCCAGGAGGGCAAACTGGGTAAAATCGCGCTCGTGGAAGCCTACTGCTACTACCACATGCGCGACGGCCGCAACCTGGCCGATAGCGCCGCCCCCGATTATTTCAACTACGACATGTGGACTGGCCCCGCGCCGTTGCGCCCCTACAACCGCATGGTCCATCCCCGCAGTTGGCGTGCGTTCATGGAATATGGCAACGGCATCGTGGGCGATATGTGCGTCCACATGTTCGACATGGCCCGCTGGATGATGGATCTCGGCTGGCCCACCACCATTTCCTCCAACGGCGGCATCCTGGTGGACAAACGCAGCAAGGCCAATATCACGGACACCCAGACCGCCACCTTCGATTACGGCGATCTCCAGGTCATCTGGCAGCATCGTTCCTGGGGCGCGGCCAATGATCCCAAGTACCCTTGGGGCGCCACCTTCTACGGCGAAAAAGGCACCCTCAAAGCCAGCGTCCAAAGCTACGATTTCATCCCGCTGGGCTCCGGCACGCCGATCCACAAGGATGTCACCTACGAGTTTGAGCAGTACCCCGAAGACAAGACTGAGAAGGATTTGGAAACCCACGTCGCCCCGGCCATCCGTGGTCACATGCGCGATCTGCTCAGCAATATCGCCACCCGCGGCAAGCCGGTGGCCGACATCGAGCAAGGCTACATCTCCACCACTTCCTGTATCCTGGCAAATCTCTCCCAACAGCTTGGGCGTACCCTGAAATGGGATCCCATTCGGGGCGAAGTTGTCGGCGATCCGGAGGCCAACCGACTCCTGCGCCGTCCCTACCGCGCTCCGTGGGTCCACCCCGAACCCGCCACGGTGTAAAATTCCGGCGGGCGCGGCGGGTGGGTCATTGCTTGAGCGCGTCGAGGATCTTTTGGGCGGTGGTGGCGTCAGGGCCGGTAAGGCCGAGGTTTAAGGCGCGGCGGAGAGCGACGGCACTTTCGGCGTTATGATGCAGGTCTTGTTGCGCCAAACCCAGAGTGTAGGCGGTCTGGGCGTCTTCGTTGGGCCCGCCCGCCAGCCGCTGAAGGAGTTTCACGGCCCGTTCATGGTTGCTTTGCGTGAAGGCCAGGAGCCCGACCAGGCGGACCAATTCGGTGTCCTGCGGGCGGGCGGCCAGGGCGGTTTCGCCGTACGGGTACGCGGTCTTGGCGGTGGCGGGGTCCGCCCCGGCCACCGCGAGCCCGGCCAGACGCTTTGCGGCGGGACCGAATTTGGGATGCGCCGCCAGGACCCGGGTGTACAGCGAAACAGCGACGCGGGGTTCGGCCCGCTGTTCCGCCTGCGCCGCCCGGGCCATGAGGGCGGGCAGGGAATTAGATTGGCGGGCCAGCGCCTGCTCAATCACGGCCGCCGGCGGCGGAGTGGCGGGGTCGGTCAGTTTCAGGAATTCGCGGATTTCGACGGCGGGTGCGCCTTTGGCGCCAAGGCTCAGGGCGGTCCGGGCCGCCGACAGGGCGGCGGCGGTTTCGCCCTGCGCATACAGAGCTTGCGCGATGGTGAATTGGAGGTCGGCATCCTGGGGGAGTTGCCGCGCGGCCCCAAAGAGCAAACCCAGGGCGATTGTGTAATCTCCGTTCCGATAGGTCAGGGTGCCATAGAGCCGGGCGACGCCCGCATTGTCCGGGCTGACTTTGTAGGCGGCTTGGGCGAATTCAAGTGCCGTCGCGAGGTTCGTCAGCGGGCCGGCGTAAAGGTCGGCTAGCTGGAGGAGCGCGGGGACATACTGAGGATTGGCCGTCCGCGCTTTTTGATAGGTGGCCACGGCGGGCGCCCACTCGGTGCGGGTGGCATACAACTGACCCAACCGGGTCAGGGCGATCAGGTCGGCGGGTTCTTCCGCCAGGCGCTGGGACAGTAGTTGGAAGGACGTCTCGTTGGTGGCGGCGGGATCCAAAGTCAGCACTGCCAGCCGCTTATCCGCCTCGGCGCGAGCCGGGGCCGAAAGGCCGAGATCACGGGCGGCTTGCAGCGCCGTGCGGGCGGCGGACTCGTGACCCAGGACATATTGGACCCGGCCAAGATGGTATTGGGTCTCGGGGTCGCGGGCGGATTTTTGCGCACTTTCCTGCAGCAGACTGAAAGCCCCGGGATATTCGCCGCGATGGAATCGCACCCAGCCCAGCGTATCCGCTACGCGCGGGTCCGCCGGCAGGAGCGCGCGCGCCTGCGTGGCATAGCTATAGGCGCGGTCGAGGTCGCCCAGATATTCGGAATAGAGACAAGCCGCGTTATTAAGGGCGGGCGTGAATTTCGGATTCAGCTTGAGGATCGCCGCGTAACTCGCCGCCGCCCCGGAGTAGTCCTTTTCCTCCTCCCGGATCAGTGCGATCTGCATCAGCACGGTGAGATCGCGCGGATTGCGTTCGGTCAGGCGGCCCAGTTCGGCGAGTGCTTTTTCGTTCTGATGGGAATCATGATGAAGCCGGACCAGACGGGTGACGGCGGGCAGGTAATCCGGCTGGAGTTCGATGGCTTTCTGGAGCGCGATTTCGGCCTGGTTGGTACCTTCTGCGGTATGTGTGGCGAGCCAGATCTGGGCCCGCAGATACCTCGGCTCGGGCGCCTTCGGGGCTTCGGCGAGCAATTGCTCGACGCGCCCGACCGCCGCCGGCGCCGCCTTTTCCAACAAATCCAGCTCGACCAACTCCTGGAGGGCGGGGAGTGAGCCCGGATATTTCGGCGCCAATTGCAGCGCGTGCTCGAAGGCGGCGCGGGCGGCGACGCGTTGCCCCTGCCGGACCCGGACTTCGCCGAGCGCCAGCGCAAAGCCCGGCTCGGCCGGATGATTCGTGGCGAGCTGGCTGTAAACGGCGGCTTCCTCGGCCAGATTCCCGCGCGCCCGGTAACCGCGGGCGAGCAGTTCCCAGGCGGCATCGAGGCGGGGCTCCTTCTCCACCAGGCGTTGCAGCGTGAAAATTCCGGTGTTGAGCTCACCCCGCTGGAAATCCAATTGCACCAGGGCGAGTTGGGCCGGGCGGTTGTTGGGTTCCAGGCTGAGCACGAGGTGCAAGGCCGTTTCGGTCTTGGCGGAATCCCCCGCGGCGCTCGCCGCGCGAGCCAGGGCGAATGGGATGCTGACGGATTTGGGGTAGTGGGGGGCGATTTTTTCCAGATCAAAAACCGCCCCCGCGGCATCGCCGCGCGCCAGCTTGATATCCGCGCCCAGCAGCCCGGCCTCCAGATTCTGGGAATCCCGGGCGAGCACCTTGCCCACCGCCATCGTCGCTTCCTCAAACTGCTGCTCCGCCGCTTGCAAGCGGGCGAGTTCGATCCAGGCCGGCAAGAAGTCCGGCGTGCGTTTTACCAGGGCCTCGGCCGCCTGCCGGGCACCCGGGAGGTCGTGGTTCTGCGCCTTGAACTGCACATAACGGAGGCGCCGGGACGAGTAAGGCGGCGAGAGTTCCGCCGCCTGGTGCAGGTATTGGTCGGCCCCGGCCAGGTTGTTGGTGGTCAGGCAAAGCACGCCCAGTACGGAGAGCGCAAAGGGGGATGGGGGATTGCGGGCCAGCGCCAGTTGGAGGGATTTACCCGCCGCGGTGAGATCGGGCGGGTTTTGGCGCAGGCTGAGCGCGGCGATCGCCGCCTCGCAGTTGACCCGCGGGGCGGCGGCGGGGGACAGCGCGCGCAGGCGAGCCAGGGCGGCCGCCACCTCGTCCGGGCGGTGTGCGCTCTCGGCCAGAATCACCGCCGCCTCCTCATTTTCCGGCTGGCGGTCCAGCACGAAGTTGGCGTCATCGCGGGCTTCCCGATATTGCCCGTAGGTCAGGAGCACCGCCGCCATTCGGAGGCGCAGGGAGAGATCGTTGGTCGCCATTTGCTGGACATGGTGGAGCACGGGACCGGCGCGTTCCACTCGACCCTGATCGAGCCAGATCACCCCCAGACCTTTCAGAGCGGCCACGTTTTCCGGGTCCCGGCGGAGGACCGTGAGGTAATCAGCCTCGGCCTTGTCGTACTGTCCCGCCATGAAATAGCGTTCTGCGCGGGAGAGGAACTGGACTTTCTTATCCTGGCGCGAGCACCCAGCCTCCAATAACGCCAGGATCACCGCACCGAAGCAAGCCATTTGCCCGGTCCGGCGGAGAGTGGGAAGTATTTTCATACAATTAATTCTAAAAGGGGCGGAAGCAAATATCAAACCAAGGGGAACGACCGAAAAAAAACTCCGAGCCACGCATTCGCGGCCACCCGACCTCCCCAGAATCAGTGGTAATCAACTCCGGGTTTCCGGCCGGTTGGCCGGACGGAAGTAGTTGGGTAATCATTTCCCATCACTGGAGGGGCATTTGGGAATGCTAATGCCCGCCCGGGAGAATGACAATCCAGTGTTACGCAACCCATGGGGCGGACCCCGCGCGGCCCAATCCGTCGGGGGAGAAAGGCCAGCGCCCAACCGAAGCCGGGGCTGGCCCCACCAAACCTACAGGACAAACCTTCACCCAAGTAGCGGGATTGTCAAACCGTCGGTCCGTAAAATGCTGGCCATCAATTAAATCCGTTGATTGAAACCGGGGCGCGGGACGGGGCCGGCCAGCCGCCACCGGCTCTGCGTGGGAGTTCGACGGCCGGCACGTCCGCCTTGGAGCGCGCGAGGTTGCCGCCGGTCCAACCGCTCTTTTTTCCCATTACGGGCATCGGGAAAGCAAAAAATGGCAATTCAAGGACAATGCCGGTGGAGCGCCCCGGGCGGTCATTGGCTAACCTACCCCGTCAAATTTGATCATGACTAACTCACCAGCACCGCGGGGGATCGAATTTCCGGGGGGCCATCGCCACCCGGATGGACAGCGGCCGTATGCGCCGGCGGGGGTGGCAACCAAGCAACTTAATGGAACCATCGCCACTTGATCCTGCTTCCGAACCCAACGTGCCGGTAAGCGTCGCCCCACCCGGCCCGCGCACCGTGGTCAAAGCCAGTCCCGGCCCCAGCCCTTGTCCCGGGGGGACCGCATTTGGCTGCCCGCAGGATTACCGGGGTCGCCGGTTTGTTTACACGGTCGTGTCGCCGCGCGCGCGCGGACTATCGGTGGGGGTGAATATGAATCCCGACCGACGGTGCAATCTAGACTGTGTCTATTGCGAGGTGGATCGGACCGGCCCGCCGCGGGAGACGGTGCTGGACGTGGACGCGATGGCGGAGGAGTTGGTCTCGGTGCTGGCGGAAGTGCATTCCGGCCGTTTGACCGAGCGGCCGGCCTATGCCAACCTGCCGGCGGATTTATTGCGGCTGCGGCATGTGGCCTTGAGCGGCGGGGGCGAGCCGACGTTGTGCCCCAATTTTGCGGAGGCCGTGCAGGGAGTGGTTCATGTCCGGGCCCGCGGCAAATATCCTTTCTTCAAGCTCGTCCTCATTACCAATGCCACGGGCACCGATTCGGTGGCGGTGAAGGAAAGCCTGCGCTACTTCACCAAGCAGGATGAAATTTGGGCCAAATTGGACGTGGGTTCGCCGGGTTATTTTCAAACCATCAACCGGCCGGAGGCGGGCGTCACGTTGGAGCAGATTCTGGCCAATATCCTGGCGCTCGCCCGGCAGCGGCCGGTGGTGATTCAAAGTCTGTTTCCGCTCGTGAATGGTCGGGAGGCCCCGGCGGCCGAGGTGGAGCGCTATGCCCAGCGGTTGCTGGAACTCAAAGGGGCGGGGGCGCAAATTTCGCTGGTGCAAATTTATTCCGCCACCCGGCCCATCGTCGGCCATGATTGCAGCCACCTTCCGTTGCGCTCCCTCTCCCAGATCGCCCAGACCGTGCGGCAAGCCACCGGACTGACGGTCGAGGTTTATTAGCCGGACAAAAAACAGTGCGCCTTGGCCAAACTGGGGGGAGCGTCCGCCCTCCGAAGCAATATAATATTGGCATATGAATGCCATCAATCCCACCTTTCCCACGGGCGGGAAGTCCTCGTCGGCCGCCGGGGCGAATGACCTGGACGGCATCCTGGCGAGGCATCCCTTCTTGAAGGGAATGAATCCGCACCAGCGAAGAAAACTGACCGACTGTGCCATGATTTCCCATTTTGTTCCCGGGGAATTAATCTTTCAGGAGGGAGATCCGGCCAATCGGTTCTACTTGATTCACCTGGGCCAGGTCGCCTTGGAGACCCACCGCATTGGAGGTGGAATCGTGGCCTTGGAAACCATCGGCGGCGGTGACTTGCTGGGTTGGTCCTGGCTGTTTCCTCCCTATTACTGGCACTTCTCTGCCCGCGCCCTGGAACCGACGACTGCCGTCTTTTTTTATGGCACCCCCCTCCGGGAGGAGTGCGAGGCCGACCATGATTTCGGCTATGAATTGATGAAACGAATGACGGAGGTCGTCATTCAACGACTCCAGGCGGCCCGGAAGCAATTGCTGGCGGGAAAAGCTATGCTGGTCGAGCCGGGTTGAACCGGTGCGAAGGTGCCTCAGGCCGCGGGGATTTTCAGCCGGTCCGGGAATTGCGCGTACAATTCGACAAAACCACAGCTCCCGCAGACCCAGGCCGAAACGGGCGACTTCTGCTCCCCCTTGAAAATGAAGGCTTCGGGCGTGCGAAACGTCGCGACGGTAAAATCCTTCTGCGTCGGGCCATGAGCTCGATCAATCGCCTTGGCCCCCGCGATGACCTCGTGGGAACCGCACTTGGGACATTTGCCGGATTGTTTCATAGGTGTTGGCGGAGAGCTTGCCCCGCACGGTTGGTGCGGGGCAAGCGTGGAGTGGCACCGTGTCCGCCACGGGGAACGCTGCGATTACCAGGCCAGGTGGTAGAACCGGCTGGGTTGGTTGGCCGCGGCGGGGTCCGTGAACGTGGTCCAGCCATTCCCCTCCTGCGTGCTGCCGGGGGTGTAGGACAGCGTGTTGCTGCTGATGGGGGACCAGGAGCCGGGCGCCAGGGTGGTCGAGGCCTGTACCACGACGGTGGCATTGGAGGCCCAGGAGATGGGGAAGCCAAAACCGTTACTATTCAAGCCCATTTGGGGTGAGGTGTACAGGATCTCCGGGTGGGATTGCACCCAAACCGCCGTGGGGGCGTCACCGAGGTTGGTGGACCAACCGGTGGTTCCCGGGAGGTAGCGCGCGGTCATGGGTGTGCCATAAAAAGTCCGCACATCAACGGTGGGAGCATTGCCCTGGAAGTAGGCGTTGGTCAGCGACCCGCAACCGAAAAACGCGGCAGCACCAATCGAGGTGACACTGCCGGGGATCGTGAGATTGGTCAAGGGGCAGGACATGAACGCTTGGCTCCCGAGCGTGGTGAGGCGGTTGGGAAGCTGGACACTCCTCAGATAATGGCACTCTTTAAACGCATTCGTTCCTATGCTGGTGACCCCATCGGGAATCGTGACGCTGCCCAGGTGAGCCTGAGTAAATACGGAATTTCCGATGCTGGTGAGGCCGCCGGGAATGGCCACGTTGGTAACGGCGCTGAACGCGAAGGCTAAATCCCCCAGGCTGAGGAGCCCGGCGGGAAGCGGAGCGTTGGTCAACCCTCTGCAAACCTCGAACGCGCTGGCCCCGATCCGGATGACACTGTCCGGAATGGTCACGCTGGTGAGACTCTGGCAGTAGTAGAACGCGCCCTCCCCGATGCCGGTCACGGTGCCGGGGATGGTGAAGGTTTTAAGGCTGGTGGCGGCCGCGCATTGGATGAGCGTGGTTTGGTTCTGGTCAAACAGAATCCCGCCCACCGCGCGATAGGCGGGATTGAGGGGGGCCACCTGGATGGCGGGCAGGGACTGGCACACCGAGAACGGAGCCACGCCGATATTGGTCACGCTGCGGGGGATGGTAATGCTCGTGAGTCCGCTGTTCATGAACGCGTAATCCCCGATGCTGGTGACACTACTGGGGATGGTCAAGTCGGTCAGGGAATAGCAGTAGGCGAACACTTGCGCCCCCAGGCGGGTAAGGTTGCCCGACAGGCTGACTTGGGCCAGACTTTCGCAGTCATAGAACGCGCCCTCGCCGAGGTCGGTCAAACTGTCGGGCAGCGCCACGCTCGTCACGTAGAGATCGTCGAAGGCATAGCTGCCGATGGTGGTGACCCCATTGGGGATTGTCATGCTGTTCAAGCTCTCGCAGCCATAGAACGCACTATGGCCGATGCTGGTGAGGCCGGCGGGAAGGATCACGTCCGTCAGGTAATAGCAATTAAAGAAGGCGAAAATCCCGATATTGGTAACGCCGACGGGAATCGTGTAGGCGTTCGCCTTTCTCGCCGGACACTGGATGAGGGTGGTCTGGGACGGGTTGAACAAGACCCCGTCCACGCTGACATATGCGGGGTTGAGCGGATCCACCTGGATCGCGCCCAGGGCGGTGCAGCCTCCGAACGCGCCATCCCCGATGCTGGTAAGGTTGGCGGGAATCAAGAGGTTCGTCAAAGCAGTATAGGCGAAGGCGCCGTAACCGATGCTGGTGACGCCGGCGGGGAGCGCGCCGCTCACCAGGCTGGTGCATTGGTAGAAGGCGTTGCTCTGGATGCTGGTGACGCTCGCGGGAATGGTGACGCTGGTCACGGCGGAGTTCGCGAATGCGTAGTTCCCAATCGTGGTGACCGGCAGACCCGCGATGGCGTCGGGAATCACCAGCACCGTCGGGTTTACGGTATAGCCCGTGATCGTCACGGTGTTACTCGTGGTCACCGAGTATTTGAGCCCGTTGAAAGTCTGGGCGGAGGCGGTTTTGCCGCCCAGCAGGAGCAGCAGGACGGCCAGGAAAACGGGCCGGATCGCCGGGGCGCTGTGCCGCGCGGCGGGTGAGCCTTCGGCTTGATTGGAGGAGAACAAGTTAGTTTTCATGGATTGTGCATAAACTGATCGCTCAGTGATTTTCGACCTGCCGCACCTTGGCCGTTTCCGGCGTCGGCCTGGGTTTTTGAAGCTGACGATCAGGCTCAGGGATTGATTTGGTCCTTAATTTCCGTCCTGCCAGCCATTGGCCAGCACGACGTTTTGGTGAGTCTGGTCGCGGCCCCCATCGCGGGGCCGCGGTGATCCGTTCAGCAGTTCCTTTCGCAAACGGGGGCGGGAGATTACCGGGAATCGGCAAGCCCG
The DNA here is from genome assembly GCA_903918755.1 of uncultured Pedosphaera sp. Classification (GTDB taxonomy): domain Bacteria; phylum Verrucomicrobiota; class Verrucomicrobiia; order Limisphaerales; family Pedosphaeraceae; genus CAIXFN01. Next base: position 80,024 of record CAIXFN010000085.1, read on the forward strand.
CGGATTTTTATCCGGCGAGCAGCCACCACGCTCCGCTCTGCCCCGCGCCTACTGCTGCCTCACCCGGTAAAACCGATTGGGGTAGCTCGTCCACTGCGGATCATTGAAATGCAACCAACCGCCGAAGGCGACGCCGGGGCCGCTAGAAAAGCTGATTGTGTTCGTGCTGATGGGGGACCAACTGGAGGAAGCCAGGGTGCTCGAAGCTTCCACCACAATCGTGGCATTGGTCGCCCATGAGATCGTGAAACCAAAGCCGTTGGTGGTGTTGGCCCGTGGCGGCAAGATCACCGGGGCCGGGAGTTGCCAAACCGCAGTGGGAGCCCCGCCGAAGCTGGAGCTCCATCCGGTCGTTCCGGGCAGGTAAAACACCGTGGCAGGCGTGGAGTCGAATACGGACGAACTACCAGTCAGCGCGTTTCCCCCGAACTGGGCTGCTCGCAGATTTGGGCAATAAGCGAACGCACCAACCCCGATGGCGATGACGCTGCTGGGAATGGTGACGCTGGTCAGCCCGTTACAACTAAAGAACGCGTTAGCCCCGATGGCGGTGACGCTGCTCGGAATGATGAAGCTAGTCAGCCCGGAACAACCGAAGAAAGCGTTATCCCCGATCAATGTGGCGCTGCTGGGAATGGTGACGCTGGTCAGCCCGGAACAATGGAAGAACGCGGAATCCCCGATGGCGGTGACGCTGCTGGGAACGATGTAAGCTCCCGACTTGCCCGCCGGATAAGCGACGACCAAGGACTGGTTCCGGTTGAACAGGACCCCGCCGACGCCGCTATAAGCCGGGTTGAGAGCGTCGACCAAGATCGCCGTCAGCCCGTAACAACCAGAGAACGCGCGAGCCCCGATGGAAGTGACGCTGCTGGGAATGGTGACGCTGGTCAGCCCGGAACAACCTTCGAACGCATCAACCCCGATGGCGGTGACGCTGCCGGGAGTGGTCCCAATGGTCAGGCTGGTCAGCCCGGAACAACTAGAGAACGCGTAAGCCCCGATGGCCGTGACGTTGCTGGGAATGGTGACGCTCGTCAGCCCGGAACAACTTTCGAACGCGTGAGCCCCTATGAACCTGACGCTGCTGGGAATGGTCACGCTGGTCAGCCCGAAACAACTGAAGAACGCGTTAACCCCGATAGAGGTGACGCGACTGGGCACGATGTAATCTCCCAACTTGCCCCCCGGATACGCGACGAGCAAGGTTTGCTTCCGGTTGAACAGGACCCCACCGACGCCGCTATAAGCCCCGTTGAGAGCGTCAACCAAGATCGCCGTCAGCCCGGAACAACCTTCGAACGCGTAATCCCCGATATTGGTGACGCTGTTCGGAATCGTCACGCTGGTCAGCACGGTACAATCAAAGAACGCGCCAGCCCCGATGGACGTAACGGGCAGGCCGGCAATCATGGGCGGAATCACGACCACGCCGGAACCGCAATCGGAGCCGGTGATCGTAACTGTGTTGTCGGCGTTTACCGTGTAATCAAGGCCGTTAATAGTTTGGGCGGAGGTGGTTTTGCCGCCCAGGAGGAGTAACAGCAGGGCGACCAGCAAGGTTTGCCGGATGGGGGGAGCGCCACGCATCGCCCCGGGCGGGCGGGTGGTTTGCAGGGGGGAGGATAAACGTGTTTTCATGGAGTGAGGGTTTATTGATGGTTGGTTGAAGCATGACCGTAAACATCTTTCGGTCAGGGCTTGTGCTTTGAATGTCGATTTATCTTTGCTTTCCGGGCCGGCGGCCAGGGGCCGACGGCGTATTGGTGAATCTGGTCGCGGCACCCATCCCGGGGCCGCGGTGATCCGTTCAGCAGTTCCTTTCGCAAACGGGCGCGGGAGATTACTGGAAATCTCTTATTTGCTTGTGGGTCGAAAGAATGGATTTTTATGCCGGATGGGCACGCCGGCCAAGATCCGGCGCACCCCGTGCGGCTTTTAATGACGGCTCAATTCTTACGACTTGACCGGCGGCACCGCCATCTGGTGCTGAATGGCAACCAGTTGAGCTTGCATGGCGGCGACAGACTGTTGAATACCGGCAGCCAATTGCGGTTGACTGGCGGCCACCTGCGCTTGGATGGCGGAGAGCGATTGCTGGAGACTCGCGGCCAGTTGGGGTTGTGCGGTAGCGAACTGCGACTGGAGGGCGGCCATTTGGGACTGTGCAGACTCCAATTTGGCGACGGCGGCAGCGAGATCGCTATGCTTTGAGGCCAGTTTATCCATTTGGCCCGTTCCGCGACTGGGCCCCCAGGAGCGCACAAGGGCGACAATCCCGGCGGCCAATGCCGCCAGAACGATCGTCAGTTGCAGTGGCGACCAATTCCTGGACTTCTCCAAGTCCGATTTGGACGCGCCTCGCTTTTCGAACTCCGCCAGGACCTCCTCCTTCCACTTGCTTTTCCCTTCGCCGCTAAGGCTGATGAGCTGCGAACTAAGCTGCGCGGTGCCACACGTTCCACTTTCACGGTCCTTATCCACGGTGTTCTTTAGGGACTGCACTTCGCCGTGGGACTCGCTACGCAGCTGGGAGAGTGCGCTGTTCAAGTCGCTCCATTTCGGCACTTGCGCGAGTGCGCCACTGACGCTGGCGGCGTTCGTCAACGAGGAACCCTTAACCGAGTCGCTCAGATGTTCCAATGCGGAGGCAAAGGCAGAATTACTGGAGTTGGACAGCAATGAGCTATTCACAGAGGCGGTCAGGTTGCTGAGGGCGAGCGCCGTTTGGTCATCGCTCCCGGAACGCAGTGTGCCAAGTCGTCCGTTGGCGTCGGAGGCGTGGAGTTCATTGGCCGAGCGGGCCACCCCAAGCGCGGCCAAGAATGCAATAATGAAGAGCCGGTGGAAATCAGAGTTGTATCTCATTTGGATAAATAGTAGGGCTGTTTAATAAAAAGGCGCCGTTAAGAGCCAACCTGCGTCAGTTGATACCCGGTTGGGGGCACCAAAGTATTCGGGCCACCAAACGGGAATAACTTGCCAGCTCCACCCGCTGAAGGATACCACATGACGGACAATCCTACCGCATAGACATTCAATGTCACGGAACAGGGGGTTGCCGCATCATGGCTCGTCGCACTCCACACCGGGTTTGAATCAGAATCCACTGAGGGGTAGCAATCTTGCAGCATGCTGTTATAGTTGCCAGTTCTGGCTCCTCCGCCCACTAAAGTGCTGTTAGCAGCCTGTTGAAATAATCGTCAAAAAGCGCGATAATTGTATCGCCTAATACTATAAGTAAGCTAATATGTTGATGTGTTTGAAACGCATTGTTTGCCACCTCAGGAACTCTTCGTTGCGACTTCCCAGCTAGTGCG
>CAIXFN010000086.1 GCA_903918755.1 uncultured Pedosphaera sp.
AGCGCACCCACACTTTCCGCCCGACATATTCCGGCGGGACGGAATAATAGGTTTTGGCCACTTCCACATGACCGTCCAGGTGGACGGTGCGCCGGGCTTCGGCAAAGACCGGGAAAAGCATCGGCGGCAAGGGTTGCAATTGGGGCTGCTCGCTGGTCTTAAAAACTTGGGCGACCTGCTGGCGCGTGGTTCCGTGAATGCGGGTGTCGGCGACGCGGTTTTCCCAGTCCAAGAGGAACTCGTTTTCCTGGGCCAGCCCCGGAAACACCCGGCCCTTGAGGGCGTTGTTCTGCACGTATTTGATCCCGGCCTCGATCTTGCCTTTGTGGCGTGGTGTGTAGGGTTTGGCCGGCAGGATCACCGTTTGATAATGCTCGGCAAAGGCGACCAGCTTGGGGTTGAGTTCGGGATCAAACCAGTCGGCTCGCGTCACCGCCGCCCGTAAATTATCAATGACCACGGTGTGGGGGACGCCGCCAAAATAGCGGAAAGCGTTTTCCAAACAGCGGAGGAAGTTCTCGGTGGTTTGGTGCCAGACGGCTTCGCTGTAGCCCTTGCGCGAATGACTGAGGACCATCCGGAAGACGTGCGGCCGCTTGCGTTTGCCGTCGACTTCGATCCACGCCCCCTGGCCAAAATCCACCTGCACCTCCTGCCCGGCCTCGCATTCCATGCGCCGCCAGGGTAGCGGCGCGGTGGCGCCCAGGCGCCGGACAAAGCGCTTGACCGACTGATAGCTGCCGGCGAACTGATTTTCGGTCACCAGATCCTGGTAAATCCTTTGGGCGGACAGCCCCAGTTCCAGCGCCGCGGCAATCTGCGGTTCCCACGCTTCGCATGAACTCTTTCGGCCCGCCACCGACCCGGCGATCGAAATGGCCGGTTTTGAATTGCTGGAGGGGTTGGAGCCGGGGGTCGAAATGGCTGGTTCTGACGCCTCACCCGCGCCGGCAGCAGCCGCGACGTCCGGAGTCTGTGCCCGGAGATATTTGCCGACCGTCTCCCGGTTGAGCTCGAGTTCCCGCGCAATGGCGCGGTGGGACCAACCGCGCTGATGCAAAGTTAAGATGGCGTGTTGCTGATTCAATTTGAGTTGATACATCAGCCAGCGTGCTCGCTTTGCGAGCCCACCGGCCAATTATCTCATCCTCAAACTGGCTGGTTTTGATTCGACCCCGAGTGGCTGGTTTTGACCGTCCCCTGACACCCATAACGAAAGCGGCCTGGCAAAGGTCGCAAATTCCGCCGCCGAATTGAAGCGCGCGCGGGCCAAACAAAAGGAACTGCGGCTGAAGTCGGTAAAGTCGACAAACAGGAGTTCATTGTGGCATTAGGACTTTACCCCTGAGCTTCTCTTAGGGAAATCAAGCAGCAGGCACATCAAAGCAAACCAAGCGAAAACCGACGTCGTTGTATCGCTCCCCAGGATCGTAACCACGATATAGTGGAGAAATAAGCTGCGGATAATAGCCATACCTCCACGAACCACCGCGTGCCACCTTGGTGCTTTCTCCATCAGCTTTATCTCCATCCAATTTATCGTCATTCGCCGTGTGGCTGTCCACCCACTCTGTTCCACACCATTCCCACACATTGCCGGCCAAGTCAGCCACACCCTGGGTGTTTCCGGCTTCCAGCGGCGTATCGCCAGAGGGAAATAGATCGACAGCAGAAGTATGGCCGATCTGTGATTGAGCAATATTGCACTGACTCGCCAAATCTGAAGTATCGTCGCCCGAAGTCCAGACGCGGCCCTTGGTGCCACGTGCCGCGCGTTCCCACTCCAACTCACTTGGCAGTCGAATAGAATCAGGCCGGAGCTGAAGCTTCTCGTTTAACCACTTACAAAAGCTCACCGCCTCAAACCAATTCACGCCTACACGTGGGTGGTTCGGCGTTTGAAAGACGGTTTCAAAGTTCTCCGGCCCCGGCTTGCTGCTTTCCCTGCGACATCTATCGGTCATTAGCTTCAGCCATTGCTCGGCCTCTTGCGACCAGTTCCAAAATCTCTCCTGTTCATAACCCTTATCGTCCAGAAATGCCTGGAACTGGGCCACCGTTACCGGATAGCGGCTAATAACCGCGAACGGGCATCCGGCTCTGATATGATGTCGAGGTCGATATAAACTTTTGACAATTCAGCCTTGCCTTCTGCCTCAGACTGAGCCGCCGGCCCACCGAATCCACTAAGGCTGATGTCGCTGAATAAAGAGATGACGCGTCGGCGGTAGGGCTCAAGCGCAGCGATCGTTTCAAGGTCGAGTTGGACAGGAAAGAGAGGATGAACCCAATGGTCCAAAAAATCGTTCCATTTGGGTTCGTCGAAGTTGTAGTGGTTGAGTGCGTCTTGGAGCTCGACCCATTGCTTGGTGGAGTTGGCGCGTGGGAAACGCCGGTGCAGGTCAGCCACGAGCTTGTCCCAGAAGCCGTCGAAGTCGTCTTTGTTGTCCCGATTTGACTTTTTTTCACAAACCAGCCTCCATAGCCAACTCCCGATGATGCGGAGATTGTCGGCAGTGCAAGACTTTAACCCGCTTGTCATCTCCTTAAGACAACAGAATTCGGGTGTGTCCTGGCTCACTGAGATTTTAAATTCGACCAACGTCTTCGCAACAATCTTAGCGAAATCTCGAACTCTTTTCTCCTGATGTGGATCCAAATTACAAACGAAGCTTGGCTCGCAGAGTCCAACGGACGACCCAGTCGAAAGCAAATAATGCGTCCTGGGGTTCCCCTCGTTAAGTGCCAAGCGTTCGAGAATCAAGATGGCTGTCTCCTCCCAAGTCTTGGAATCGAGCTCGATAAAGCCGGCCGCAGGGCTAAGTCCATCCGCGCTCGCAAAATCGAATCGACAGGGCATAACCCGCTTGCTATCAGCTTTAGTAAGCAAGCCATAGATGTGAACCCATTCCCAGCCAGTCCAGAGTTTTCTATCGTAGTTAGCACAAAGCACCGGAACGATGAGCTCCGATTCTTCGCCGTATAGCTTCGGCAAATAGATTCCGAGGTCGTGGCGAGCAAACTCGGCTTCGTGGTATTTGTCATAGAGAATGTGGTCCCGACCGAAGTGAGCGGCGAGGAGGTCGGCGACCTTGACCACGAAGTCGCGTTTTTCTGCGGCAAATGAAAAGGCAATGCGGAAACGCTTCATACGATTTTCAGTACATAGTTCATTCACAAAAGTGGATTTACCTTCGGTGCTATCGGTTAAATGTCATTGCGCCACTTCTAAGTGTTCCGGAAGCCAAATTTCGGTCAAAGTGCTGGAAGCCACCATGAAATGTGTCGATAAATTGTTCGCCCCTTAGCGCTTCGGGCGCTTCTTCGTCGGCACGGTGGCAATCGTCTGCAGGATGCGGCTTGCAATTTTGTAGGGGTCGCCTTGCGAATTGGGGCGACGATCTTCCAAGTAGCCTCGATAGCCGTTATCAATGAAACTATGCGGCACACGGATGGATGCGCCCCGATTTCCTATTCCGTAGTTGAATTTGTCAATGGATTGTGTTTCGTGCAGGCCCGTCAGGCGCAGGTGATTATCCGGACCATAAACGGCGATATGTTCGTCCTTGTATTTGTCAAAGGCAACCATGAGCGCCTCGAAGTACGATTTGCCCCCAACTTCGCGCATGAAATTCGTCGAGAAATTCGCGTGCATGCCTGAACCGTTCCAGTCGGCGTCGCGGCCGAGCGGCTTACAGTGAAGATTGACGTCCACAGAGTATTTTTCGCAGAGCCTCATGAGTAGGTAACGTGCGATCCACATTTGGTCGGCGGCGCTTTTGGAGCCCTTTCCAAAGATTTGAAATTCCCATTGGCCTTTAGCGACCTCGGCATTGATGCCTTCGTGACTGATGCCCGCATCTAGACACAGGTCAAGATGAGCTTCTACAATTTCGCGTGCGATGCAACCAACGGCGGCATAGCCCACCCCGGTGTAGTATTTGCCTTGGGGTGGAGGGAATCCTACAATCGGGAAACCGAGCGGAACGCCGTCCTTGTAAAGAAAGTATTCTTGCTCAAAACCGAACCAGGCGTCCGGGTCGTCAAGGATTGTGGCGCGTGTGTTAGTTCGATGCGGGGTTTTCCCGTCAGGTAACATGACCTCACACATTACTAACACGCCGTTCTTTCTCATTGGGTCTGGGAAGACGGCCACGGGTTGGAGCATGCAATCTGAGTTGTGCCCTTCAGCTTGTCGTGTAGAACTTCCGTCAAAACTCCACATTGGCACTTCCTCAAGGTTTGGGAAACGGGGATATTCCTTGATCTGAGTCTTGCCTCGGAGGTTCGCGACAGGTTCATAGCCGTCGAGCCAGATGTATTCGAGTTTGTATTTCGCCATAAATGATGTTCGCTCTTAGGTTACAGCATTAAATCATGACCACGTCGATTTTTGCTCGCCTGTGTCGCTTGCTTCAGCGTAGCTCAAAAGAGCGTCCTGGAAGCGTTCCAGCAGCCGACGGGTGACATTCGACTTCTTCGGGGGCACTTGGATTAAGGCTTTTTCGATTTCCTGAATGCTGCCCATTAGCTGAAAATTATCTGAATCGCCGTGGATTTGCGAGAGACAATTTGGGGAGTGGTGAAAGCGTCGGTAGCCTTTGAGGTGTCGTTTCGAAAATGCGCGAAATGCGCCCTCATTTTGTCGACTGTGCATCAGTCGTTCTTTGTGGACGCGACGTGCGTCGACATTGTTCCCGTAAATTCTCCCTTCCTGCCATTCGAGATGTTAGGGTTGGCAGGAAGAACGACCGGACTCAGAGGGTGCCGTCCGCAACGCGCTAACGTCGGAAAACCTTACATCTGATTCAGACTCAATCTGCCCCCACCTATTATGCTAACAGCAGGTCTCGTGCGGGAGCACGACTCGCCAACCACGGCGCTACGGATTAGAAATTGACCCTGTTGCCTCTATGGGCTTTGTACCCTTCTTTGCATCCCGCTCGTTTGAAAACGGTGCCAAACCAGTCCTTGTGGATCCTTTTTTTCTCAAAAGTTTGAAGCGCTCTGCCATTGGTGTCCAAGCAGTTGCACAGGATTCCAAGAGGAGGGGAAGATTTTGAGTGAGTTGGTGGTTGCTTTCACCTTGAGCGAACGTTCCACGCTTGGGCAAACTAGCGGTGTGGAGTTTGGACCTTGGATCACTTCTCTTAATTCTACCTGCCTGTTTTTGGATTTTTTTGAGGCCAAATGGTGCCAAAGCGTAGGCCTGCAAATGTTTTGGAAGTGTTTGAATGGCAAAAAGATGCCATGAAAGTCCAAGTGGGGCCAGATTCCAGGTTTCAATTAGAAAGCAGATGGTCTAGCAAACTGATCTACCGCGTTCTGAACGGGGAAAGGGAGAAGTGCGATCTGGGGGGAAATGATCCGGGGGCGGTGGCGTTTTCGCCACCGCCCTCGGAGATAGGTCGATTGCTGCTGCCGCAGCGGAATTTAGGCCGCGACGCGGATCGCTTCCAATTTTTCGATCTGCTTGCGCAGTTTCAGGAGCGCGACGTTTTGGATCTGGCGGATGCGTTCGCGGGTGACGCCGAACTTGACGCCGACCTCCTCCAGGGTTTTTTCGTTGTCGCCATCCAAACCAAACCGGAAGCGCAGGATCTCCGCCTCCCGGGGATCGAGGGTGGCCACCATATCGCGCAACATGGAATTATTGGTCTTGGTTTCCAGTTGTTCGTAGGGGGTGTCGGCGGTCTCATCCCGCACCACATCGGCCACCCGGCTGGTTTCGTCGTCGCCCAAGGGGGCTTCGAGCGAGGCCGGACGGATCGCCGCGGTGCGCAATTGCGCGACTTTTTGGGCACTGAGACCGAGTTCGTCGCCCAATTCCTCGTCCGTGGGCTCGCGGCCAAACACTTCCTGGAGTTTTACGGTCGCTTTGCGCATGTGGAACAATTTGTCCACCACGTGCACCGGCAGCCGGATTGTCTTGGATTGGTTGGCCAGGGCGCGTTTGATCGCCTGCTTGATCCACCAGGAACTGTAGGTCGAAAGCTTGGCCCCTTTGGAGGGATCAAAGCGCTCGACGGCCTTCATGAGGCCCATATTGCCCTCATTGATCAGGTCGAGCAGCGGCATGCCGTAATCCTCGTATTCCCGGGCAATCTTCACCACGAGCCGCAAATTGGCTTTGATCATCAATTCGCGGGCTTTTTTGTCGCCCTTCCGGATGCGGGCGGCCAATTCATTTTCCTCGGCCAGGGTCAGGAGTTTGGTCTGACCGACTTCCCGCAGATAGAGGTTGAAGGCGGTATTGCCATCATAAGGCTGCCGCTCGGGGGCGGTGATCGGAGCTTCGTCCGGCAGATCGCGAGGCACCAGCGCGAGGCTGGCGACGGCGGCCTGGACGGGGGGCTGCAGGGGGATGATGTTGGAGGTGGCTTTCCGCGCACGCGCACCCGCGGTCCGCTTGACCGGCGCGCGGACCGGAACTCCGGCCCGGCGGGCGGTGACCACTTTTTTTCCGAGTTTGCCGATTTGGTTTCGTGGTTTCACAAATTTATCTTTCAAGCTCTGACACCCGGCGCGCCATTCTGTTAGAAAGTTTGCAATGCTCCGGTGTCGCGAGCCAACCGTCATTTAAATCAAGCTAGCATGCTTTACCAAACAGTCAACTAATATCTGCACCGGGACGAACGAGGGGAAGCTAACAAATACATATTTTCGAATAGTATTAGTAAACATTTACGATAAAGGTTTCAGGCAAAGTGACCAGACAGTCAACTAATCGCCTCCGGTGGAGGGCTTTCCGGCCAATTTGCCCCGCTTTTGGTGGAGCGGGAATGGCCGGCATTACAAACGCGCAACCGAATTGTAACACCGACCGCGGAGGAGAAATGACATTAGCAGGGTGGTGACCGGCCGCCAGTCGGGGGAACCCCCCAAGTCCGGTTTGCGTCTGGGGGGGGCGGGCGGAGGGCGGGAGAAATGGTTCTGAGGGACTGGAATTTTCGACCGGGCGACAAAAGGATTGAACGCCCCGGAGAGGCTCAATAGGATGCCCGGATGAATCCTATTTGCCGTTGCGCGCTGGCAGCGTTGCTGTTTGCCGGAATGCTTGCGGGAACATCCGCGGCCGACAAAAACTACACCATTGCGGTCATCCCCAAAGGCACCACCCATGAATTCTGGCAATCCATTCATGCGGGCACCCTGAAAGCGAAGGAGGAACTGGCCGCCAAGGGCATCAAGATCGAAGTGATCTGGAAAGGCCCCCTGCGGGAGGACGACCGCGATCAGCAAATCCAGGTGGTGGAGAATTTCATGACCCGGCGGGTGAGCGGCATCGTGCTGGCGCCGCTGGATTCCCAGGCGCTGGTCAATCCGGTGGCCAATGCCGCGAAAGCAAAGGTTCCGGTGGTCATCATCGATTCCGGTCTGAAGACCGACAAGTACGTGAGTTTTGTGGCCACGGACAATTTCAAGGGCGGCCAACTCGCGGCCGAGCGCCTCGGCCAATTGCTGGGGGGCAAGGGCAATATCATCCTGCTGCGCTACGCGGTTGGTTCCGCCAGCACCGAAGCCCGCGAAGAGGGTTTCCTGACCACCTTGAAGGAAAAATTCCCGGCGCTGAAAATCCTTTCCTCGGAACAACATTCGGGAGCCACGCGGGAGACCGCCTACCAGGCTTCGCAAAATATCTTGAACCGCTTTGGCCGCGACGTGAACGGGATTTTTTGTCCCAATGAAACCGTCACCATCGGCATGACCAAGGCGCTGCGGGAGATCGGCCGCGCCCAGGGTAAGGTGAAGATCATCGGATTTGATTCCGGCACCCAATCGGTTCTCGACCTGAAGAATGGGGACGTGCAAGGGCTGGTTTTGCAAAACCCCGTGCGGATGGGGTATCTGGGCGTCATGACGCTGGTGCAACACCTGGAAGGGGAGAAGGTGGAAAACCGCCTGGACACCGGGGTGACCATCGCCACGCCGGAAAACATGAACGATCCGGCGATCGTGGAACTGCTCAATCCCCCGCTCGAAAAGTACCTGAAATAATGGCGCCCGACCCGCTTCTTTCCATCCCCGCTAACGCCTGCCCGGGCGGTCTGGCATGAGCGCCCGGAACGGTCGCGCCCGGGCGTTGTTGAACGCCCTGGGGCCTTTTCTGGGTCTGGTGCTCGTGATCGGACTGTTTAGTCTCAAGGAAGATTTGCGCCGAACCTTCCTGACCGGAGGGAATTTCAAGATCATTTTCATCCAGACCGTCATCGTGGCCCTGGGGGCGCTCGGGATGACGATGATCATCATCAGCGGCGGCATCGATCTCGGAGTGGGTTCAACGGTGGCATTGACCAGCGTGGTGGGGGCCACCCTGCTACTCCGCCATTATCCGCCGGTGGTGGCCGGCCTGCTCACCATCCTGGCGGGCGGGGCCATCGGCCTGGTAAACGGAACGATCATCGCGGGTTTCCGGATGATGCCGTTCATTGTCACCTTGGGCATGATGGGGATTGCGCGCGGCACCGCCAAGTGGCTAGCCAACAGCCAAACCGTCAATCCGCCGGAGAGCGCCGTCAATGCGATGATGGCCATGAATGAGCCCGACACCCTGCTGCCCCTGCCCGCCGGGGTCTGGCTGACACTGGGTCTGGCGGCCATGATGTCGCTGATCCTCCGCCGCACGGTGTTCGGCCGTCACATATTCGCCATCGGCTCGAATGAGGCCGCGGCCCGCCTGTGCGGCGTGCGGGTTCAGTTGCAGAAGCTCTTGGTTTACGCTTTTGCGGGGCTTTTCTTCGGGTTGGCGGGACTGATGCAACTTTCCCGGCTCACGCAGGGCGATCCCAGCGTGGCCATCGGGCTCGAACTCGACATGATCGCGGCAGTCGTGATCGGAGGCGCCAGCCTCAGCGGCGGGACGGGCAGCATCTCCGGCTCCCTGATTGGGGCACTGATCATGGCGGTGCTGCGGAATGGCTCCAACCAGATGGGTTTGGAAACCTATATGCAGGAAATCGTGATCGGCGCGGTCATCATCCTGGCGGTGGGCCTCGACAAGTTCCGGCAAAGTCGGCGGGCGGGGTGAGCGCGGAGCATTCCGGCGAACCAATATTTTCCCGGGATCCAGCGTCATGAACGACACTCCGATCGGGACGCAAATCCAGCGGGCTACCGCGGCGGAACTGCCGGAAATTGCGCGGCTTGCGGGCGCAATCTGGCGCGAATATTACCCCGCGATCATCCCGGCGGCCCAGATCGAATACATGCTGGAGCGCATGTACGCCCTACCCAAGTTGGAGGCAGAACTGCGGGAGCAGACCATCCGGTTTGATCGACTGCTGGTGGCAGGCCATTGCCGCGGATTTTCCGCCTGCGGCCCCACCACCGATCCCCGGGTATACAAATTGCACAAACTTTACGTTGATCCCGCGCTGCACGGCGCCGGCTACGGGAGCCTCCTGCTGAGCCATTGCGAGCAGGAATGCTGCAAGCTGGGAGCCACGCACCTGTGCCTGAACGTGAACAAAGCCAATGAGCGCGCCCTGCGCGCGTATCGCCGCAACGGCTTCGTGATCACGGACGCGGTGGAGGTGGCAATCGGGGGCGGGTTTGTCATGGATGATTATGTGATGACCAAGGTGCTCACCCCGCCCACCCCACTGACGGTTCAGTGAAGCATACTGACTTTGCCGGAAGCATCCACGGCGATCTCGCGCGCGTTGGTAGGCACGGCTGAGGTGGTGACCTGGCCGCCGGGCCAGCGAATCCAAATTTCCCGCGGTGCTTCCGGCAGCGCGAGCACTTGAACCGCGCTGTCCTGCGACCAATAGCCGGAGCCGGCGTGAATTTCGCGGATCGGCCCAGATCGCGCAGCAAACAGCAAGCGCATCTGCGCGCCAATTCCCGACGGATTCTCGGGGCGGCCTTGCAGGCGCACCCGCAGGCCCGGTTTGGCCTGGATGTTGTGGTAGAGTTTGGTATCCGTGCCGTTCTGGGTCAGCGCCAGATCAACGCGCCCATCGCCATCGTAATCACAAATGGCGGCGCCGCGTTGTTCGCCATAGGCTTTGACTCCGGACTCCTGGCCGGGGACCGGGGTAAGCGTTCCGGAGGCGGAGCCGCGCAGCCAGAGGCCGCGACCGCTGTCCACGCGCGGCAGGTCCGGCTCGGTGTCAAAGAAGTTCTGGCTGAGAAAAACATCCTCGTTACCGTCGCCATCGGCATCCGCGACGCAGACGGCGGCGGCCGGGGCAAATTGGGCTTCCCGGGGCAAGGCGAAGGCCTCGAACTGTTTGCCGCGATTGCGAAACACAGTGGAGGCGAGGGTCGTGGCGCGCAATTCATGACTGCGCGCCAGCCGGTCGCCCAGGATCGTGGCAACGCTGGCTTCGCCGAAAGCCAGGTAAGTGCTGAACCGGGATTGGAGGAACGGCAGGGCGGCACCCACCGGTTGCCAGTCCCGGCGGGGCACAATGCCCAACTCGGCATCATCCAGCGCTTCGAGGAGGTCCACGCCACCGGTCTGGTTCCAATCGCCGTAGAATAACCGCACGGGATGCGCGTCGCTGGCTTGGTAGGGGCTGTTGAGACCCCAATTGCCGGCGATGATCGCCAGATGGCCGTCGCCGTAAAGATCGGCCACGTTCACCCCGGTCCACCAGCCCGTGAAATTTGCCAGCCCCAATTCGGCGGTGGCCTCCTGGAGCAATCCCGCACGGTTTCGATAAACCCGAACCGGTCCCCATTCACAGGCGAGGATTAATTCCGGCAGGCCATCGCCGTCCAGATCGCTCCAGAGCGCGCCGGTGACGAGCCCGGCATTTTCCACCATCCGGGTATTGGCGACGTCGAGCCGCCATTGGTTGGCTTCCCAGCGGTAGAGTCGCGAGAGCGGAATTTCGGGATAACGTCCCGGCACGACGCGGCCACCCACGAACAGCGACAGCCCGCCGGTTCCCGTCAGGTCACCCAGCGCCAGGGGCCCCACACTGGCGGAGGTGGTCGGGAGGCCGACGACGGCCGTGGGCACACCGCCCGAGAATTCGTAGGCGAGCACGGCTTCGCCATTCGTGTTGCCATCCTCATAATTGGAGGAGCCCACCAACAGGGCGGCCGGGCCGCCCGGCCGTTGCCAGCCCAGCACGGTGGCTTGGTCCCGCCCGGCGGGCAAATCGAGCGGCGCGGCGGCCAACCGTTGAAAGCCTTTGGTAGCATCATTGTGATAGATCGCGAGATTGCCGCCCTTGCCCGTGCCAATGATCAAATCCTCCCGCCCATCGCCGTCCACGTCGAACCAGGCGATGCCGGGTCCGGACTGGCTGAGCTGTTTGGGCAGGAGGGGTTGCCGCGCAAAATCATCAAATGCCTCCTCGTGATGCCGGTGCCCCAACGCCGCCGTGACATCCTCAAACCAGGGAACCGGCGTGGGCGTCCGGGAAGGTTCGACGGCGACCGCCCCGGCTTCATCGACTTCATAAACGTAATTGGGGGCGCAATCGCGGACCACACTGCGAGCTCCGCTGCGCCAGGTGATCTCGAGCGTGAGGTTCGTGGCGGAACCGGCGGCAAACACGCGCTCCGCGTCATCGCCGGAGAGGAAGCGTCCGCCACTGACCATTTCCTGGGTCTGGGTGACGGGACCGCCCAAGACCTTGATTTTGGCGCCGATGCCCTGAGTGTTGGGCGATTTGCCGCGGAGGCGGACGGCGAGGCGCGGGGCGATGGTTTCGTTCCGGTAAACGAGCACTTCGCCATTCAGGGAATTCACCACCAGATCCAGATCGCCGTCGTTATCGAGGTCCGCCAGGGCCATGCCGCTGGAAATCTGCACAGAATCGAATCCCCAATCCTTGCCGCGTTCGACGAAGGTCAGGTCGTGTTGATTATGAAAGGCGACATTAGGAGTGTCCAGGCGGGGGAAAAGGATGGTGTTCTTGCGCGCCTCTTCCACGGACTGCCGGCCCAGGCGTTTGATCCGTTCCCGGGTGTCCGCGTCATCCACATCATACGGGAAGCCGTTGCTCACGAGCACGTCCTCCCAACCGTCCAAATCCACATCCAGCAGGACGGGACACCAACTCCACTCGGAAGCGGCGAGGCCGGCATAATTGGCCACCTCGGCGTAGGTGCCATCGCCGCGGTTGAGAAACACCGTATTGCGGCGGATCTGGAATTGCGTGTCGAGCGCGCCGGGCACGCGGGGTTGGAAGGGCATGGAGCTTTTCTGCGTCATGATGAGCCGGTGCTGGCGGCTGAGCATATCCACCACCATGAAATCATCCCGGCCATCGCGGTCGAGATCGCCGACGTCGATGCCCATGGAGAAATGGCTGGTTTGCGGCCAGGCGGCGTGGGCCAGGGCGCGGAAATGACCATGCCCGTCGTTGATCCAGCAACGGTCCGGGGTGAAGGCGTCATCGCAGACGTAAATGTCCGGAAAACCGTCCCCGTTGAGATCACGCATGATTACCGAGAGGCTCTGATCCCACGGCACTTCCTTGAGGGGCTGACCGGTTTCGTCCGTAAACGCCCCGCCGGTCCAGGGAACCGGGGTAAACTTCCCGTGACCGTCATTGAGGTACAACACACTGGGTTCCCCCAGTTCATACATGACGCCATTGATGATTTTGATCCGCTGGGCGTACCGGCCCCGGACGACCGGTTTGCCACTGGCATCATAACTGAAACTCAAGGAGCCGCCGGTACGGAGAATGGAAGTGACGCCATAATTGGCGACGTACAAATCGAGGGTGCCGTTGCCGTCGATGTCGGCCAGCGCCAGAGAGGTGCTTCCCCATTTGGAGACGAGGCCGGCCGCGACCGTGGCGTTGGTAAAGTGGCCGTGCCCGTCATTGAGAAACAGGGCGTTCGGTCCCCCCATGGAATTGACCAGCAAATCCGGGAAACCATCACCATTCACATCGGCGAAAACCGCGCCGGTGGAAGTCTGATTCGGACAGGCGACCCCGGCCTCCTCCGTCACATCCCGGAATTTCCAATTGCCGAGATTCTTATACAGGGCATTGGTGCCATTCAAATTGCAGAGGTAGATATCGCACAGGCCGTCGCCATCGTAATCCCCCAACGCCACGCCGGAACCATTCATCAAATTCAGGTTCGTCATCGCCCGCGTTTGCGGGAGCAGGTTGGTGAAGTTGATTCCGGTGAGCGCGGAATCCATCCGGGTGAAGCCGGTCCGGCCCTCCGCGGGCACCGGGAGGCGGGCGCGACGGACCGAACCGTTCTGCTCCCAGGTGAGGGCAGCCGGGGGGGCGGCGCGCAGAGGCAGCACCGGGGCCAGGGCAAGCAGACCGGCGGAAAGCGCCGGTAGCGCGGCACAGACGGCAAACAATTTCATAGTTGGCAGGTGACGGTGCGCGCAATTTAGCCCCTGCCAAGACCTTGGCAAGCGGATTTCCCGGCAGATTGGCGAAGCCGGGGCACAACGGGCATGTTCTCCGCCGGTCTCTGCCTTGACCGTGGCAAGGCAACTGCCTAACCTGTTTTCCAATGGTTCGTCTCCCCCATGGGTTACCCGTCCGGTCCGTCGCGATAGTTAATACCTTGCTTATGTATAAAACCACGTTGATCCGCATATTCGCCGTCCAATTGCTCCTGATCATGCTCCTCCCGGCGGCGCACGCGCAATACGCGGGTTGGCAACATTCGGGTTCCCTGGCCATTCTGACGACCCCGGAGGGAGCGAATTTGCCGGCCACGGCGCGGGAAACGGGCTTCCCGGTGCTCATCCGTTTAAATCGCGAAACCTTTGACTTCAGCCAGGCGCAGGCAGGGGGCGCGGACCTCCGCTTTGCCACCTCCGCGGGCGAAACTCTGCCGTATCAGATCGAGGAATGGAATCCCGTTACCGGCACGGCCAGCCTCTGGGTGCGTCTGCCGGAAATCCGGGGGAACTCGATCCAGGAAATCCGGATGTTTTGGGGACGACCGGACGCCGTCAGCGAGTCCGCGGGTGGCGCGGTGTTCAATGCCGCGAACGGTTATCTCAGTGTCCTGCATCTGGGGGAGGGCGAGAAAGGTCTCACGGACGAAACCGGCAAACTTTCGCCGACCAATTCGGGCACCACCACCACGAACGGCATCATTGGCAAAGCCCGGCATTTTGAAGCCCAAAAAGGGATCCAGTGCGGGGAGCAGATCACCGGTTATCCCACCGGCAGCGCGCCCCACTCCTCCTCGGCCTGGTTCCGGGCGAATGGTTTGAACGCGATTGTGCTGGGCTGGGGCAATGAACATTCGCAAGGCAAAGTGACCATGCGCGTCGCCAGCCCGCCGCAAGTTCACATGGAATGTTATTTCTCCGGCGCCGATGTTCGCACCAGCACCCCGTTGCCCATGGGCGAATGGGTGCACGCGGTGCATACCTATGAAAACGGGGAATCCCGGATCTATATCAACGGCCGGCTCGACGGGGTCGCGAAGCGAACGAATGCGCCGCTGGCCATCAAGGAGCCCGCGCGGATGTGGTTGGGGGGCTGGTATAATGATTACCACTTTGCGGGGGACATCGATGAAGTGCGCGTTGCCGGGGTGGTGCGATCCGCCGATTGGGTCCGGTTGGAGTATGAAAACCAGAAGCCCTTGCAAACGCTGGTTGGCACTCTGGCCCCGGCCGGTGAGGAGTTTTCGGTGACCCCAGCCATCGTGCAAATGGATGAAGGCGGGAGTGTGACCGTGACCGCGCGGGCGGGCGGGGCGCGGAAGGTATCCTGGACGCTGCTCCGCGGGGGCCAGGAAACCGTGGTGGCGGTGGATCGCTATCATTACACCCTGGCGGCGGGACGGGTGACCGGTGATACCACCTGCCAACTGCGTTTCAAGGCCGTGTTTGCCGGGGGCGTGCGGGTGCTGGACATCCCGGTCACCATCCGCGAGACCATTCCCGAACCGGAATTCACCTTGCGGGCGCCAGCGCGCTGGAATGGCCGGGACACCATCGAAGTCGTGCCGGAGATTCGTAACCTCGCGGCGTTGAAAGCCGCAGGAGCCGACCAATTGCACAGCGAGTGGAGTGTGACCGGGGGGGCGGTGATCGCGACCACCAACCAGGACCGTTTGCTCCTGGAGCGAGCTCAATTCAGCGGGCCAATGACCGTGCGCGCAACCCTTTCGAATGGCGGGGCGGAGCGGGTGGCGAGCGCAGAAATCCTGGTGACCGAACCGGCGCAGGATCCGTGGATAACCCGGGTTCCCGGGATGGAAGAACAACCGGTGGATGGTCAATTTTACGCCAGGGATGATAAGAACGTGGGCACGCTTTACTACAACGGCAAATGGCCGGACGCCGCCGATTCCGTGTTCCTCAAGGTTTACGCCAACGACCAACTCATCCAGACCCAGACCCTGCCGCGCACGGTCGCCAACTACTTTGCCTTATCCGCTCCGCTACGCCCGGGCCTGATCCAATACCGGGTGGAGTTTGGCTCCGTAACCGCCGGCCAGGCCAAAGTGCTTCGATCCGTGACCAACCTAGTATGCGGCGACGCATTCCTGATCGATGGGCAATCCAACGCGCTGGCCACGGATACGGGAGAGAAATCTTCGGCCGAAACCAACAAGTGGATCCGGAGTTACGGTGGCCGGGGAGAAGACGGTAATGATGGGCCGCAAAACCGGTGGTGCTCGCCGGTCTGGAAGGCGCAGAATGGCGAACTGGTCGAGCTCGGATATTGGGGTATGGAACTGGCCCGACGCCTGGTGGCCAGCCGGCAGATTCCGGTGTTTATCGTCAACGCGGCGGTCGGAGGCACCCGCATCGACCAGCACCAACGCCAGTCGGAAAACCCAACGGACCCGGCCACGATCTATGGCCGGATGCTTTGGCGCATCCAACAAGCCAAACTCACGCATGGAATCCGCGCCGTGATCTGGCACCAGGGCGAAAACGACCAGGGCTCGGACGGGCCTACGGGCGGCTACGGTTGGGAAACCTATCAGCGCTACTTTGTGGCGATGTCCGCGGACTGGAAGCGGGATTTCCCCAATCTCGGTCATTACTACATTTTCCAAATCTGGCCAAACTCCTGCAGCATGGGCAACAGCCACGGGGACATGTTGCGCGAAGTGCAGCGCACCCTGCCCCGGCTGTATTCGCACATGGACATCCTGTCCACCCTGGGAGTGCGGCCGCCGGGCGGCTGCCATTATCCCTTGATCGGTTGGGCGGAATTTGCCCGGATGCTGCAACCCTTGATCGAGCGGGATTTTCATGGGCAGGTGCCCACGGCCCCGATCACCGCGCCGAATCTCCGACAGGCCCGTTATGTGGGCAATGCGCGGGACACGATTGCGCTGGAATTTGATCAACCCGTCGTTTGGCAGGAAGCGCTGGTCAACCAATTTTACCTCGACGGGCAAGAAGGCCAGGTAAGCGCCGGTTCCGTCGCGGGCAATGTGCTTACCCTGCAATTGAAGTCCGCGGCAACCGCCCGGGAGATCACCTACTTGCACGAAATGAAATGGAGTCAGGACCACCTGCTCCTTGGGGCCAACGGGATCGCCGCCTTGAGTTTCTGCGCGGTACCGCTCGCCACGCCGTAAACCAACGTCATCATTATCACCATGAAAAACACGCCAGTGACCCGTAGAACATTCCTCGGCCGCACCGGCCAAGCCGCCCTCGGCCTCGCCGCCATCCCCCTCATGGGTCCCCGCCGCCTGCGGGCTGCCGCACCGGCCAGCCAGAAATTGAACATCGCGTGCATCGGCCTCGGTGGCCAGATGCAAGGCCTCATGAAGGAGGTTACGGTGCTGGAGCAAAACATCGTGGCCCTCTGTGACCTCGATGGAAACCGCCTGGCCGTCACCCGGAAGGCGTTCGGGGCGGACGTCGAAAAGGCCACGGTCTATCATGATTACCGCCAATTGCTGGAAAAGGAAAAGTCCGTGGATGCCGTCGTCATCGCCACGCCGGACCACTGGCACGCCGCCATCTCCCATGCGGCCATGGCCGCGGGCAAGCATGTTTACTGCGAGAAGCCCCTCACGCATACCATCGCCGAAGCGCGCCAAATCGCCGCCGCCGCCCGGCAGTTCAAGGTCGTCACGCAAACCGGGAACCAGGGCAGCAGTTCCGCCAACTTCCGTCGCAGCATGGAAATCATCCAGGCGGGAGTCTTGGGGCCGGTCCGCGAAGTCCATATCTGGCACCCGGTCCACAGCTGGCCTTGCGGGGTGGATGCGCCCACCACGGCCGACCCCATCCCCGCGGGTTTCGACTGGAATTTCTGGCTGGGACCAGCACCGATGCGACCCTACAAAACGGGCATTTATCATCCGGGTAACTGGCGGGGTTGGTATGACTTTGGCGGCGGTTCCCTAGCGGATTTTTGCTGCCACGCCTTCAGCCTGCCGGTGCGGGCCCTGGACCTGGATTACCCCCAACGCATCGAAGTCACCGGCGCTCCGCTCGCGATTGCCAGTTTCCCCAAATCCTGCCGCGTGAAGTTTTCCTTTCCCGCGCGCGGCACCCGCCCGGCGGTGGTCGTTTACTTTCACACCGGCGGGGACATGCCGCCGGTCGAGATCACCGCCGGCATGGGCGCCACCTTTAACCAGGTGCCCAACACCGGGTGCCTCATTGTGGGCGATGCCGGCACGCTCTCCGCCGGGTTGTGGAACAATGATTTTCACATCCGGATGAAAGGCGAGACCAGTTACGGCGGCACAAATCACGAGGCGGTCAAAGCCGTCCCCCAAACCCTTCCGCGCGCCCCGCGCGAACGGCACATGCTGGAATGGATCGAGGCCTGCCAGGGGCAGGGCAAGACCTTCTCGCCTTTCGAGATTGGCGGGCACGTCACGGAAATCGGGGCCGCCGGTTTGCTGGCGCTCCGGCTGGGGAAGGACCTCGACTGGGATGGCGCCGCCATGGTCGCTAAAGATCATCCCGAAACGGCAGCCTGGATTACCCCCCAGCATCGCGAAGGGTGGGGGCTGTGAGCAGAATCACGGCGGTCTTCTTCTTCGTTCTCGGCCTACTGATAACCGCCGCCAGCGGCGGGGCGGCGGTCATTCCGGTGACCGACACCAACCTGCTGGCCGGATTATCGCCCTACAACTGGGTGTGCCGTTCGGCGTTCATCGGTTCCACCGTGAACGGGGCCTCCCTCCTGCTGCGTTGTGCCGGCACCCGAACCGTGGATTTGCAAGTGTCGAGCAGCCATCTGGCAACCACGGTTCCCGGGCGTTTCCCAATCGTAGCCTGGTCGGTCAACGGCGGCGCACGGCAAAGCCATCAACTCGCCGCCGGGGAAACCAGCATCCGGTTGTCCACGGGTGTGGCCGACCCGCTCATTGATTTGTATATCAAAGGCTTTTCTCCATTTGAGGATCGGTTTTCCGGGGAGGTGCCGCCGAATTCCGTCAAAATCACCGGTCTCGCCCTCGATGCGGGCGGCACCCTGCTGCCGCCCCAACTCCCGTCCCGGATTTGGCTTAATTTCGGCGACTCCATCCTCTCGGGCGACGGCGCCGCCTATGCCGCCGGTCAGGGACGACCGCCCGATGATGCCTGGGCGGCTTCCGAGGATGGCCGCGCCAGCTACGGCTATTTGCTGGCCCAGCATTATGGTTTCCGGGAAGCCCGCGTCGCCTATGGCGGTTATGATTGGGGTGGAGGCATGGCTGGCGTACCGTCCCTGGAAACCCTGATTGATCAGACCACGGCCACGGCCAGTCGTCTGAGCGACGGACGCCTGAGTCCGTCGCCGGAGGTTATCCTGATCAACCTCGGGGAAAACGGCGCTCCCGGGGAGGAATCCGTGATTGCCGCCCTGACCCGGTTGCGCAGCCGGGTGAAAGCGGACGCCAAAATCCTCGTCATGATCCCGGTCTCCGGCCGGGCTCGCGCCGAGATCCAAAAGGCCCTTACGCACTACCAGACTAGCAACCAGGACAACTCCGCCTACCTCATCGACCTGGGGCCCATCACCTTTGCCACTTGCGATGGCCAGCACCCCACCGCCGCGGGCCACCAATCCATCTTTCAAGCTGCCCTGCCCCGGATCGATCCCATCCTCCTTCCCGCGAAACAGCGATAACCCGCAAGGGCTTCGGCTCGTGGTCTTCGACCGCGGGTGGGTTGGGGTCTCCAGCCGCGGGCAGGCCACGCGTAAACATTTATCCGAGCTCGTTGGATTGCGCGCTTGCCGTCCCCGGGGCAGTCTGCCAGATTGGGAGTCACAGCGGCACCATGCTTTTTCCCACTACCCATTGGAGTGCGTTGGCCCGGGCGACCCAGCACGGCGGATCGGACGCCCTCTCTATGCTGGACCAGCTTTGCCGTGCCTACTGGCGGCCGTTGAACAGTTTCATCCGCATGCGCGGCTTCGGGCCGGCGGATGCGGATGACCTTACCCAGGCTTTTCTGGTTCGTCTCTGCGAGCGCTCGGTCTGGCGCAAGGCGGATGCGGGGAAAGGGCGTTTCCGTTCCTTTCTGCTGGGTGCGTTGGGCCATTTTCTGGCCGATGAACGGGATCGCCGTTCCACCCAGAAGCGGGGCGGCAGGGTGGAACATGTGAGTCTAGAATCTGAGGGCGAGCTGACCCCGGCACTCGCGGCGAAGGATGAATTGTGGTTCGATCGCGAATGGGCGCTTTTGATAACCGAGCAGGTCCAAGCCGAACTGGCGGCCGAATGGGCCGGCCGCGCGCAGGCATTTGAAGTTCTGCAGCGCTATCTACCGGGAGCGAAGGAAGTCCTGCCCCTGGAGGATGGCGCCGCGGAACTGGGGCTGTCGCTGTCTGCCATGAAGTCCCAGTTGCACCGACTGCGCGAGCGTTTCCGCGAGCTGGTGCGACAGCGGGTGGCGGTGACCGTGGCGGCGCCGCATGAAATTGAGGAGGAATTGCAGCATCTGGGCCGTGTGTTGATGAACCCCGCGACACTCCTTTGATCCGACCCGGATTATCTTTTGCGCACCGTACTGGATAATTTCCCGAAGGATATGGTGATGCCATCAGAAGATACGCCCTGTCAAAGCTGCGGGCAGCCGGTTTCGGCAGGGCGAGTCGGCGGGTTCTGCCCGGCCTGCCTCTGGCGCGGTTTGTTTGTGGACACACTGGCCAATCCACCCGCCGCGGGGGCGTCGTCGTTTGCGTCGCTACGGCTGCCGGGCTTGACGGTGGTGGATGAAATTGCGCGCGGCGGGATGGGGATTGTTTATCGGGCCCACCAGCAGGAGCCGGATCGCGACGTCGCCCTCAAAATGTTGCTGCCCTGGCAGGTTGCCGCCCCCACGGCCAAGGAGCGTTTCCGGGCCGAGGCCCGCGCCATCGCCGCGCTGGACCATCCCGGCATCCTGCCCGTCCACGAGGTGGGCGAACTCGACGGTCTGCCTTGGTTCACCATGAAACTCGCGGCGGGCGGCTCCCTCGCGCAGCGCCGGAAACAGTTTGCGGGCCGCTGGCGCGCGATTGCGGAACTAATCGCGCACCTGGCGGACGCCATTCAATTTGCCCATGAGCGGGGGATTTTGCATCGCGACCTCAAGCCGGGCAACATTCTCTTCGATGAAGCGGGCCACGCTTATGTCAGTGATTTCGGACTGGCCAAGTTCCTGGATGCGGAGGCGGCCTTGACCGAGTCCCGGGCCATGCTGGGCACGCCCAGTTATCTCGCGCCCGAACTGCTGGAATCCGCGACCGCCAATGCGACCACCGCCGTGGATATTTACGGTCTGGGCGCTCTGCTTTATGAGTTGCTTACCGGACGACCGCCGCTGGAGGCGGCGACGATGGCGGTATTGCTAAAGCAGATTTCCGGGAAGATTCCGGAACGTCCCAGGACGCTCGACCGCGCGGTGCCCGTAAACCTGGAGATCATCTGCCTCAAGTGCCTCGAAAAAGATCCGGCCCGTCGTTATGCGTCGGCGCGGGACCTTTCCGCCGATTTGCAACGCTGGCTGGCGGACCGGCCCATCCTCGCCCGGCCCGCATCGCTACCCGAGGTGCTTTCCGCCTGGGTTCGCCGCAATCCGGTCGTGGCCACGCTCGCGGCCTTGCTGGCCACCGCCTTGGTGGGCGGGGGCGTGGCGCTATTCCGGCAAAATAACTCCCTCGCGCAGGCGTTGCAACGGTCCGAGGCGGCGCAAAAGGCCGAACGCGCCAGCCGCCGGATTTCCTTCGTCGCCCAAGCCGGAGTCCTGGGACAGAAGGATCAAGTCGGGCGGCAGGCGGCGGTATTGGAAGCGGTGAAACTTGCCGCCGCCATTCCCGACCAGGTCAGTCGGAAAAAAATGCTCGGCGATTTGCGCGATGAGGCAATTGCCGCGCTGGCCCGACCTGACTTGACGCTCGAGCGCCGCTGGTGGTTGCCGCAGCCAGCGAACGACGCCTTTTGTTTCGTGGCGTTCAGCCCCAGCCTGGATCGCTACGCCGTGACCCATGGCGAAACCGTTGAAATTCTGGGCACCACCAACCAGAATTTGATCGCGCGCCTGCCGGTGAAGGTTCACGGGGCACCGAATAACCTCGGCTTCAGTCCGGATGGCCGGATGCTGGCGGTGCTCCAACCAGGTGGAGACGCCAGCGTGTGGGACCTGGCCGCCACCAACACGATGTTTGCCTTGAACGGAGCCGAAGGCCCGGTGGCGCACATTGAATTTCATCCGGAAGGAAAATCGCTGGCGGTCGTGCGCCGGGGAAAGTCGGTGGAACTCCTCCATCCAGCGGGCCAGCGCTTCGCGGAATGGCCCATTACGAACGGTCTGGTCGCCCGCTTCAGCCCGGATGGCAAATGCCTCGCCATCGTCACTGAACGCGGCGTGGAAGTCTGGTCGATCCAACCCGCCCAACGTTTGTGGCGCACGCCGGTGGCCGTTCCCATCCACCATGTGGTCTGGCATCCGGCGGGCACCGCCCTGCTCGTGGCCTCGCGCCGGGAAGCTGCGATTTTCGTCCTGGACGCAGCCACTGGCGGGACATTGACGCGGCACAGCGCGCACATCAAGGGACCGGCCCGGTTTGAGTTTCATCCGGCGGGCCGGTTGGTGGCCTCCATGGGACGCGAAGGCGTGTTGCATTTATGGGATGCGCGCACCGGACGCGACTTGGTTGTGCTCGAGGGCGCAGTGGGGACGCTGCACTTTAGTCCGGATGGCGGGCGGCTGGGATATTCCCCAACACGGCAGGAGTTGGGCGTCCTGACCTTGACTCCCGACCGCGCCCTGCAGGAGTTTCCCGGGGAGAATCCGTCGGAGGCAACCCCCGAAGATTTGTTGGTGAGCCCGGACGGGCGGGAATTGATCACGGTTTCCTCCCAGGGTTTGCACCGCTGGGATGCTTCGTCGGGACGCAAACTGGAGTCCATCCAGGTGGCGGGCGACAACCGGATGGGCGCGGCGATGTCACCCGACGGACAGCAACTTTTCTACAGCCGCCGGGGGAATAATGGCTATCAACGAAACCGCACCAACAGCGTGGCAGAGGCGCTGCCGATAGTGGCGGGCGGAGCCGTGCTGGGTGTGGACTCCGCCGGAGACTGGCTGGTGGCGAGGGGCGACCACTCGCTGGCGGTCTGGCGGTCGGGGGATGCGGCCAACTCCCGCGTCATCGGCCGTAATCTGGGTGGCATGCATCACGCCTTCAGCGCCGATGGAAGGTGGATTGCGATTTCGCATCGGGCGGCGGGGGTCATTCGCGTGGTGGATGCGCGCCATCGCCGCGGGCTCAAAGACCTGGCGGGCGGCGTGGAGGAATTGGTGCCGCGGGCCTGGTTTACGCCCGATAGCTCCCAGCTCCTGACCAGCAACGGCCGGCTGTTTCAACTATGGAAAACCGGATCCTGGCTGGAACTGCGCAGCTGGCCCGCAACTCCCGGAACCAAAGCGATCGGGATGGCCGCCATCTCGGCTGACGGCAGATATGCCGCCCTCGAAGAGGCCCCGGACGTTTTTCAACTGGTTGACCTGAAGACCGGCGAACGAATCGCCAGGTTGCGCCCCCCCAGCCCGCAGAGGGCGGCCGCGGCAGTGTTTGCGCCGGATGGCCACAGCCTCTGGATCGCCGGAACGGGACCGCGAATTTTCCGGTGGGATCTCGACTTCCTGAAACGAGAGTTGAGCCCGTTGGGACTGGGTTGGTGAGCGCCCGGAGTGGGGACGTTATGAAGAACCTGAATGCAATCAAACATTTTTTTCTCATCGGCGCTCTCGTGCTGGCCTGGCTGGTCGGAGCCGGCACGGCTTCCGCCGCGCTGTTCGCCTGGCGTGGCGCGGTGGATTCCCAATGGAGTAACGCGGAGAACTGGACCAATGGAATCGTACCCCCGGCGGGAGCGGACATTTTATTTCCCGAGAACACAAGCCACCGAACCGTAATAATGAGCGGTGCGCTGGGGGTCAACAGTCTCACTTTTTCCGGCTCCGGCTATTTGATTCAGGGAGCCGGCCGCTTGCAGGTTCAGACCGGGATCACCAATGAGTATGGCCTGGACGACACCACCAACCTCATCGGCGCAACGCTGGAATGTGCCGGCAGCCAATTGGCGGTAGTTTCGCAGTCATCCTTGCAGTTGACCAATACCCTGGATCTGGGTGGTCACACCATTCTCTTCAATGCGGCCAGTGCAGCCTCGGGAATTCTGCTCTCCGGTCAGTTCACCAATTCCGGGGTCGTCCAGGTGGATGGGCCGGGACTGGTCCAGATCCTGGGCGGCTGGCTTGGCAGCGGGACCAGACAAATCGTAGTAAACAGCGGCCGGAACAATCCGTTGCGGCTGTCCGGCCCGGCCCTTCCGGACGTGGATGTCCTGGTGGCAGCTTTCGGATTCCTCCAGGTGGACGCCACGCTGCGCTCGCTGAATCTCGGAGCGGGTGCCGGAGTTTTCATTGGCATCAATGGGCCGGGTAAGTTGGGCATCGTCCAGTCGCTTACATTGGACCCGACCAGTTTCCTGATCTTTGATCAGGCTGATGTGAATTCCGCGGTGGGCGACCAAATTCTGCTGCAACCTGCGGCCACCGCACAGTTGAATAACGCGCAGCTTTCGTTCGCGTTCCCGAGCCTGCCCGCCGTCAACACCGATATTGTGCTGATCGCCGGCGGCGCGATTTCCGGCAGGTTCGGCAACCTGACCGCTGACACCTTTTACGTGGCCGGAAGTTCTTTTTACACTCCCCGCTATCTGGCGGCGCAATTCTCCGTCCGCCGCAGCCGCCACACCAGCACCGGCATCACCTCCTTCTGGTCGGGAACCGGAGGGAATGCCAGTTGGGACCAGGCGGCCAATTGGGCCGGCGCGGCCACACCCAAGCCGGGCAATGGCCTGCTCTTTCCGTCCACCACCTTGCCGGCGGCCAGTTCCAACAACATTTCGGGTCTGACCGCCAGCCAGATGGCCTTCGCCACCCCCAACCACACCTTACGCGGCCTGACGATGGGCTTATTTGGCGATGTGATCGTGACCAACCAGGGAAATGTCGCGCGCCTTGACCTGCCGCTGGTCGTCAACGACACGCCCATCACTTTCCGGGCCGGCAATCAATGCCTGCTGGAACTCACCACCAACGCTTCCTTGACGGCTCCCGGTGGGCTCACGGCTTTTGGGCTGGGCACCAACCGCCTGCAAGGCCGGGTGACGACCGGCAATTTGTCCGGGTTGGTGAAAAACGGCGCTGGAACGCTCGAGCTCGGCAACGCCCGGGTTGGCAATCTCAGTCTCAACGCCGGAACGGTCTTCATTCGCGGACCAAACAATACGCCGGGCCAGGTCATCGTGGATCACACGGTCTCACTAACCAACGCGGTCACGCTGCAGGTCGTCGGTGCCGCCAACTCCCCGCCCCTGGCCGGGCAGAATGTTTACCTCAATGATGCCATCCTGGGGGGAGTGGCCATTCTCGGAACGCTGACCAATGGTCAATCGCTCACCCTCTTCCAGGCGGAAAATCTCGTCGGCACTTTCTCGAATGTTCTGAACGGCGCGTTCATCACCGACGCGGCCAGTGGACAACTCTACCGCCTCAACTATGCCTTGTCCGGCGTGGTCCTGACCGCCGTGCCTCCCGGCTCTGATCGGCCAAGTTTTGTAAGCCTGACGCTGCAGGGCGGCCATGAATTTAGGCTGCACGGCACCGGGGTGCCGGGCACCCTCCTCAACCTTGAAGTGAGCACCAATCTCGTTGACTGGGCGCCGGGCGGACTGCCGCTTCTTCCGGTCGCCCCCAATGGAACTTTTTCCTTCACCTTTACCGTTCCAAACATTTTGGCCGTGCCGCCCAGCGGCTTTTACCGGGCGCGTCAGCAATAAAAGTTGCAAGAATCCGTGAATCCTTTCCGCGCCGTTCCCGAAGCAGATCGTAATGAAAGCACTATCTGTCTCGGTTTGCACCTCACTGGCCCTGGCGCTTGGCTTGCTCTGCGCCTCCTTGTTTCCGGCCTACGCGGTTAACCCCACCTCGGCCTTCACCTACCAGGGTCTGTTGCTGGATGCCGGGGCACCTGCCAATGGCAGCAACGACCTGCGGTTTGTCCTCTTCGACGCTGCCACGAACGGCCTGGCCATCGGCGCGAACATCACCCTGGAAGATGTGACAGTCTCCAACGGACTGTTCACCGTTACTCTTGATTTCGGAGCCGCCGCCTTCGATGGCAGCGACCGCTGGCTGGAAATGCGCGTGCGCCCGGGCGCCTCGGTCGGCCTCTTCACCACCCTTGCACCGCGCCAAAAAATCAACGCCGTGCCTTACGCGGTGAAGGCGGGCAATGCCGAGACCGCGGTTTCCGCCACCACGGCGGCCTCGGCGACCACCGCCGGCAGTGCGACCACGGCGACGGCGCTGACGGGCACGCTCGGCAGCAGCAGCCTGGCGGGCAGCTATTCGAACGTGGTCAGCTTCACCAACACCGGCAACACTTTCAGCGGCACCCACGCCGGATCGTTTGGTGGCACCGGCGCCGGGTTGACGAATCTTAACGCCTCGCAACTCACCAGTGGCACGGTGGCCGACTCTCGCCTGAGCGCGAACGTGCCGTTGCTTTCCGGTAATGCCGCCTTCGCCGGCAATGTTACCGCTGGGGGCTTCCTCCGCGGCCTGTCGTTGAATGTCGGCGTCAGCAACAGTACGGCTGGCAACGCCACAATAGTCGGCGGCTACAACCAAACGAATTTGGGCTTTAATTCTTTCATTGGCAACGGCAACGCCAACTACATCTCGCTGCAAGGCTCGGTCATCGGCGGCGGTGAAAACAATCGCATCTTCGGCACAATCGGGTCGGACGACGTCATCGGCGGCGGTGGAAACAATAAAATGTCCGACGGCGGTGCCAACGTCATCGGTGGTGGGTCCAACCAGACCATGGAAACCAACGTCTTTTACTCCACCATTGGCGGCGGTTTGCAAAACACCATCAAGACGAACGCCGAATATGCCACGATTCCCGGTGGCTTTGGCAATTCGGCGGCCGGCAATTTCAGTTTCGCGGCCGGTTCGCTGGCCAACGCCAAGCACACCGGATCGTTTGTTTGGGGGGATTCACAACTGGCCGACTTCGTCTCCACCGGAAGCAACCAGTTCCTGATCCGCGCCAGCGGCGGCGTCGGCATCAATACGAACAACCCGGTCAGTGCCCTGCATGTCAACGGCACCGTCACGGCCACGAGTTTCGTCGGCAACGGCGCCGGATTGGGCGGCGTGAATGCCGCGCAGTTGGGCGGTTTGACCGGCACGCAGTTTCTCCGTGCCGACCAATCGGCGGACGGCTCCAACCTGACCAACCTGAGCGGTTCCATGCTGACGGGAGACCTCACGGGGCAGCGCCTCAACATCGGGTCCGGCCACACCCTGACCGGCAGTCTGGCCAGCATTGCCGGTGGCGCCGGTAATACGAACCAAGGCTTCCGGGCGTTTATCGGGGCTGGCCGGAACAACGACATTCGGATCAACTCGGATTATGCGTTCATTGGCGGCGGTTTTGCCAACACCATCCAAACCAATAGCGATAAGGCAGTCATTGGGGGCGGAAGCTTCAACGTCGTCGAGGCGAATTCGTCGGACGGCGTCATTGCTGGCGGCAATGGTAACATTGCGCGCGGCGGCGCGAGTTATGTCACAATCAGCGGCGGTCAGCTCAATGCGGTCACCAATGACACCCCTTATGCCACCATTCCTGGTGGAGCCCAGGCATTGGCGCGAAGTTACGGGCAGATGGCCTATGCCAGCGGCCAGTTTACCCAACCGGGCGACGCCCAATCTTCCCACTATGTGCTGCGCAACAACTCCACGGGCACCAATCTTACCGAGTTGTTCCTGGACGGCTCAGGCCGGCGGATGAATGTTCCCCTCGACGGCGCGTGGGGCTTCAACATTCTGCTCGTGGGCCACGCCAACACCGGAACCACCGTCAGTTATGAGCTCAAGGGCACGGTCAAAAACGTCGCCGGGACGGTGACGATCGTCGGCACACCCACCGTCATCCTGGTCGGCGGCGATACCACGGCCACCACCGCGGCGGTTGAAGGTGACAGCCTCAACGATGCGCTTGTCATCAAGGTCACCGGTCTGCCGTCCACCCCTTTCCGCTGGGTGGCCTCGGTCCGGACTGTGGAAATCGTGTTCTAATCGCGTGAAAGGAAGTTCCCTATGAATACACTCATGAAGCTGTCCCTCCTAGCACTGGCGCTGTTCCACCTGCCCGCTACCGGACTGGCGCAAAGTTACTCGATCTCCTGGGCGAAAATCGCGACCGATGGCGGAGTCAGCGCGGGTGGCTCTTACTCACTCCACGGAACCATCGGCCAGCCAGACGCCAGTGCCACAATGACGGGCGGCACCTATGCGGTCACGGGTGGCTCCCAGTCACTGAATGGGGTGCCGCCGCCGTCCGAGGCGCCCACGCTCTTCATTGTCCCGTCCGGCGCGGGCACAGCGTCCGTCTCTTGGTCACCAGCCACTCCCGGCTTTGTGTTGCAAACCACCGCAACACTTTCGCCCCCCCTGTGGCTCAATGCTACCAGCGGCACGACCAATCCCGTGGTTGTCCCGGCAAATTCAGGGGTAAGATTCTACCGGTTGAAGCATTTGTAATCCGCGAAAGCCACGCGAACATTCGCAAATGGCAGGCGGTCGAGATCGGGACTTCCCGGAGCAATGCGAGCTCAATCAGAATTCATTAACCTTGAGTAGTGAACGGCGAGATTGAGCTCGCCCTGCCAGTCAGGGTCGACCGCCCGATGATGCGCGGGCGGGATCCGAGGATGGCCGCACCAGCCATGGCTATCTGCTGGCCAAGCCCTCCGACGTCGGTTACCACCTCCGGGCCGGCGGGCATTCTGTCGAGTGGTATGACTGGCAGCGCTTTCTGGAGTTTGCGGATTATCATTTGCAGCATTAGGTTATCGGCAAAAGTTTCAAGCACCCGGCACCGTTGCCGCGTTCCATGAAAAAGAACCTTAAGAAGAGGATTCTCATCGGGTGCGGCAGCTGCATAGCTGTCGCCTTGCTCGCCGCTTGGTATGTGCATTCGCACCCGCGGGTTTTCAACGAGTCCTTTTGGGAGCATGCCCATTGCATTGGCCAAGCCACCACTCCCCTGGCGATTTACGCCAGTGAACATGGCGGACGCTTTCCCGCCCATACCAACGGGTATGGCGACGCCCTGTTGCTGCTGGAACCCGGCGTGGATGCGGCGCTGACCGGTCCGGGTTATGACACGCGGGCTTTCGAGCGCGCGCGCCAGACCGGGGGGCACCTGGCGGAGCGCGATTGTGGCCGGGTTTACGTGCAGGGGTTGAGCGAAACGAATGACCAAGCGATCGCGATCTTATTCGACAAAATGCCCACTCCGGGAGGCGATCACTGCCATGGTTTGGCCCGGTTCGTTCAACCGCTCGCGCGCGAGTTCTTGACCATCGGTGGCTGGCACGAAACCGTCCGGGAGAGCGACTGGCCGGCCTTTGCCCGGCGACAGATTGAGTTGCTCGTGGCGGCGGGGCTGACGCGCGGACAGGCGGAGCGGTTTTATGCGGAAGCGCCAACGCGATGAAATGCCGGGCATTCGACGCGGCATGCCAGCGAATGGGGATGGCAACCGCCGCGAAGCAGCTTGTGGCTGGTGCCAGGTATAGGTGAGATTTCCACCATGAAACGTCAACGCGTCATCCGCTTATTGTTCTGTTTGGTCGCAATTGCCGCGATCATTGGCGCGTATTTCAAAGGCCGAAAAGATGTTTTGGTTGGGGAGTTTAAGCAATACCAAGCGAGCCTGCTGACCTTGACCCAATGGGAAACCAACCACCCTCCGGAACTGAAGGAGTTCGTGAAGGCACATTATTATTACCTGGCGAACCGCGCGCCAAAAAGTTGGGTGAGGCGGCCGGACGATTACGGAGCGGTGAGCACCAATATCCTGCATTTGACAGGTTTCAAGGGGCCAACTTCGGCCCAGGAAGAATACCGCTTGTTCCTGGAACGGTTTGCCCCAGAAAAGGAAGCTCCAAAGCGCTAACAGCGGAGCTTCTGAAAGACGCGCACGGCATCCCGCGGGCTGATGCCAGGCAGTTTCGGCAGATCAAACGGTCACTTCGCAGAGCGTGCCGGATTCGCGAATGGCCTCTGCTCGGGCATCTTCCTCAGCGACTTCGAGCCAGAGTTGAATGGCTGCGCGTATGTTGGCCAGCGCTTCGTCTTGGGTGGTTCCCTGACTCCAGCAACCTGGGAGTGCCGGGCAACCCACGGCAAAACCTTCCTCGGATGGGATGAGAATCACCGGGTATTTCACGGCACCAAACTAGTCTCGACCGGGGGGCGGTTCAAGGGGTTGTTACACAAGTCAGATCGATCCCCGGGAAACTTCATTCGACCCTAATTTGCCACTGCGAGGACAAACGGCGTGGTGCTTTTCACAAATGAAGTGGGGTGGTAGTGGCGGGGGTGGCGTATTGAATGGGTGACGATGGATCAACAATCAGCCAAACAATTTGGGGACGCCGGTAACCGCCACCGGGCGCAGCGGGACGCCGGGGTCTGGGTGCGGGGCGGTGGCGTGGTGCTACTGGCAGGGGTCCTGCTGGCCGGGTGCAAAGGGATGCCCACCAAGGACGAGCGGGCGGCGCGGCAGGATTTGCAATCCGTCAGTAATGTTTTCCGGCCGCTGCCGGCCGGGAAAGCACTGCCGCCGCTGGCACCGGGCGCGCCGCTGGGAGATTATTTGCGGTTCGCGATGCTGAATCAGCCCCAAGTGGTGGCGGCGTATTATGATTGGGTGGCGTCGGTGGAGCGGATCACGGTGGAGCGGTCCCTGCCGGATCCGCGGCTCACATTCGAGACGGACATCATGGACATTGTCCAATCGATCATGCCGGGCTTGATGATGGAATTTCCCGGTCCGGGGAAACTGAAAGCAGCGGCCGCGGTGGCCAGTGCGGAGAGCCGGACCAAGTATTTTGCGTTTGAGACGGCGGTATTGCAGGCGGCCCTGGCGGTGAAGGAAGCCTATTACCAGCTTTGGTTCCTGGAGGAAAAGATCCGGATCAACCGCCAGACTTTGGAATTACTCGGCGATCTGGAAAAGCTCGCCCGCGCCAAGAATGACACGGGCAAGGTGACGCTGCAGGACGTGTACCGGGCGCAGATCGAGCAGGACCAACTGACGACAGAATTGGTCAATCTCGAGGATTCCCGGCGGGCGTTGATGGCACAATTGAAAGGCGCGCTGGGCCTGCGGCGCGAACAACCCGATCCGCCGGTGCCGACCAAATGGGAAACCACACCCCTGAATCTGGAGGGAGAAGCCATCCTGGACACGGCCTTCGCGCGCAACCCGCGACTCAAGGGCATGGAAGCGGAATTGCGCATGGCCGAGGCCTCCATCGCGATGGCCCGCAAAGCGCGGGTGCCGGACTTTTCCCTGGGTTTGGAAGCGGATGTGAAGGCCGCGCCGACGATGTACCGTCCCTCGGCCGGCATGTCGCTGCCGCTCTGGCGGGACAAGATCGCCGCGCAAATCGCAGCGGCGCAGGCGGGCCGGCACGCGGCGGCGGCCCGGCTGTCGGGGGAGCAGATCATGACGACGGTGGATTTCGCCATGAAAACGTATGATTACCGGGAAAGCACGCGAGCCCTGACGCTGTTGCAGGAAAAGCTGATTCCCAAAGCCCGGCAATCGCTGGACATCGCGCGCGCGGGTTATTTGTCGAGTCAGATCGATTTCTTCAACTTGATGGATGCGCAACGCACCTGGCTCGGCTTCCAAATGGATGAAGTGGAGGCGCGCATGCGGCGGGAAGTCCTGCTGGCTTACCTGTCGTTGACCATTGCCGGAACCGCGCCGGAAGGCGCGCCGATTTTGCCCCCGGCCGCCAGCGTCCCGAAACCCGTCAGCCATTGATTTTGCCATGACCAAATTCCTTTCCCTACTGCTGGTCGGGGCCGCGCTGGCCACTGCTTTCTGGGTGACCGGTTGTTCCAAAGAGACCAACGGCGGCGGCGCGAGCACCCCGGAAACCAAAACCTTGTATACATGCGGCATGCATCCGCAGGTGATCCAGGATCATCCCGGCAACTGCTCGATTTGCGGGATGAAGCTGACACCGATCCGCAAGGCGGCGGGGAACGCTGCCGCCCCGGCCAGCGGGGCGGCGGGCGACCGGAAGATCCGGTTCTACAAATCCACGATGATTCCGGGCGAGATCAAGCCGGCGCCGGGCAAGGATAGCATGGGGATGGAAATGGTGCCCGTGTACGAGGAGGAAGGCGCGGACGCCGCGGTGATCATGATCGATCCCGTGACCACGCAGAACATGGGACTGCGGACGGCGCTGGTGGAGCAGGGTCCCGTGCGCCGGGTGATCCGAACGGTGGCCGCGATTGATTTTGACGAGACTTCGCTGGCGGACGTGACCACCAAATTCCGGGGTTGGATTGAGAAACTGCACGTGGACGCGACCGGCCGGCAAGTGCATCGCGGCGAAACCCTGTTTGAAATTTATTCGCCGGATCTGTACAGCGCGCAGGCGGAATACCTGGTGGCCTTGAGCCAGTCCGGTAAGGCGGACGCGGCCGGGGATTCGATCCGGAGTAGCGCGGTG
This sequence comes from uncultured Pedosphaera sp., assembly GCA_903918755.1. GTDB lineage: Bacteria > Verrucomicrobiota > Verrucomicrobiia > Limisphaerales > Pedosphaeraceae > CAIXFN01. The sequence continues at coordinate 31,990 of CAIXFN010000086.1, forward strand.
ACCAAGTTGAAATTTTTCGACATCTCGGACGAACAGATCGCCGAACTGGCCCGGACCAGGGTGGCGACGAAAACCCTGAAGGTGACCGCGCCGCGCGATGGCATTGTGGTGGAAAAGATGGCCGTGGAGGGCCAGATGGTGGACGCGGGCATGCGGCTGTATCGGTTGGCGGACCTTTCGCTGGTCTGGGTACAGGCGCAGATTTACGAACAAGACCTGCCCTTCATCAAGCTGGGGCAGGAGGCGCTGGTGAAACTTTCCTATTTCCCGGACCGGGAGTTTCGCGGGCGGGTGACCTATATCTATCCCACGGTGGATGAGAAGACTCGCACGGCACGGGTGCGGATGGAATTTCACAATCCGGGATTTTTTCTGAAGCCGGGAATGTATGCGACGGCGGAAATGCGGGTGGAACTGGCCGCCTCGGCGGTGCTGGTGCCGGACTCCGCGGTGTTGCGCAGCGGCGAACACAACACGGTATTTGTGGCGCTGGACGCCGGCCGGTTTGAACCCCGGGTCGTGGCGCTGGGGCCGCGCTCGGAGAACAACCAGTACCAGGTTTACCATGGGTTGCAGGCGGGCGAGCGCGTGGTGACCTCCGGACAATTCATGCTGGATTCGGAAAGCCAGCTCCGGGAGGCAATTGCCAAAATGCAGTCGCCCGGGGCCAAGCCGAGCAATATCGCCGCGGGCCCGGCCACGGAGACGACGCATAACCACGATACCGGGGGAACGAATGCCGTTACCGCCGAGGGGGCGGCCACCGCCTACATCTGCCCGATGCCGGAACATGTGGCCATCAAGTACAATCACGCCGGCAAATGCCCCATCTGCGGCATGACGCTGGTGCCGGTGAGCCAGGCCACGTTGAACCGGTTGCAACCGGGCGGCAAAGTGCTTTTTTACACCTGCCCGATGCCCGAACACAGTGATGTCCACTCCGCGGAACCGGGCAAATGTCCCAAGTGCTCCATGACCCTCATTCCGGTGATGGAACCGCCGCCGCCCGCGCTGAACGGCAACGCAGCGCTGCCCGTACCGCTTTACACCTGCCCGATGGAAGCCCATGCGGACGTGGTGACGGAGCAGCCGGGCAAATGCCCGAAATGCGAAATGAAACTGGTCGTCACCAGCACGGTGGACCACGGCAAACTGGCGGAGGCAAACTGGGCGAAGCAACACCCGGCCGGACCGCCGCCACCAGCGGCCCCACCAGCGACCCCGGCGGCCCAATCGCATCCTGCGCAAACCCATTAGGTTTGAGGATTCACCATGCTTCGCGCCATCATCGATTTTTCCCTCCGGAACAAGTTTCTGGTACTACTGGGGTCCCTGGTTCTGCTCCTGGGGGGCATCTTCGCCGTGCGCGAGATTCCCCTGGACGCCATCCCGGACCTCTCGGACGTGCAGGTGATCATTTACACGGAATGGCCCGGGCAGGCGCCGCAGATTGTCCAGGACCAGGTGACCTACCCCATCACCACCAAGATGTTGTCCGTGCCCAAAACCAAGGTGGTGCGCGGTTATTCGTTTTACGGGTTCTCTTTTGTTTACGTGATCTTTGAAGACGGCACCGATCCGTATTGGGCGCGCAGTCGGGTATTGGAGTACCTGAACGGTCTGGGCGTCCGGCTCCCGACGGGGGTGGCTCCGACCCTCGGGCCGGATGCCACGGGCGTGGGTTGGGCGTTCATGTATTCCATCAACTCCACGAATCGCAGTCTGGCGGAATTGCGCTCCATGCAGGATTGGTATCTGCGCTACCAACTCGCATCCGTGGAGGGAGTGTCCGAGGTGGCGTCCATTGGCGGCTTTGTGAAGCAGTATCAGGTGACTGTGGATCCCACCCGCCTCCGCGCTTACAACCTGTCGCTCACGGATGTCAGCATGGCCATCCAACGCAGCAACGGGGAAAAGGGCGGGCGGTCGCTGGAATTGGCGGAGAAGGAGTTCATCCTGCGGGTGCGGGGTTACATCGAGGACATCCAGGATCTCAAGGACATCGCGGTCAGCGTGGGGGATAAAGGCGTACCGATCCTGCTGGGCCAGGTGGCGGAAGTGCAACTGGGATCGGACATGCGCCGGGGCGTGGCGGAGCTCAACGGGGAAGGCGAAACGGTAGGCGGCATCGTGGTGGTGAGGTACGGGGCGAATGCCCGCCAGGTGATCCTGGAGGTGAAAGCCCGACTGGCGGAGGCCATGAAAAGCCTGCCGCCCGATGTGGTCAATACGGTGGTCTATGACCGCACCTCGTTGATCAACCGCGCGGTGAAGACGCTGGAGGGCAAGTTGCTGGAGGAAAGCATTGTGGTGGCGCTGGTTTGCCTCGCCTTCCTAATGCATTTGCGGAGTTCCCTGGTGGCGATTTTGATTTTGCCGGTCGCGGTGTTGAGCGCCTTCCTGATCATGTATGCGCAGGGCATCAGTTCCAACATCATGTCGCTGGGAGGGATCGCGATTGCGATCGGCGCGATGGTGGACGCGGTCATCATCATGATTGAAAACGCGCACAAGCATCTGGCGCAGGACCAGGGCAAGAAGCCACACTGGGATATCATCCGGGATGCCGCGGTCGAGGTGGGACCGACGCTGTTTTATTCCCTGTTGGTCATCACGGTTTCCTTTGTGCCCGTGTTTACGCTGCAGGCCCAGGAGGGGCGGATGTTCAAGCCGCTGGCGTTTACGAAAACCTATTCGATGGCGGCGGCGGCGCTGCTTTCCATCACCCTGGCGCCGGTGCTGATGGGCTTTTTCATCCGGGGCAAAATTCCCGCGGAAGAGAAGAACCCAATCAACCGTTTCCTGATGTGGCTTTATCATCCGCTGATCGATCTCGTGATCCGTCGCCGGTGGGCGGTCATTTGGGGAGCGGTGGCGATCATCGCCTGGGTCTTCTTTCCCTGGAACCTGATTACGGCGCATGTGCTGCCGGACGGTCCCGCGAAAGAATGGGCGTTCAAGGTGGGAAAGATTTTCCCCTTCCAAAACATCGGCTCGGAATTCATGCCGCCATTGTATGAGGGGGACCTGCTCTACATGCCGACCACCTTCCCGGGACTTTCGCCGACGAAAGCCAAGGAATTGTTGCAGACCACCGACAAACTCATCCATCGCTTTGCGGAGGTGAAGCAGGTTTTCGGCAAGGTGGGACGGGCGGAAACGGCCACCGACCCCGCGCCCATGGACATGCTGGAGACCACCATCATGCTGCGGGACGAGGAGGAATGGCCCGCGGTGGATATCCGCAATGACAAGGGCAAGGTCATCGCCCACCGGCGGCGGACGCCGGATGAGTTGATGGACGCCATGAATTCGGCCGTCCAAATCCCGGGCCTGAACAATGCCTGGACCATGCCGATCAAGACCCGCATCGACATGCTGGCCACGGGCATCAAAACACCGGTGGGCATCAAAGTCGCGGGGCCCAACCTCACGGAACTCGAACGGATCGCGGCGGAGATCGAGGCGGTCATGCGTTCCGTGCCCAACACCACCAGCGTATTTGCCGAGCGGGTGATGGGGGGCAATTATGTGGAATTCAAGATCAACCGCCAGGAGATCGCGCGATACGGATTGCGCATGGCGGACGTGCAGGAAGTGCTGGAAGTGGCGTTAGGCGGCATGCCGCTGACCACGACGGTGGAAGGATTGGAACGCTACTCGGTGAACCTGCGCTACAGTCGGGATTTCCGGGAAAACCTGGAAGCCCTCCGGGAAATCATTGTGCCCACCCCGACCGGAGCGCAAGTGCCGCTGGGGCAACTGGCTATGATCGAAACGGTGCGGGCCCCGATGGGAATTAAGAGCGAGGCGGCGGTGCCGAATGCCTGGATCTATGTGGACGTGAAAGGCATCGACCTGGGCACCTATGTGAAAGTGGCCATGCGGACAGTTAACGAGGCGGTGGCCCGGGGCGCGATCCGGTTGCCGAACGGCTACAATATTGTCTGGAGCGGCCAGTACGAATACATGCAACGGGCGCAGCAACGACTCCTGATTGTCGTCCCCTTGACGCTGCTGATCATCATCCTGATCATTTACCTCAACACGCGTTCGCTCATCAAAACCGCGATTGTGATGCTGGCGGTGCCGTTTTCCCTGGTGGGCGCTTTCGCGATCATCCACTGGCTGGGCTACAACCTGAGCGTGGCGGTGTGGGTGGGCATCATCGCCCTGGCCGGACTCGATGCCGAGACGGGCGTCGTAATGCTGTTGTACCTGGACCTGGCTTTTGAGGAGTGGATCAAAAAGGGGCAGATGCGGAATGTCACGGACCTGCGGGATGCCATCTACCACGGCGCGGTGAAACGCGTGCGCCCGAAAGCCATGACCGCCTGCGTCATCATCGCTGGCCTGTTGCCGATCCTCTGGAGTCACGGCGCCGGGGCGGATGTGATGAAGCGCATTGCCACACCGATGATCGGCGGGGTGGTGACCTCGACCGCCATGGAGTTGGTGGTCTATCCCGCCATCTTTTACATCTGGCGGGCGCGGCGGTTCCGGAAGGCGGCGGTGGCGAACGCTTAGGTCCGCCAGCAAGCTCCCGGATTCTGCCTCAAACCGCGGCTCCGGGCTGGATCACCAACTTGCCCAGCACCTGCCGCGAACGCAGGAGAGCGAAGGCCGCGGCGGTTTCCCGGAGAGGCAGAATTCGGTCGATGACCGGTTGCAAAGTGCCGGCGGAGGCGGCGGCAAGGGTGGCGGTAATGTCCGTGCGATTCCGGCCGTAGCTGCCCACCAGGCGCTGTTGTTTGACAAACAGTGGCCAGAGATTCAAGGTCACCTCGCGTCCCGCGGTGGCGCCGCAGGTCACGATCGTCCCGCCCCGGGCCAGGCATTCAAAGGTTTTGACCAGCACCGCGCCGCCGATGTGTTCCACCACCAGGTCCACGCCCCGTTTTCCGGTGAGCCGGCGGACTTCGGCCGGCCAATCGGGATCCGCGGTGTCCACCACGAATTCCGCGCCCAATTTTTGGGCCAGCTCCCGCTTGGCAGGACTGGAACCGGTGCTGATGACGCGCGCCCCCAGGGAGCGGGCGATCTGAATGGCGGCCGAGCCCACTCCGCTGGCACCCGCCATCGCCAACACCCAATCGCCGGGGCGGACCACCGCCCGGTTCGTCATCATGTGCATCGCGGTGCTGCCGGCCAGGGTGAGCGCGGCGGCGGCGGTGTATGCAACCCTATCCGGCAGGCGCACCAGCGCCCGGGTGGGCACCTTGACGAGGCCGGCAAAACCGCCGTCCTGCTGCACCCCCAGCAGTTGCCCGCGCAGGCACATGGACTCCTCGCCGGCGGCGCAAAACTCGCATTGGCCACAAAATAGATTGGATTGAATGGACACCCGATCGCCCGTCTGCCAGTCGGTGACCCCGGCTCCAATCGCGGCGATCCGCCCCGCGATTTCGCCACCGGGAATGCGGGGCAAGGGAACCGGCATGGGAAGTCCACCCGACTCCAACCACAGGTCCAGGTGATTCAGACCGCAAGCCATTACCTCCACGACGACTTCCTGGGGGCCAGGTTCGGGATCCGGCACTTCGCGGAGTTCGAATGTTCCTGGGATCCCCGGCGCGATCAGCTGTACTGCTTGCATGGGCGCATTGAACACCCACCAAGGGGGATGGGCAAGCCGGCAGTCCGGGTGGTAACTCCCCCCCCGCGCCAAGTTGTCGCCTGATTGTTTCATGTCCGTCTTTTTGCTGTAACGTCTGGCTGATTGATTCCTCCCCGCATGTTCGTAAACCGTCACCTGGCATTGGCGCAAGTTGAGCTCACGGCCTCGGCCGAGTGGGCCATCACCCCGACCGGGTGGTCGATCGTGCGCGCGGCCAGCGGGGTGATTTACTGCTTTGCCAATCAAAACCCCTGTGAAGTCGGCATTGGCCAGATCGTGATCGTTCCCCCGCGCCTGCCGGCGGTCTTCCGGGCGAGTCAGATCGGCCCGGCCCGGCTCCAGCATTTTGAATTCCAGCCGGATTTGCTGGGAGCCCTCCTCACGCTGCAGGAGCGGGAAGAATTTGGCCTGCTGGCCAAAACCTGCGCGCAGGAGATTCGCCGGTTTCCGGACACCCATCCGGCGGCGGCCCGGCTGACCTCACTTTGCGAAGCCAGCCCGGGGGACAATCGCCTGCTGGAACGCTGCCAGTTGCTGGAATTGGTGGCGATGTTGCTGCCTCCCCTCCCCCAATCCGCAGCCGCCGCACCCTCTCCCCAGGCGGCACCCGCGCGCTTTTTGGAACTCATTCAAGGGATGCCTGAGGCGGAATTGGTGAATCATTCACCGGCCCAGCTCGCGCATTTGTGCGGTTGCAGCCCGCGGCATTTTGCCCGGCTGTTCCGCGCCCGATTCGGGGTTTCGGTCCGCGATAAACAAACCCGCCTCCGGTTGGAAAAGGCGCGGCAACTGCTGTCCGAATCGGACGCCAAGGTCATCCACGTCGCGCAGGACAGCGGCTACCGACATCTCGGCTTGTTCAATTCGATGTTCAAAAAGCATTTTGGCCAAACCCCGACCGAGTTGCGGCGGGCAGCGCGCGCGACCCCGGCGGGAAGAAGCAAACGGCGTTCGGCGCTGGCTTTCATCGCCTGCGCGGGGTGGTTGCTGCTGGGGCTATCCCACGCGGTGCTCGCCGCCTCCCACCCGGCCACCGGCTCGACCCTTAACGAATCATCCCCAAGCAGCAACTGCCCGGCGGCCCATCAGTCGGCCGCTTTTTGAACTCCCCACCCGATTAAATCCGACATGCACCAATTGTTATTCTCCCCCATCCTGGGCGCCAGTGCGCTGCAATTCGCGATCAGCAAGGCGACGCCGGAAGGCAAAGTCACGATGACCGCGCTGCTGATTCTCTCGTTGTTCAGCTGGACGATCATCATCACGAAAGCCCGCCAGTTGATGATCGCGCGGAAATTCGCGAAGAAATTCTTTGCCGCCTACGCGGAAACGCGCGATCCGATGGACATCAAGCGTAAGACCACGGAATTCGTGGGCGCGCCGGCCTACCAGGTTTACATCCGCGGGGCGGACGAGGTGGATTATCAGCTGAAAAACAATCCGGTGCGGGTGAATACCGTGGCGCCCATCGGCGCAGTGGACGAAATCGGCCACGGCAACACCGATATATTGGCGCGGTCCCGCACCGTCAAGATCACTGCGGCCTCCTTTGAAGCGGTCAAGCTGGTCATGGAAGAGTCCGCCGCGGCCCAAGCCATGGAATTGGAAAAGGGCATGATTGTGCTGTCGACCGCGGTGGCGGGCGGTCCGTTTATCGGGCTGTTGGGCACGGTTTGGGGCGTTATGGAAACCTTCTCCGGCATCGCGGCCGCCGGTTCGGCGAGTCTTTCCGCCATGGCTCCCGGGGTGGCCGGCGCGCTGATTTGCACCGTCATCGGCCTGCTGGTGGCGATTCCGGCCATGTTCAGCTACAACTTCATGGTCACTTCCATCCGGCACATCACCCAGGAGTTGGACGGTTTCGCCGCCCGTTACTCCAACCAATTGGAGCATCAGTATGTCGATCATCGCTCCCTGGCGGAGGAATTGACCGAGGCGCTGGGCCGGAGCCAGGTGCGTTGATGGCGACAGCGACTTTCCCGGCATGAAGAAATGTTCCCATAGCGCGCACGAGACGCTGACCGAGCTGAACATCACACCGCTGCTGGATCTGGCGTTTGTGCTGCTGGTGATCTTCATCATCACCACCACGCCAATTGTCAATGATCTGGATTTGAGCCTGCCGACGAGTTCCAAGCATGCCAAGGATCCACCGCGCAAGGTGAACTACATCACGGTGGAGGCGAGCGGCAAGATCTGGATCAACAAGCTCGCCGTCGAGTTGGCCGGGGTGCAACCCACCCTCGCCAACCTGCGGGTGGATGATCCGGATCTCAGCGTGATTGTGCGCGGGGATGGCAAGGCCAAATACAGCCAGATCCGGGCCGTTTTGGACGCCTGCCAACAGGCCAACGTGGGCAAAGTGGATCTTGCGACAGAAGCGGCCGACCAGAAGTAAATCCAACCTCCCGCCATGGTTCCCCAATCCCAGCAACGCAAGCCGCATAATTCCTCGAAGGTCAACCTCATCATTTCCGCGGTTTTCCACGGGGTGATCGCTGTGGCCGTGGTGTTTTTTGCGGCGCGGGAAGGCTTGCTCGGCAAGAACATGAAGAAACTCGCGGTGGAGATGGTGAAGGAAAAACCGCCGGAAAAGCCGAAGGAACCGGAGAAACCCAAGGAAGAGGTGCCCAAACTGGAAACGCCCAAACTGGCCGTCTCCCCCGTCCTGGCTCCCCCCAAAGCAGCGCCCCAGGTTACGCCCGGAAACACGGTAGCGGCCCCCCCGGCCGCCGCCCCGCCGGCGGTCAATCTCAGCGGCTTTGCCTTTGACGGCGGCAAGCAGGTGGAGTCCGATCCATTGCAAATTTACAAAGGGCAGGTGGAATACGCGCTGCGCTCCCGCTGGAACCGGCCGGATGACATTGAGGATCAGGCCTTTGTGGCGGAAGTCGAAGTGGCGGTGGATCGCACCGGAAAGATCTCCGATCCGGTGTGGAAAAAGAGCTCCGGGGACAAACGTTGGGACAACACCGTTCAGGAGGCCATTGCCAGCACCCGCAGCGTGAGCCGCCCCCCGCCCACCAATTTCCCGCCCCGCGTGCTGGTCCGTTTTGATGTGCAGACCGAACCCGTGCTGCAATAATTATGAAGAAAACCTCCAAGCGCGGGCATCACACGCTGAACGAGTTAAACATCACTCCCCTGCTGGATCTGGTGTTTGTGCTGCTGGTTATTTTCATCATCACGACACCGCAAATGGTGAACAGCCTGGAAATGGGGCTGCCTTCCGGCAAACCGCCGCCGCCGCCCGATCCCAACGCGCCCAAGCCGATCATTAACCGGATCCTGGTGGACGACACCGGTCAGGTATTCCTGAACGAAGAAGCCATCACTGACAAGGAGATCAAGGTCCGCTTCCAGGCGCTCAAGTCCCTTGATCCCGATCCGAAGGTGGTCGTGAAAGGTGGCGACAACGTGGATTACCAGAACATGATCAAGGTTTTGGACGCCCTCCAGCAGTTGAATATCACCAAGATTGGCCTGGCCACGCAGTAAGCTTTTTGGTGCGGCAAAATCAATCGGGAGCGCATTCGCTTCACCAGTCCCCGTTCAACCGGAAATCAGGGTTGCGAGGCCTCATTCATTACAGCACCCGCCCTGCCGTAGGTTACGCGCATGCCACGAAAGTTTGGACCAGATAAAATTGGCCCCCTTCCGCGAGCGGGCAAATAGACGACAGGCAAACGTCACAGGTGGCCCGGCAAAGGGACTTCCAAGGGGAAAAAACGGGCTGGCCAGATCAACACCTGGACAGCCCGCGGCAAATTTCAAGGTCCTCAGAAATTGACCAGCGAGGTCACCCTAAAACTTCACCGTGAAGTCCAGTTGCAGGATGCTGTAGCGCTGGATGGGGTTGATCTGCGGGATGTCCAAATTGTTGCCGCCCGTGCCCAGGTTGCGGTTGATTCGGGAAGCGTTGCCGTAGCGGATGGTACCGATCACGCCGTCCGTGAAACAATAGCCGGCCGCGGCGAAAATGCCCTCCATGTTGCCGCGTCCTTCCATGAAATCGGAGTCCAGCAAATTGGGATCCAGGGCATATTGCTCAATATGCTGCCAATAGCTGCGGAGTTCCCAACTGTGGCGTTTGGCGACCGCGCCGGTGACCAAGCCCAGATTGTCGCCACTGCCGATGCCGGCGCCAATTTGATAGGCGTAAACCGCCTTGGTTTGGGCTTTGCCAGCCGCGAGGGGCGGCGTGGTGCCATTCAGGGAAGCCTGCGAAATCAGGGCGTTGCGGGCCGCGTTGGCCCGGTCCGCTCCTTCCAAATTATAGGCGTAATCACCGAAAAGGCGGGCGTTTAACTTGCGGATCTTAAAATTGAACTCGAACGGCACATCGACGACGAGGAGGTTGTTCACGCCGACCTGGTTGTACGAAACCCCGTTTGCCGTGGTCAGGCCGTTGAGCGGCACGCTGCTGCCCGGCCCGCCATACGAACTTTCGCCGATGAAGGTGTCGCCGACACCGGAAGCCGTGACGTTCGTGGTCAAACCGATGTACTGATACAGCGTGCCGGCGATTTTCGCGGAAACTGTGTCGGAGAAATGATAATTCACCCCGCCCTGCCAGGAGATCAGGAAAGTCTGGTCGGTCGAATTTTGCGGACGGCTCCCGGCGACAAACGGCAGGAGACTGCTGGAGACGTAGCTGGGATTGCTATCCTGATAAAGGAACTGGCCAAAGTTGGCGAAGAACTCCGCCTTGCCGACGGCATACTTGACGCGCTCCGAAGCGCCTTCGGGATTCAAGTCGGGATCCCAAACCATCGGGGTGGTGAAGAGGGGGTTCGGCATGCGGCCGACCGTCACATCCAGCCAGCTCTCCGGGCGCCATCCGGCGTAGGCCTGCCCCACATTGATTCCGTTGCTCGATTTGCCCGAGGGCGAAGGAGAACTGCCCCCAAAATTGATCCACGTGGAACGCGGATTGGTGGAGGTCTCCAGGCGCAGGCCGTAATAGAAATCTTCGAACAAATCACCGCGCAGGCCGAAGCGCACGGCGGCGCGTTCGCGGTCTAGTTCCATACGGTCACCCACGGGGGTGGACGCCTCGCGATGTTCAAAACGCAAACGGATGTCCCCAAAGAGTTCGACGCTCTTGACGGCATTATTGATCTTCCATTTGGACTCCGGCATCTTGAAGCGGGCGCCCGGGGCATTGGTCCGACGCGCCTCCGCCTCGCCTTGCACGCGGGCGGCCTCTTCGCGGGTCACCATGCCCTTCTCAATCATGAGGTCCAGCAGCGGGTCATGGGCTTCCTGCGCCTTGGCGGCAACGGGCGCCGCGCATAAGAGCGCCAACAATATCCGGAACCACATCCGTCCGGAGCACGGTAAACTAAACCGCTGACCGGCATTTTCGAGTTGGTCCGCCTGCCGTAACGCCGGAGCACCAGTGATTCCTAGAATTCGCATTCCGCCGAACGTAGAGACCGCCCGTTACGGTGAAGTGTCCGTATTGTGACATTTCCGTTACGCGCGGCGGATTCCGCCGGTGGATCCTCTCTCCCCAGCCGCCGCCGGAGGCATTCCCGGCGGGGCGATTTATTCTGTTACCATTTCGCGCCAAACCGACCCAGGGGACCCGTCCGTTTTTAGTTTCCGTCTGCATTGAACTACCGCGTAACGACTTACGCAGGAAAATTTCATGTCCGCCCCCTGCGTACGCTTGTCCTCTCAGTTGATTCCCCCCGGCGGAGCCGACTGCTAGTTTGGTATCCATCCGACATGCGTCATGTTTGATGGCCGTTCCCATTAATCAGTCAGACAACCTTAATTTAGTAAATACGACCCAAATGAAAAACCTTTCCAAATTCGCGTTCCTGGCGGTTTCCGCGCTCGCTCTGGCGGCGTCCGCCAACGCCGCGTATGTCAACGGGGACCTGATTGCCGGGTTCACCGGTGGCAGCACGGACGTTATCTTTGATCTCGGCCAGGCCAGCGCCCTGTTTCCGGGTGAAACGTGGACCATCAGTCTCACCAGCCAGACCGATTTCGGTATCATTGGCGCGCAGACCGCGGGCAAGCACATCTTCGCGACGGCCTTTGATCAAACCGAAAATGGTTGGGTGCAAGACGGCCAGTATCAAACCGCGCGCGGCAACATTCTGAGCCTGGCCGGTGGCGGTCTGGTCGCCGGAACTTCCGCGACTCCGCTTGCGACGGACAGCACCAGTTGGACCTTCCAGACGGCGCAACCCGCCGGCACGCCGGGCAACACTTTCCAGAACAACTATTTTAACCCGAACGTCCCGCTGGCTGCGACCGCCTACTTGTTTGACAACGTTAGCGGCACCACCACCCCGGTGGGCGGGTTTCAATACGACGCGGGTAGCTCCACGCTCACCTTCCAACCCGCTCCCGAGCCCGGCACCTACGCCCTGCTCGGCCTCGGTGGAGTCATCGCCCTCGCTTTTCGCCGCAAGTCCGTCAAGGCGTAATCCCCAAACCTGAAAACAATCCAAACTCACTGAACAAGCAACATAACCAATGAATTCCAAAACCATTGCGCTCGCGAGCGCCCTCAGCCTCTCGCTGGTCTCCGTGGCCAGCGCCACCACCAACTACGTTTACATCACCGGCTCGACGGCGGCCCGTGCCCAAGTGTACGCCACCTTCAATGACGTCGGCGTGGTGTTTGACGCCGCCCCCACGGTGGTGACTCAGGGCAGCAGCAGCGCCAACGGCGCCTCCTACATGACCTTCTTCGGCCATCAGGTCGGTGCCGCGGCCGGTGTCATCACCGCCGTCAAGGCCCATTGGTCCGGTTCCGAAGCCGGTATCGCCGACCTCGTCGGCGGGACCGAACAGTTTTTGGATGACACCGCGGCCAACAGCCTGGCCAGCGCCACCCCGGGGCCGTTTGTGAGTTCCCCGGTGGACCTGGCGATGGCGGACAACAACAAGGCCTACTCCAAGAACCCCGGCGCGGCCATCACGGGCGCGGCCTGCGGTATCGTTCCTTTCAAATGGGTGAAACAAAAGGGCTCCCTGGCCGGCATCACCAACGTCACGGACGCGGCCCTGCGCGTCATGTTGACTGGTGGCAGCCCCGCCGCCCTCCTCACCGGCAATGCCGCCGACACCTCCTGGGTGTACGTGGCGGGCCGTGACAGCCTCTCCGGCACTCGCGTTAACGCCCTCGGTGAAACCGGTTTCGGCATCTTCGGCGCCCCCCAACAGGTCAACATCGCTGCGGACGGCTCGATGACTGATCTGGGCGGCGGGATCTATGTCGGCGATTTCGGCTTCAGCAGCGGTGGCACCCTGGCTGGCACGATGGGCTTCGATCTCACCCAGGCCACGTCGGTTGACCTGAACGTCGGCACCGGTCACTTCAGCGTGGTCTCCTACCTCGGCATCAGCGACGCCGCCACGGCGATCACCGCCGGCGGCACCGAACTCACCTACAACGGGATCGCTGAGAGCCCCGCGACCGTGCGTGAAGGTCAGTACACCTTCTGGGGCAACGAATACGTTTACCGCAAGAACACGGTCAGCGCCCAGGCCGGCACTGTTTACACCTCCCTCAGCTCCACCAGCAACGGCATCAACGCTCACGCGGACAACGTCAAGCTGATTGATTCCCGAACGATGCACGCCACGCGGAATGGTCCCACCTCCGACGTGACCCATAAGTAAGCCGAAACGGTTTACCGTTTTTCATCGGTCGGCGTGGACTCCGGTCCATGCCGGCTTTTTGCTTTTCCGCCCCGCGCCCCACTCCTAACCTCGACCGGATTGTATGAAGCCCGCCCTGCGATTCTCCCTGCTGGCCAATGTGCTCCTCACAGCCGCGCTGTTGGTGGTCCGGCAATCGCGCCCCCCCCGGGAGGCAGAGCCGTCCCAACCCAACGCCACCCCGCCGGTGACCATCTTCGGTCCATCTGCCAGGCCGGCGACGTTTGACTGGAGCCAATTGGAGTCCGTGGATTACCGGACCTACATTGCCAACCTGCGCGGGATTGGGTGCCCCGAGCAAACCATCCGCGATATCATCAGCGCGGATCTGGCGGGGCTCTATGCGCGTCGCCGGGCTCCACTTGCGGACGCACTGCGCGGGGGAACCGCTCCCGATGCTGTCGCGTTGGAATTCCAATTGCGCAAGCTCCAGCGGGAAGAGTCCGCGGTGCTGGTCGCCCTGCTGGGAGGGACGAACCTGACAGCCAATCCGCCACCCGCCCTGGCCGCCAGCAATCCCGCGCCGGAAGTCTCCCGCCCCCTTCGTCCAAAGCCAGCGGCCGTGATCAGTATACCCCTTTTTCTCCAACCGCTGAACGCGACCAATCTCAATTTGAATTCCGGTCAACTGCAGGCAATCGCGGATTTGCGGGAACAGTTCATTGCCCAATTAGGCGGCTTGGAACAGAATCCCGATGATCCGGCCTACCGCGACAAATGGCTGCAAATCCAGCCGGAGTACGATGAGCTGCTGCGGGGGATGATCGGCACCCGGGCTTACCAGAATTACGAACTCACTGCCCGCGGGCACTTCAGCGAGGAAGTGCCCACCGCACCACCGCAGTAGGTACCGGTCGACCACCCGGTGCCGCCGCCGGTCCCGGCGGGCCGTGGGGAATTTGTGTTACATTCGAGGGGGCGGCGTCTGCAAACTGCCATAAGAACTCCAGCAATGATGGGAACATGTTGATTGGCAATATGTTGGATAATTCTCGGAAATGTCCTAATCCTTGCCATTCATGTCTTAAAGACGACTTACAAGGGTTCGCGGGAGACCCTATTATCGGCGCTTACGTCTCGAAGTCGAACGCAGAAGTCGAAACTGAAAACATGAATATCGCAAAATTATACGCCCGCGCCTTTCGCGCCCCGTTCCTGACCCTTTGCACCGTGCTGACCGCCGGCACGATCAGCCAGGCGCAGGTTTTCACCAACGCCAACAACGATCTCATCCTGGGGTTCCGGAAGAACAGTCCGTACACGGAAAACAACGAAGCCGTGGTGAACATCGGCCAGGCCAGTTCCTACTTCAATCTGGCGGCGGGAACAACCGTTGCGGTGCCGGGATTCAACCCTTCCCAACTGACCAACGGGACCTTTGCCAATCTCAACAATTTGAGCTGGTCGGTGGTCGGCGCCTATGTCGGCACGAATTATTCCGGCTACGTGAACAACACGCTCTGGTTGACCGTGCCGCGGACGAATAACGCCCAGCGGAGTCTGGATGCCCAGCGCCTGGGCGGTACCACGCAACAGGCAACCAAAAACAAGATCGTCGCCATTACAGCGGTCAACGGGGGGGCGGGATTCATTTCGAAGGACTTGGGCATCTCGAACCAGTGGAACACGGTTTCATTTGTCCGCGAATCTTTGTCAACCTACGGAACGCACACGCTCTCGGTTTTCATGAAGGGCACGCTCGATGCCACCCAAGGGACGTTGAATGACACGTGGCCGCCCACCGAACCGAATGATGGCAACCTGGAGATCACCACCCCGGGAGCCTTCACCTCCGGTTCCGTGCGTTCGGACCTTTATGAAGTGCGGCCCAGCAGCGTAGTGGACCCCCATACGGGCAACAGCACGGCGGCGTGGTACATCGGCTATTTCGAGTTTTTCGCCAATGGCACGATGACCTTTACCCGGCAAAATGCCACCGTCACCACCACCCCAACCCCGGTCGCCCTGAGCATCTCCCGGACCGGCACGACGACCACGATCAGCTTCCCGAGCACCACGGGTGTGACCTACAAGCTGTATTATGCCAGTTCGGCCAACCTGCCGTTTGCGAGTTGGTCTTCCCAACCCGCCACGATTTCGGGCGATGGTTCGACCAAATCCTTCACCGACACCACGACGGATGCCCGGCGCTTCTACCGGGTCTTCGAACAATAATTCAAAACCACCAAGCGGCCAGCGCTGATCCGGCAGACGGGCGGCAAATGGCGGGGCAGTTTACGCCGGTTGATCTGGAAACGGATCAACCGGTTTTTGCTTTTGCGAGATCGGCAAACGAACCGTTCAAAATGTTCGGCGGTTGGTGCGCGATACATCTTGACCGATAAGGGTTGCGCCAGCTGGATTGCCTGTTTCCAGAGGCATTCGTGATTCGAACGTCCTGACGAGTTTGCCACAACTCCCGGCAGAGTTGTGGGAGTTCTTTGATGATTACCCGGGTAGGCGCTCGTGCCTCGCGCCAAACCCGGGCTGAAAGGAGCAACACCGTTGGTGTTGATGAAGGTGCTGAAACCCGGGAAGGCGGTTCGAAGCACCACCCAACGGGAGAACGGCTTATCAGCTCTTGGGCAGCACCACGGTGACGCGGCCGACGCGACGAGTCAGCACCGCCTGAGGTTTGGCAGCCCGCTTTTTCTTTTCTTCGTCATCCGCCGCGTTGGTTTCGGAGGCCAGTTGCTGCTTGGTGTCCGCGTTTGCCTGCGCGCCCGCAGCGGTGCCGGTCGCCGTGCCGGTGGCGGACTTTCCGAGGGTGGATTGGGCGGCCCCGCCGCCGATGGAGACATTCTGGCCCAGGACCGCCGCGGTAACTCCACCGGAGCCGGAGGCGCTCACGCCGCCGACCCCGATGATGGTGCCGGAAACGGTACCAGCGGAAGCGCTGACGTTGGCCGTGCCCCCGGCCAGCAAGGTGCCATGAAAACTTTGGGCCGCCTGAATGTTTGCGTCCTGCCGGGAAACGATCAGCCCGCTGATGCTGCCCTCGGCTTTGATGTTGATGGCGCCACCGATCACACCGCTGGAACCCAAATCCACGTTGCCGGCATACCCGGGTGAGCCGCCCGCAGGCGCGGTGCCCGCCGTGAGGGAAATCTTCGGGCCCCCGCCGATGGAACCGTTCAAGGCGTACTGCTGAATGCCTCCAAGAGTGGAAACAATGTTGCCATGGGGGGTTTCGATGGTGATATCACCCGGAAGCCCGTTCGCGCCCGCCGCCTGATAATAGCTGGTGGGTACGATCGCCAAAATCCCGCTCCCGAACGGCGCCGGATTGCCGATGCTGGAAGTAGTCACTTCGCCCGTGACGGGATCCCGGACAATCACGGGGATGACGAGAATGGAATTCGCCCCGTTGCCGGCATTCACCGAACCATGGTCCGAATGAACGGTCACCGAACCACCATTGAAAGTACCGATCCGCGCGCCGCCGACATCGATATTCTGGTCGGCGGTGACCTTCACATCGCTATGCCCCGAAGTGAAAATACCGTAGGAAACATTGGCGCCGGGAGGAATCAGCGCAAAATCGCCCTGGCTGAGAGTCACCGCACCACCCGTGCTCTTAACCACTACGTCCCCTCCGTCGATGGAAGCAATGGTCGAAGTCAAAAGCGTGATATCGCCGGCCACTTCGACTTTGACGCCTGCGCCAGAGGGGGTCCAAGGTTTAAGGAAGTCGTAATTGACCTGATTGTAGGCGGAAGCCACGCCCCAGGAAATAATGCCACCGCTGCTGCCCAGATCCAGGGAACCGGCGGTGACATTAAACTGACCCGGGCCACCAAATTGGAAACCCGGGGACAGACTCGCGTAGTCCCGCACCGAGTTCTGGCTTTGGGTGAACAAGGAGGCCAACTTGACGGGATCCACCCAGGTGGTGGTCGTGGTGGCAAAGTAATAATTGCCATCGTCATGGCGCTCAATCGCCACGTTGCCGGTCGCATCCAGCTTGAGGATGGTAATGACGGGCTGGCCCAGCACCGATAAAATCCCGGAACCCATCTTGAAGCGATAGCCCAACTGGCCGGTGGTGGCGTCGTAAATGAACCCGGGATTGGCGTTGGCGTCGTAGCCCGGTTGCAACGTATACCCGTCCTTCAAGGAAAGCCGGAGGTGGGAGTAGGCGTAGGAACTCAACTGGGCAGGAGTGAGCGAGAGTTGGTCGGGGGTCAACTGCAGGGGAACGCTGGGATCCACCAAAAAGGAAAAGATCGAGTCCCAAGCGGCGGGCAGAAAAGGATCGGCACTCTTGATCATCTGATCCAGATGCGTGAAGGCATAAACCGGCGAGAAGGAAATGCTCCCCCCGACGGTGATGGAACTGAGATCCTTGGTGTGCAGATTCTGCCCCAGGAAACTGGTATTGAACATGTCACCCGCGACCGTGATCTCCGTGGCCTTGGTGGTGTGCAGGGTCAGGTTACGCATGCTACCATCCACGCTGATTACCACCGGATTGGGGTTGTTCAGCTCCGCGGGAGTGGTCGCGTGATCATTGACGCCGAAGCTGCTGACGTCACCGCTGGACGACCATTGTTTGGCCGCGCTGTCCGACATGGACAGCGTGTAATTGTACAGCGTCGTCGGGTCATTCGGATCAAAAAAGCTGCGGACATCGCCCTTATCATGGGTGGTGACGTGCAATTCACCGACCGGTGAAGGGAACAAGATGACGTCCTTATCGAGCACAAAACCGCCGGCCCCGGCATTGACGGTAAGGGAGGGCGGGAAAATCAGGGGGATGGGGGTGCCCGAAGCGGAAGGCACGTCATGGGGTGCCCCGGCTCCGGTGATTTCCACGGAATTCGCCGCCGATAGCGTCAGGGAAGCCTGGGGATCATAGTCAAAGTAATGATAGCCAGCGAACGCGTCCACACTGCCCCCGGTTTCATTAAAGATGCCGTTGGGATTACGGACGTCCTGCAGATAAATATTGCCGTGGGGAGCCGAGACACTCCAACTGCCCTTGATCAAGCTCAAGGCAAAACCACCACTGGCGGTGGGTGACCCCACATCGCTTCCCGCCACGACGGTCCCGATGCCGTTGCCGACCACAAAATGACCGCTCACATTCCCGCCAGCGGCGATGGAGACATTGCCCGGCTGGGAGCCGAAGGCGCCGCTGCCGGCGTCAAATTTTGCGCCGTTGTAATTGTCCGCCACCGGCAAATAACTGATGACGTTGCCCCCGGCCGAAATGTTAACATCCCCCCCGGCCATCGTGCTGATGCCGCCGACATTCGGGGAAACCCGGTAATAGGGGTCGGTGCGCACGTTGAACAAATAGCCGTTTACATTGCCGCCGGTGTTGATGTCGCCAAAATCGGTGGTCACGCTGATTTTCCCGCCGCCCGTGGTCCGAATGCCATTGTTTCCCACCGCCCCCGTGCCGTTGTCATAGGCCGGGCCGGGATTGACGATCACTTCATTGGCCGCCCAAAGGCTGATATCGCCATCGACGGTTTGCAGGAACGAATTGCCGCGCAGATAGATGCCGTTAAACCCGGGATCGGGGGAGGAGCCCAAACCCTGCTGGCCCGCCGCCAGCGACACGCCCCAATGAGCCCCGGCCTTGATGCCGGCGCCATTGTTGAAAATGATATTATTGCCCGCGGTGAGGGACAATTGCGCCGCGGCGCCCGGATCGTCCAACGTCCAGACGGTGTTCAGCGTGATATTATTATCCGCCGCCAGGGTGATCTCGTACAGGCCACTATTGAGCGTGGGGCTCAGTGACTTGACGAAGGCGGCGGATAAAAGGAGATCGGCGGGATCAATCAGCAGCTGGCCACCGCGATAGCCGGCCGTCGCTGGCGCCATGACGGTTGTCTGAATTGGCGGGAGGACGCCCGCGGAAATTTCCACCTGACCTCCAGCGCCACCCTGCCGGCCGCCGGAAACATCCACGCGGGAACCGGCTTGATCGGAAAAATTCTGACCGGATTTGATGGTGACGGAACCGCCGGAGCTGATTCCTTGGGCGTCGCCCTTGGCGGAGACCACCGAGCCGGCACCGAGCGCGAGTTCTTCACTCGCCACCAATTGAATCACTCCGTTGACCTGGCGAACCGAATCGGCCTGCACCAGGCCGCCCTGGTTGACGACTTTGGCGCGCATCTCGATGGTGCCGGCGTCCGCGATGATCCGGCCGGAATTGTCCACCGACCCCTGCGGCA
Source organism: uncultured Pedosphaera sp. (assembly GCA_903918755.1). GTDB lineage: Bacteria > Verrucomicrobiota > Verrucomicrobiia > Limisphaerales > Pedosphaeraceae > CAIXFN01. The sequence continues at coordinate 51,484 of CAIXFN010000086.1, forward strand.
AAGTGACGGAGGCACTCAAGCCCCGGCCATCGGGCCGGGTGGAAAGCAGCACTTCCTTGCCGGCGTAAAGTCCCACGGAGCCCTGGGGGGCCTCGATCGAGCCATGGTTCTCCACCTGGTTGGCGATCAGATAAGCGGAGCCGCGATCGCCCACATTGATCTGGCCGTAATTGATGATGCTGGCGGAAGGCGGTGGCGCGCTAAACTGCCAGGCGCCGCCGCCGCTCAAATCGGGCGGCGGCGTGGGACTGGTGGAGAGCACCAACCCATGGGTGCTGATGGTGGCCTGGCCGCCGATGAAAAATCCGGATGAATTCTGCAGGACGACAAACCCATTCGCATCCAGGCCGCCGAGGATTTGGGAGGGATTGGGATCGCTGATCCGGTTCCACACCACCGAGGAGGAGGAGGGTTGGACGAACGTGGTCCGCTCACCCAAACCGATATTGAAACTTTGCCAGTTCAGCACCGCGCGATCGGAGGTCTGGATCGTGGTGTGCGAGCCCTGGCTGGTAACCGTGGCGGAGCCTTGACTGACCACGGGACCGACCGGACCGCCCTGAACCAGGTGCAAAGGCCAGCCCAAGCCAAGCAGGACCACCAATGCCGCCCGGGCCGGAGCCACCGCCCGTTGGCGTTGATAAAATTTAGTGGCTTTGGCCCGCCGAAGTTTTCTCCTTTTCACAGGTATTAATAGTTACTGCGGTTCCCGGGTGGTCGCAAGTTAGAACTGGGCGCCGAGGCTGAAATCAAAACGGGGTTCGCCGGCTTGCACGGTCCCGGCATCCAGGAGCGGGAAGGAAAATAGTAGCCGCGCCTCCCAATTGGGTCCCATGGTGGCCACCCAACCAAAACCCGTGCCCCACAGACTGGTGTGCGCCGCGCGCCCCTGCGGGTCAAGCAAGCCGACCTGGCTGTAATCCATATAAAGCGCCCCGCGCACCACCAAAGGATGCCGGGCGTAGGCGTAGCCGATAACCACGGGCGGAGTCTTTTGCTCCCAACCGACATGCCAGCCCGTATCCCCAAACACCTCGCCCTCGTGATAACCGCGCACGTTATTCACGCCGCCCGCGCCGAATTGCTCGTTGCTGATCAGCGGTTCACTCGCCCACTGGCCGTCGGCGCGCAAGGTCAGATTCCAATTGGTAAAGAGCATGATCTCGCGGGTCAGGGAGGGATTGACAATCACCCAATTCCCACTGGACTGCGACGAACCGGTGATCCCGCGGAGCTCACTGACGGATCCCGAATAATAAGGGTTAACACTGAGGCCCAAACCAAAGGCGGTCACCCCGCGGGAATCCCGCAAACTGCTGTCATACCGCAGCGCCAGGGGCGCGTAATCCAGTTTGCGGAACGTCGTGGGGACGGGGGAGTCAATCACCGAGACGTTGATGTTGGTGGTCGGACGGGCGGGATTGGAAATCGTGTCGATGATCTCGCTGGTCAGCTTGAAAATGTTGGTCTTGGAACTGATCAACTGGTACGACTTGTAATCGAACCCGCCCGAGAAACTGGATTGGTACCGGCCGGGGCTGGCGATGGGCAGGGAAATCCGCGCGCCGAAACCATTGTTGACCGTGAGGTCCTGTTGCACATCGGTCTCCTGCAGCGTGTTGCCATTCGTGCTGTAACGAACCGTGCTGGACAAAGTCAACAGGCTGGTGTCGATGGTGGAACGGCTGCCATAAATATTCAGTTCCGGCCGGCCGGACGGGGTGGGCAGGCGGAACTTGCGGGTGGCCTCGTCATAACCGAATTTGCCGCGGTCACGGGCGATATCCGCGTCCACCGGACCATAATCTCCCAGCGGCATCCGGTAGAAGCCGCCATAATTTACGACCCGGGGCTGATCGTAGAAATTGTACCCGGGGCCATCCTTGTAATCTTCCGGGGAGAAGGAATATTGCAAACCGGCGGAATGCTCGAGCTGCCAGAAATTGTTGTACATTACCGAACTGTTGAGGCGGAGGTTCGGCGTACCCGGCGAATTCTGGCTATTCAACTCCACCTTGGCGTGCAGCGGCAATCGGTCTTTGACGCCCAATTTGAGGATCGAAGTGGAGGGTTCGGGACCGGGTTCGATCTGCGGATAAATCTGGCGATCCTGATTGGCGTTGGCCCGATCCACTTCCGCCTGCAGGATGGGACCGGAAAGCATTGTGTTCGTGTGCAGGCCCGGCAAGGCGCGCATCACGTTGTTGGAGCTGAAGTAGCGGTTTTTGGACACGATGATATCGGTCAAAATCCCCTCGAACACCCGGATTTTGACCGTGGCGTTGGTGATGTCCTGCTTCGGAATCGTGACGTTTACGGTCGGGTAACCCCGATCCCGATATTCCTTCTGCAGGTCCCCCGCCGCGCGGGTGATGTCGCCGACGGTGACGTTCGTGCCAACGCCCCGTGCAAAAATGGTCACCAAAGTATTGGAACTCAGCAAGGTGTTGCCCGTGATCTCGTAGGCTTCCACCGTGAAATGGGGTTCGGCGTTGGTGGTGGCGACTGCCGGGGGAGGAGTTTTCGCCAACTCCGCGAGCGAATCCCCCGGGCGCAACCAGGGACGTCCGGAAATCAGAATCTGCGGACTCGCTCCCTTGTAAACGTACATCTTCACCAAGCCATTGGTAACCTGGTCGGCATTAATGGAGATGTACGCGTTGGGATATCCCCGCTCCTGGAATTGCACCAGCACACTGGCGGCGGCCTGCGCCAGGCGATCCGGTCCCAGATTCGTTCCCGCATAAGCGCTCAGAATTGGCACCGGCGCGTTGGAAAAAATGAGGGGGTCGTAACGCAGTTCATAGCCCCGCACCTCCAACCTCACCGGGTCGCGCCCGGGCGTTGCCGGGGACTGGGCGCGCGCCGTCCATCCGCCAGCGCCCAGCACCGCCAGCACGAACCAGAGGCGGAACCGCCAAACCCGCCGCCGCAGCCAGGTGGAAGCGTTCCATCCGCCGCTGGACGGGGCGGAAACTTCCCTGACACCCGCCCGGTGGTTCGGATGGGAACTCATATCAAATCGACGCTCGGGCTTCAAATTTTGGGCCAATTCATTAAAGCGACACCGCCAGCACCCATCCGGCCGAACGAAACCAGTGGGTTGGCCCAGCCGGCACACGCCAGAACGGTCCCATCCCAACCAGCTTCGCGGAGGGGCGGTTTTATGGCCCAAGCCATAAATCAGCCCCCGATCTGACGCAGTCGCGTAATCGGAGGCAAGGCTCCGGGATGCGCATTACGGAAAGATGTCAAAATGGTGACAAACAGGAAACAAAGCCCTAAATGGCATCCCGTCGGCGGGATGGGCGCCGCACCTGGAACCTCTGAAGGGGGGTAATTGTTTCGCGATTGTTGAACCTTTGCCACCGAATTGTCACAAGCGGCAGCCAATCATGGGTGGAAGTCGAAAACGTGTAAACCGGCAACCTGGAAAACCCGCCGGCGTCGATTCCGTGGCCGGCATCTGATTTGATTTGTGGGCAATAACGCCATAACCGAAGGTTCCTTTGATTTGCAGTTGGTCCTGCAGGAGCTGGTCATCCCGCCGGGGGGAGAGTGTTCGCTGCCCGTCGCCGGCTGGCTGGTGGTCCATGCCATCGCCGGATCGGGTTACTGGCTGGAACAGGGCGCCAATCTGGATGTGCCGACGGAGGCAGTGTTGCTGGCGTATAACCCGCAACAGGGCAGCCTCCGCGCCAGTCAATTAGGGGAACTTCGGATCCAATATTTTCGCGCGGAGCCCGTCGCCCTGACCGGACTGGTCACCATGGCGGATCAGACCTGCGTGGAAAAGGCCGCGACGGATGAGGCCGCGCGCCGGCGGGTGCTGATTCCTGGCTCGTTGCTGGCGGAACGACTGGCGCGATTGGGAGCCGCCAAGCCACGCAACGGCCTGCCCATGCGGGTGGAACTACTGGCGATCTTTCTGGAAGTACTGGGACGCAGTTTTGTCCCTCCCGCGCTCGAACCAACGCCGGTGGCGGATGCCAGTGCCCGGTTGCGCCAATTGCTGGACCAGTTTCCCGCGGATCGCCTGGCCGAAATCAGTTTTTCCGAACTGGTCCGCAAAACGGGTTGTTCCCCCCGCCACCTCAGCCGGCTGTTCGTGGAACTCATTGGCGTCTCTTTCCGCGAGAAGCAGCTGAGCCTGCGGCTGAACCGGGCCTGCGAATTACTGGCCACCACCGACGCGAAGCTGGCGGATGTGGCGCAGCAAAGCGGGTATCCGTCCCCCAGTCTGTTCAATTTGGTCTTCCGCAAGCGCCTGGGGATGAGTCCGGCCAAGTGGCGCCAGCAGAAACAGAAGCGCCACAGCCGCAAACCCGTCGTGCGACGTCCCGCCCCATCCCCGCGCCGTCCGCTCGGCGGTTGAGTTCGCATTCAGTTAAAATTGATGGTCAGTGTGAGCTCACGATAGTCGGCGCCCAGTTTTCGGTGAAGATCTTCCGGCCACACCGGGTAGGGCGACCGATTCTGCAAGGTTTCCCGCAACGCCCGGCCGCAGGCGTCGTCCATTGAATTGGCTACTATCCTTTGCGCCGTGAGCTCGCCCGTTTGGTCGAGTCGACATTGGATGACGACGCACCCGGGAAATCGCTGGGCGAACAGTTCCGCGTGCTTCTCATGGCGATCCTTGGCGATGGCATTGAGCATCTGGTAAACCAAGCGGGAATCATAGCCGCCAAAAAGCAGGGGGTCTTTTTCCCGGGACTTTACGGAAATGCTGTTGATGCCCTGGCAATAGCGGGTAGGTTCGCCTGCCCCAGGCAATCTGACCTGCCCCTCTTGATCACGGCGCAAAACCGTAAATCCACAGGCATCCCACTGCCGGCCATCACCCAGCAGGCGCACGGTGTAATCCCCGCTCAAGCGGATGGGAATGGGCTGCATATGCACTTTGCCATAACTGGCATAGAAATCAGCGCTCAACAAGGAACGGCCGGTGGCGGATTCGGTGACTTCCAAAGTCATTAACTGCTGCTGGCCGCGGGTGCCGTAACCGATGACCACCGCCGCCGGCGTCTCGTCAAAACCAAAGCTGGCTTGGGAAAGATACGCCGGCCCGGGAAGATCCAATTCCGGGGAAACCGCCCGGGTGGTATAAACTCCGAGGGTCTTGATGACGCCACCCGAACCGGAGAAGTTACCTCCGCCATTCTGGCATCCGGTGAGAACTAACAGGCACAAACAGCCGGTGATTACCAGGGCGAGATAATTGGTGGTTTTCACAAAATTTGATTTCTGGCGTCGTCCGTCGGCCAGGTGATTGCTTCCAAATGTGGATCGTCCGGTCAAGATGAAAGGACGCCGGCCCTGGAATCCAGGGGTCGGCATGCTTGCGCCGTGATCGACTTTCTCAATGTCGGGTACAAGTTTATCGATTAACGTTCAGTTTAAGGCGGCGGCAGGATGGAGCGCGTTGAACGGCCCACCGGCCAACGAAACAATATAAAAACTGACGACCAACCTATGAAACCCGCGAACTCCACTACCAACCTCCGTGCAGCCTCCCCCGACTCCCTGCCCACAGCGCCGCCATCCGCCAAAATTCCCTTGTCGGCGAAACTCATTCTTTCCAGCTTCATGCTCATCTGGTTTCCCGTTTACTGGCATAATTACGGGCCGACCAATTTTCTCTACTTCTGCGATGCCGCGCTCCTGTTGACCCTGGCCGGGATTTGGAGGGAAAGCGCCTTGCTAATTAGCATGTCCGCCGTCGGCATCCTGGTGCCGCAGTTCATCTGGTTGCTGGATTTTGGGGGCAACTGCCTGGGCTGGCACCTGACCGGGATGACGAACTACATGTTCAATCCCAAAATCCCCCTTTTCGCGCGCTGCCTTTCGGGTTTCCACGGCTGGCTGCCCCTCTTGTTGGTCTGGCTATTACGCCGGGTCGGCTATGACCGGCGGGCCTTGGCCGCCTGGAGCACCCTGGGGGTTGGTCTGGTGTTGGTGAGTTACGGTTTCCTGCCCGGGCCCGGCACGCATCCGGAGGATCCGAATATCCCCGTGAATGTGGACTACGTATACGGCCTGAGTGACACGATCCCGCAGCACTGGATGAACCAGAATCTCTACGTCGCGGTGTGGGCGGCGGCGTTGGTCGTCCTGGTTTATCTCCCCACCCACGCGGTGCTGCGCCGGCTTTACCACCCTGCCCGGCCGGCGGCCTAGCAGCCTGTTGAATTAATAAAGTTTTGAAAAAAAAGCGCCCCTCATTCCAAAAAGCTGCCGTTGTCCCAGAATCCTCCGCTGGTGCTAACTGGACCCATAAATTCTCACGCAATGTGTCCGGTCTTGTCGATAGA
>CAIXFN010000087.1 GCA_903918755.1 uncultured Pedosphaera sp.
TGCGCTCGCCTCGCTACGCTCGCCTTCGCTCCGCCTCACCCCGGAGGGGTGGCGGCGGGGAGAAGAAAGACAAATTACAGAAAGAGTTTTACACCGGCTACCAAAGCGTGAACTCGATGGATCGAATCCACACTTTTTACTCTTGTAACTCATACGGCACACTGCAATTTTTGTCAAGTTCTTTGTTTGAATATTTTATAAAGCGCGGTCATTATTTTCCTGATTTCGCCATCAGCACTCACCACGCAAGTTTCTCGCAGGAAACATTTTAGGCATATTTTGTAGTTTTTTCAGAAAAAAATTACAGACTGCGCCCAACCTCTCCGGGACGAAACGTCCCGGGCAGCTGTCGAACTACCATATTTTCTGAACCTGACACGGTTCGTTGAATTGCCAGAGCGCATGATTCGCCATTTCCGAGTCTCATTATCGGGGGGGGCCGGAAGCACCTGACCACATCAATTTTCCCGAAAAATTCACCGAAATTAAGCCAAAGAACGATACTCGACGACCTGCCATTCACCTGGCCATCGGGATCAATGTATTTCCAATCGAAACTTCAATGGGCCTTTAGCACCTGCCATGCCACGGGCAGAAAAAGCTCTTTTGCTGGGTTTTTCCGCAATGGATGATCAGGTGGCTCACCCAGCGGCTAAAACGCTCGCAACCATGCCACACGCATGCAATGCATTTGCAATTGCAACATTGCACAAACGGGTATTAACCTGCTTGATCAAACGGGGGGACACCCTCCCTCCAGCTGTTACCTGGGTCGATTATATGCCTCCCCGTGATCAGCGCGGCTTTTCACACGGTTATCCGGGACCTCTATCCCCAACACCAAAGGTGTTGTGCCAGCTAGCCCAAGGTCGGCGCGAGGCACGAGCGCCTACCTTGGGTTCCCATCATTAAATTCCGCCAACCCTGAAAGCCTTGGTGGCAAGCTCGTCCCAGTCCCAAAAATAGATTTGCCAACGTCCTCGCCGGTGTCCTGAATCGGGGCAACCTGGCGAGCGACAATTAAAAGTGGCCACTAATAATTGTCGTTGACCAGCAACCCGCCACCGTGATTCCTTTGCTTAAGGCCCCGTTGGCGAAAACCCTATTTGTTTGCCGCCCAACACTTTACCAACCAACTGTGCCTAAAGTCCTCCCGTAGCAAATCAAAGCGCCCCCACTCGTGCTAAAAATGCATGGGGGCCGATCCCGTTTCGGCTGCCGCCCTGCCGCCTGCCCGGCAACGTCCGGTTTTTGGCCGTCCGGAACCAAGCTTCCGCCCGACCTGCTCTTTGACATATTAATACTGCTGCCTGCCTCCGCCCGACCAGCCGGGGCGGGGTCCTGATGATGGTCATCGCCGCGCGCCGTCTCAACCGGCGCGCGGCCCTCCGCCCCACCGACAGCACGTTCAGCCCACGCCGTTATCGATAAACTCCCATATTCGTACGCTCCCCCGCCCCCGAAAGAGGTGCTACCCCCGCGGCCAAATCCCGCCAAGTCCAGGTTAAACAAACTTAATCCAGTTTCGCGGTCAATCTGCCTGCCGACAGTTTCGGAGTCCCGGCTTTACTGGCCCCCGAAGCTTTTAGCGAAGGGGGCAGCCGGCCTGCCCAGTGTAGCTTCGAGGGAAACGGGGTCGGGTCGCCCGTGCGCCGCCAGCGATGTCGCCTTTTCGAACACTTAATCCAGTTTCGAGTGGATGACGGACGAAATGCTCCATGCCAGCCTCGATCTGCGCTCATTGGCTCCCTTTTGGCGATTTTTGCGCATCCTCGCGGCCAATCCATCTCCGAGCATCCCCTCCGAGTCCAACCTCCACAAACTTAATCCAGTTTCGAGTTCATTTCAGGCAGAATGCACGTCACCGGCTTCGCTCAGGGTTAATTGCATTTCTATTGTGGTCTTTGTGCCCTCTCGTGGCCAATCAACCTCCGGCATTTCGCTCGAAGTCCAGGTTCCGGACACTTAATCCAGGTTTGGGTCCACCGGCATTGCCCGAAGCGCGCCGCTCCCCGGCCCTGTCTCCGTGATAACTGACCTGCAATCCCTTGCGCCCCAAAGCCTTCGCGACCTCCCTGCCCTGCGTAGCTTTCAGCGAAGCAAGGGTTGCGATCTTCTGTTAATGGTTCCCCTCCCGTTCGAGTCCAGGTTGCGGACACTTAATCCAGTTTCGATCCATCACAGGCAGAATCCACCTCGCCAACAGTGTTTTCAGTTTAATCAATTCCCCTGTGTGCTCTCTGCCCTCTGTGGTTAATCATTCTCCGGCGCTCCTCCCCGAGTCCAGGTCCCGGACACTTAATCCAGTTTCGCGTCGGCGCCCAGCTTGAAACTGACCGTCAAAGTCCCGGACTCCCCGGATGGCGGCGGGTCTTTTTTACGGCGAATGGACTTGCCAAGAAGCGTTTGATGGCGTCCGATTTGGGGGTTCCATATCGTTATGATGACGCGCATTTTTCGGGTTTTTGGCTGGCTGATTTTACCGGGGTGTCTGGCGGCGACTCCGGATGTCCAGGGGCAGTCAGTCCCGGGAACAGCCCGTCCCCGGGCGGATTACCTGAAAGCCGCGCTTTTGAAAGAGGGCGACGTGGCGCGGGGCGCCCGTTTGTTCCTGGATGAGGCGCGCCTCGGTTGCACGCGGTGTCATTCCTACGACGGCAAAGGGGGAAAAGCAGCGCCCGATTTGTTCGCCATCGGGGACAAGTTTGGCCGGCGGGAGATTATCGAGTCCATCCTCACCCCCTCAGCCACGATCGCGGTGGGTTACAACACCACCACCATCAGCACAAAATCCGGGGCGGAATATTCGGGCGTCGTGAAAGATGCCACCGCAGAATATGTTGAATTGATCGGGGCCGATGCCCACCGCGACCGGATCGCCGTGGCGGACATCGAGGAACGGCACACCAGCGACATCTCGCTGATGCCGGAGGATTTGCAGGCGGGCTTGTCCCTCACGGAATTCACGGACCTGGTGGAATACCTGGTGAGTCGGAAGGTGCCGGCCAGCACCGATCTGGTGGAGCACGGCATGCCCGCGACCATTCCCCCGCTCAAGCAGCCCATTGGCTTGCGCCCCCTGCTGGCCGAAAGCAACCGCTTCAATCACCCCGTCTGGTTCGGCCGCGTGCCCGGAACACCCCGTTCCTACCTGGTGGCCGAGCATGAAACCGGGCGGATCTGGTGGTTGGAAAAGCGCGCGGACGGCGAAACCAAAACCGTGTTTGCGGAACTGGGACCGCTGGGAAAAGGTACCCACGGATTCATCGGCATGGTGCTGCATCCGCAATTCACGGAAAATCACAAATATTACACGTCGCAGCACGAGGTGGAGAAAGGCAGGTTCGCCACCGTCATCCGCGAGCGGGAGGCCACGGCAGATAACTTCCGGGATTCCGGGAAGCCACCGCGCCAGATCCTGAAGGTGGACGGGCTCTCCAACGGCGATCACGGCGGCGAAATGGTGTTCGGCCCGGATGGCTATATGTATGTGGGCATGGGAGACAGCGGGCCGGGGGAGGATCCGCAAGGCAACGGGCAAAACCTGGGGCTCCTGCTGGGAAAAATGCTCCGCCTGGATGTGGATCACCCCGGAGCGGACCGCCCCTATGGAATTCCGGCCAACAATCCGTTTGTGGGAAAAGCCGGCGCCCAGCCCGAGATTTGGGCGTATGGATTGCGCGTGCCCTGGCGGCTCAGCTTTGACCCGGTGACCCAGGAACTGTGGACCGGCGACGTGGGGCAGGACCGGTACGAGGAAGTGGACATCGTGCGTCCTGGCGAAAACTACGGCTGGAACGTTTACGAAGGCTTTGAGCGCTTCTCCAACCGCTACCACCAGGAGGGCGCGACCTACGTGCCCCCGGTTTTCGCCTATAACCGCCGGTACGGCATCTGCGTCACGGGTGGCTTTGTCTATCGCGCTGATCCGCAATCGCCCTTTTACGGGGTTTACGTTTTCGGCGACTATCAATCAAAGCACATTTTCGGTTTGACCCAGGAGAATCGAAAACTGAAAACCGTCCGGGAACTGGCGATTGCGCCCGAGGCTTTTGCCGCGTTTGCGACGGACGAAGCTGGCGCCCTCTATCTGGTCGGATATGAAGGGATGATCTATCAACTTGACTTCTCCGGCACCCGTTTTGAGTGAGCGAGGCGCCGGTCGCACCAAATCCTGAATGCGCGCAAGCATGACTCAAAACCTATCGCGGTGGTCCCTCACGCTGCTGGCCTGCGCCCTCGCGTTAACGCCGGCGGCGGCCCAAAGACCGCCCGCGCGGGCCGAGTATTTGCGAGTGGCGCTTCTCCAGCAAGGTGACCCCAACCGGGGTAGCCAGGTGTTCGCCGACGAACGCCGGTTGGGTTGCACCCGCTGTCATACCATCGACGGCCAAGGCGGCAAAGCGGGACCCGACCTCGCCGCGGTGGGGGATAAATTCGGACGCCGGGAAATCATCGAAGCCATCCTCACGCCCTCCGCCACGATTGCCGTGGGCTACAGCACCACCACGATCACCACCCGCGCCGGGGAAGAGTTTTCCGGGGTCGTCAAGGATGCCACGGACGCCTATGTGGAATTGGTCGGGGTGGACGCGCAGCGGAAGCGCATCGCCACGCGGGACATTGCGGACCGGCGCACGAGCGAGATTTCCCTGATGCCGGAGGATTTGCAGGCGGGACTTTCACCGGCGGAATTCACTGATCTGGTGGAGTACCTGGTCAGCCGGAAAGTGCCAGCCAGCGCGGATCTGACGGCGCACGGCATGCCCGCGACCATTCCTGCCCTCGCGCGGCCGATTGCCTTGCGGCCGTTCCTCGCCGAAAGCAACCGATTTGCCCATCCGATCTGGTTCGGCCCGGTGCCGGGAAGTACCAACGCTTTTTTCGTGGTGGAACATGAAACCGGAATCATCTGGCGACTGGAAAAGGGACCCACGGGCGAACGAAAAACCCGGTTTGCGGAATTGGGCGTTTACACCAAGGGAACCCGTGGGCTGATCGGGATGGTCACGCATCCAAGATTTCAGGAAAACCGGAAGTATTACTCCGCGCAGCATGGGGTCGAGGCGGGCCATTTTGCCACAACTATTTGGGAGCGGGAAGCCGCTGCGGAGGGCACGCATGACTCGGGGCAACCGGCCCGCCGCATCCTGAAACTGGACGCGGTTACCGATGTCCATTACGGCGGCGGGCTGGCCTTTGGACCGGATGGCTACCTCTATATCGGGATGGGGGACACCGGCCCGCAGGAGGATCCGCGCGGCAATGGTCAAAACCTGGGCCTGCCGTTGGGAAAGATGCTGCGCATTGATGTGGATCATCCGGAGGCCGACCGGGCTTACCGGATTCCGCAGGATAATCCGTTCGTCGGTCAACCGGGGGTCCGCCCGGAGATTTGGGCGTACGGGTTCCGCGAGCCCTGGCGGTTTAGTTTCGATCCGCTGACCCAGGACCTGTGGGTGGGCGATGTGGGGCAGGATCGGTATGAGGAGGTGGATATCGTCCGTCGTGGGGAGAATTTTGGTTGGAATGTGTATGAAGGATTTGAGCGGTTTTCGAACCGGTACCGCCGCGAAGGCGTGAGCTACGTGCCCCCCGTATTCGCTTACAACCGCCGCTACGGTCCTTCGGTCACCGGCGGCTTCGTTTATCGTGGCGATCCCTCCTCCACCTTTTACGGTGTTTACATCTTCGGGGATTACCAATCCAAACGCGTCTTTGGTCTCACGCAGGAAAATCGGTTGCTGCAGCAGGTTCGCCAATTGGGCACCGCGCCGGAAACCTTTGCGGCCTTCGGGACCGACGAAACCGGCGGCCTTTACCTCGTGGGCTACGAGGGGATGATTTACACGCTGGATTTTACGGGGACGCGGTTTGAATGACCGGCGCCGCCAGCCATTGCAAAACCGGCGGGACGAGCTCGGTGAAAAAATAAGTAACGGCCTCGTGGGTGGCGTCCGGCACTTCGATCAACTGGCTGCCCGGACCGGCGAGCGCGGCCAGCTGACGCACCTCCGCCAGCGGTGTGACCCGGTCGGCCGTGCCGGCGGCAAACAACGCGCTGACGGATCCCCGTTGGACCACGGTCGTGGTATCCAACTCGGCCTGATTCGTATGGAGAATCGCCGGGAGTTGCCGTAAACCGGCGCGGATCAATGCATCCGGCACCCAGGCGGCGTAATCATGGCTGATATTAATCACGGAGTTGGACAAATTCGCATAGGGCGCGATGGCCACCACCGGGCCCAGGCGAGGTTCCGTCGTTTTCCAGCGCAAGGCGAGCGCCGCCCCGTAGGATTCGCCCACCGCGGCCACCGGCAGCACCAGTTTCCGGTCGCTCGCCAGCCGGTCCAGCAACTGGCTCAAGTCGGTGGTTTCCCGCAGTCCAAAATAAATCTGCCGGCCGGTGGAGCGACCATGACCGCGCAGGTCCACCAGGACGCATTGCCATCCCTCCTGCGCGAGGCGCAAGGCCCAGGGCGCCATCGCAAACTGGCTGACCCCCCAGCCGTGCAGCAGGACCACCGTTCCGCGCGGGGCATGCGTCCATTGATTGGTGGGCGCCGGCACGTCCGCATGAAACGTGAAATCATACTGGCGGACACCCTGCGCCAGCCAGTTCGTGGAAGCCACCGTGAGCCCATAATCCCCCGGCGGTACGACCCGGTACCGCAGGCGGGCGGCGGGCGGCCCCACAGTGACAAAACGGGCGGGAAAGTTGGTGAGGAATTTGACGTCAAACCCGAGCACCACGCGGGCTTCCGGCGCAAACCAGGTGGGGTAGGTGTTGGGCGCCTGGGCCAATCGGTGCGCCAGGAAAGTCCCGCAACCAGAACTGCCCAGAAGCAGGGCGGCCAGGGACACCCAGATGGAAAATCGTGCAGCCATTAGCGGGAGAAAACCACGCAAGCTACCCCGAAGTGGGCGCCGGAGTGCAACGGATTGGGGCACGGAAACAGCATCGATATTCAGATTGGGGACTGCGTTGACAACCGGCAATGCAAAAATGGCCCGCATCAGTTGTCCCAGTCCCACCGGAACGGCGGAAACTTCAAAACCGGCCGAACCAAAAAGTGACAAAAGGACAGTTCCCCTTTTTCCGCGGGGAGGTTAAGGTGGGCGATTCTGGTATGGCTGACGCCCGCATGGATGAAATTCAAGCGTTGCTGCCGCAAGGGATGCTGCCCGACTGGGTGCGTCTCGGTTCGCGGCTCGTGCGGCTTTTGCGGGATCAACACCACCCGGCCTCGCACGACGCCATCCTCGACCGGTTGCTCGCGCAGGCGCGGGAATCCGTGGCCTGGCGCCAGCGGCGTCTCGCGGAGCTGCCCCCAATAACCTACCCTCCCGATCTGCCGATCACCGCGCGGAAGGACGACATCGTGGCGGCCATCCGGGCCAATCAGGTGGTGATCATCGCCGGGGAAACGGGTTCGGGGAAAACCACCCAATTGCCCAAGATGTGCCTGGAGGCGGGCCTGGGAATTGCCGCGGCGATCGGCTGCACCCAGCCGCGCCGGGTCGCCGCCCTGTCCATTTCCCAGCGCATTGCGGAGGAATTGAACGTCGGCTGGGGACGTGGCGTCGGCTGCAAGATCCGGTTCGACGATCGGTCCAGCCGGGAGACCTACATCAAATTGATGACCGACGGCATCCTTCTGGCGGAGACGCAGGGCGATCCGCTGTTATCCGAATACAACGCCATTATCATCGATGAGGCGCATGAACGCAGCCTCAACATCGATTTCCTGCTGGGTTACCTGAAGGGATTGCTGGAGAAGCGGCGCGATCTGAAATTGATCGTGACCTCGGCCACGATCGACACCGAAGCCTTTTCCCGGGCGTTCAACAACGCCCCGATCATTGAAGTCTCCGGCCGGCTGTTTCCCGTGGAAGTAATTTACGCGCCGTATGATTCGCAATCCGAGGAAAACGGGGACATTACTTATATCGAAGCCGCGGTGCGCGCGGCGGAGACCGCGCTGTGCGAACCGGGCGACGGCGATGTGCTCATTTTCATGCCGGGCGAGCGGGACATCCGGGAAACGAGTGATTTGTTGGAAGGACGTTTCGGCCGGGAGGCGGAAATCATTCCCCTGTTTGGGCGGCTGAGCGCCGGCGACCAGCAGCGGGTGTTCTCGCCCTCCGCGCGGCGGAAGCTGATCGTGGCAACGAACATCGCAGAGACCTCCCTGACGATTCCCGGCATCCGCTATGTGATTGATTCCGGACTCGCGCGCCTGAGCCGATACAATCCCCGCACCCGCACCCGGCGGCTGCCGGTGGAACCCATTTCCCAGAGCAGCGCCAACCAGCGCAAGGGCCGAAGCGGGCGGGTGCGCAACGGCATCTGCATCCGCCTTTACTCCGAGGAGGATTTTGCGGAACGACCGGCCTTCACCCAGCCGGAAATCCAACGGGCCAACCTGGCGGAAGTGATTCTGCGGATGAAGGCATTCCGGCTTGGGGAAATCGAAACTTTTCCCTTCCTGAACCCGCCCCCGCCCGCGGCCATTTCCGGCGGCTACACGCTGCTGCGGGAACTGGGCGCGCTGGACGAGAAGCAAGAACTGACGGACCTGGGGCGGGACCTGGCGCGGCTGCCGATTGATCCTACGCTGGGCCGGATGCTGCTGCAATCCCAGCAGGAGCATGCAACCCGCGAATTGCTGATCATCGCCGCCGGCCTGAGCATCCAGGACCCTCGCGAGCGCCCGCTGGACCAGAAGGAGGCGGCCGCGGCGGCCCACAAACGATTCACCGACCCGCGCTCGGATTTTCTCACGCTGTTAAATGTGTGGAACGCCGTGCACGACCAATGGGAGGCGTTGCGCACCCAGGGGCAACGCCGCAAGTTCTGCAAGGCGCACTTCCTGTCCTATCTGCGGTTGCGCGAATGGCAGGATTTGCACGCGCAACTGCACGGCGCGCTGGAAAATCTGGGCAATCTGCGGTTGAACGAAAGCAACGCCGCCTACGAAGCCATCCACCGCTCCATCCTCACGGGCCTGCTGGGCCACGTGGCCACCCGGACGGAGAAGAATGTTTACAAAGGCGCCGGCAACCGCGAGTTGAACGTCTTTCCCGGCTCCGCTCTTTACGAGCGCGGCGAAAAGCCGAAGCCGGGCCGGGCGCGCCACCCGCAAAAGAGCGCCCCGGCGCCCGCCGGCAACCAACCCGCCTGGGTGGTGGCCGGGGAAATCGTCGAAACCTCGCAATTGTTTGCCCGGACGCTGGCGGGCATCGAACCCGAATGGATCGTGCAACTGGCGCCGCATTTCTGCCAGTTCACCCACCAGAATCCCCGGTGGAGCGTCACCGCCGGCAAAGTCCTGGTGGACGAACGCGTGACCCTCTACGGGTTGGAGGTGTTCCGCCGCGCCGTGGCTTACGGCAATATCAATGCCACCGATGCCACGGCGATTTTCATCCGCTCCGCCCTGGTGGAGGAGGACCTGCTGCCCGAACCGCCCCGCGGACGCCACGACGACGATGACCTGCGACCGGAACCGGAACCCGCCAAGTTGCCCGCCCGCTATGCCTTCGTCGAACACAACCGCCAGGTGCGGCACAAGATCGCCACCTGGCAAACCCGGGCGCGGCGCCACGATTTTGGCAACCTGGATGAAGCCATGTTCGCCTATTACAGTCGGCACCTCACACAAGTCTCCTCGATCCAGGAACTCAACCGGGCGTTGGGAGAAAAAACCGTCCCGGATTTCCTGCATGCCACCGAGGCGGAACTGACCGGCGGGATCGACCTAAGCTACGACGCGGAGGCGTTTCCCGACGCCGCGCACCTGGGCGGGCAACCGGTGCCCCTCTCATACGCCTACGCCCCCGGTGAGGAACGAGACGGCGTGACCATCGAGTTGGCTTTGGGACTGGCCCAAACGCTCCCGGCCGCGGCGGTGGAATGGGCGGTGCCGGGATTGCGGGAGGCCCAGATTGCGGAACTACTGCGGGCTCTACCCAAAGCGCTCCGCCGCGATTTGATGCCCTTTCCGCCCAAGGTCACGGAAATTGCCCGGGATTTGCGACCGACCGGCCAATCGTTGCTTCAGGATCTGGCCCGCTTCATCCGGGAACGCTACGGCGTGGTGGTGAGCGCTTCGGCCTGGGCGCCGGACGCCCTGCCGGCGCATTTGCGCCCGCGGGTGGCCATCGTGGGAAACGACCGCAAGGAACTGGCCGCCGGCCGCGATCTGGCCCTCCTGTGCGCCAACCTGGAGAAAGTCAAAACCCAACCCGCCGGGGAACCCCCGGAATGGCGCCGACTGGCCGCAGAGTGGGAACGCTTCAGCCTGACCGGCTGGACTTTCGGCGAACTGCCGGAGCGCTTGACGGTCATCGAAGATCCCAAGGTGCCACTTTACGCTTGGCCCGGCCTGCTGGTGGAGGAGGGCAATGTCAGCGTGCGGCTTTTCCGGAACCGCGAGATCGCCCGGCGGGCGAGTCTGGCGGGGGCGCAGCGGTTGGTGGAGCTGGCGGTGCAGAAAGATCTGGGCTGGCTGGAACGCGATCTGCGCGCCCTGGCGCGCTTTGACGCTCTGAATGGGGCGGACGCGCGGGAAGAATTGCAGGCGGATGCCCTGGAACATTTGAAGCGGCACATCCTGCCGGGCGACCCCCTGCCCGCTTTGGCCGAAGTGCATTTTCGGGCGGCCGTGGAACAGGCCCGCACCCGGTTACCGGGACTGGCCAACCAATTGATGGACCGCCTGGCGGGCCTTTTTCAATTACGACAGGAAATCCTGAAGCGCGCCGGGCCCGCCGCTCCCCCCGCCGGCCGCCCCCGGGCCCTGACCGACCTCAAACAACTCGGAGCCAGTCCGGCTCCGGCCGCCGCCCGACCCGCGTCGCCGATGGCCGCCGAGTTGACGGCACTCATGCCCCGACGGTTCCTGACCACGGTGCCGTTTGGAAAGTTGCCGGATTATGCGCGCTATTTGAAGGCGTTGCAGATTCGGTGCGAACGGGCGGCCCTGAATCCCGTCAAGGATCAGGAGCGGGCCCGCCAGGTGGCGCCGTATGTGGCGGCGGGCAAAGAATTGCAGGCCGCCACCCTCCGCACCGTGGAAGCCCGCCAGCGGGTGGAGGAGTTCCGCTGGCTCATCGAGGAATTCAAAGTGTCATTGTTTGCCCAAGAACTCGGCACCGCGACGCCCGTGTCCGCCAAGCGCCTGGACGAGGCACTGGAACGGGCGCGCACCGCGGTGGGTTGACCCACACCGGGCTTAGCGGATCAACCGGATGCAGGCGGGGTACTGGTATTCCACCCCATCCGACCCTTTGACCGCGGCGACGATCGACAGGATGAGCGAGCCGATGCTGATCACAAACAGCAAGGGGATCCCGATCAAGATGAGGGCCAGCGGGATGCAAAGCACCGCGTAGATGATCAGCGAAATGTGGAAGTTCAAGGCTTCCCGGGCATTGCTGGCCACGATCGGCGATTCGTTGCGCATCACGAGGTAAACCACCAACGGCAGCAGAAAGGGGACCCCGAGCAGCGGGGAAAGGTGGCTAAGAACAATCCAGATCCGCTCGGAACCGGTGAGACCGATGCGGGGCGGTTCAATAATTTGGTATTCCATAAGTTGGGCCAGTTTTGGCGGGAACAACCCCGCCCGTTCATTCTGTCATAAAGACCCTGCCCGATCGCCAAAGTTTCAGCAATTATAATGCCCCGAACGGATTGTAAACTGATCTAACCGGCGAGGAGGTCCTGGATTTCGTCCCAACTCAAAGCCCCGGTGAGTTGCTCCTCCCCGGCCAGCATCCCTGCGAAGAGGGCCCGCTTGCGGGACTGGAGTTGCAGAATCTTCTCCTCCACGGTGTCGCGGGCGATGAGCTTGTAGCTGGTCACGACATTGCGCTGGCCGATCCGGTGGGCGCGGTCGGTGGCCTGCGCTTCGACCGCCGGATTCCACCAGGGATCGAAATGGATGACGGTGTCCGCGCCCGTCAGGTTCAAGCCCACGCCGCCGGCCTTGAGGCTGATCAGGAAAACGGGGATGCCGGCATCCCGCTGGAATTTGGCCACCTCGCCAGCCCGATCCCGGGTGGAACCGTCCAGGTAGCAATAAGTCAACTCACGCGCCTGCAATTCCTCGCGCAGCAAATCCAGCATGCTCGTGAACTGGCTGAAGACCAGGACGCGGTGACCGCCATCCAGGATTTCCTCCAGCAGTTCCCCAAACAACTCCACCTTCCCGGAAGGCTCCAGGGGGCGATCCCCCAGGCCGGCCGCCAGCAGGCGGGCATCGCAACAAATCTGGCGCAACCGCAGCAGGGTGGTGAGGGCGAGCATCCGGCCTTTCCCGGCGGCGCTGGCATCGGCGGCCGCTTGGATTTCCTGGCGACCGGCTTCGAGCACCTGCTGATAGAGAGCGCGCTGCTGGGCGCCGAGTTCGCAATAGCTCACCTGCTCGATCTTCTCCGGCAAGTCCTGCGCTACTTCCCGCTTCAAGCGACGCAAAAGGAAGGGTCGCAACCGCCGGGCGAGCCGGGACTGCGCGGCGGCGTTTTTCTCCCGCACGATGGGAATCTCGTAGCGTTCCCGGAAATCCGCCGCCACCCCAAGGTAACCGGGCATGAGAAAGTCGAAGATCGACCACAGGTCCAACACCGAGTTTTCCAACGGTGTGCCGGTGAGCACCAGCCGATGGGCGGCCCGGATGGCTTTAACCGCCTGGGCGTTCTGAGTCTGGCGGTTTTTAATGTGCTGGGCCTCATCCAGCACGACAGTCTCAAAATCCCAGCTGCGGTAAGCTTCCGCATCGCGGCGCAACAAACTGTAGCTGGTGATCACCAAATCGTGGCTCGGAACCGTGGCAAACTGTTCCTGCCGGCGGGGGCCGTGCAGGGCCAGCACCCGCAAATCCGGCGTGAATTTTGCCGCTTCGGCGGCCCAGTTGAAAACGAGGGAGGTGGGACAGACGATGAGCCAGGGTCGCCGCGCGCCCGTCCCAGCGGAACTCCGCAGCGAGTTGACCAGGGCAAGCACTTGGAGGGTTTTACCCAAACCCATTTCATCCGCCAGGATGCCGCCGAAATGATTGCTCCGCAGGAAACTCAACCAGGCCACCCCCTCCTTTTGGTAGGGGCGCAAGACACTTTCCAGCGGCCCCAAAGGCAGAGCGGTTACTTTGACTTCCCCCCGCTGTTGGGCCGAGCGTTGGGACCAGGCGGCGGGAGCCTGCACCTGCCAAGTCGTCTGTGCCCGCAGCGTGGCATCCAGAAAACCGGCCTGGCGGTTGTCGAGCCGGTAGCCGGCGGCATGCTGACGGGGGGCGCAATCCAGCAGCACCTCCTGCAATTCCTCCACCGCTCCGGTGTCGAGCAGGGCGAACTTGCCATTTTTCAACCGGGTGTGGCTTTGACCTGAAAGAAGCAACCGTTGAATATCCGCCGGGGCAAATTGTTCGCCGCCCGTGGTCTTGTAGGCCACGTTGAGATCAAACCATTGCTCGCCGGAGGGCGTAATTTGGAACCGGGGCTCGATGCGTTCGAGGTTTTGGCGGGTGCTGCGATCCAAGCGCTCTTCCAGGGTCACTTCCCATTCGCGCTCCAGGCGGGGAAATTCCCGGGCGAAAAAGTCCAGTACCGGATTCTGGCCGCGAATATGCAGCAACCCGGCAGCGTCCGGACCGAGAAAGCCGGAACGCTGCAATCGCTGGAGCGCGGCCTGCTCGGCGGCAATGTCCCGGGTGCCGTAGCGCAGCGGGGAAGCCGGATCCGGCAGCCAGAGTGCATCCGTCGCCGCGGCGAGCCCGGGCGTTACGCGGTCGTTGCCGTAAAGGCACTCCAACTTGGCATCGAGCATCGCCAACCCGCCGGTGAGCTGCAGGCGGAAACGCGGCCGGGCCGTCTCCAAAACAAAGTCCGCCGGATCAAAATTGGCGGTGAGATCGCATTGCTCCGCCAGACGGGGCCAGTCCACATTCATGAATTGCGGCACCCGGAGACGCGGCAAGCGCAGCTCGTCGGTCAATAATCCTTCCATTCCGGCGGGCAGTCCCAAAGGTCGGAGGGTGCGTCCCAGCAGCACCCAGGCCACCGCGCCCCGGAGAAGACCGGCGGGGATGGCTCCCGTGACGCGGAGGGTGATTTCACCGTTGGGTTCCAACCGGGCCACCACTGGTAGGCGCAGAGGCTCCGCCGAAATCGAAATCGCATCCGCTTTACCCAGCGTCACGCGGGGGTGCCCCGTGAGCAGGGGCAGCAGATTGGCCAGCCCCGGGGCGTCCAACATCATCATGGCCGGCGCCTCGCCGCCGTTCAGAGCCTCCAGTGCTTCCAGGATGGCGGTGTCCGCCGGGGAGAGCGTAAAGGCAAGGTCCCGCGGCACGGCATTCAAGGGCGCACGACCAGCCCGCCAGTGGCCTTCCCAATACAACATCACCTTGCCCCGGGCGAGGGCCTCAGAAAAATTGGGTGGTAGTATGAGGGACAACTCCAGGGGTTCACCGGCCACGCTGGGCAGCGAGCGGCGCAAGGTATTGACGGGTTTGGCGGGCCGGGCCGGCGCGGCGGGTGCGGCCGCCGGGCGCCCCGTCGATCCGGGGGTGGTGGCGGCGCTGGCCGCCGGCGCCGCGGGCAACCGACTTTTCACATAATGCAAGCCCACCGCCACGGAATGGGCGCAAATCATGCCCCGTTGCCGGGAATCGCGACAGGGGCAAAGATTTTCCGCATCCGAGGCACTGCGAATGATCAGTCCAGCCCGGTAGGTGGTGGAACCCTCCTGCACCTGCCCTTTGAGATGCGGGGGCTCCCATTCGGAAGCCAGCACCCGCCCCCCCGCCAGCAGGGTTCGGGCCGTTTTGACCGCTTCCCAACCCGCCAGCTTGGCGAACAATATGTCATTCAATTCCATGCGAATCGTCGGCTCGGGCGACTCCCGGGCATCAACGCGGTGGCAGGGAACGCAGGACCTTGATGGCCTCGGGGGTCTTGTAATGGCGCTTGAGGCCGAGTTCCGTCAGCATACCCGCCGGCACACGCTGGATGAACTCCGGAAAGGTGCGATCCACGCGGTCGCGGATCAGTTTCTGGCCCGTTTTGGAAGCCCAGAATTCCTCCTCCACCTTGGCGAGCGCAATACCCGCCTCGTCGGGAGTCATGTTTTCGCGCTTGGCCAGATACCAAACCAATTCCTGATCCCCCGGCAGGCAGACCGGGAACGGGATGAATTTCAGCACCACATCCTGCTCGCCATCAGCCGCGGCATCCACCGGACGGACTTTGACGGCGCCCACGAACTGGTTGCCGTCGGGCAACGCCACTTCCACGGAGAGGGTTTGCTCCTTCTTGTCCGGCTTGACGGTGATGTCGCCATCGCCAAAGGAAGCGGCAAGCTGCAATTTCACCGCGTCAATGCTCTTGGCATCCAGGTCCGGAAGTTCCAGCTTTTCGCAAAATTTGTCAAAGGCCATGACGCGGGCCTTCGCTCGCAATTCCTGTTCCACCGCTTCGTAAATCTTGCCGGCCAGCCCGGCGTCATGGGTGGCCTTGGGCAACACCCGCTTGAGCAACTCCAGCAACTGGGCTTCGTTGGTCTTCGAAACCTTGGTTTTTTCTTTTTTCATAGTTCAAAAATGGGACGCATTTGTGCGGCATTTCCGCCCGCAACGCAATGCTTTGGTGGCGGAATCGGCAGGGGATTGCCCCCCGAACTATTCCCGCCGACGGGCCGGCCCTGGCGACGGAATGAACATCGTGACAATTCGCCGTTGTAATCTCCCAAATTCCGGCGTTTACTCAACTTGCGAGAAGAGGCAACCGACCTTTTCCTCGCGTTTCACACGCCGTTCAGTCACATAGTTTATCCCGAAAATGGCTGCCAAAAGGCAACGCAAGCAAGCACCCAACCGCCGCCTCGGGACCCGTCCCGGAAACACATGGGGCTTCACGCTGATCGAACTTCTGGTGGTGATCGCGATCATTGCAATCCTCGCGGCGCTGCTCCTGCCCGCCTTGAGCAAGGCCAAAGCGAAGGCCAAAGGCATCAGTTGCCTCAGCAACATGCGCCAACTCACCCTGGCCTGGGTGCAGTATTGCCATGACAGCAACGACCGGGTGCCCTACTCCGATTCGGCCACCCCGGCCTCGCCCGACCCCAAGACTGACCCTTATACCTGGGTGACGGGCTGGCTGGATTATAACCCTGACAACCGCTCCAATTGGGACGTGAGCGCGGACATCCAGCGGAGCCCCTTGTGGCCTTATTGCGGGAGTTCCACCGCCATCTGGAAATGTCCGGCGGACGACTCCGCGGTGATTCCATCGTCCGGCCCCTTCCAGAGCCAAAAGGTGCCCCGAGTGCGGAGCATGGCAATGGCCGCCTGGTTTGGTGGCTTTGGCGGCAGCATGGCCGCGCCGAGCGGGGGCCCGGGTGTGAGCAGCCCGCCGTGGCAACTTTACCTCAAATTGTCGGACGTGCGGGATCCGGGTCCGTCGCTGACCTTGTTGCTCTGGGACCAGCGCAATGACTCCATCAGCACCGGGAATTTCTGGATCGACATGACGGGGTATCCTGACCACCCGGAATTGGCCCAGTTTAATTGGGACTTTCCTGCCAGCTACCACAACGGCGCCGGGGGGCTTTCGTATGCGGATGGCCACGCGGAAATCAAACGCTGGCAGGATCCCCGGACCACGCCACCGATCCGGGGCGATGACTGGACGTGGAAAATCATCCCCTCGCCCAGAAATCATGACATCGGCTGGTTGCAATTCCGCAGCACCCGGAAGGCGCAATAGCTGGAACCAGGCCGCGGGCAGGCGCCCCCCGCTCCGGCTAAATGTCTGCTTGCAGTGACCTTCGAATTGGGGCAGAATCGGGTGATCGCCAGCAAATATTGTGTCATGACCACGCAACAATTCATCGCTGGCCTGGCTTGCATCTTTGCGTTGTTGCAACCGCCCGCCCGGGCTTCCGCCGGTGCCGCCACCGGCACGGAAGGTGTCTCCTCCGCGCCTGCCTATGTTTTCACTTACTTTACCGGCAATGGGGAAGATGGATTGCACCTGGCGACGAGTACAGATGGCTATCACTGGGAAACCCTGAATGGCGGCCGGAGTTATCTTAAACCGTTGGTGGGCGAATCCAAGTTAATGCGGGATCCGTGTGTGTTACTCGGACCGGATGGCACATTTCACCTGGTGTGGACCACCGCCTGGGCGGGGAAAACGGTCGGCTACGCCAATTCGAAGGATCTCGCGCATTGGTCGCCACAACGCGCCCTGCCGGTCATGACTAATGAACCGGCGACGGCCAACTGCTGGGCACCGGAGATCGCTTATGACGAGCAACGGCGGGAGTTCGTCATTTTCTGGTCCAGCACCATCGCCGGCAAGTATCCTGAAACCCTGGGCACGGCAGAGCAAAAGAACAACCACCGGATCTATCGCACCACAACGCGGGATTTCCAGACTTTCAGTCCGGCACAATTGTTCTTCGACCCCGGTTTTGTCGTGATTGATGCCACTTTCTTGCGAACGGAGAAACAGCTCTGGTTGATCTTTAAGGACGAAACATTAAAACCGGAGCGCAAGTATCTGCGCATGGTCAAGGCGGCGGGCTATGAAGGACCTTTTACGGACTTATCAGCCCCCTTCACGCCGGGCTGGGTGGAAGGTCCCACGGCGCTAAAAGTAGGGGAGGACTACGTGGTCTATTTCGATTGTTACCGCGATCACCACTACGGAGCGGTGCGCTCGCCGGACCTGAAAACCTGGGAGGACGTCACGGCACGTCTTAGTTTCCCCAAAGCGGCGCGGCACGGGACCATTATTGCCGTGCCAGCGGGCATTATTAATGCCTTGCGGACCTTGCCACCGTCCCCAGCGGAATCCGCCGGACAACCCTGAACACCGACTCAAGGTGTGAATTGTCCGACGGATTCGGCGAGCGGTGCGGGATTTACTTTTGCCGTTTGCGCAAAACCTGCTTCAACTCATCCACATCGCCGGCGCTGAACTTATGGCGCTCGATATAATGCAGGAGAAGTGATTTGACCGTCCCGCCATAGACGCGCTCCAGAAAGGCGGCACTCTCAGCCTTCACACACGCGCCCTCGCCGACCTCCGCGCTGAACAGGTAGTGATTGCGCTCGGGTTTGGCGGAAACGGCCTTCTTCTTGACCAGACGGGTCAGAAGGGTCTTCACCGTATTGGGATGCCAATCAGCGACCGGCGCGAGGGCAGCCATGATTTCGCTGCTGCGCTGCGGGGATTTGGCCCATAGTACTTTCATGACTTTCCACTCGGCTTCCGAGATTGATGGTACTTGTGACATATGTTGTTGTTCTGCTTTTTGTCTTTTGCCTTCGAAACAAGCCCCGAAGGATGTTTTCCGCGCTTGGAGAAAATGAAATATTTTCAGCGCGCTTCCGGCTCCAAGTTTAACTGACCCGCCTGATCGAGCCTTTGGATTTCGGCGGTGTAGCCTTTGCGAAAATTAGGGTACTTGAATTGATAGCCGATTTCCATCTTTAGTTTGCGGTTTTGCACTTTTTTGTTCGTCAGACCACGCTTGCGCGCGGGATCCTCCGGCCCTTCCGCGTAAGGCGGCATCCATTTGCCGAGCGTTTCCGACAGCCAGCGCAAAAAATGAATCTGCGCCACCGGTTCATCATCCACGACATTGTAAACCTCGCCCCCCCGCCCGTTTTTAAGTGCCGCCACCATAATCCCGACCAGATCATCCCGGTGAATCATGTTAATGAACCGCTCCCCCTGGCCGGCAATGCGCGCCTGATTCTTCAGGTATTGCAGGAACAAATGGCCCCGTTCCGGTCCATAAATGCCCGCCACGCGCAGAATGACGGAGGGGAATTTGGTCTGTTGAAACGCCTCGAGCAGCAGTTGCTCGGCGGCCAGCAGCACTTCGCTGGTCGCGGTGACCGGCACGGTGGGGCTGGTTTCCTTGACCGGCAAGCCATCGTCCTGGCCGTAAACGCTCGTACTACCAGTGTAAACAAATTTGCGGGGCGGGGTGGCGGCCAGGTGTTGCAGCAAGTTGCGGGTGCCTTCCAGGTAAACCCGCCGGTATTCCTCCACCCCGCCGGGCGGGCTGGCGGCCGCACAGTGGACCACCCAATCGGGGCGTTCGGGCAGCTTTTGCAGTTCCGCCGGCTGGCTGATATCCACCAGCACCGGTTTAATCCCGGCCGCCGTCAGCACCGGCACGGCAGCCGGATCCCGCCGCACTCCGAACACTTCATGCCCCAGGCGAACTAATTCCGCACCCAAGGGAATTCCAACGTAACCACAACCCACGATCAATACGCGCATGGCCCGATGCTAAAGCGCGGCCGGTCGAACGTCGAGAACGCCCTTCCCCAAACGGAGCGGTTCGCCGGCCGCTGGTCGCTTACGGGAAAACTGTGAAATTGACACCGCCCGGTCGTGCCTGCGATGTTGCCCCCGATTCGCAGCCAAATGAATTCAACCAAGATCACGCCGGAAATCCTCATTCAAATGAAAGCGCGCGGGGAAAAAATCCCCGCCCTGACGGCTTACGACTATCCGCAGACCAAATTGCTGGATGAAACGGGGGTGCCGTTTTTGTTGGTGGGTGATTCCCTGGGGATGGTGGTGCTGGGTTATCCGGACACCACGCTCGTGACCATGGCGGATATGGAGCATCATGTGCGTGCCGCCGCCCGCGCCCAACCCCGGGCCTTGCTGGCCGCCGACCTGCCCTTTCAGAGTTATGAAAACGTGGCGGACGCGCTGACCAACGCCCGGCGACTCATGACCGCCGGCGCGGAAGCCGTCAAAGCCGAGGGGGGCCGGAACATCCTCCCGCAAGTGCGCGCCCTCGTGGTGGCGGGAATCCCCTTTTGCGGGCATCTGGGAATGCTGCCCCAAAGTGTCCGGCTGGAGGGCGGCTATCACATCAAGGGCCGGGCCGAGGCGGAGAAGCAGGCCCTGCTCGCGGACGCGCAGGCGCTGGCGGAAGCCGGTGCCTTTGCCATCGTGCTCGAGTTGGTGACCCCGCCGGTGGCGGCGGAACTGACGCGCGCCCTGCTCATCCCCACCATCGGGATTGGTTCAGGGCCCGATTGCGACGGGCAAATCCTGGTCACTCCGGACCTGCTGGGGACTTTTCCCTGGTTTACCCCCCGCTTCGTCAAACCCCGCCTGAACGGCGCGGAACAGATGCGCACCGCCATCGCCGGCTGGATGGCCGCCCTGCAAGCCCCGCCCGTCCCATGACCAAACTGACCCACCTTAATGCCGCCGGCGAAGCTTCCATGGTGGATGTTTCGCACAAACCAACCGTACAGCGCACCGCCGTGGCGGCCGGGGAAATTCTCCTGCAACCCGCCACGCTGGATTTGATCCGCTCCCGGGATGTACCCAAAGGCGATGTGTTGGCCGCCGCCCGACTGGCCGGCATCATGGCCGCCAAGAAGACCGGCGACCTGATTCCCTTGTGCCATCCCCTGCCCATCTCCCATTGCGAGGTAAACTTTGAATTTCCCGAATCTCGGGACCGCATTGCCATCAGCGCCAGTGCGCGGATTACCGCGCAGACTGGCGTGGAGATGGAAGCGTTGACCGCCGTCACCATCGCTGCCCTGACCATTTACGACATGTGCAAGGCGGTGGACAAAACCATGCAAATCACCGCCATCCGGCTGGTGTCCAAGACGAAGACCCCGCTCTGATTTGAGCCCCGGCAGGCTACCTGCCGTTGGTTCGCCTACTTCTTGAATTGTTCCAACGCCCAGTCGCGGAACACTCCCTGGGCCTGACCGCCCTTCCCGGGAAAGCCGGCGTGTTGCACCATCCAGACGAGGGCAAGACCCTGCCCCGGGCGGATTTCCATGTTGGTGGCGTGCGCCCCGCCATGCCCGAACCAATCCGGCCCCACTGCCACCGCCAAGCCATAACTCTCATTCACCGCAGCCGGTGTCTGGCGCTTCGTCATTTCCCGGAACGCCGTTTCACTGAGATAGCGGCGACCGTTGAGTTCGCCACCCCGGAGCAACATCCGGCAAAAAAGTGCCGTGTCCTGCGCGGTGGAAAACAATCCGCCCGCCGGCATGGGAAACCGATGCCCGCGGTCCGAGAGCGGATAAATCAACTGGGTAATGGGAGTTTCGCGGCGACCGGTCTTGGCCTCATCGGGACGGTAGGATTTCGCCAGGCGCCGCACCTGGTCCGCATCCGGCCAGAACGTCGTGTCCTTCATCCCCAACGGACCGAACAAGCGCTGCTGCATGAAATCCTCATACTTCATCCCCGTCACCACTTCCAGCACACGGGCGGCGGTGTTGATTCCCGCGTTGGAGTATTGGTAGTGGGTGCCGGGTTCCGTTTGCAACGGGGCTGCGGCATAGCTGCGCACGGCGGTCGCCAACGGCAACCCATCCAGCGTGGGTTGTTCCAGCGTGGATTGAAAGGGTAGTCCGCTCATGTGACTGAGCACTTCGTGAAGTGTGATCGGGTGTGCGGGCTTGCGCAAGAGCACGTGTTCAGGGTCCTTTTCCACCACCACCAGCTGGCCGCGAAATTCCGGCAGGTATTTCTCGACGGCATCGTCCAGGGCAATGTTCCCTTCGTCCACCAGCATCATCACCGCCGTGGCGGTCATTGCCTTCGACTGGGAGGCGATCCAAAATAGCGCGTCCGGAACCAGGCGCGTGGCGGCTCCAATGTCCGCATAACCGACGGAGGTCACCGCGAGGACCTGATCGCGATCCAACACAAGCGCCACCGCACCCGCCAGCTCATGCCGGTCCACAAAGGGTTGCAGTCGGTCAGCCACACTGGACGGCGGAGCGGCGCAAGCGGCGCCAACTGCAAGCTGCAGAGCCAGCAACCAAACGAGGAGACGAAGCAGGGGATTCATTGGGAGGAAGTCTAAGCCTTCGTAAGCCGCGTCTGCCAGCGCGATTTTGTGGCATTGCGGCGATGATCCCGGACGGCAATAACTTTGGAATTGCCAATTATTCGATGGTGGATTACGTTATCACCAATGTTAGCGCTCGTCCGCACAACTACGACTTTATAGCGTCCCCGGAATTACCGCGGACGCCAACGCCTCGACTTGCCTTCGAGGCGTTTTTCTTTTCTCGACCTGTACGCCGCGAAACCTGATAACCCAACCCAACACTAAACTTTATGCCAAACGCCGAACAACCTGCGGATCGGAAAACTCTGGATGACCGCCAGAAAATGACGGACCTCGAGCGCCTGCGCCATTCCTGCGCCCACGTGCTGGCCACCGCGATCCTGCGGCTCTGGCCGGAAGCCCAGTTCGCGGCCGGCCCGCCGGTGGAAAACGGCTTTTACTACGACCTCGACCTCGGCCACCGAATCTCGCCCGAGGATTTTGAGAAAATCGAGGCGGAGATGAAAAAGGAAATCAAGGCCAACAATGTGTTCGAACGCATTGTCGTCACCCGCGAGCAGGCGCTGGCTGACGCCGCGAGCGGCCGGCTGGGCGGTTTGGGCGAGCGCCCGGGGAATCCGAGCAAGTTCAAAATCGGCAACCTGGCGGACATCCCGGAAGGCGAACCGATCTCGTACTATCGGAATGGTGATTTTCTGGACCTTTGCGCCGGGCCGCATGTGATGCGCACGGGCAACATCGGGGCCTTCAAGCTCACGCATGTGGCGAGCGCGTATTACAAAGGGGACGAGAAAAATCCCCAACTCCAGCGCATTTACGGCACCGCCTTCAAGAACAAGACGGAGCTGGAGGCCTATTTCACGATGATCGAAGAGGCCAAACGCCGCGATCACCGAAAGATTGGCCAGGAGATGGGCCTGTTCGCGCTGGATTCCGAATACGTCGGCCCCGGTCTGGCGCTCTGGCTGCCCAATGGCACTGCCATTGTCGAAGCCTTGGAAACCCTCGCCAAGGAAGCGGAGTTTGCGGCCGGTTATGTGCGCGTCAAGACCCCGCACCTGGCGCGGGAGAAAATGTATAAGACCTCGGGGCATTTGCCGTACTACGCCGAGTCCATGTTCCCGCCGATGCAGATCGATGAAGTGGCACCGCGGCGCAGCGAACTCGCGGCGAAGAAGCAACAGCTTTGGGAACTGTGCCGGTCCAACGGTGCGGCAGAAATCCTGAACGTCAGCGCGACGGAGCAAGCCGCCCTGAGTTCCGGGCAGGAGTTCCAGTTGCTCGACCAGCGGACCCGCGAGCTGGATCCAGCCCTCCCGGCGGAAACTAAACGCGTTCTTTTGGAATTGCGCGACATTGCGCGCGCCCTGTTTCAATTGCCACCCGCCGAGGTCTATTACCTCAAGGCGATGAACTGCCCGCATCATCATCGCATTTTTGCCGCGGAACCGCGCAGTTACCGCGACCTGCCGTTGCGCCTCGCGGAATATGGAACCTGCTATCGTTACGAACAATCGGGTGAGTTGTTTGGCCTGATGCGGGTGCGGGCGTTGAACATGAATGACGCGCACATTTATTGCACCGCGGAACAGTTCGCGGAGGAATTCCGCGCGGTCAATGACATGTACCTGAAGTATTTCCAGATTTTCGGCCTGAGCAAATACCAGATGCGCTTCAGCACCCACTCGGCCGAAGGCCTGGGTAAGAAGTATGTCAATGAACCAGAGCTGTGGCACAAGACCGAGGACATGGTCCGCCGCGTCCTGATCGAGTCCGGCATCAACTACGTGGAGGTGGCCAACGAAGCCGCCTTCTACGGTCCAAAGATTGACGTGCAGGTCTGGAGCGCCATCGGCCGGGAATTCACGATCGCCACCAACCAGGTGGATTTCGCGGTGCCCGCCAAATTCGGACTGACCTATCGCGACCGGGATAATACGGACAAGACCCCGCTCTGCATTCACCGCGCCCCGCTAGGCACGCATGAACGGTTCATCGGCTTCCTGATCGAACACTATGCCGGAAATTTTCCGCTGTGGCTGGCCCCCGAACAGGTCCGGGTCATGACCATCGGCGACGAGGAACCCCTGGTCACCTACGCCCAGGCCATCGTGGCGGAACTCCGGGCCAACCAGGTCCGGGTGAAGGCGGATTTCACGACCAACAAGATCAACGGCAAGATTCAGGACGCCGAAAAGGCCAAGGTCCATACCATGCTGGTGATCGGCTCCCGCGACATGGAGGCCGGCAACGTCTCCCTCCGCCTCCACGGCAAGGGCAACATTGGCGCCAAACCGAAGGCGGACGCGGTGGCGGAAATCCTGGTCGCCATCAAGGAACGAAGGGGTTAGTCAGGAATCGGTGGGGCGGCAGAATGGTCGAGCCTAAACCCGGGGAGCGTTTCCCCGGGAACTTTTTCACTCTCCCCTTCCGCCCCGCAAAAGGTCCATTGAAATCCCGCCTGTGATGCGGCATCCTGCCAGCTATGAGCCGTAAATCAAATCGCCGCCCGGCGCCACCAACGCCGCCCGCCGCCCAGTCCCCGAATCTGGCCTGGGTGGCCATTCCGGTGATGGTGTTGGTGGTTGGCGGAGTGGTCTGGGCGATAGCCTCCGGTGCCTTCCGACCCGATCCGGCCCGTCGCAATCTGCTGCAAAACGGCACCAATCAGCCGGCTGCCGAGACGGTATTCATCCCTCCCGTTATCACCCCGCCAGTGACCGTAACCACGAAGCCTCCGGCAGAACCGGAAAAAGAATTGGGCGACACGGAGAAGTCTGCCCTCCGGCAAAATCACGCGAATGAGTTGTTGAAGGAAGGCAAGTTCAAGGAAGCGGTCGCCGAATACGAAGCGGCGGTGAAATTGACGCCGGAGGACGAGGATGCGCATTACAATCTGGCCTTTGCCCTCGCCAAGGCCGGCGACCGGGAAGCCGCCCGGAAAGAATACGAGGAAGCACTCCGGATTTACGCCGATTATACCGAGGCGCATAATAATCTGGGCAACCTCCTGCTCGCCGACGGAAATATCGAGGAGGCAGTGGCCCACTTCAAAGCGGCGCTCCAACAATCCGCCGATGATCCATTGACGCAAAATAACCTGGGCCACGGTCTGGCCCTGCAAGGCAAAACGGCGGAAGCAGTCCCCTGTTTCAAGGAAGCCCTGCGGCTGAAGCCGGATTACCTCGAAGCCCGGCAGAATCTGGGGGTGAGCTACCTGCAGTCCCAAAAATACCAGGAAGCCATCACGGAATTTAAGGAAGTATTGCGCACCAAGCCGGATTTTGAGCCCGCCCTGAAAGGATTGGCCCGGGCGCAGAAACTCATCGGGCCTTAAATGGAGCCTCTTCCTTTTAACGGGTGGTACACCGACCCGCCATCTCCACGGTCAATTCCCGGGCCCCGGCGGGCACCGGATAAGTGAGCGTCTTTCCGCCGGGCCAGCGCACCCAGAGTTCCTGCGGCGAATCCCGCAGCCCTAACACCTGCACCGCATCATCCTGCGACCAGTAGCCACCTCCTCCGTGAATTTCGCGGCTGGGACCGGCACCCCGGGCATCCCGCAACCGCATCTGGGCGCCGTAAGCGGAGAGATTTCCGGGTGATCCCACCAGGCGCACCCGCAGGCCGGGTCGGCCGGTTTCGTTGTGGAACAAACGGGTGGCCTGGCCGCTCTGCCCCACCACCAGGTCCACCCGGCCATCCCCATCAAAATCCGCGAGCGCGGCGCCGCGTTGCTCTCCGTAAACGGTCACCCCGCTCTCCTGGCCGGGCACGGGAACAAAACCTCCCCGTCCATCGCCGCGGAGCCATACTCCCCGGCCCCCGTCGTAGCGAGGTGTTTCGGCATTGACGGCAAAAAAATTCTGGCTGAGAAACAAGTCCTCCTTTCCGTCCCCATCAAAATCCCCCACCGCCAGGCCGAAGGCCGGGGCAAATTGAGCTTCCGCCGGCAAAGCGTGCGCCTCAAAATGATCCCCCCGATTCAGGAATACCATCGACTCCAGAGTGTTGGCCTCCCAACTCCGCGCGGCGGCGAAACGCTCGCCCAAAACCTCGGCCACCCCCGCCTCACCGTAGGCGCGAAAAGTCGCGTAGCGTTCCTGCAACCATGGCAGGGCATGGCGCACCGGCTCGAAACCACGCAGCGGCACATATTTCCGCAGCCCGGAATCAAAACCAGCTTCGAGGACATCGATTGCCTCCGCCCCGCTCCAGCTGCCGTAGAATATTTTGAGCGGGGCTGAACGCTGGCGTTCGTAACGCGTGTTGCGACCCCAGTTGGAGGCCACGATATCCATTCGCCCGTCGCCGTCAAAATCCCCCACCGCCACCCCATTCCACCAGCCGGTGAATTTGTCCAATCCCAACTCCGCCGTGATTTCGTGGAATTTTCCGTGATCATTGTGGAACACCCGCACCGGTCCCCATTCGACCGCCAGGATGAGATCCGGCCAGCCATCCCCATCCAAATCACTGAAAATCGCCCCATTCACCAAGCCGGCCTCCTTGAGGAGGGCTTCGGTATCCGGCACCACCTGCGAACCGCCACCGACGGCTAGTTGATAAAGGTGCGAGGCAGCGGGTAGCGGAAACTTTCCCGGCACCACGCGGCCGCCGACAAACAAGGCCAGGCGGCCATCCCCATTGATATCTCCCAGTGCCATTGGCCCCGGACAGGCCGATGAAGCCGGCAAACCGTCACCCATCCGTATTCCGGCCCTGCCAAAATCAACTCGCATCACCGCCTTGGTTCCCGGCGATTCCAGATTGGATTGAGCAATCAAGACCGCGGCTCCTTCCGGCGAAGGCAGGCCGACGATGCCTCCTTGCTCCAAGGTCAGACCGCTGAGGGAAGCCGGAACGGGCTTGGCGACAAATCCGCCTTGCCGATTGTTCTCGAAGAGAGCCAGCGCACCACCCCGGCCACCGCCAACCAGCAGATCCGGCCAGCCATCGCCATTCACGTCCAACCACGCCACGGCGGGGCCAGCTTGCGATAGTCGGTGGGGCAACAGCGGTTGCCGGGCGAAGTCATCAAATGGAGTAGCAACGTGAGTATGGTTCAGCCGCTCTGAAACATCGCGAAACATCCGCGGGGGTGTCGACTTCTGAGTTGGCGAATCCGCCTGCGCCTGCGCTTCATCAATTTCCAGGACACAATTCGCCGTGACATTGGTGAGCAGGGAGTGCCGGCCGCTCCGCCAGAAAACCTCGACCGAAAAGGGTCCCGATCCCGCGCCGGCGGCGAAAACGCGCTCGGTGTCATCGGATGACAGATAACGCCCGCCGCAGATCATCTGCTGACTCTGAACTACCGGCCCGCCGCGGAAAACAATCCGCGAGCCAATCCCCCGCGTATTGGGGGCTAGGCCCTGCAAACGGACTGCCACGCGCGGCGCGGTCGCCTCGTTGCGATAAATGGTGGGAGGGGCGTCAAAGTTATTGATGACCACATCCAGGTCGCCGTCGTTATCAAGATCCACCAAACACATGCCCTGCGAAACCGCCACTTCATTAAAACCCCACCGGTCACTGGTATCCTCAAATGTCAGGTCGCCGAGATTGCGAAAGGCCACCTTGGGCTGGGTATGGCGGGGAAACATCCGGCTCTGCAAATCCAGCGCGGCGCGCCCGCCCAGTCGTAACTGGCTCTTCTGCCGCTCAAACTCCGCGCTCAGATCTGCGTTGAGGGAATCGCGAAAATAGCCGGTCGTAAACAGCAAGTCCTCGTAGCCGTCCAGATCGACATCCAGAAAAAGCGGTTGCCAGGACCATTCCGAGGCATCCACCCCGGCGAGGGCGCCAATCTCGGCGTAGGTGCCATCCCCCCGGCCGAGGAACAGGGTGTTTTCATTGTACTGCGGCCGCTCGTCCGGGCCGACCGAGCCCGACTGGTCCATCTCGACGCCGTTCACATCGAGGATCCGCTGCGTGTGGTTCCGGCTGAGCATGTCCACCACCAGGAGATCATCGATGCCATCCCGGTTGATGTCCGCAAAGTCCACCCCCATCGAAAATCGGCTGGTGTGCCGGAAGGCTTCACGGCTGGCCGCGCGGAAATGCCCCCTGCCGTCGTTGATCCAGATCCGGTCGGGAGAGAAGAGATCGTTGCAAACGTAAAGATCGGGGATCCCATCCCCATTGAGATCGCGAAACATCGCCGATAAACCCCAGTCGAGCGGCGGGGAGGACAAAGCCTTGCCCGCCTCGTCGAGGAATCGCCCGTCCGTCCAGGTTTGCGCCGCAAACACCCCGTCTCCCCGGTTGAGATACAAAACGTCGGGCTCTCCCATCTGCTTGATGGTGCCCTTGCCGGTTTCCACCACGAAGCGGCCTTTCAGTTCCGCATTCGTTTCGATGCTCCGACCGTTGATCGCGACCACCACGGGTTTGCCATCATCCATGCGCACCGTAAACTTGGCTTCCGGATGGTCCGCCAGACTGGAAGTAGCGTAGTTGGACACATACAGGTCCAGGGTGCCGTTGCCATCGATGTCCGCCACCGCGAGGGAAGTGCTGCCGAAGCGACGCACGAGGCCCGCATCGGTCTTTTCCGTGAAATGGCCGTGGCCGTCATTCAGAAAGAGCCGCGTGCCCCCACCATAAATGTTGACGAGCAAATCCAGGTCCCCGTCCCCATCCACATCCGCAAACGTCGCCCCGCTCGTAAACAGACCCGTGCAAGCCACCCCGGCCTCATCGGTGATTTCCACAAACTGGCATTTACCCACGTTTCGGTAGAGATGGCTGCGCCCCTCCAGGCTGCAAAAGAACAAATCCGGCAGACCGTCCCCATCCACATCCCCGGCCGCCACGCCGCAGCCATTGTAACGCACCTGGTTCTCCAGCATCCGCCCCGGGGGCGGGGTGTTGGTGAAAGTTATCCCGGTGTCCACCAGCCGGTGGAAACCCGGAGCGGCCGGGACCAGACCGGGCAATTGGGCGCGCCGCCCTCCAGGTACGGCCAGCCAGGACAAGGCTTGCCCCGGTGCTCTGCCAGGGCTCAAAACGAGTGCCAGCGCCAACCAAGCAGTTACTCTTGCCTCCGGGCAAAACCCCGATTTCCATGAGGCAAAAAAAGAGCGCGGCTGGGCAGTCCCCTTCCCGGGAACTAAATGTCGCGTGGTCATGGGAACCATCCTAGGACCGGACCGGCCACCGATTCAACCTTATTGAATTAATTAGCGCCGAAAATCTGCTCAGAGATAGGACTAAGGGGCTTCCGCTGCGCGATGTTTCAGGGCCAGAGCCGTGAGGAGCACCGCGAGAAACAAGAGTGCCCCGGCCAGCGGGACCAGGACAATACCAAGGCCGGGATCACCACCATAAATAAACAGCCCGCCGAGGAAGAATCCCGCGGGCATCAGCGCGGTGGCAGCCGCCAGGGAAACGGCAGCAAGCCGGCGGGAAGAGTTCGGCCACGAGGGTATCCAGCGGAGCGTCGCGGCGAAGGCCAAATTGAGCAGTCCCAGGAGCGTGCCATGCGCATGGGCCAGCGTCCACATCAACCGGCGCGTCTCGTTGTTGACATTCAGATATGCCCCGACTTTGAATCCATGGAGCGCTTCGAGCACCAAGCCGGCGGTGAGAAACACCAGCAGCGACCACCAACCAAGGCTCAGGTGCCGCGCAAACAGGCCGCCGACAGCAGCGCCCGCGGGTGTCGGAGCGGGAGAACCGGCTGTCTCCGTGCGCGGAGTGGCGGTGGTGGCAGGGGTGGCAGATTTCATTCGTTTAATTCCACAATCCTATTGTTTCGCGCCCGCAACAGATTGTTCAGGGCCGCGCGGTCCAGGCGATCCTCGGAGCGCAGCAGGAGACAGGGATTGTCCGCCGGTTTGGCCTCTGTCCACCAGGTGGCCAGGGCCGCTTCGCTGGCCTGATGCAGGCGGGCAGACGGCGCGACAAAATCATAATCCAACTTGGCAAATCCCGGTTCCAGCTTCAGCGAGCGTGCGGCCATGAAGCGGACCGGCGGATATGGATCCTCCAGCAGCACCGCCAGGTAGGGGGCAAACCACCCACTGCCGGAGATGGCCCGCGCGGGCTCCCAACCCATGTGCCACGCCAACAACGCCCGTTGGCCTGCGTCGCCCTTGGTGGCCCACAGAATGGATGCCGCAACGGTTTGATTCTCCGGGGTGAGCTCCTCCGCGGGGGCGCCATACCATTCGGTCAACTTTTGCCCAGTCCAGGCCAGGGTCTTGTCCAGATGGCACAGGTTGCAAGCATCCGGGCGGCCAGTTTGCAAGGTGGTTTTTAGACTGGGGCTGCTGATTTGGTGGCTGCGCAGGCCTTTCATCAAACCATAGGTGGTGTAAGGCATGTGGCAATTGTAGCAGAGGCTGCCGGTGGAACCGGCGGCATGATGTGTATGGGCGGGCACATTGGCCGCGAGTTTCTGGTGACAGGGCAGACACGCCGCATTGCTTTCCATATTGGTGGCCACCTGGTAAACCGGGGAACTTTGGTGCAGGGAATGGCAGGAGAGACAGGTCAGGTCGCCCTTTTGGTAACAGGGGGACTTGATCAATCCGTTATACTCGCGCCCGGAGACCCGGATCATGTCATCACTCCAAAACAGGGCTTTGCGCTTTTCCACCGACTTCATGTGGCGGTTCACCACGAAGGCCTTCTCCAGTTCTCCGCCGGGCCGGAATTGCGTCCCTTGCGCCATCCACTTCTCGTCGTCGAAGGGCGCATGCGCACTGTGACAACGGCCACAAACATCCGCGGACCGTTTGGGATCCAGCCGCCCCGGGTTCACAATGCTGGGATCTCCTTTCGCCGCGGAATGCAATTGATAGCGACGTCGTGGATCCGCGTTCAACCGCACATGTTCGGCCGCCGGCCCGTGACAGGCTTCGCAGGCGATGCCGAATTCCGCGGCGCGGGTGTCGAAGTCCGTCGGTCCGGGCAGTTTGCCCGGCTGGCCGGCGGTGGCGTGACAGTCCACACAGCCGAGGTTCCAGACTTGCGCCCAACCCTTGGCCGCGGGATCCCGAACAAACACGGCCGGTCGGGGCACCCAGCGTTCGCCTTCAAAGAGATAAGTAAACGGCAGGCTGAGTTGCTGATTACCATGCTGGTTGTCCAACCAGTAGGCCTGCATGTAATGCGAGCCGGTCACCAAGGAAACCCGCCGGCGCACCCGCGGGGCAACCGCCGCCCGGGCCAGCGTGGCATTCGTGGCCGCGATTCCCTTTTCCTGGTGAATGCGCCAATCCGGATCCACCATTTCCACCCAGAATTCCTCCCCCTGCCGTTCCAGATGATATTTGTCCCCCTCAAACTCGAGGTCCACGTCATCAAACTTACCCCGGATGGATTCAGGTGAAGCCACCTGGGTCATGGTGCGATGATAGGAACGGTGCCAGGAGGCGTACTGATCCGGATGACAGGCCCGGCAGGCGGCCGCCCCGGCAAACTCTTCCCGCCTGCCTTCGAGCGGGGTGGTGACGCTTGTCCGGGAGGTGAGTCGCAACTGCAGGTGGCGTTGCCAGCCCCAAACCGAGCCGACACTCACCAGCAGAAATGCGCCCACGAACCAGCGGCTCCGGGGATTAGGCCAATGGGCCAGGAACAACACCGAAACCCCGGCCAGCGCACTTAGAATCAGGATCCATTGGCCGACCACAATCAGCTAAAATAACAATTGAGCCGCCCCGGGATGGCTTTCCTTAGAACATGGGGACGGTGAATTCTTGTCGCCGTTTCCGGGGCTTGTGACAAGCGGATTATTTTTCCCAAAAATTATTTGACGAACATCTCCAACTGTCCTACTGTTCTATAACAGTTATCAACACGGCTATGATTTTTCAAATCGATTTCCAAGCGGGCAAGCCGGTTTACCTTCAGTTGGCCGACCAGATCCGGTATGCGGCGGCGTGTGGCCGCCTGCAACCGGGAGAAGCGTTACCCGCGCTCCGGCCGCTCAGCGAGGAGCTGCGCGTCAACCGCAACACGATTGCCAAGGCCTATGCCGAGTTGGAGGCCCAGGGTATCGTGGAAACCCATCCCGGCAAGGGTTGCTTTGTAACCGCAAACCGCTCGCCGTTCACGGAACCCGTGCGCAAAAGCCTGCTCCTGACCGAGATCGACGAGGCGGTGGTGATGGCCCATCACCTGCAGGTGGATAAGGAAACATTCCTGCAGTTGGTTCGGGAACGACTCGACTATTTCGAAACCAAATTGGAGGCCGCGCAAAATGGCAAATAATCCGTCCGCAACATTGGATCCTATGGAAACCAACCCGCCCATCATCGAAATCAAGGACCTCGCCCGCCGCTACGGCAAGGTGGATGCCGTCAAGGGACTCAGCCTCACGGTGCGCCCCGGCAGTTGTTACGGCTTCTTTGGCCGCAATGGCGCCGGCAAAACCACCACGATCAAGTGCCTGCTCAATCTGCTGCAACCCGACACGGGCTCGGTCCGCGTCTTCGGACTGGACCCGCGCAAAAACGAGGTGGCGGTGAAGTCCCGTTTATCCTACGTGCCGGATGCGGTCGCCTTTTACCCGTGGATGACGGTCGCCCAGA
Organism: uncultured Pedosphaera sp.; assembly: GCA_903918755.1. Lineage (GTDB taxonomy): Bacteria > Verrucomicrobiota > Verrucomicrobiia > Limisphaerales > Pedosphaeraceae > CAIXFN01. The sequence continues at coordinate 32,416 of CAIXFN010000087.1, forward strand.
CCCTGGAATTCCTGGCCTCCTTTCGCCCCCGCTGGAACCGTCAAATGGAGACCGACTTATTGGCGCGCTTTCACCTGGATCCCAGCCAGAAAGCCAGCCACCTCTCCAAGGGCCAGAAAACGCAGGTGGCCTTGATCGGCGCGGTCTGTCCGGAACCCGAATTGCTCGTGCTGGATGAACCCACCTCCGGGCTGGATCCGATTGTGCGTCGTGAGTTTATCGAGACCGTCATTGGGGCGTATCACGCCACGGATCCAGAACACCGCACCGTATTCGTGTCCACCCACTTGATCAGCGAGTTTGAGGGGTTGATTGATCAATTCACCATCATCGAACAGGGTCGTGAATTGCTGACCCTGGGGGCTGACGCCGCGCGGGATCGTTTCCAAAAAATTCGCGCTTCCTTCGCCAGCCCGCCAACGGACCTGGCCTTAAAAGGCGTGTTGAGCGTGCGCCAGTCCGGCTGCGATGTGGAAGTACTGGTGGATGGGGATCACGAGACGGTTTTGGAGAGGCTCCGTGCCCGGCAACCTGAGGAACTGCGGTGCACTTCCCTCTCGCTGGAGGAGATCTTCGTTGCGGCGGGAACTTTGGGGAGGAGCAAAGCATGAACGCCATTTGGCAAAAGGAGTTCCGGTTGTTATCGCAAAGCCCGCTGCTGGCCAAGGAAATCCGGCTGCTCCGGCCGGCCTTTTACGCCGCCCTCCTCCTAGCGGTGGTTCCGGTCTGGTTTCTGGGCCAGTTCTTTCCCGGGTTGGAGCGCGGGGAGTCCGTTGAATATATTTCGGTACCGCTTTGGTTGGGCGGCCTGCTGCTGGCCCTGTCCGCGTTTGGCCGGGAGTTTGGGCTGAACACCTTTCCGTTGCTGCTGGCGCAACCCTTGAACCGCTCCCGGGTATGGCAAACCAAGGTTTTCGTGGCGGTTGGCGGGCTGCTCCTCACATTCGTCGCCGCGGACCTTTCGTATGCCGTCTGGCAGGCCAATTACTCAAATTATCAGGCCACCTCGTGGGTCTTGCGCAACGGTGGCTGGACCGGGCTGGCAGTCACCTTGCTCGTCCTGCTGGCCAGCGGCTTATGGACCTCGCTCCTGCTGCGACAATTGGTCGCGGCCTTCTGGGTGGCGCTGCTGGTTCCCTTGCTGATTCTGGCGTTCGTCTCGGGGCGCGGTGGCAGCGCGGTGGAAGTGGAACTGGCGCTGGGAGCCTATGCCGTGATCGCATTGTGGTGGGCCCGGCGACACTTCCTCCGCGCCCAGGAAGCCGCGTGGGACGGCGGGGAAGTGGACTTGCTGCCCCGTTCCGCCGGCCGCTCCGCCGCCCGCGCGCGCGACCGGTCCTACGGCCCCTTCCGGGCAATGTGTGGAAAAGAATTACGCTCGCAGGCCACCGGACTGATCGGGATGGCGGGATTGCTCGCGCTGCATTTGGGGGTTGCCGTCGCGCGGAGGTTCCTGCCAGATGGTCCGGAAAACAACGATGTTCGGCTGGTCTTGGAGGCGTTTGGGGCAATGTGGTTTTTGGTGGCAGTATTGACCGCCAGTCTGAGTGTGGCCGAGGAGCGACGCGCCGGAACATGGGCGGGCGAATTGTGTCTGCCGATACCGCCCTGGCAACATTTCGCCATCAAACTCGGCGGAACGCTGCTGCTCAACGGCGTGGTGAGCGGGACGCTGTTTCTGATCGCGGAAAGCCTGGGCAATTCGACTGGCGGCGGCAGCGGCTTGCTGCCGCACACCCTGGATTTGCCGGATGTGCTCCAGGTATTAGGCGTTTTCATGGCGCTCGCGTTCCTCGGCTTTTATGCTTCCACCCTGGCCCGCAATTGGATGCAGGCCATCGCCATCGTGGTGGCGACGCTGGTTCTTTTGGCCGTCGGCTTCGGCGGGGCTTGGGAGTTGACCCAATGGGTGGGACTGAATGGCTGGCAGGATAACCTGCTGGTTTTGCTTTATTGGCCACTGGCAGGGGTGGCGGCGTTCGGGCTGGCCATCACTAATTTCCGGGATCTGGGGGAACCCCACCGGCGATGGTTCCGCAATCTCGCCGGGTTGCTGGTGGTGGTGGTGCTAAGTTCCGGAATCACCATGGGAGCCTTTTATCGGATTTGGGACAAATTCACTCCGCTGGAGCCGGCCCACGGCCCGGCGCGCTTGAAAATGCCCGCGCGGAACCTTCTCTCGACGGAGGGTGGTCACCTCGGGGTGCCTTATCCCGATGGCCGCCTTTGGGTGGACCGGGTAGCCTACACGGAATCGGGCCAGGAAATAACCTGGTTCCGCCAATCCACCGGTTTCGAGCACCCCGGAGAATGGCAGGGATCGCGTGGACCTCATTTCTTGGAGGGTTCGAACTGGGTGTGCGTTGTGCACCTCAATCAAATCGTGGCCATCCGATCCGATGGATCCTTGTGGCTATCCGCCTCCCCGAGCGCAACCAACTCGCCGCCCGCCTGGATGGTGGCACCCCGTTTGGAGCGCTATGGTGAGGAGAATGATTGGCAACTCGCCGTCCGCTGTCACTTCGGCAACGCGCTACTGTTGTTAAAAACCAACGGCACTTTATGGTTGTGGCCCGTCGGTAAACATCCCCCCGCCAACGGACTCCAAGCTATCCCCCTCCGTCCGTTGACCATAAAGTCGGACTGGGTGGATATCTCTGTCGGTCAAGGGCAAAGTTTCGGTTTGGACAAGATGGGAAAAGCATGGGACCTCAACCGCAGTCTGGGAATACAGCTAGTGCCACGTTCGGGCGATCCGCGCCGCGGCGAAAGCCCCGAGCTGGAAAACGCGCGGATTACCAAACTGGACGGGGCGGCTTGGTGCCATTTGACAAGCGAAGGGTATGGCATCCACCGGGACGGCAGCCTCTGGCAGTTCCAAGCGCAGGCCGACCCGATACAAATCAGCGCCGATCATGACTGGCTGGCGGTGGCTGGCGGCGAATTGAAATTGGTCGCGCTTAAATCGAATGGCACATTGTGGCAATGGGATACGGATGTTATTCCGGACCGGCAACAGGTGAGGTGGCGGGTCACCGGAAAGCCGCGCCGACTCGGTTCCCACCACGACTGGGTCGGGTTGGGTAATTCCGGGCGGGGGATTGTGGCATTGGCCGCGGATGGCGGACTGTGGGACTGGTCTGGCCTGGAAGGCAATTCCATCCGCGTGCTCGCCCGCAGTGGCCCCCTGGTCCTGGAACCTTCCAACAAACCAAAACTGATTGAGAACATTTTTGAACGCCCATGAATACTTCCACTGCCTCAGCCCTTCCCAGGTTTACTGCCACTCCGCTTTGGGAAAAGGAAATCCGGCTTTTACGCCCCGCCTTTCTCGCGGCCCTGCCGCTGGCCGTGTTACCCGTTTGGCTTTTGGGAATGTTCCATGTGATCGGGGGAGAATCCCTCCGCATGGTGACACCGCCCCTGTGGTGCGGGGCGCTTTTCCTGGCAATTTCCTCCTTCGGACGTGAATTTGGCCTGAATACCTTTCCCTTGCTACTGGCGCAACCCGCCGAGCGGATGCGCATTTGGAAAACCAAGCTCACCGTGCTCGCCCTCGCGTTGCTGACCGTCTTTTCAGCCAGCGCACTCTCCACCCTCCTTTGGCGTCCGCTGCACGCCGGAACACAAGTCAATCCCTGGCTTGCGGAGAATGGCGGTTTTGCCGGGCTGGCGATTGCCGGGCTGGTAATTCTCGCCAGTGGACTTTGGACGACCCTGCTTCTCCGCCAAATGGCTTCCGCCTTCTGGGTCGCGCTACTCGTGCCCCTGACAATACTCATGGTCATTCTGGCCTTCGGGGGAAATACCCCCATGGTCGAAGTGGCGCTGGCGCTCTACTCTTTCACCGCACTGGCTTGGGCGCGCCGGGAATTTCTCCGGGCGCAGGAAGCGCCCCGCACCGGCGGCGAAGTGACCATTGAGCGCTGGCGCACCACCCAGGTGCTCGCCGACCGGGCGTACGGCGCTGGCGGGTTCATCCGGGCTCAACTTTGGCAAAACCTGGCCTGGTACCAACTCGGCCTGCTCGCGGTCGCGGCTTGGTACCTGGCGGGACGCGGCTTTACGGGCAGCACGGTTCTGGCCCTGGCCTTCAGCGTTGCCCTTTGGACCACCGGTCTGGCCCGGTTTGGCCGGCCGGCATTTTGGAGTGCTCTGTTGCTGACCGGTAGCATTCTCGGACTGGCGCTCTGGTTGGGCAATTATGTTTCCATCGTTGGCGGGGTTTCGCCGGAATCAATCCGCCGGGCCATCAATTTCACCCTGGGCCTCCACTTCCTTGCCGGTTTAGTTTTGGCCATCCGACATGTCGGGCAAGCACGATCGCTTGGGGATATCGGGTCCGGATTGCCGGCTCTGGTGAAGGAATCCTCCGGGGGCGCTCGCCAGCCGTTCGCGGCCTTGTGCCGGAAGGAACTCCGACTGCACCAGGTGGGGCTGCTCGGCATGGCGGGATTATTCCTGCTGCACCTGGGCGTGCTTTGGTTGCGCAAAAATCCGGTCGGAGAGATTTCCATCCTCCACACGATGCTGGAGGAATTTGGTGGCCTCTGGCTGTTGGTCGCGGTGTTGACCGCCGGCCAGAGTGTGGCCGAAGAGCGCCGGTTGGGAACGTGGGAAAGCCAGTTGTGTCAACCGGTCTCGAGCCGCCGTCAGTTTGCCGTCAAACTGCTGTTTGTGCTCGGACTGGATGGTTTGCTGAGCGGTGCGCTCCTTTGGCTGGCCGAAGGTTTGGGAGCCAGCTGGGGCGCCAGCCATGGTCTGGGCGGCATCGAAATTAACTTGGCGGGAAACGGTCTGGGCGCTCTGCTGGCAACCGCGGTGGCGCTGGCCCTGCTGGGATTCCATGCTTCGACGCTGAGCCGCAACCTGATTCAGTCTGTCGCCCTGACCATTTTGACGGCGGTCACTTTGTCGATTTGGGTCAGCCTGGCCCGCTCCCGGGAGATCGAACTCCTGTTCAACCCCCTGCTGGCGTTGATCGCGTGGCCCGCCCTGGCCGGCATCTTGATCACCCTGGCCTTGGGAAACTTTCGCCGCCCGGTCGAAGTCCGTCGCCTTGCCATCCGCAACGTCAGCGTTCTGGCCATCGCCCTGGTTGGCATCATCGCCGTCACCGGCGCGGTTTACCGACGCGCGTGGGAAATGGTGATTCCGGCCGATGCATCGCCCGGTCCCGCCCGAATGAGCCTCGCCTCCCCGCCCCGGTTCCAGTCCACCTCCCTCGGCACTGTGGTGATCCTGCCCGACGGACGGCTTTGGCAGAACAGGTTTCATTTCGAAGAAGGTACCCGGTTGGGAAGTGTGGGCAGCGGAACACCGATCCACGCGACGGGTCAATGGCGGGATTTGCCCGGCCTGCACTTCGCCAATGGCTCCAATTGGCTGGCGCAAGCCACCGTCAACGCGCAGTACGTCGCCATCCGCTCGGATGGCACGCTCTGGAGTTCGGAGCGGGCGGTCGCCCCGTTCGAATACCAACCAGATTCCCCCCAACTACTGCCGCAAAAGCCCGCGCCGCTGGTGCAGTTTGGGAATGAGCGGAATTGGAAAATGGTGATTCCCGACCCGGGCCAGACGGCGGTGCTGCTGTTGAAAACGAATGGCACATTGTGGCGTTGGGGCGGCTCCAGTTACGTGGAACCCGAATTGCGTGCCCACGCCCCGCGCCAATTGGGAGCGGAATCAGATTGGGCAGAACTCTATCATACCGGGATTGTCTTCTTCGCGCGGAAACAAAACGGACAGGTCTGGGCTTTTGATTTCTACCGGGAAAAACGTTGGCATTCCAACGGCTTTGAACCGGCCGGCCATCAACCCGACGTCCGCTTCGATGAGGAGACCGGTCTGGATCGGGTCGCAAGCTTGGATAACATCCACTGGCGCAACGTGGAATTTCCCCGCTTCGGAGTACGGGAAGACGGCTCGCTCTGGGAATTGGAGGCGGTCGTGAGCCAAACCGGGGCGACCCTCAATCCCGTCCGGATTGGCCAGGGGAACGATTGGGTGGCGGCCAAATTATCCGCCCCTAATCTGGTGGCGCTGAAAGCCGACGGTTCACTCTGGCGCTGGGATTTTCACTCGTCGGAATGGTCCGAGAAACGCCAGCAGATTCCCACGCGCATGGGCCACCGCCAGGATTGGGTCGGCCTCGGAACCAGCGGGCATGGCATCGTGGCCCTGGCCGCGGACGGGGGGTTGTGGGATTGGTCCGGTCGGGATGCCCTTTCCGATTTCCTGGTCCCCTCGCGGCGGCCGCGCTTGATGGAAAACATTTTTGAGCGGCCTTGAGTCAGGACCGATCCGATTGACTTGCCTTGCCCCCGGAATTAGGGTTGCGCCATTGCTCAACCCGATTCCATTGTGAAAAGGCTTTCATCCGCTTCCGTCATTTTGCTGTTCTTAATTGTGGCGTCCGCCCCCGTGCGGGGTGACGCGATGCTCCAGTTATTCAACGTCAACTGGAATACCCTGATCCAAAAAATGCCGGAGCTCGCCGAAGCGGGGTACACCAGCCTGTGGCTGCCGCCCCCGGCCAAGGCCGGCAGCGTGTTCTCCGTCGGTTACGACTTGTTTGATCCCTTCGATTTGGGGGACAAAAATCAGCGGGGCACAGTGCCCACTTTGTACGGCACGAAGGCCCAATTGCTCCAGGTAGTGCAGGTGGCCCACCGCTTCGGCATCCGCGTTTACCTGGATAACATCTCCAACCATCGCGGGTTTGATATCCCGGGGTACAATGCCGCCAGCCCTACCAACACCTATCCCGGCATGTTGCCCCAGGATTTTCATCTCCAGACCATCGCGGGTGGCTTTTATCGCAACTGGCCGAACATCGGGAATTTCAACAACCAGTGGGAGGTGCAATACCAACCGCTCTCGGGTCTGCTGGACATCGCCAACGAACCGGGGTCCGTAAACGGCAATTTTGGCACCACCCTGGGCAGCACCATTCCCAAGTATTCGTTTGTCCGGCACCCCGCCAATCCCGAGTATTACATGGTCCCCACCGGCGTTTCGCTCGGCGGTCCCTGGCATCCTTTCGGCGGTTCGAATGGCGTGCCCGTGAGCGAGGATGTGGGTGCGTATCTCATCCGCGCCGCGATGTGGACCTTGAATGAAACCAAGTGCGACGGTTTCCGGTTGGACGCGGTCAAGCACGTGCCGTCGGGATTTTTCGGCGATGCCACCCCGACCTTCAACGGCTACACGGGCGGGATCCAGGCGATGTTTGATTATATCCACGGCTACGGGAACAACGTGACCGGCAACGGCTACGTGGAGGCGGATGACAGCCGGAATAGTTGTTACGACACCGAAGCGCCCCGCAATGACGCGCTGATTTTTGGCGAACACCTCGGCGAACCGCCCACGTTTGGCGAATACCTTTCGCGCGGTATGCGCCTGTTGAACAGTCCTTACCACACCCAGCTCAACAGCATTCTCGGCAATCCCAGCGCCACTCTCTCGGGCCTGGATCAGCGTGATTACATTCCCTCCACCGATGCCTACAGCGGCGCGCAAAGCGTCATGTTTGCCCAAAGCGCGGATGATGACATCTGCAACCACCGCGAATTGCAGTTGGCCTATTTTTTTATGCGCGAGGGCGTGCCGGAGATTTATTCCGATGGCTACAACCAATCCGCGGCTGGCGCGGGGCAAACGCCCTTTCCGCGCCACGCCAACGCGCCGTATCTCGGCGAGTTCGGCGATCCTAAAATGCCGGATCTGGCCTATCTGCACCAGCAACTGGCCCGCGGGGGAACCCGCTCCCGGTGGAGCGACAACGACATCGTGGCGTTCGAACGGTACGACTATCGGGAAGGTTCATCCGCCGCCCCGCAAGACCAAAGCGTCGTTTTGTTCGCCATGAACGACAATTACGGCAATCCGGGGGATATCAGTTTTGACGACGGCGTGGCGCAAACCACGGACGGAACGTACTATGAATGCTTTCCCGTCCAGAATTCGCGCGGTCTGGGCTTGGTGACCGGCTTTCCCCCCGGCACCGTTCTGGTGCAATTGGCCAACGCCCCTGGCGCGGATCGCGCGTGCAGCCGGTTGCTCGTGCGGTTGGCCACCCAGAGCCTCACGGAAGCCCAGACCACCGCCAACGATCCCAATCCGGTCAACCGGAAGGTTTACGTGGGCGGGCAATCCCTGGCCCCGGGCGGCGGCGCCATCGAATTCAAAATTCCCAGCGGCGGCTACGTCATGTATGGCCTCCAATGGCCGGAGGCCAGTCGGGCCAGCCTCAAGGATGCAATCACCTTGCAACAAGGCGGGAGCGACGCGCCCCGGATGAAGCTGTTTCGCCAGGACGGCGTCAACGGGGACGCCGGCTTCAACCCCCTGTACCCCTTCAAAATGCGGGGCAGTATTGACCAATCCGGGCAGGTAATCACCGGAGGGAATGTCTCCAACCTGACTTATGCCATCGATGTTCCCGTGGTCACCAACGCGGTCTTTGACATTCTGGTGCGCAATGACGCCTCCTCCGTCAACACTCTGGTGAAGCTGGATGGCGGGATCGATATCAACAGCCAGATGGCCCTCGGCCCCACAGGTGCGGGCGACCTGCGGGACAATCGGCCCGGTTACGCCACCGATGTTTTTCTTGGTTACGAACAGACCCTGTTTCAATTTCGCAATGGTCCCGAGAAATTTGCGGCCCGCAACATCCTCAGCAATAATCTCGTTTCCACGGGGGCCGAGACCTACGCTTATATTGTGGGTGGATCCAGTTCCAGCAGTCCCGGCACGGGCACGGGGGCGGCAATCACCAACCAGACCGCCAATTGGGTATATCATGACCCGACTAATGGGGTCACTGCTCTCGGGACCGTGCCCGCCACCCAACGCTTTCCCGCCAACCCGACCGCGGGTCAAGCGGTGGATCTCTGGGTGAAGGTTGGTTACCAATCCCTGATCAACACCGGTTTTATTTATTACACCATCGATGGCAGCCAGCCGTTGGGATCCTTCGGGGTGGGCAAAGGCAGCACCAAGGTGGTCCCCGCTTACTTCGCCAATCACGATGGCGCCAACCCGGCCATCGATTGGTGGAAGGGCACGCTGCCGGCCATCAGCCAGACAGCGGGCGCGTCGATCCGTTATCAGGTGGCCTTCTTCGCCACGGGGATCAATCCCATTTCCGACGCCGAGGCCTCCGGCTCCAAACGCTACGGCCTCACCCAAACGGCCATCACCAATTTCAACCCGGCAGGGGCCCGCGTCTGGTTGCACAACGACCTCAATCCCGGTCTGACGGTCACCGGTTTGGAGGAGGGTTTTCACATCGTGCGCGCCCGCACCTTCTTGCCGCGCACCGGCAAGGCGAGTGTCTATAACACCTTTCTCCAAACGTTTTACTATGACGCCCAGCTTCCCAACGGGGTGATCGCTTTCCCGACCGCGGACGGCGCTTCCTTGACCAACGGCACCTATACCCTGGTCATCCGGGCGGACGCGGCCACCACCGGGGTGGAATGCAATATCGCTGACAGCAACGCCGGCAACGACGATGCTGTTACGGGCCAGAACAATGGTAATGGGCTGACGAATGGCATTCCAGTCTATGCCCCGGCCGCCTCTGTCGCGCCCGATCCCACGCTGGACGCGCAGTATCCCAACCTGCCTCAGGAATTCCGTTTCACTTACGGGTCGATCCCCAGCCAGGGAGCGGCGACGATCAGCGTTCATTTGCAAAAGCGAACCACCGCCGTTTTTCCCACCCGGTTCACCGCCCTCACACGCACGGTCAACACGTCGGCGCCTTCGCAGAGCGTCAAGATTCTGGCGCCAGCCACCAACGGCACGGTCCTCAATCTGACCTCAAACCCGACGTACACGGTGCAAGCTTGCTTCAGCCAAAGCCTGACTGCCACCAACATTGATTATTTCTCCGTGACCTTGAATGGCATGCTTCAGCCCCGGCGGAACGGCGGTACACCGCTGTACCAAATCTTCAGCGCCAGCCCCTGTGGTGCCGGCTTTCACACGCTATATGCCACCACGGCCGGCTGGGTCGCGGGCACCAATACCCTCACCGTGACGTTCACCAATGGAACCCAGGTCGGCGACACCCGGCTCGTGGAGGTGCAATTCCCGCTGGATCCCCGCCTGGATTCCGACGGGGACGGCGTGCCGGATTGGCAGGAACTCCTCGCCGGCACGGATCCGCATGATCCGCTGTCTTATTTCCATATCACTGGTTTTGAGCGCGACAACCGGCTGCTGGTCTGGTCGAGCGTGGCGGGCAAGAATTACCAAGTGCTGGCCACGACCAACCTCAACCGCCCATTTCTCCCCATCAGTAACCTCATCCCCGGCACCGGGACCTCCACCTTCTACTCGGATACCGGTAACCCGGCCACGAACAGCTACTACCGGGTGCTGTTGGTGCAGTAGCACCGCCGCGGGCTGATCACGGCGCCCGCAACCGCGCCAAATATGGCGCAAAATCTTGTGAGCGCGCGGAGAATCTGGGACACTGCCGGGATGTGGGCTGAATTGAACTGGGTGACGAGGGATGTGCTGCTGGCACTTTCGGTTCCGGGGTTGTATTGCCTCTTGCTCCTTTTCGGTCGGCGGTTGAAACGTCATCACGGAGTTCGCCTCGGCTGGGCCTACCAACTCTTCGCTGTCTGTTTCGCGCTTTACGCTCCGGCCCTGATTTTGGAGTTTAATTGGCCATTCATCCGGCATCTCGGCGCGCTGACCGTGCTCTTGGGGGCGCTCTTCCTCATCGCCCTCGTGGACCGGTATATCTGGGACCTCTATTTCCTCCAGCGACACCACGTCAAGGTGCCCAAGTTTCTCAGCGAACTGGCCCGGCTGATCATCCTGGTGGTCACACTTTTCCTGGTCCTGGATGTGGGTTATGACCAGACGCTCAAGGGTCTGCTGCTCGCCCCCGGGATCCTGGCGGTCGTGCTCGGCATCGCCATGCAGGATTTGATGGGTAATATCATCGCCGGGGTGGCGCTGCAAATCGGCAAGCCGTTCGTGCATGGCGACTGGCTGCACGTGAACAACACCTATGCGGAAGTGATCGAGGTGAACTGGCGCTCCACGCGCCTGCGCACGGTGGACGCCATCTCGATCGAGATTCCCAACCGGGATCTGGCCAAGGCCACGGTCACCAATCTCAACCAACCGACCCGCCGGCACGCCATGCGGCTCGCCCTCAACGTCGACGATTCCGCCCCGCCGACCGAGGTGAAAGACATCTTGCGCCAGGCGGCGGCCAGCGCGGCGGGAGTGGCTTCGGATCCGCCGCCCAAGGTGTTCCTAAAGCATTTTGGCGATTTTGCCATCGAGTATGAAATCCAGTTTTGGATGGATGATCATGCGCTCTACAATGACATTTGCGACGCCATCCGCACCAATATCTGGTATAGTTTCCGCCGCCAGGGTCTGCGCTTCCCGCATCCGGTGCAAACGGTCTGGTTGGAGCGCCTGGGACGGGAAAAGCCGGCGGAAGTGCCCCGGGCGGCCCGGGCGATCCTCCGCCAGCAACCGCTCTTCAGTTGCCTTACCGAGGAACAGTTGGATCAGTTGCTGCCCCGCGGACGGGTGGCTCATTTCGGCGCCGGCGAGACTATTATCCACCAAGGGCGGGGCGGCGATTCCATGTTCATCCTCGTCAAAGGGGAAACCCAGGTGCTGGTGGAACGCAACCGCACCATGATGCCAGTGGCGAGTTTGCAGGCCGGGGATTGCTTTGGTGAAATGTCCCTTCTCACCGGGGAACCCCGCAGCGCCACCATCAAAGCCCAATCCGATTGCGAGGTGGTGGAAATTGACAAGGCCGGTTTGACCACCAGCCTGCGGGAGAATCCGCAGTTGCTGCACCAGTTGAGCGAGTTGCTGGCGCGGCGGCAAATGGCCACGGAAGGCATGCTGGCGGCCAATCTGGGCACCGCCGCCGCCGCCGCCCGGCAGAGCGAGTACCAGACCACTTTTACCACCAAATTGCAGGCCTTCTTCAAACTGTGATCAGCCGGCGCCCGGCGGTCGCCGCGCGATTGGGCCATTGACAGGGCGCGCGCGGCCCAGCCATCTTTTTCATTCATGCGCCGCCGCCCGAAATATAAGCTGCCGCGCCGGGGCAATTCCCCCGGCCAGGCCTTTTACTGGCTGCTGGCGCTCGGCCTGGTGGCGTTGATTGGCTGGGTTTGGTGGAAGGCTTCCGACTACACCCGGACTCCGGCAGTGGCGGCCCGACCCCAAACAAGACCAACGGCCCCAGTCTCGCCGCCCTCCAGCAACCCGGCCTCGCTGGCCACTCCCGTCGTGCCCCGCCCGGTCGCCATTCCGGTGCCAGCACCGACCAATTTCAGCATCCCCACCCCACCCCCGGTCCCGCCCCCCGCTTTCGCGGCGGATCCCGGTGCGGTGCGGGGCCCGCCCGAACCCTCCATTCCCGGCACCAACCCCCTGCCGGTGGTGGTCGCGCCACCGCCCCCACCACCGCCCCCCGATACGTGGCCACGGCCGGCGGCGGATACATTCGAAGCGCAGGTGGCGCTCTTGCAACACGGAATTTCCTGCGGCTCGCTGGACGGTGCCGCGGGATCGCAGACCCGGGCGGCGCTGCTGGTCTTCCAGCACCATTCCCGGTTGCCGGAAACCGGCACGCTGGATCCCGCCACCGGCACCGGACTGACGCTGCCACAATCTCCCTGGACCACGTATGTGGTAAGTTCCAACGACCTGGCCCGCCTCCAACCCATCGCCCGGACGTGGCTGGGGAAGTCCAAACAAACTGCGTTGGACTATGAAACCATTCTGGAACTGGTGGCGGAAAAGCATTTTGCTCACCCCGGCTTGATCCGCCGGTTGAATCCCGGTGTGGATTGGAATTTGGTCCGCCCGGGAGCCCGGCTGAAGGTGCCCCGGGCCGCCTACCCGGAACCGCGCGTGAAGGCCGCTTTGATCCGCATCCACCTGGCCGATAAGACCCTCGAAGCCTTCGACTCCAACGGGCGTTTGCTGGCGCACTTTCCATGCAGCATTGCGCACCGCGCCGAAAAACGCCCGGTCGGAGATTTGCACGTCGCGGGCATCGCGCCCCACCCCACCTACACCTTTGATCCGGACGTTTTTCCAGAATCCGCGGAAGCCCATAAACTCAACCGGCGGCTGATTCTCCCGCCCGGCCCCAACAACCCCGTGGGCGTGGCGTGGATCGGTCTCGACAAGCCGGGTTACGGCATTCACGGCACGCCTTCCCCCGAAGAGGTCGGGCGCACCGAGTCGCATGGCTGTTTCCGCCTGGCGAACTGGAACGCGGCCTACCTGGTGCGCCTGGTCAACATCGGCACGCTGGTGCGGGTGACCGAGTAGCCATGAGCACCAAGTATAGTTTCCGGCTGCAAAGCCGCGATCACCGGCGCCCGTTGCCGGACAAGGTGATCATCGGTCAGCAGGACACCGAAACCGTGACTCACGTGCTCCTGAAATTCCTGGCCTACGTGATTTTTTTCCGGGAGCGCCTCCAACTCGAAACCAACCTGCATCAGGAGAGCATCCCCTTCGTGCCAGACCTCGTGCAATTGGACTACGAGCTGCGGCCCAAACTATGGGTCGAGTGCGGCGAATGCACCGTGAACAAGCTGAACAAACTGGCCGTGAAGGTGCCTGAAGCGGAGATTTGGGTCCTCAAACGCTCTCCGGAGGCCGTGGCGCAATTGTTGAAAGCCATGGCCCGTGAGGATCTCCGACGGAACCGTTACCGCCTGATCGCCCTGGAGCCGGAGATGTCTGATGAAATGATCGCGCTCCTCAAACCCCGGAACGAAATGCTGTGGGTCGCCGGCGACTGGGAACCGCCGAATCTCCAGTTTGATTTCAACGGCCTCTGGTTTGACGTACCCTTCACCGTTCACGAATTCTGATCGCCCGCCCGCGAGTTATTCACCAGGACAGGCAATGTCCGACCCCGTCCGCCAGACTCGCAAAAAAAGGAGTATGCGATGAATCGGAAGGAAGAATTCTTGCGCGCCGTCCAACAGCGGAACCCCGGCCGGACCAACAACCCGCGGCTGGCCTTCGGCTGGGCCTTGAATCTGAAGGCCAAATCGATTCCGGTGGACATGAAAAACGCCGCCCGCCGTTTCGCCGCCCGGGTCGGTCGCTGACCGGCGCCCCTGCCCTGCTCCGGTGTCGCCTGCTCCGGTGTCGCTTGACTAACGGTCGGGGCGGGTTAGTTTTCGATCGGTTTGCACAATTTTAACGAGACGTTTCCGCTTATGAAATTCCCCCTCCCGGCCTGCCTGTTACCCGTTTTGCTGCTCACTGGAGGGTACGCCCTCGGCCAGAGCACTGCCTTCACTTACCAGGGACGGTTGACCGCATCTGGCTCCCCGGCCAACGGCAGCTTTGATTTGACCTTCACCGTGTTCGCGGCGGGCACCGGCGGCTCGGCCAGCGCCGGCCCCCTGACTAATCGCGCCACGGCCGTGAGCAATGGTTTGTTTGTCGCGACCTTGGATTTTGGCTCCGGGATTTTCACCGGCCACGACGCGTGGCTGGAAATCGGCGCGCGCACCAACGGCAACGGCGCGTTCACCACCCTGACGCCCCGCCAGCCGCTGACCCCCGTGCCGACGGCCCTGTACGCCGCCAATGCCGGAGTGGCGGGCATCGCCGGTTCGGTGGCCGCCGCGAATATTTCGGGGACTATCGCCGCCACCCAGATTGCCGCCGGGGCGATCGGCGCGGCGCAATTGGCGCCCGGGGCCGCCGCGGCCAATCTCGCGACTGGCGGTCAAAGTGGGGTCGGCAGCAGCGGGGTGATCCTGTCCACGAACAGCGCCTCCCCGGATTTATTGAATGCCGGCTACGTCAAGCTCGGACAGACCACCATCGGCGAAAGTTGGACCCCGCGGGCCGGGGGCCCGCCGGCCGGTCGCAGCAGTTCCACTGCGGTTTGGACCGGCACCGAGATGCTCATCTGGGGCGGTTACAATGGCGGCACTTACCTGGGCGACGGCGGCCGCTATAATCCCACCCTGAACACCTGGACCCCGGTTTCCCCTACGGGCGCGCCCGCGCCGCGTTTTCTGCACACGGCGGTCTGGACCGGCACCGAAATGCTGATCTGGGGCGGAAATTTCGGCACTTATTTGAATGACGGCGGCCGCTACAACCCGGCCACGGACAGTTGGTCCCCCTTGCCCACGACCGGCGCACCGTCTCCGCGCTCCGGACACACCGCGGTCTGGACCGGGAGCCAGATGTTGGTCTGGGGCGGCAATAACAATGCGAATTACCTCGGGGACGGCGCCAGCCTCGATCCCACGGCCAATACCTGGACCGCCATCACCACGAACAGCGCTCCCCTGGCTCGGAACTACCACACCGCGGTATGGGCCAAAAATGTCATGGTCATCTGGGGCGGCTTCAACGGTGCCAGTCTCCGCGATGGCAGCCGCTATAATCCCGTGGCCAATGCCTGGGCCGCCACCACTCTCTCGGGCGCTCCTTCCGCCCGTAACGCGCAATCCGCCGTGTGGTCGGGAACGGAAATGATCGTCTGGGGAGGAGTCATCGGTGCGACCCCGCAAAGTGATGGCGCCCGCTATAATCCGGTGACGGACAATTGGGGGGCAGTGAACCCAACCGGCGCCCCGACCGCCCGGTTCGCCCATCTCGCGGCCTGGAGCGGCACGGAAATGTTGATCTGGGGCGGGGAAAACGCCGGGGGAACGGCGCTGGCCACCGGCGCGCGCTACAACCCCGCCACCAACGGTTGGGCCGTCATTGCCACCACCAACGCGCCCACCGCGCGTTTCCTGCTCACCGGAGTCTGGACCGGCACTGAGTTAATCGCCTGGGGCGGCGGCACTGGCAGCGCCAATTATGCGGACGGCGGCCGTTATAACCCGGCCAACGACACCTGGATCGGATTCAGCACGAACAACGTCCCCGCTCCGCGCTACAACCACACCGCGGTTTGGACCGGCAGCGAAATGTTGATTTGGGGTGGCTTGGATGGTTCCGGATTATTTGGCGACGGCGGCAAATACAACCCGGCCGCCAACACGTGGACCGCCCTCTCCACCACCAACGCGCCCACGGCACGGTATCGCCATACCGCCGTCTGGACCGGGACAGAAATGGTGATTTGGGGCGGGCTCAACAGCGTGGCCTATCTCAACTCCGGCGGGCGTTACAACCCGGCCTTGAATACCTGGTCCAACACCCCCGCCAGCGGCGTCCCCAGCGGTCGGGAGCGCCACTCCGCCGTCTGGACCGGCAACTCCATGATTGTGTGGGGCGGTTACAATGGCAGCCTGCTGGCCGACGGCGCCCAATTCAATCCGGTAGCCAACACCTGGACCGCCACCTCCACCAGTGGCGCGCCCATTGCCCGGCGGGCGCACACCGCCGTCTGGACCGGCGGGGAAATGGTCGTGTGGGGCGGCTCCGGCGCGAATGCCAACCTGAATGACGGCGGACGCTACAACCCCGGCGCCAATACCTGGACCGCCGTCACCGCCAACGGAGCCCCAACCGGCCGCTACGCCCATACCGCATTGTGGACCGGCAACCAGATGATCGTCTGGGGCGGATTCGACAACACCAATCCATTTGGCGACGGCGGCATGTATGTGCCGGCGGCCAACAGTTGGACCGCCACCGCCAGCGTGGGCGCCCCCTCGGCGCGCTACGACCATTCCGCGGTGTGGACGGGTAATCAGATGATTGTCTGGGGTGGCTATGGCACCAATAGTCTTGCGGATGGCGCGCGCTTCAATCCCACCGCCAACGCCTGGACCCCGACCGCCAACCTGCCCGCCGCCCGGTATTTTCACACTGCCGTCTGGACTGGTAACCAGATGCTTGTTTGGGGCGGGGCGAATCTTGGCTATTTCGCCGATACCTACAGTTACACCCCCGGCGGGGTCCTTTACCTTTACCTGAAGCCATAAGCCCGGCGCGCGCGCCAAGATGTGATTGCCGGACCACCGCGGGATCGTTAAGTTGGTCCGGACCGAACAGAAACAAATCAACCAACGATTTCATCCCATGGCTGTTCCCACACTGCTGACCACCTCCGCGCTAAACGAAACCTACGGCGGCGTCACCTACCACATCGAGGGCGAACTCGTGCCGGTGCTGCACTTGGAATTATCCCAGGTGGGTGTTTATTTTGAGCACCACATTTTGCTCTGGAAAGACCCGGCGGTGGATGTCCACTTGAAACCGATGCGGGGCGCGCTTAAACGGATGCTGGCCGGGATGCCCGTGTTCCTGACCGGAGCCAAGGGCCCGGGGCGCATTGCTTTCAGCCGCGACGGCGTCGGCCATGTGTTCGCGCTGCACTTGGAACCCGGCAGCGCGGTGGATGTGCGGGAGCACCAGTTTGTGGCCGCCACCGACCCCGTGGAATTCACGTTCACCCGGGTGCGCGGCGCCGCCAACATGCTTCTGGGGGGCAGTGGTTTCTTCATCGACACTTTTTCCAGTCCCAACCAGGCCGGCATTCTGTGGTTGCACGGTTACGGCAATGTTTTTGAAGTCGATTTGAAACCGGGCGAGCAAATCGATATCGAACCGGGCGGCTGGATCTACAAGGAACAGACGGTGGAAATGGAGACCATCTTCCAACGCCTCCCGGTCGGCATTTTCGGCGGAGCGGGACAAATTTTTTGGAACCGTTTCACCGGTCCGGGCCGCATCGGGCTCCAATCCATGTATTTGCACGCGGAAACCGCGGAGTAAACCGCGCTTCGAGGAATGATGCGGCCATCTTCCCAACCAATTCGCTGGCCACTGGTGATCCTACTGGGGGCGACGCTGGGTTGTGTGTATGTCTGGCTCGGCCTGGCGCTGGGTCCGCCGCCCCACGCCAAGTCCCGCTCTCGTCGCACGGAAATTGTGCGGATTGTGCCCCAGGAACGCCGGAGACCACTTTTTCCCAGTGATGACGATGTCCGCGAAGAATTGACCGGTGTGGTAACCGCCCAATTGGCCGCCTTTCGCACGGACAATTATCCCGGCGCCTATCACCTCGCCGGGGCGGTCCTGCGGGACAGCCTCCCCCTGCCCGCGTTTGAAAAAATGGTGCGCACCAGTTACCCCGCCATCGCCCATTCCCGGTCTGCCTCCTTTGGCCCGGTGCTCGACAATGGCCAGGAGGCCGTGGTCAACGTCATCATCCTGAGCGAAAACCGGCAAATGATGCATTACCAATACCGGTTGCGGAATGAACGTTCCGGCTGGCGGATCGATGGGGTTGTCGAGTCAAAAACCAGCTCGCCCCTGGCTTCCCGGACTGGACAAGCCGGGGCCACCGCCTAAGAATCAGGCATGATTTGTTGTCCGGTATACCGCCCCTTCGCATGACCCCCAAGCCCGCTACCGTCATCCCGCGCGTTCGTTCCCGCCCCGTCCCCGCCCGCTGGCAGGGGGAAGTGGAGCACGTGCTCTTTAGTGACCGCCAGATCGCCCGCCGGGTGCGGGAGTTGGCCACCGAAATTGAAGCCGAATTTCAAGACCGGGAACTGGTGATCGTGTCCCTCCTGAATGGCACCGTCATGTTCCTCGCCGACCTCATCCGCCACCTCTCCCTGCCGCTCCGCCTGGATTTCATGGGCGTGTCCAGTTACGGCGCCGGCACCGAATCCGGCGAACTGGTTTATACCAAGGAGTTGCGCCTGGATGTGCGCGGCCGCGATGTCCTCCTCGTGGATGACATCCTCGACACCGGCCGGACTCTCCACAAGGTGCTGGCCAAATTGCGCGCCCTCAAGCCCCGCCGGATCAAAACCTGCGTGTTGCTGGACAAAGTCGCCCGGCGGGTGGAAAAGGTACAGGCCGATTTCGTGGGCTTTCCGATACCTGACCATTTCGTGGTGGGTTACGGCCTGGACTATGCCGAGCGCTACCGCAACCTTCCCTTTGTCGGCGTGTTGCACCCCCGGATGTATCAGACCGGCGCCGACGCTGCCGTCATCGCGGGCCGTCCAGCGAAAAAGCCAGGCACAAGGAAATCCGCATGAGCGGGGCAAGTGTCGCACCCGGCGGGAATCCGATCCGGAAATATCCGGTACATTTTTATTCCTATTTCAAGGAATTCACCGGCTGTCCGGAGGCAACCGTTGAATTGGTCGCGGGCGCCACCATTCAGGATTTGCTCGTGGAAGTGAACCGCCATTTTCCCCGGATGGCAGGCCTCCAGGACTCTCTCCTCATCGCTGTGGGTGTGGAATATCAGGGGCGCAATTACCAATTGCAACCCGGTGACGAAGTCTCGCTCTTCCCCCCCGTGCAGGGCGGTTGAGACCGGACGGTTACGCGGACTTTCCCATCACCCGGCCCAATTCCTTGAAACGCGAATTAATCATCAGCCCGGAACCCATTGACGAAGCGGGGCTAGTGGCCCGGCGGACACTCTCCAGCGGCATGGGTGCCGTGGTGTATTTCGCCGGCGTGGTGCGGGGGACGGAGGGAACCACCAGCATCCAGGCCATCGATTATGAATGTTTTGACCGGATGGCCCGGCACCAATTCGACCTGCTCTTCGACGAAATCGAAAAACGCTGGCCCATTGAATCCGTCCGACTGACGCACCGCCTCGGCGTGGTCAAAGTGGGCGAAGCCTCCCTCTGGTTGGAAATCATCGCACCCCACCGCGGCGAGGCGCTGGCCGCCTGCGAATGGCTGATCAACGAAATGAAACGCGTCGTCCCCATCTGGAAGCGCCCCGTACCCTGAATCGTCGCCGCGAGGCCGGCTCTTCACCCGCCCCAATTCAAGACCCGCTTGACAAGGTCACTTTGTAATGCAAAGCTTGACCCGCATGAACACGAACTGGGCCGCCGAGAACATCCAGACCATCCGGACGCTGATGGAACGCGCCACGATTTATCGCCGCGCGCTGGCCCCAGTGATGACCTTTACCGGCGTGGTCGGAATCGCCGCGGCGTACGCGGGGGAACGGATGAATATCCATGCCAGCCATGACTTCGCCCGTTACTGGATGGTGATCAGTGCCATTGCCGTGGCTGGCGTCGGCGTGCTGGTGCGCCGCCAGGCCCTAAAGGATGGCGAAGCCTTTTGGTCCCCGCCCACCCGCCGGGTTACCCAGGCGCTGCTCCCCGCCTTTTCCGGTGGCTTGCTGGCCGGAGTGGTATTTTGGTGGAAAGTCGATGGCGTGGAATGGACCCCGTTTCTGCCGCCCATCTGGGTGCTCCTCTATGGCTGCGGCTTGCATGCCGCGGGTTTTTTCATGCCGCGCGGCATTCGCTTGCTGGCGTGGATGTTTGTGCTCGGAAGTGCCGGATCGTTGCTGACCATCCTCGGCTTTGACCTCCTCTCACCCCGCTTGAGCCATCCCCTGATGGGCGGATTTTTTGGCGTGTTGCAACTGGCCTACGGCCTCTATCTGTACCTGACGGAGCAGCGGAAACGCGTCGTGTGAACCCGGAACCATTTCTCAACCTGGATCGGGTGATCCATGAAAAGGGGCGCCTGTTCATCATGTCCCTGCTGGCGGCGGCCCCGGAGCTCTCGTTCACGGAATTGCGCGACACCCTGGCCATGACCGATGGCAATTTGACCACGCACATCCGCACGCTCCAGGAAGCGGGCTATGTCTCGGTGACCAAGTCCTTCCAGAACAACCGCTCCCACACGAGCTGCGCGCTGACCAGCGCCGGGCGCAAGGCCTTTGCCGCCCACATCAATTTTCTCGAGGAAATAGTCCGGCAAACCAAACCGCAGTAAGTCTCATTGAACAAAATCACCGACCCATGGTCTTAACTTTGTAACGCAAAGTGTTTACCACTATGAAAATTCTCCGGGCAGAACATTTGGGCATGTGTTTTGGCGTCCGCGACGCCATCACCCTGGCGTTGCGCCAGCAATCACCCGCCACGCCCCTCACCATCCTGGGCGATCTCGTGCACAACGAAACCGTTCTGGCGGAGTTGCGCTCCCGCGGCATCCGGATTGAGCGGGACTTGCACAACGTGCGCACGCCCACGGTCATGATCACCGCCCACGGCACTTCGGAGCGAACCCTCGAGCGCGTCAAAGCCCACGGATTGAGCGTGTTGGAGGCCACGTGCCCGCTCGTCACCGTCGCGCACCGGGCGGTGGCGGACCTCGTGAAACAGGGCTTTCACCCGGTCATCGTCGGCCAGCGCGATCATGTCGAAGTGCGCGGGATGACGGACGATTTGCGCGAATTCGATGTCGTGTTGACGGAGGCTGACGTCCGACAATTGACCGAACGCCCGCGCTTCGGCGTGGCGGCCCAGACCACCCAACCGGTGGAACGCGTGCGCCGGCTGCTGGCGGTGCTGCGCGAGCGCTTTCCCCATTCGGAAATCCGGTTTGCCGACACGGTCTGCCGCCCCACGAAACAACGGCAGGAAGCCGCCGTGGAACTGGCCCGCCAATGCGACGTTGTGGTGGTGATCGGCGGCGCGCACAGCAACAACACCCATGAACTGGTGGCGACCTGTCGCCGCCACTGCGCCCGGGTTCACCATGTGCAATCCGCCGACGGCCTGCGGGAGGAGTGGTTTGTCGAGGCTGAAACGGTGGGCATCACCGCGGGAACCTCCACCCCGGACAGCCTGATCGACGCCGTGGAGAATTGGTTGCAGGCCCTGGCCACGCCCCAGGCGGAGTCCCGCGGCGAAAGCGTCGCGGAACTCGCTCACGCCCATGTCGACTGAAGGAGCCACCCACATGAACAATCGCCAACGCTGGTTCATCGTCGCCATTTTCGCCGTCGCCATGGCTTGGCTGGAATCCGCCGTGGTCTTTTATCTACGCACGTGGTGCAACCGCATCGATCCCTATCAGGCCGAACCACTGCCCAACATCGCCGGACTCGGCGGAGTGGAGATCATCCGCGAGGCGGCCACTCTCATCATGCTTTGGCTCGTGGGCATGCTGGCCGGCAATACGCCACGGAGCCGCTGGGGCTACAGCGCCGTGGCCTTCGGCGTCTGGGACATTTTCTATTACGTCTTCCTCCGGCTCATCTGCCCGTGGCCCAAGAGCCTCCTGGATTGGGATATCCTCTTCCTCCTGCCCCTGCCGTGGTGGGGTCCCGTGCTCGCCCCGGTCTTGATCGCCGTATTGATGATTCTCTGGGGCACGCTGGCCAGCCAAGGGGAGCCGTTCCTGCACCCGTTCCGGGTGGAATGGCGGGCGTGGTTGCTCAATTTCGCCGGGACGGCCGTGGCCCTTTATGTCTTCATGGCCGACGCCTTGCAGGCGGCCAAAGGCGGGCCCACCGCCATCCGGCAGGTCCTCCCGCCGCCCCATGGCTTTAACTGGCCTTTGTTTACAGTGGCCCTGGCCTTGATGGCGGCCCCGGTTGTCCACACCGCCCGCCAACTGCGCGCCCGGGCAGGCGCGCCGGAATTCCGCACCGCCAAATCGACATGAAGCCGGCCGCACCCACCTTTGATCCCGGGCAGGTCAGCGCCCTCCTGCGGGGCGAGCCGGGCCTGCTCCAGGACTGGATCCGCCATTGGTCCGCGGGCCGCATGTTTCTCTACGGCGCCTACATCCTCCTCGGCGCGGGAACCTTCGGTGCCGCCATCGGCGCCTGGCGCGGTCCGGAGCAGGCGGTTTACACCGCGCTCAAATTCCCGCTGGTCATCCTGCTCACCTCCCTGGGCAACGCGCTGCTCAACGGCATGCTCGCGCCCCTCCTGGGATTGAATCTCGGCTTCCGGCAATCGTTGCTCGTCATCTTCATGAGCTTCACCATCGCCGCCGCCATCCTGGGATCGTTCAGTCCCCTGCTGCTGTTCATCGTCTGGAACACGCCGCCCCCGAATTTATCCGCCCACAGTGTTTCATTGGGTTATGATTTCATGCAACTGGCCACGGTGGGATTCATCGCCTTCGCCGGTGTCGTGGCGAACGTGCGCCTGGTGCCGCTCCTCCAGACCCTGGGCGGCAGCCGCGCGATCGCGTACAAAGTTTTGCTCGCCTGGCTCGCGGGCAACCTGTTCCTCGGCAGTCAAATCTCCTGGATCCTGCGACCCTTCATCGGGAATCCCCGGACCCCGATTGAATTTCTCTCCCAGCACCCCTGGGAAGGCAGCTTCTACGAATCGGTATTTCACGCCCTCCAACATTTACTGACCCAACCATAACGACTATGAGCGACTACAATTCCCCACCGCCCGGCCAACTGCCCGGCTATACTCCCAATCCTACTCCTGCCCAAGTTCCGCCCCCCATCATCCCGGGACCAACTCCGCGACCCGTTCCGGACGCCAGCCTGGGCTCCCGTCCCGAAGACCGCGCCCCCATCCTAGGTTGGGCCGGCATCATCGACGCCCTCCTGCGCGAGCCGCGCCGCGTCCATTATCAATTGCGGCAGGCCAACGCGGGCCGGTTGATCGCCGCCCTCGTGTTCATTGCCGCAGCCTGCGCCCTGGTTTACGGCCTCGTGGTGGGCACGTTCTCCGGCGGCACGCAACTCTGGGCCGCGCCCCTTAAAGTGGCCGCGGGCCTGCTCATTTCCGGCGCCATCTGCCTGCCGAGCCTCTACATCTTTTCGTGCCTCAGCGGGTCCAGCGGACGCCTGGTCGAGGTGGGCGGATTGACCGCGGGGTTGCTGGCGCTGCTGACCTTGCTCCTCGGCGGCTTCGCGCCGGTGGCCTGGGTCTTCTCGCAATCCACCCAATCGGTCGCCGCCATGGGCGCCTTGCACCTGGCCTTTTGGGCCGTCGCCGCCGGGTTTGGTCTGCGCTTTCTGCGCGCGGGCTTTCTCCGAACGAACGCCCGTTCCACCGCCGGCCTCAACGTCTGGATCGTGGTCTTCCTGCTGGTCTCCTTGCAGATGACCACGGCGCTCCGCCCCATTCTTGGCACCGCCGACACCCTGCTGCCCAAATCTTCCGAGAAACAGTTCTTCCTGAGCCATTGGTGGCAATGCCTGGATGCCAGCAACCACAACTAAACCTTTATGAGCCATTCCGAACCAAGAACACACAACCCTCCCGCCTTGCCGCTTCTCCTGCTGCTGGTGGCCTCCGTCATGGGCGCGGCGCAAGTCGGCTTGCGGATCGCCTGGTCGCACAATTGGAACTATTTGTTCCTCATCTGGAACCTGGTCCTCGCCTGGTTGCCGGTCTATTTCGCGCTGCACGTCCGGCAGCGACACCAGGCCGGCGCGAGCGATGGGAGCCTGTGCCTGCCGGCGGGCCTTTGGCTTCTGTTCCTCCCCAACGCGCCGTATATCTTCACCGACCTGGTCCATCTGCAAAATTGGTTCGCGGGCCATTACTGGGTGGACTTCAGCCTGATCCTGCAATTCGGTCTGACCGGCTTCCTGCTGGGCTTCATTTCCCTCTACCTGGTGCACGCCGTTGTCCGCGACCGATTCGGCGCGTTGGCGGGCTGGCTGTTCGTGCTGGTCTCGGCAGGACTCTGCGGCATCGGCGTCGGTTTGGGCCGGTTCGGTCGCTGGAATTCCTGGGACCTCGTCGTCCACCCCTTTGGCCTGGTGCATGACATTGGCCGGTGGGCAGTCCATCCGCTCATGCACGCCAAGACCCTCGTCTTCGCCACGCTGTTCGCCAGTTTCCTCTTCGTGAGCTACCTGATGCTGTATGGCCTCACCCTGTTGCAAAACGAATCCCCGCGCCGCTAAATGAAAAAGCCTGGCCAATCTCGAATTGGGCGGAGTCTTTCGGCCTTGGCCGTGGCCACGGCGATCTGGATTCCGAGCCTGCACTGGTTCTTCACAGCCAAGGAGGGGGACTTTCACCAACCATCCGGGATTTCCACCAAGGCCAGGCAATTGGCGTCGCGCCACCTGGCGCTATGGAGCGAACCGGAGGCGAGACAGCAGGAATTGAATCGGATGCGCGCGAGCAACGCGGAGTGGGATTTTATGGGGCGCACATTTCTGGTCTGGTCGCTAGCCGACATGAGTTTGCGAAACCCGGAGGGAAAGTCGCAATATGTGGCGGTGATGGATCAGATTATCGTCGAAACCTTGCGCCTGGAAAAAGAACATGGGATGTATTTCTTCCTGATGCCGTATGCGCGGGCGGGCAATTTTGTGATGCAGCCGCCCCGCAGCCAGTTTCTGGACAGTGAAATTGCCCTGATGCTCGCTTCACGCCGCTGGGTGGCCGAAAAGGCTGAATACATTCCCTTGCTTCGAGAGCGGATCGCCTTCATGGGGGAGCGGATGGCACAGGGAGCCGTCTTATCGACCGAAAGTTATCCGAACGAATGCTGGATGTTTGACAACGCGGCGGCCTTGGCGGCATTTCGCTTGAGCGATCGTTTGGACGGCGGTGACCATTCCGATTTCATCCACCGCTGGATCCAAACGGCCCGGGCCAAATTAACGGATCCCGTCACCGGGATTTTGATCTCCAGTTACACCGTGGATGGCCGGGCGCTCGATGGACCGGAGGGTTCCTCCATCTGGATGGTTACGCATTTTCTGCGGCTGGCGGACGGATCCTTTGCGCGAGACCAATATCAACGGGCGCGGAAAGAACTGGCCAGAGGCCTGGCTGGATTTGCCTGGTCACGCGAATGGCCGGCTTCCTGGCAAGGGCCAACGGACATTGATTCCGGCCCCGTTATTCCCGTCCTGGGAATTAGCGCCGGAGCCAGTGGCATGGCCTTGATCGGGGCCAGCTCGGCGGGCGATGAAGATTATCTGCAGCGACTCGTCACAACGCTTGATTTCGCCGCCTTTCCGGCGCGGAAGAACGGGCGTCTGCGGTACTGTGCGAGCAATGCCGTGGGCGACGCGGCGCTGCTCTACGCCAGCGTGCTGGGACCCGTTTGGAATGAAGCTATCACCCATCACCAACCATGATTGCCAAAACTCAATGCGCGAAACCACAACCGTGGGGAGGGGGGTTCCTTTCATCGCGCTACCTTGGGCTACGGGCGGTCGCGCTCGTTTTGCTCTTCGGCGCCGCCCACCTGGCGGGATTGCGGGAATCCACCACCTTTCTCACGGGCACCGCCGCTGCTTCGGGGGCGAGCCTCCAATCTTCCGCGTATGCCGGCGGCCTCTACATCTTGCTTTACCTGGGATTTGTGGTTCTTGCGCCGATTCTAGCCCTCGCGGCGGCTCTCCTTTATTTCTGGGAGCGGCGGGATAGGCGTGTGAGCTTGCCCTCCGCTACCAAAGCTCAACCCACCGCAACCGAACCCCCAATCAGCCATGAACCCCTCTGACGCCGTCCTCCGCCGCCGCATCAAATGGTTGACCTGGTTCTTCATCGTGGGCTTGTTCCTGAGCGGCGCCACCGCCATTCCGCTGGAATCGGAGCTGAACCTCCTCGCGCGCCTGGTCGGGGCTGACATCGGTTCCTCCGGAGTCCCACCCGCAGCGAGCGGACTGGCTCATTGGATTCTGATGGTCCGTGACGCCCTGCACACTACGAACACCCGCTTCCCGTTCATGGCCTACGGCACCGACTGGCTGGCCTTTGGCCACTTCGTCATCGCCATCGCCTTCATTGGCGCCTTGCGCGATCCCGTGCGGAACATCTGGTTATTCACCTTCGGCATGATTGCCTGCGTCCTGCTGATCCCCTACGCCTTCGTAATGGGTGCGGTACGCGGCATTCCCCTGGAATGGGGGTTGATCGACTGTTCCTTCGGCATCGGCGGTATCGTGCCCGTGCGGCTCTGCCGCAAGTGGGCCCGCGAACTGGAACTCCGCCAGACCACGAAACATTCAAGCGATGACGATCGATAGGGACGGGACAAACAAGCACCAGCGGCGCGGCGCGCACCACCAAACGAATCCTCCCGACCGTCATTGCCAACACTCCCAGCGGTCACTACACTGCCGCCATGAGCGAACCCACCATCGCGCGCAAAGCGCCCTACGTCCTCCCCACACTGCCGGGCTCCTATTACTGGTGCAGTTGCGGCAAATCGAAAGCCCAACCCTTCTGCGACGGCTCCCACGCCGGCTCCGGCTTTAACCCCGTGAAAGTGGACATCACCGAAGCCAAAACCGTGGCTTGGTGCGGCTGCAAACACTCCAAGAATGGCGCCTTCTGCGACGGCAGCCACGCCAAACTGCCGTAAATAATCCGCGCGCCGTAATTGCGGCAACCAAGCGCCAGCGGCGCGCCATGTTTATAGCCCGCGGCCTCACCAATCCATCCGAAGACCCAGCGGGGCGCCATATGCACCCACGCCGTGGTTAGGTGAACGGGTTTGCCGGAATCGTCTGGGCGCGTATGATTGCGTAATCCAATCAAATGCCCTTTCCCGTTTCCCTGTGCTTTTCACCAAGAGCTGATCTTTTCAAACTCCAGCCCAGCCAGCAATTTGGGCGCGACCGCGAAAAAGTGCCGGCATTGATCGAGCACCGCATCGCAGGCACGTTCGACCTCCTCCGGATTTGCCAGGTACTCCCATTGCGTCTGACTACAGATCCCGAGCCAGGAGCAAAAAGAAATCATACTGCCCAATACCAGGCTTCCCTCGTACGGTCCCCTTGCTCCTTGCTGTACGACCTTGGCCTCACTGAAAATCCCATGGCAGTAGTCAAGGAGACCGGCGCCCCGACCAAACCAAAAGTGGGTGGAAATGCGCCAGCCACCCGGGCCTCGGATCTCGTATAGTGAATGTGGGTCGCATAGGTCATCGTAGCTGGACGCTACGCATTGTGGGCCAAACTCCTTCTCGAACCTGGCCATCATCATCTTTTGCAACTTGAACTTGCTGACAAATCGGACTTTTTCGCCCGCCTTCTTTCTGGCGGCAATCTCCTCCTCGCAGGGCACCGGGATGGGTCGAAAGAGTTCTTCCAGCTTTGCCCGGAGGGCGGCATCGTGCTGCTGCTTGAGTGATCCTCCCCCCGGTCCCTCAATTTCACCCAGTAGCATAACTGCGCGACTGCGCATAATTTGCCAAACCAAGGGTGCGAACTCGCGATCCGCGCTGGCCTCCAACTGGCACAAGCCCCAATACTCCCTTCGCAGACGAAAGAAATCATCCGTTCTCGCTCGGAAATTCTCTTCGTCCGGCGAACATGTTTCGCCCATAGTTTTGACCGCATCCGGGTGAAATCTCTTGAACAGGCCACCGACCACCAACTCCTGCTCCCGTCGGTTCAACTGCCGTAGGTACTGAAGCGTTTCCCAGGCTGGGCCACCTTTGAACGTGAGCAAATTCGGAAACGCTTCGTTGATTTCCCGCTCCCATTCCGACTTGGCCCAAAGATAGCGCCGAATATCGAACTCCTCTTTAACCTTCGCGAAAGTTACGCTCATGTGCTGATGGAATGTTGCCTCGAAATGTCGTCTCTTAAAAGCTGGCCGTAAAGCTGCTTTTGCGACATCCATTCTCAAATGAATCCCGTCGAGCCCCACTGAAGTGTCACCCTTCGAACCCGGGCACTGCTGTTCTTCGTCTCGATCACGGCTCCCGCGGAAACTTCGCTTTCACCTTGGCCAGGCTTTCCTGCGTGATGAACCAGTCCATGAGCCCGCAATGCCCGCACACCCGGAGCTGGACATCCGCGTGGGCAAAGAAACCGACCGGCACGAGCGGCTGGAGGTAGCCACCAATAGCCACTTCCTTGCTATAAAATTCCCGCGCGCCGCAATTGCGGCATTGATTCGTTGGAGGTTGCATAAATTGATTCGCTTGGACTGGTCGGTATGGTCGTCGTCAGTGTTGCGTTTCTGTGCGGGACTCCCCGCATCCGGATAGCTTTGATGACAATGCCCTCAGCTACTTTCGGGATTCAGACCGGCGTCGCCACCAGGCGCCCGGCTCCCCGAATAAATCGGGCGCCAACCAGCGGGACGCCCAATAAATCACGGGCGGGCCAAACACAATCCACAAGGGAATGGAAACGATTGGCGGCAAAAGATCCACCAAAAACCCAAGCACACCCATAATCAGCGAGACACAAAATAAATACGCGCCAATGCTGATTCCGCGTGCCCAAGCTTTAAGAAATGATTTCATACGTGTGAAGTCGCCGATCAAAAATGCTGAACCACCGCTTGCTCGTGGCATGAACTGCTGCAGAGTGGCCACCGGGAAGGGCGCCTGGCTTAGGCGACTCATCAGGCCACACCCTTCGATTGATTATGTAGCTCTCGGGCATGAACAATAAACTCCAAAAATGGCAAACGGTATCCGCAGCTCGAACAGCACTTGTCTTTGGTGATGACCGGCTGAACATCACGGACAAAAATCCAACCATGCTCCATGCCAACTCGCTGGCCGGGCACCAATCCAAAAAATGTCGGATCGTAGGAACTGAAGTCTGCCTGGCTGTCAGGGGACGGTCAAAACCAGCCACTCGGGGTCGAATCAAAACCAGCCAGTTTGAGGATGAGATAATTGGCCGGTGGGCTCGCGAAGCGAGCACGCTGGCTGATGTATCAACTCAAATTGAACCAGCAGCACGCCA
>CAIXFN010000088.1 GCA_903918755.1 uncultured Pedosphaera sp.
AACACCAACACCAACACCAACACCAACACCAACACCAACACCAACACCAACACCAACACCAACACCAACACCAACACCAACACCAACACCAACACCAACACCAACACCAACACCAACACCAAAGGTGTTGCGCCGGCTAGCCCAGGTTGGCGCGAGGCACGAGCGCCTACCTTGGGTACCGAGCAATAAATACCCCCAACCCCGCAGGAGGTTGTGGCCAACTTCTCTGAATCCGAAAATTAAATAGGCCCACGTCCTCGCCGACGTCCTGCATCGGGGCGCCCCGTCAACCGCCGACCCGGCCCCCCGTCGCCGGGACCTCGCCGTGGCCTTGTAAACAATTCGCAGGATTGACAAACGAATCCCGGTCTACCGGGGGAATCCGCTCCCGGCCGGCTCGCAAGTTTGCAAACGGGTCCGCCGGGAATTCGTTTGGAAGCGCCTGATCCGGTATATTGTTCCGGCTAATGAGGAAATTTTTTCCGGCGCGGCGCCCCGTTCCCTGTCGGAAAAATCCCGGCGGAACTTGGCTTGCCTTATGCTCTGACCCTTCTGAAGTCCGGTCCGCTTGCCTTCGGCAACCCGGTCGGAAAACCGCAAAAACCTCAATAATAACGAAAGCAGCACCTATGCAAGTTCAAGTCCCCCTGGTTACGAAATCGGTAGGCAGGACCCCCGACTCCCCGCGTCGGGGCTTGTCGTTTCTGCCCCTGGCCGCCCTTTGCCTGGCCGCCGGCGCCGCCGTCGGTCACGCCCAGACTGCGTCGGAAAATTACGGCAATGTGGACACCTGGCTCGGTCAGGGCAACGCCTCCGTCACGGGTCCCCAGGCCTTGCGCGACAACGCCTGCGTGCCGACCGCCTCCGCGAATGGCCTGTCCTATGTCGAGGCCTATCAACTGTTTGTTTCCAAGCCCGATCCCTTCACGGTGAGTCCCAATGACTACACCGCCGTCAATGCCTTGATCACCTCCATGGGCACCACCACGGGTGGCACCACCACCAGCGGCCAGATGAATGGCTTGAAAACCTATCTTGGTGCGGGTGGCGCCAACCCGGCCCCCAACATCAAACTCAGCGGGCAGGTGTCGCCCATGGAAGTGGCCGGTGTAAACGGGCTGACGGGATTCTACGGCGGCGGCGTCAATGGGGGCATCGCCATGCGCAATGAGAATCCCACGGCGCAGTTCATGGCGCATGCCTTGAGCCAGAATTCCGGACTGGAAATGGGCATCGCCTGGGGTTCGGTGAGTGGCGGCGCGTTCACCGCTGCCGGCGGGCATGAAGTCACCGTCACTTCCATCAATATGTCGGGCGGTTCCGGCACTATCGGCATCCTGGATCCGTGGGGCACGGAGGTCGGCGGCCATGCGGGTTCTTCCGCCACCGTGGAATTGCTCTCGGTAACGACCGTCACCATCACCGGCCGTGGTTCCTTTTTGCAAGTGACCTATCCCGACCTCTATGTCGGCCCTGATGAACCCAGCACCAGCTTCTTCGCTGGCGGCGGCAAGACGGGCATCATCGTGGACACCGCCGTCCAATCCGTGCCCGATGGCGGCACGACCTCCGTGATCTTCGGCTCCGCCGCGTTCGGTTTGATGGCCTGGCGCCGGCGGCTCGCCTGAGTCGGTGCCGGACTTCGGGACGGAATCCCCCCCGGCAATTCCGGGGGGAGAAAGTCTTTCCCCTCACTCTCCCCAACACCAAAGGTGTTGTGCCAGCTAGCCCATGGTTGGCGCGAGGCAAGAGCGCCTACCTTGGGTTCCCTTCATTTTATTCCGCCAACCCCGAAGGGTGTTGTGGCAAACTCGGTGCCATTCATTATGTCGGAGAGGGATGGGGAGAGGTGGTGCCCCACATCTTCCACGCCCAATTTTATGGGTCCGGCATCAGAAGTCGCGAGGCTTCTTCTCCCTCACTGCTATTCAGAATGGCGGAGAGGGTAGGGGAGAGGTGGTGCCATTCAACTTCCCCCCCCACAATATTCCCGGTCCGGCATCAGTAGTCCTGAGGCCAACTTGCGCTTTACTTGCCCGGCCTTTCCACCCAAATTTGGCCCCATGAAATTCCGCCTCTGCCAACCCCTTCGCCGGCTGGATTCCGGTCGGGCCTTGTTTTGCTCCCTCTGTTTCGGCCTCGCGCTACTGGCCGCCCCGGCACCCGCCGCCGAGCCCCCGCCCGCCGTGGGCAAAGCGGTATCCCTGTTTGATGGTCGGACCTTGCGGGGCTGGGAAGGCTCCCGCTTGTGGCGGGTTGAGAATGGCGTCATCACGGGTGGCTCGCTGACGGAGACCGTGAAGGAAAATGATTTCCTCGCCTCCACGCGGGATTATACCAATTTCATCGTGCGCTTCCAGATCCGCCTGCAGGGCACCAACGGCTTCATCAATTCCGGTTTTCAATTCCGCTCCCAGCGCGTGCCCAACAATTCCGAAATGGCCGGTTACCAGGCCGACTACGGCGAACCGGCGTGGTATGCCTGCATCTATGACGAATCGCGCCGTAACAAGGTGGTGGCC
Organism: uncultured Pedosphaera sp.; assembly: GCA_903918755.1. Lineage (GTDB taxonomy): Bacteria > Verrucomicrobiota > Verrucomicrobiia > Limisphaerales > Pedosphaeraceae > CAIXFN01. The sequence continues at coordinate 2,523 of CAIXFN010000088.1, forward strand.
GCCTCGGACATGAAGACGCTCCGGCCGGCGATGAATCCGGATATCCAGGGTTGGAACAACTACATCATTCGGGCCGAGGGCCGGCACCTGACCACCTGGATCAATGGGTCGTTGGGCGCGGATTACACAGAGACCGATCCCGCCATCCCCGATTGGGGCAAATTCGGCATCCAGATCCACGGCGGCGGCAAAGGCCTGGCCCAGGTCAAGAACATCACCATCGAGGAACTGCCGGCCACTCCGTCCGTGCCGAAATGAACCGGTTGCTGGGGTGGCCGCTCGTCGCCCTGCTCGTCGGGGCCGCGTCCGGCCGGGGACAATCGCCATCGCCGCTGGCGGAACGCTTGGCGGTCGTGGGCGCTCGCGTGGCGGCCGTTTCCCGGGAACAGGAGGAGGTCATTGCGGGGAAAAATCCGCAGCCCTCCGTGCGGCAATTAAGTTCCGCCGCCCTCGGCCTGCTGGAACTGGGAGAGTCGCCCATCCGCGCCGAAAAGCTGCTGCGGTATGTGTTCGGCCTGCAAGACCTCGACCCCGCTTCGCCTGGCTACGGCACCGTGCCCTGGCAGCAGGGCCACCCGGAGATCAAGGACCCCAACGCCATTGAATTCACCATGCTGCCCGTGGGGGAGATCCTCCTGCGACACGGCGACAAACTGAGCCCGGAGTTCCGCCGCGCCGCGCTGCCCCATGTTCGCGCGGCCATCGTCGCGATCAAACGCCACCGCGTTCCGGTGGGTTACTCCAACATCTACCTGATGAAACTGGTGAACCAGTTGCTGCTCGGCCAGGCCATCGACGACGCGGAGGCAGAAGGGGACGGACGGGCGAATTTTGCCACCTGGTTGGCCGCCACCCGGGCCGGCGGGGTCACGGAATACGACAGCCCCACCTATTCCCCGATCCAGGAGGATTGCCTGGTCGCGGCCTACAGCCTCATCCAGGATCCCGCGCTCCACGCGCAATTGGGTGCGGTGTTGGATTTCTATTGGGCCGATTTCGCGGCCAATTACTTTCCCGCCCGCCAAACCATGACCGGGCCCGCCAGCCGGAATTACAATTCCGGGTTTCTCTTCAGTGACGCCAACGCGGAGTATTCCTATTACCTCGCGGGACTGCGATCGCGCCCGCCCGCCGGTTCCCTGCTCAATTCCACGGTGCAATCCTGGGCCATGGCCAAATGGGCTGGTTACCAACCGTCCGCGGCCACCCTGGCCCTGGCCCGCCTGCCCGAGCGCGTGGTGCGGTCCCGCTTTGGCCTTGGCCCCGGCCAGGATCGCTATGAATGGCTAATTCCGGAACTCGCACTCGGCTGCGCCAGCGCCTATTACGGCCCGCAAGACCGCGTGCTCTGTCTGGAGTTTGCTTCGGAAAAAAACCTGCCCCTGCTGGGTTTCGTGGCGGACCCTTTCGACGCCCCATTTGGCCTCGTGCGCTCCACCGACCGCGGCGGCCACAACAAGCCCCATCACCTGCCGCACCGCATCGCCGCCGTGCAGGAAAAAGGCCTGCTCCTGGCCTTGCTGGACCTGGCTCCCGGCGTCGCCACCGGCACGTTTACCAACCTCGCCAGCAACATCATCCTGCCCGTCGGCGTCGATGAACTGGAATTAGACGGGAAACGCATCGATGGCACCAAACCCTTTGACCTCGCCGCCGGCCCCGGATCGGTGGTCGGACTGCGCGAGGGCAGGGGAGCCGTGGCCATCCGCCTGTTCGCCGGCGACGGCGCCCAGGGCCAGGCCCCCGTCTGGCGCTTCCAATCCACCGGCAACGAAGCCGGCGCGGGCACCTTCCAGGTGCAACACTACCGCGGCCCCGCCCAAAGCCTGGCCACCAACCGCCTGCGCTGCGGCCTCCTGCTGCTCGCCGGCCGCTGCGAAACCGCCGCCGATTTCGCCGCCCTCCAACAACGCGTGCGTGACATCACGCTGACGACCGCGGACCGCGCCGGCCTCTGGGAAACCACCATCACCGACGGCCCCGTCGAACTCACCGCCGGGTTGGATTTAATCCGGCACGAAATCACCTCCCGCCAGGTCAACCACCGCCCCTGGCCGACCAGCCTCTTGCAAGTAAACGACCGCGACCTCGCCGCGGAAACCTTGGGACGGATCCGAATCGTCCCCGCTGGGAAATAGGGCGACGCCTGCGAACCGAGCGGGCAGCCAATACTCGCGGCGCCCACCTTCCACGGCTCATTTGTAGGAGACGATGTAAGGAGGCTCTGACATCGCGTTTTCCACCCCTCCCGCAAACGAAAATCAGCCCCAAAGGGGCGAAATACGATAGCCCAGGGCACCGCCCTGGGAACCACAGCCCTTTAAATCCCAAGCCCTGAATGGGCGACCCAACTTCCCATTCCTGCCCCTCCCTTCCACCGCCAAAAAAATACGAAACGCCTCGGATTCCTAGCCGCGTAAATGCGCACAATTCACAGAAGGGAACCGGAGGTGTTCAGAACCTCTCCCTAGTAGGAGATGAGGTGACGGCCTGCCCTGCGTAGCTGCCAGCGAAGCACGGGAAGTTCTGACATTGCGTTTCCCAACTCCTCCCGCACACGAAAATCAGCCCCAAAGGGGCGAATTACGACAGCCCGGGGCATCGCCCCGGGAACCGATCCCGGGTTAATTCCAAGCCCTGAATGGGCGACCCAATCCCACCCGCGGCCGTCTCGTCCGTAGAAGCCAAAAAGGGCAGGGGAAAGTCTCGGAATGTTTGCCACGAAAGGCCGCAAAGATAACACAAAATGGGACCTGAAGGCCCCACAACCCTTCACTTGTAGCGGCTAGCGCCAAAATCTGACATTCCGCTTCCCCCAAATTCCCCAATTCCCCGACACCAACGGTGTTGCGCCCTTCAGCCCGGGGTTGGCGCGGCGCCCAAGCGCCTACCCTGGGTAACCTGCCATCCCCAATCCAGCCCCCCGCTTTGCCCTTGCAGCGGGGGTTGGTTTGCCTACGATGAGCGCCATCAAATCAAACATGGCCGACGAGACTGACACACAACTGGCGGGGTTCATCTGGAGCATCTGCAATCTGCTCAGGGGTCCCTACAAGCGGAACGAGTACCGCAAGGTCATCCTGCCGCTTACCGTGTTGCGCCGGTTCGACTGCATCCTGGAACCGACCAAGGTCGCGGTACTGAACGAGCACGCGGCGATCAAGGCGAAGCCGGAGAACATCGTCCGCCACAAGCTCTCGGCCATCAGCGGCCATGCGTTCTATAACCTGTCTAAATTCACCATCGGCAAGCCCCGGGAGGGCAGCGGACTGAACGGGGTGCTGGATGATCCGAACCACCTCGCGCCAAATCTCAACAGCTACATTAACGGATTCTCCGCGAACGTCCGTGCCATCATGGACAAGTTCGAGTTTGGTGCCCAAATCGCCAAGATGGCCGAGAAAGACCTGCTTTACCTCGTAATCAAGAAGTTTGCTGCCATTGATCTTTCACCCGCCCGGGTGGACAATGTTCAGATGGGATACGTATTTGAGGAACTGATCCGGATCGGGGCGGAACAATCCAACGAGGAGGCCGGGGAGCACTTCACGCCCCGCGAAGTCATCAAGCTGATGGTGAACCTCCTGCTCGCGCCGGAAAAGGACCTTGCCCGGAGCCATGTGGTCAAAACGATCTACGATCCCGCCTGCGGGACCGGCGGCATGCTGTCCGTGGCCGAGAAATACATCCGCGACCTCAACGCCGACGCCCAGCCCAAGCTGTTCGGCCAGGACTGGAACGACGAGGCTTGGGCCGTCTGCAAGTCCGACATGCTCTCAAGGGCGAGGATGCCGATGCCATCGTCCTGGGCGACACGTTCACCAAGGACGGTTTTGATCGGGGGGTGGACGGGAAAAAATGGACTTTCGACTACATGCTGGCCAACCCGCCGTTTGGAGTGGAGTGGAAGCAGCAGCAGAAATACGTGGAAAACGAACGCGACACCCTCGGTTTTGGGGGACGTTTCGGCGCCGGCACACCCCGCGTGAACGACGGTGCGTTGCTCTTCCTCCAGCATATGCTGGCCAAGATGCGCGCCCCGCAGGATGGCGGTAGTCGCCTCGCCATCGTGTTCAACGGCTCACCGCTGTTCACCGGGGACGCGGGTGGGGGCGAGAGTGAAATTCGCCGGTGGATCATTGAGAACGACTGGCTGGAGGCCATCGTCGCCCTGCCTGAGCAGCTCTTCTACAATACTGGCATCTCAACCTACCTCTGGGTCCTGACGAACCGGAAGCAGAAACCTCGCAAAGGCAAGGTGCAATTGATTGACGCCCGCCCGTTCTGGGTGCAGATGGAGAAAAGCCTCGGCAACAAACGCCGCCGGATCGGCGACCCCTCGGACGTGGCGAAAGACCCCGATCACATCGGCGAACTCACCAAGATTTTCGGCGACTTTCGCCATGGCCAGACGCGCACCTTTACCGAGCAAGACCCCGTCACTCACCAACCCATCCAGCGCCAGCGGGTTGTCAGCAAAATTTTCGAAAACGAGGACTTTGGTTACCACAAGATCACCGTCGAGCGCCCTCTGCGGTTGAACTTCCAAGCCAGCGTCGAACGCATCTCTCGATTGGAGGAAGAAAGCGGATTCAAGAACCTCGCATCCACCGCCAAACAAGACCTCGCCATCCGCGTGCGGGATATCGAGGCTGGCCAGCAGCGGCAGGAACAGATTCGCGAATTCCTTCGGATCTTCGGCAAAATTACCATGGAAAAGCTCTTCAAAGATCGCAAGTCATTCCTTACGGAACTGCGAACACTCGACCGCGAGCGCGACATGTGTTTGAGCGCCCTAGAACTCAAAGCCGTGCTCTCCGCTCTCGGCGAACGCGACGAGACCGCCGAAATCTGTCGCGAACGCGACGGCCAGCCCGAGCCCGACGCCGACTTGAGGGATACCGAGACTGTGCCGCTCAAGGAGAGCATCGACGCCTACTTTGAACGAGAATTGTTGCCCCACGTGCCCGATGGGTGGATTGACACCACGAAGACGAAGGTTGGCTACGAAATCCCACTCAATCGCCACTTTTACCGCTACGAGCCGCCGCGACCTCTGGAGGTCATTGAGACCGACATCAAGCGCCTCGAAGACGATATCATGAAGATGCTCAAAGAGGTCACGACATGAAGTTCCCGGCATACCCACGCACTAAACCCAGCGGCGTCGAATGGCTCGGCGATGTGCCGGAGCATTGGGAGGTGAAGCGGTCCGACAAGATTGTCTCCGCCGATCGAACCCAACTCTCGCCCGAGAATTTCGCCGACCTAGAGGTATTCCATTATTCGATTCCGGTCGTGCAGGAGACCGGCACAGGCCAAGTCGAAAACGGCGAGTCCATCGCCAGCGCCAAGCAAGTCGTCAAGAAGCCGGTCGTTCTCGTTTCCAAGCTAAATCCCCGCAAGGCAACCATATGCTTGGCCAAACCTCAGGCCATCCTGACGCTTTGCTCGACTGAGTTCGTGGCTTTGAATGCGGATAAGTGTGAGCTGACCTTCCTCGAATATCTGACGCGGTCTGAACTTTTCCGGCAAGGTCTCGACTCCAAGGTTCAATCGGTCACACGAAGCCATCAACGGGCCAATCCAGCCGACATCTATAGATTTTGGAATGCTTGGCCCCTGCTAGAAGAGCAAAGGGGCATTGCTGCGTTTCTGGATAGAGAGACGGGCCGGATCGACAGGTTGGTGTTAAAGAAACGAGAGTTGATCATGCGGCTGAAGGAAAAGAGGGTCGCACTCATTTCCGGTACCGTCACCCGAGGTATGCCAGCCGCCGCTGCCCGTGCCGCCGGTCTTCCCGTGAACCCGCTCCTTAAAGCCTCCGGACATCCTTGGCTTGATGACATTCCGCGTCACTGGGAAGTGAAGCGCCTCAAGGAAGTCTCCGTTCTGTTTGGTCGAATTGGATTCAGGGGCTACTCAACCGACGACCTCGTGTACGAGGGAGAAGGCGCAATTTCTCTGAGCCCGAGCAATATGGCCGAAGGGGTCGTGAGCCTCGACAAATGCACTTGGCTAAGCTGGGAGAAGTATCACGAGTCACCTGAGATTCAGGTTCAACCTGGGGATGTGATTATGGTGAAGACCGGTTCGACGCTCGGGAAGACGGCTTTCGTTGAATCCGTTCCGGTGCCGATGACGATCAATCCTCAGTTGATGATCTTCAAGGAGGTGAAGTGCTCGAAGCGCTTTCTTTTTTACTACGCATTCAGCAACGTAGTTCAAGATGTGATACCGCTGCACAACACTGGAAGCACCATTCCGACCATGACCCAAGAAGGGATTGGCAAATTGCCGTTTCCACATCCGCCCCTCCCCGAACAAGCCGCAATCGCCGCGTACCTGGACGTGGAGACGGCGAAGTTGGACGAACTCGTGGTAAAGGTGGAGGAGGCGGTGGAGCGGTTGCTGGAATACCGCACAGCCCTCATCACGGCAGCCGTCACCGGCAAGATTGACGTGCTGATAACAAACATCCTAGATATATGAACATACCGCTGGAATCGTCCTCCGTGGGTGGCGTGATGTTGAGAAGTGGCCGCACATCCATAAGGCATCAACTAACGCCATGGCGCGCCTGGAAAATGCATCGAAACCTGTCGTCGTTACGTTGAAAATTGGAGGTATGCAATGAGCACGCCGTTTGTGATTGCTGAATTTCAGGATTATCTGAACACCGTGCGTAAAGAGTTGCCGAGCGGCCGCATCTACTTTCGCGGGCAAAGCAAACTCGTCGGTGCGGGTTACCCGCTCCGTCCGTCCATTGGACGATACAAGAAGCTCGAATCCGCGACGCTGTTCCAGCGTGACCAAACGGAGCGTGAAGTTCTGGGGGTCTTCACCAACCATCTTTTGACGTATGTCCATCATCTGCCGCGCAATGATTGGGAGGCGCTGGCCATCGCCCAGCATCACGGCCTACCCACGCGGTTCATGGACTGGACGACCAATCCTTTGGTCGCGCTCTATTTCGCCGCGCGCGAGACGAAGCTGGATGATCACGGCAAGCCTCTCGACAGCGCAGTCTATGTGCTGACAAGTGAACCAATAAGGTTCAGCGACTTTGGTCGCCCAGCCGAGGAAGTGATCAAACCGCTGAGCGATTTCGCTACGACACGTGCCATACAACAGTCCGGCTACGAAGATTACAGCATCGATGACGAGCCAACCGGAGCGCAGTCAACAGCCAGCGCTGAGAGCGGTCGAGCTGTCCTCGTCGCGCCCCCGACCGAGATGGTCAAACAGCCAGGTGCGGAATCTTCAGTAGTTTCGCCATTCAGCATCCGCGAGAATGTTATCTACGACCCGCCACACGTATCGCCCCGCATCCGCGCTCAAGACGGCGTGCTGATGGCCTGCCACGAGCCGATGCGTCCGCTGGACGAGAATGACTACTTGGAAATTGTCATCAAGCACGGGGCGCACGATGACATCCGCCGCCGCCTCGACCAGTATGGGGTTTTTGACAAGCAGCTTTTTCCAGACCTCGATGGAATCGCAAAATGGCTCAAATATCGCGTGTTTGAAATCGACGGGAAATGTTAGCAAGGAAATTCACCGCATGACCAAGGAAGAATTTTGATGCTGGACCGGTGCTTTATTCAGGCGAAAGGCGGGGACCGGTGGAGGCTGCGCTCGCTCTCAAGTGGCGGGTGTGAATTCGTTTTGATCGAGATTCTCGGACTTGATGCTCTACGGTCTAAGAGCGAGGAGAACCTAGTGGGGGCCTTTCGCAAATGGAATTTCGATGGGGCCAAGCACGGGCACGATAGGTTCGGCCGGCTTTGGGCAGAATGGGAAATGGAAAGCGGATTGTGGTATTGCCTCAGTAGTGCGCGAGCCACCGTAGCTTGAAGTAGAACTTGTATGTCCGAACAAATCACAGAGCGCGCTTTCGAGAACTACATCGAGGAAATCTTGCTGACACGCGGCGGTTGGAAATCCGGCAGCAACGCGGATTGGGACAAGGAGCGGGCGCTCTTTCCGGGACAGGTGTTCGCATTCATTCAAGACACGCAGCCAAACCTTTGGGCCGAGATGCAGGCTTTGCACGCCACCGGGTTTGAGTCGTTGCTCCTCGGGACTTTGGTCAAGGAACTGGATGCTAAGGGTTCCCTCCATGTGCTAAGGCACGGCTTCAAGTTTTACGGCAAGACGTTCCGCCTCGCTTATTTTAAACCCGCGCACGGTGCGAATTGGGAAATTCTCCAGCAGTACAGCCAGAACCGGCTGACCGTGACGCGGCAGGTGCCCTGTCATCCAAATGAATGTCGCACCGTGGACATGGTGCTCGCGGTCAATGGGCTGCCGGTGTCCACCATCGAACTCAAGAATCCTGGCACAGGTCAGAACTGGCGTCACGCCGTGCGTCAGTACAAGGAGGATCGCGATTACCGCGCTCCGCTGTTTGAATTCAAGAAACGGGCATTGGTGCATTTTGCCGCTGATCCGGACGAGATTCACATGACAACTCGGCTGGCGGGGGAAAAGACTTTTTTCCTGCCATTCAACCGGGGTAGCCATCCCGGCCAGATCATTTGCGGAGCTGGCAACCCGCTGCATTCATCGGGCTACCGCACGGGCTACTTCTGGGAGGAGGTGCTCCAATATGAAAGCTTCCTCGATATTCTTGGGCATTTCATGTTCGTGGAAACGAAGGATGAGAAGGTGGACGACGGCCGGGGTGGGCAACGATGGGTGAATCGGGAGATCATGATTTTTCCGCGTTATCATCAACTCGACTCCGTCCGTGGCTTGGTAGCCGCAGCAAGGAGCGATGGGCCGGGGCGGAATTACCTCATCCAGAACTCCGCTGGCAGCGGAAAGACCAATAGCATTTCCTGGCTATCCCACCGGTTGGCCAGCCTGCACGATGGTAAGGATACCAAGGTGTTCGATTGCGTAGTGGTCGTCACGGACCGACAGGTGTTGGACCGGCAGTTGCAGGATGCCATTTACCAGATCGAACACGCCCAGGGCGTGGTCAAGGCCATTGACCAGGATTCCAAGCAACTGGCGGCTGCCCTGATCGACGGCACCAAGATTGTCGTTACCACGTTGCAAAAGTTTCCCTTCGTTCTGCGGGGTCTTCTTCATGTCGCGGGCGCCGAGCGGGGGGATGAGCCCAGCGAGGAAATCCGGCTGCAGGCCAAGGCGTGGGAAGCGGAGATCGCCAAGCGGCGGTACGCCATCATTGTGGACGAGGCCCATTCTAGCCAGTCGGGCGAGACGGCGCGGGAGCTAAAGGCGATTCTGGGGGTGGCAGCGCCAGTGGAAGCCGGGGAGGAAGAGCCTGATTGGGAGGATCGTTTGAACCAGGTAATGCAATCTCGTGGCCGGCAGCCAAACCTGAGTTTTTTCGCGTTCACCGCCACACCCAAGGGCAAGACGCTGGAACTGTTTGGTCGCATGGGAGCCAATGGCGCGCCGGAGGCGTTTCACCTTTACTCGATGCGCCAGGCCATCGAGGAGGGTTTCATCTTGGACGTGGTGAAGAACTACACCACCTATGCCACCTATTACCGGCTGGTGAAGGCGATTGCGGATGATCCGAACCTGCCCAAGAAAAAGGCGGCCCGGGCGCTGGCCAAGTTCATGAGCCTGCATCCCCATAACCTCGAACAGAAGACCGAGGTCATGGTGGAACATTTCCGCCTCAAGGTCCGGGGGCATCTGGGGGGCCGGGCCAAGGCCATGGTGGTCACGTCTTCGCGACTCCATGCGGTGCGGTATATGCAGGCTTTCCAACGTTATATAGCGGAAAACAAGATCACCGATGTCCGCCCCATGGTGGCCTTCAGTGGCACCGTCAAGGACCCGGACACCGGACAGGACTACACTGAGCCGGGAATGAACCCCGATTGCGTGACCGGCAAGCCGATAAGCGAGAAGCAACTTCCAGAGCGATTCAACTCGCCGGATTACCAGGTGCTGCTGGTGGCGAACAAGTACCAGACTGGGTTCGACCAACCGTTGCTGTGCGCCATGTACGTGGACAAACGGCTGGACGGGGTCCAGGCGGTTCAGACGTTGTCCCGGCTCAACCGCAAGATTCCCGGAAAGGAGAACCCCTTCGTGCTGGATTTCGTGAACGAGGCCGAGGACATCTACCGGGCCTTCAAACCATATTACGACGCGACCAGCTTGCAGGAGAGCTCGGACCCCCAGCAATTACAAAAGCTCAAGCATGAACTGGACGCCGCCCAAGTTTATTATTGGAGCGAGGTGGAGGCTTTCGCGCGGGTATTCTATAAACCCGTCGCCCGGCAAACGGCTCAGGATCATGCGGGGATGCAATTGCACCTGCAACCGGCGGTGGACCGGTTCAAAGTGATCGAGGATGATTTGGAGCGGAGTGATTTCCGGGAAAAACTGAACGGGTACGTGAACATCTATGCGTTCATGAGCCAGATCATCCCCTACGGTGACCAGGAATTGGAAATGCTTTACAGCTTCGGGCGGTTCCTCCTGCCTCACCTCCCCATTGAGCGGGAATCGACCCGGATGCGCATCGGGGATGAGGTGGGGCTGCAATACTACCGGTTGCAAAGGATATTCGAGGGAGAGATCAAATTGCGCGACGGGGACCCCCAGGGGGTGAAAAGCCCAACTGACGTTGGCTCGGGTATCGCCAAGGAGGAGAAGGCGCCGTTGTCGGAGATTATCAAGGTGCTCAATGAGCGATTTGGGACCAATTTCACGGACGAAGACCGGTTCTTTTTCGAGCAAATCCGGGAGAAGGCGACGGCCAGCGAACAGGTCATCCAATTGCGCCAGGCAAACCCGTTGGATAAATTCCAACTGGGGATGCGGCGGTTGATCGAGGAAATGATGATCCAGCGCATGGCGGAAAACGACAAAATCGTCACCCGCTACATGGACGACAAGGATTTTGGAAACGCCGCGTTTGATGTCCTGACCCGGGCGATCTACGAGACCATACCCAAGGCCGAAGAACCTCAGCCCTGAACGCATTGCGGCCGGGGTGGTGGGCAGTGTGGATCCCCCAAGAGCTTATCCCCTTTGCAGCTTCGTGACTTCGTGTGAGACAAGTCTCCATCCCAAGAAGGTCCATTCCTCTTGGCGCCTTTTCTTCGCGTGCTCCTGCCCTGCGTAGCTTTCAGCGAAGCATGGGCCGCGACCTTCTGTTCAAAAAATCTGCCCTCATGAAAACAACCGATCATCTTTCCGTTTCCTCCTCCTGTTAAATCCTGTCAATCCTGTCAAATCTCCAGGTTCCCTCTCCGCGCCCTCCGCGACTCCGCGTGAACAGGCTCCTTTTTCAGTTTCCCCCTCAGTTACCTCTGTTTGCTCATGTAAAACCTCAGAATTTCCCTTCTTCCCCAAAAATCACCACCTAAATTCCTACCGTAGGAATACGTTTTCCCGGCACCCGTGCTATACCCATCCCCATGGACACACGTCCCCGCGGAAAAATCGCCCGCCTGCCCCGGGAAATCCGGCAGGCCCTCAACGAGC
>CAIXFN010000089.1 GCA_903918755.1 uncultured Pedosphaera sp.
AGTGGACGGTGGCCACGCCCGGCTGGCCGGTGCGGGTCCAGGAGATGGTCGGTCCCCGTTCTTTGGGTGGTCCCCGTTCTTTGGATGGGGTGGTTTTGGTGCCGTCCCGGTTGGCCAGCAACACGGGTCGGTTTATCTGAATGCCGGGTTCCCCGGGATTCTCGCCTCTTTGAACCCCGCGCTTGATTTGGCGACCCAACTCGCTCCGGCCCTTTCCCGGCGAAGCTCTCCCGTCTGGATGGACAGTTCCACCGGCGTGGAATGCGCCGAGTTGACCGAGGCAGTCGGCTCGCGCCTTCAGGTCGCCACCGGGTCGCCATCCATCGAGCGATTCACCGGGCCAAAGATCCGGAAGTTTGCCAAGGCAGATCCCGAATGCTACAAAAACACCTCGCGGATTCACCTGGTATCCTCGTTCCTTTGCTCCGTTCTTATCGGTGCGGACGCCCCCATCGATAGCGGCGATGGAGCAGGGATGAATCTCCTGAACCTGGGTGCGATGCAGTGGGACGGGGAGATCGCGAATGCCACGGCACCCGGACTGCTGGACAAGCTGCCCAGGGTGGATGCAGCCCCTTCGGTGACCGGCGGCCTCTCTCCTTACTTCGCCAAATACGGTCTTACTGCCGGCACCCCCGTTGTGACATGGACTGGAGACAATCCCGCAAGTCTCGTCGGATCCGGAGCCTTCGCCCAGGATATTGCGGTGGTCAGTCTGGGGACCAGCGATACATTTTTCGCCTCCATCAATCCCTACAGGGTTGACCCGGACGGGTTCGGACATGTCTTCGGCCTTCCCTCGGGAGGTTTCATGTGTCTGACCTGTTTCAAGAACGGCTCCATGGCTCGAGACAGGATTCGCGTCGAGGCCGGTGTGGACTGGAATTTCTTCGGTGTGGACGCTTTTGAAAAAACCGCGCCCGGGAACCAGCAGCGTTGGGCTCTCCCGTGGTTCGAGCCGGAAATCACGCCGTTGGTGGGCAGGGCAGGGCTCCGGGCCAACTTCGATTTTGCGGCCGCTTCACCGGAGGTCCGAATCCGCGCCGTGGTCGAGGCCCAGGCCCTGACCCTGCGGCGACATTCCAAATGGATCGGAGACTTCAAGGCGATCCGACTGACCGGCGGCGGGTCCCAAAGCGCCGGCATCCTGCAGACGCTCGCGGACGTCTTCCATGCCGCCGTTGAGACGATTTCCACCGCCGATTCCGCGGCTCTCGGCTCGGCAATGATAGCGGCGCACACCGCCGCAGGCATCAGTTATGAAACCCTGGCCGCCGCATTCTGCCCCCCGACACAAACCATCCTTCCAAGAGCAGAGGCTGCCCAGATGTATTCGGACAGTCTTTCCGCATTTGACGAATTCGAAACCGCAGCCCGGCAACCCTAGCGCAGTTCGCTTTGCAGGAACACTGGGGCATGGGTATCCCCCAGCGTGCGGCGCAGGGCTCGCGGCGCGGCTCAGTCTCTAAACGGTAGGGATTCCGCCTTCAACTGCATCGGCTCACCGTGGTCGAGCGATCTTTGGCAGATGTGAAAAAAGTCCGTTTTCGTGGTCACGCGGCG
>CAIXFN010000090.1 GCA_903918755.1 uncultured Pedosphaera sp.
CCTCCGTTTGATTAGCGCCCTCCTCGCCGAAATCAGCGACGAATGGCTCAGCGAGAAAATTTACCTCAACATGGATAACCAATACCCAGCTCTCAGTTCAAAATGCTAAAACATTTTACAGAAAAAAACTTGCGCGGCCCCGGTTGTATATATTTGGGAGTTTCCTGCATGATTTCTTAACAGGTTGTCTTACTTGGAACACAACGTATCACTCTACGTCGGTTCTTGCAAGAGCAAAACATAACGATCTCTCAACCCATTGAATTTCCATTTGCGGCCCAATGCCTGCCCACGAATTTTGCAATCAGCCCTTTACCTCCATCGCCACCCGATTTCGCTGGCAAGCCCTTATATGATGATTTCCATGGCCATTCTCTTCGTTGATTCAGTTGCGTTACCGGTTCTGACCCCTGGCGGGCTATGGAACCCAGGTGAGCGAAGCGAACCAAGTTGAACAACCCGCCAGGGGGCAGCGCGCCGTTGCCCATTTCATTTTTCCTTCCTCGCTTCCCTTTTACTTTCCTTGCTGCGGCAAGGTGTTCATTCTGGTTCCACGCAAACGGTGCCAGTGGCGTGCGCGAGATCGTCAAGCCCTCTGATGGCCTCTGGTCAGTCCAACTTTCAGCAGGATCCGTGCACGCTCCGTGTTTTGAACTCGAACCGTTACTTGAGCCACGGCCTTGGCCACGAGTTCGCATGCATAAGGCGGAGTCCGAGCACCTTCATTGGCCTAGCGAATCCTCCGCTATTATGATCCCAAATATTGCCACTGTTTATGTCGGCCTGGATGTGGCCAAAGCCACTTGCCAGATGCACCTGATCTGTGCCCAATTCGAGTTTGCTAACGCTCCCGGAGGCCGCGCCAAGATGTTGGCCAAACTGAGTCTGGTGCCTGCAGCTCACGTGGCCTGTGAAGCCACCGGTGGTTACGAACGAGCGCTCCTGGCGGATTTGCTACAAGCGCCAACTCCCGTCTCCGTCGTCAATCCCGCCCGAATGCGCGCGGCCGCCAAAGCCCGTGGCCAGCATGCTAAAAGCGACCCCATTGACGCGCGGGAACTCAGCGATTTTGTCAAACGTTACCAAACTAACGAGGCCGTGAGACGAACCCTGGCAGCAAGACATGGCGGTACCGGACTCTAAAGAATCGCTCGCCATGTTGGTCGAGCGGCTATATTTACCGAGCCGCGTTTAGCAAGGCGGATTCGTAGCGCCTCCCTCATTCTGTGTGCGCTGAGAGATGCGCGCAGATGAGACAGACTACGGCGAGGTCGGTCACGCCGATGGCCAACATGATCCCATCACCGGCGCCCAGTGCAGTTGCAAGGAGGAGGGGGCCGACCAATATGGCCAGCAGGAGCAACAAAACTGGGATCGCGACGGGTCGGGCGGCGTTGATGGTCCAACCCATCCACGGGTAGCGCTTGGGGACGATCACCCGGGGGTCGGCTTGGCAATAGTAGAAGATGCCCCATTTCCGATTGCGGGGGTCCTTTTGCTGGCGTTCCAATTCTTCCCGGGTCATTGAGTCAAAGGTTGGGCCTTGGGACGCTTGATCCGGCGCATTGAATTTGGACGGGCGGGGAAGATTGCTGGCACCACCTCTCCCCGGCCCTATATTCGGAATCGTGGAGAAGGGGAAGAGGGCTGGGCGGTCATCGTTGCGGGCGACGCAAGTTCTATGGGCTGAGGGGAACTGGGGCTGGGGTTGTTGCGGCGGGCAAAGCATGGAGATCGCTGGTGGACGTTGGTGTTGAGTTTGCCGAGGGGGGAAGTTGTGAGGCGATGGTCAGTAAATTGGGGTCAATCAACTAAACCGGAAGAAAACGTGGTGCCCACGACAGGACTTGAACCTGTACGATGTTACTCACTAGAACCTGAATCTAGCGCGTCTGCCAATTCCGCCACGTGGGCATGGGGTAAACCAGTGATGTTTGCGCCACCGGTCAATCCACATTGTTGATATGCCACCCGTTTCCCGGCCCAACCCGCAGCCGTTCCAGAGGCGATTCCACCAACGAGTTCAAACTACCATAGCGGTACCCGATGACGCAAGTGTTCAATTTGGTCTTTCGCAGGGGCGTTGAGGCTACCGTTTGGCGGGGCGGTGGTAGGCCATGTAGTAGAGGACGGGGACGGCCATGCGACTGATGAGCAGGGAGGCGATTTCGCCGGCCATCAGGGCGATGGCCAGGCCCTGAAAAATGGGATCGGCCAGAATGACGGAGGCGCCCACGACGACCGCCAGGGCGGTCAGGAGCATGGGCCGAAAGCGCACGGCGCCGGCGTCCACCACGGCTTCGGCCAGCGGCATGCCTCCGGCCACCCGGAGTTCGATGAAATCGACCAGGATAATGGAATTGCGGACCACGATGCCGGCCCCGGCCATGAAACCGATCATGGAAGTGGCGGTGAAGAACGCGCCCAGCAGACCATGCGCGGGGAGGATGCCCACGAGGGAAAACGGAATGGCCACCATGACAATCAAGGGGGTCAGGAAGGAACGGAACCAGCCGACCAACAGGATGAAGATCAGCACCAGCACGGCGGCGAACGCGGTGCCGAGGTCCCGGAAAACCTCGATGGTGATGTGCCATTCGCCATCCCATTTCATGGATGGCTGGTCATCGGTGAAGGGCTGGACGGCGTTGTAAATCCTGAGGGGCGTTCCGTTCCCGCCAAATTGCCGCGAGTCGAGAGCCCGGAGCGCGTTGTTCATTTGCAGGATCGCGTAGACCGGGCTTTCCACCACGCCGGCCACGTCGCCGATGACGTAGGTCACCGGGAGCAGGTTCTTGTGGTAGATGCTTTTGTCAATGGTGGTGGATTCCACTTTTACCAGTTCGCGCAAGGGAACCAAGGGGGCGGTCGGTTGTCGGTCCGAACGCACCTGCAAGGCCAGCAACTCGTCCGGGGTGGTGCGATTGGCGCGAGGCAATTGGAGCACGATGGTGACATCCTCCTTGTCCCGCGGCACGTGCAGCAGGTCCACAGCGCGTCCGCCCACGGCGAGGCGGAGGGTTTCGGTGATGGTGGCGGGGCTGATGCCGCTGAGGGCGGCCTTTTCCTGGTCAATCACAAACCGGACTTTGGGCTGATCAGCCTCGCGGTACCAATCCGTATCCACCACCCCGGGGGTAGTTTGGAAGACGTGGATGACCTGGTCGGCCAGGGCGTCGCGGCTCTTTTCGTCCGGTCCATAGATCTCCGCGACGAGCGTCTGGAGCACGGGCGGTCCGGGGGGAACTTCCGCGATGGCCACGCGACCGCCGTATTTCGCGGCGATCGCGGTGGCCCGCGGGCGGACCCGGCGCGCGATGTCATGGCTCTGGGCCCGGCGCTGATCCCGGGGAACCAGGTTCATTTGCACATCCGCGATGTTCGGACCACGGCGCATAAAATAGTGGCGGACGAGGCCATTGAAATTGAAGGGCGAGGCCACCCCGGCATAAACCTGGTAATCCGTGACTTCCGGTTCCACCCGCAGGGCGGCGGCGATTTCACGCGCGCAGCGGGCGGTATCCTCCAGCGGGGTGCCTTCGGGCAGGTTGAGAATCACTTGGAATTCGCTCTTGTTGTCAAACGGCAGCATCTTGACCTTCACCCAGCCGATACCCATCAAGGCCATCGCGCCGAGGAGCAAACCCACAATCCCCACCAGAAAGGCATAACGCCATTTCCGCGCGGCAATCATGGGCTCCATGATCCGGCGATAGAGGCGCGTGAAGAAGTCTTCCTCGTGCCCGAAAGGAGTGGCGGATCCGGACGGCGCACCGGGGACGGTCGCAACGGCGGTGACGGAGGAGTATTTGCGACCCCAGCGCAAAATGCGAATAGCGGCCCAAGGGGTGACGATGAAGGCAATCGCCAGGGAGAAAAACATGGCGGCCCCGGCGCCGATCGGGATCGGGCGCATGTAGGGTCCCATGAGGCCACCGACAAACCCCATCGGGAGCACTGCAGCAATGACCGCGAGCGTGGCGAGGATGGTGGGATTTCCCACCTCGTTCACGGCGGCCACGGCAATAGCCGACCAGTTGCGCCCGCGGTTTTGCGGCAGATGGAAATGGCGCACCACGTTTTCCACGACCACGATGGCGTCGTCCACCAGGATGCCGATGGAAAAGATCAGGGCAAACAGCGTGATGCGGTTGAGGGTGTAGCCCCGGAGATAGAAGACGAGCAGGGTCAGGGCCAGCGTGGCCGGAATAGCCAGGGCCACGATGAGGGATTCCCGCCAACCCAGCGCCAGCAGGACCAGCACCGAAACCCCCACCACCGCGATGCCCATGTGCCACAGGAGTTCGTCGGACTTGCTGGCGGCAGTTTCCCCGTAATTGCGCGTGACGGATACCTGCACCTGGTTGGGGATGGTGCGCCCCTGGAGCGCGGCGACTTTGCGCAAAACCTGGTCTGCCACGGTAATGGCGTTGGCGCCGGGCCGCTTCGCGATGGCGAGGGTTACGGCCGGCTCCTCCCCGCCGGACGGGGAACGAGCCGGGCCGGAACCGAAGAAAACATATTGGGCGGGTTCGCCGGCGCCATCCTGAATTTCCGCGACATCGCGCAAGTAAACGGGCCGATCCCGGAAGACCCCAACGACCACACTGCCCACTTCCCGCGCGGAGGAGAGAAAGTCGCCCACTTCGAGGATAACCTCCCGGTTATTGGCGGCCAATCCGCCCGCCACCACTTGCCGATTGGCCTGGGTGAGCCGAGGCACAATTTCCAGCGCACTGAGGTGGCGCGACGCCAGGCGGGCAGGGTCCAACAAGACGCGTAATTGCCGTTGAGCGCCGCCGATGATGGTGGTCTCCGCTACCAGGGGCACCTGCTTGACCGCATCCTCCACCTGGGTCACGACCCGCCGGAGGGTGAGATGATCCATCGCCGGGCCGTGAAAAGTCAGCGCCAGGATCGGCACGTCATCGATGGAACGCGACCGGATGAGGGGTGCGGTCACTCCCGGGGGGATGCGGTCGAAGTTGGATTGCAACTTCTGGTTCAGCTTGACCAGGCTTTTCTCGACATCCTCCCCCACCTGAAAGCGCACAATCGCCAGGCTCTCCCCGGGACGGGAAGTGGAGTAGATGTATTCCACACCGGGAATTTCCCACAGCAGCTTTTCCATCGGGCGCGTGGCCCGTTCCTCCACTTCCCGGGCGCTGAAGCCGGGCAACGCGACCAGCACATCAATCATCGGGACTTTGATCTGCGGTTCCTCCTCGCGCGGGAGCAGCCAGATGGCGGCGGCGCCTAGGAGCACCGCCGTGATCACGACCAGCGGGGTCAGCTTGGAATCGATGAATGCCCGGGCGATGCGGCCGGCCAGGCCCAGCCGCGCTTCCTGATGGTCTGCGGGTAGGCTCACTTCACCTCCACCGGTTGACCGTCGGTCAACTGCGCCGGGTCGGAGACCACAATGACATCTCCGGCGTGGAGTCCGGCGAGAATTTCCACCTCGGCACCCGTGCGCTGACCGGACTTGACCAAGTGCATGACCGCGTGACGATCCACGACCACGAAGACGAGTTCCAACTGGCCGCGCGCCAACAGCGCCGCTGCGGGCACGCGCAAGGTGTCGCCGTTGCCCACCGGCACCAACAAGCGTGCGAACTGACCGGAACTCAGTCCCGACGGGGAGGGCAGAGTGAGTTTCACCCGGAGGGTCCGGCTGCCCGGATCCAGCGCGGGGGCCAACTCGCTCACCTGGCCGGTGAGCTCGCCCGCGAGGCCATCCACAACAACGGCCAGACGGTCCGCCGGGCGGATCCGGGCGGCGAGCGACTGCGGGATGTCCGCCTCCAATTGCAGGACGGAGGAATCTTCCAAGGCGACCAGGGGCTTGCCGGGAGCAGCGAAATCACCGACCTGGGCAAATTTGCCGGCGATGACCCCATCAAACGGGGCCACGACATCCAGATAACTTCGCATGGCCCGCGCCTCCGCCACGGCGGCCTGGGCGGCCCGCTGGCGGGCCTGCGCGGTTTCGTTATCGGCGCGGGTGGCGGCCTGCTCCTGGAACAAGGCCTTGACCCGTCCGGCATCGCGCCCGGCCTGTTCCGCGGCGGCCTCGGCGGCATCCAGGCGGGCGCTCATTTCCACCGCATCGAGTCGGGCAATCAGTTCGCCAGCCTTCACCCGCTGGCCCACGACCACGGGGAACTGGTCGATGCGGCCACTGATTTTCGCCTCGAGGGTGGCGTGCTGGCGGGCCTGGACCGTCCCGACGACGGCTTCGGTGAGCGCCTGCGACCGGGGTTGGACCGTTTGCACACCCACCGCCAGCGAGGGCAGAAAGGGGGAGTGTGCGGGTGGCTGGCCGGGCTTCGGACCGCAGCCCGGGAGCAACAAGACGGCGGTCAAAAGGGAACCCACAACCGTAGTGGCGGAGGAAATCCGCGGCGGGGAGAAGAATCGCATCATATTATTGGGTCACGGCCGGGCCATCGATTTGGGGAAGGGCGAGCGCGTGGCGCAAGGCGGCCACGGCAATCCGTTGATCGGCCTCGGCTTGCGCGCGGCGCACCCGGGCGGCGACCAGGGCACTCTCGGCATCAAGCAATTGGGTGGCCAAGGCGGTCCCCTGTTCAAAGCGGTGGCGGGTCAGTTCGGCACTTTGGGTGGCCTGTTCCACGGTTTTGGCGCCCACCACGAGGCGCTCGTCGGCCGCGCGGAGATTGCGCCGAGCTTGTTCGACGGCGAAGTTCAGGTTCAGGCGCAGCTTGCGTTCCTCCTCGCGGGAGGTCTGCAGGCTGGCTTCGGCCTCCCGTACTTTGCCGCGGGTGGCCCAACCATCCCACAAATCCCATTGCACCAGCACCCCGGCACCATAGCTGCGACCATCCCCGTGGGTGATCGGACCGTAATCATAGTCGAGGCTGGCGAAGGCACTCACGCGCGGTAGATGGCCGCTTTGCGCCCCCCGGACCTGCGCCTCGGCCGCCTGGGCCCGTTCCCGGGCGGCGGCAAATTCGGGTCGTTGCGACACCATCCCCGCCGCAGGTGCCCGGACAGCGGGCACCGCATCGGAGACGGTGAAATCACCTTCCTCCAAACCGAGCAGATTGTGGAGCGCCAACTCGGCCAGGGCGGCTGAATTTTGGGCCCGCACAAGGTCCTCCCGGGCCTGGGCGAGGTGGACCTCCAGATCCAGCACGTCGGATTTCAACAAGTTACCGGCGTCCAGACGATGTTGAGCCACCACCACGTTGGTGGTCAAGGAGAGCACGGCGGCCTCCGCGGCCTGGATGAATTGGCGGGTCTTTTGGACCGTGTGAAAGGCCGCCGCCACCTCAAATCCGAGCAGGTTACGGACCGCCGCAATGTCCTGCCGGGCGGCGGCGCGATTAGCGGCGGCGGCCTGACGGGCGGCGACCGTGCGGCCGCCAGTGTAAAGGGGAACCGTTACCACCCCCCGCACGTTGACGTCATCCACTGCGGGAACATCATTGAAATTGAGGGAGGAGGAGTAAGCCCGCTGATTGAGGATATTGCCGAAAACCTGCATCGGATTGTCCGTGCGAGTGTAGCCGGACTGAAGTTGCACGTGGGGCCAATAGGCAGCCGATGCCTGTTCCAAAACCGCCTGGGCGCCGGCAATGCGCTGCTGGGCTATGCGCGCATCCGGGTTGTGGGTGAGGGCGTAATCAAGCGCCCGGGGGAGAGTCCACGGTTCCGCGGCTTCAGCCGCCAGCCCACCGGCCAGGAAAAGAAGGAGCAACCGCCGCAAGATTCTCATGGGGTGGGGGTGGGATTTTTCGCATTTTGCCCGGCGCAGCAGGCCCCACCCACGCCGCATTTTCGAAGGATGATTTCCAACGGACAGAAATTGGTAAACGAAGATTGCAACAGGTTGAAACCGACAAAAGCAGTAAACCAAAGCCATTTGGGATCGTGATAGTGCGCGAGCGCCAGGCTGAGAAGGATAAAGGTGCCGGCGAACCGGCAAATGATAAGGTCCATTTTTTAGGTAGTTATCAAATTGCGAGGCGCTGACGCGGTCCCGCTACGCGAGATGGCCACCGCGGCCGGTCCAGTGTGTTAGTGGTCCCGATCGCAGGCACAGTGCCTGATGCTGGTAACCGAGCCAGTAGGCGCTAAAAAGTTACAACCAAACGGAGGAAGTTTGCGACACTCCCCGGCGCGCCGGGAGCATTCGGGCGCCCGGGCTGGCCACAACGTTTCAATAGCTCGTTTTGTCGAGTTTAACTTTGCCCCGGAAAATCCAGTAGATGCTGATGGTATAAGCCAACACGATGGGAACCCCGGTCAGCGCGATGGTGAGCATGATACCCAACGTTTTTTGCGAGGAGGCCGAGTTGTGAATGGTCAGGCTGTTGGCGGGAAGGGGATTGCTCAGGACCAGGTTGGGATACATTTCGAGGCCGAACAGACCCATCAGGGCCAGCATGGCAAGGCAGGAGGAAACGAAGGCCCGCCCGTCCCGCCCGTGATGGATTTCGCGGGGGATGTTGGCGATGGCCAGCATGTTCACCAACACAATGCTGAACAGCCAGGGATTGGCCCGCACGCGGGCGGCCATGTGCGGCACATAAAGGAGGGTCGCCATGGTGGTCACCGCATAGCAGATAATGAAAAAGATGATGCAATTATTGATCCAGCCGCGCAACCGGTCGTGGAGGGCGCCCTCGGTCTTCATCAAGGCGTAAATCGCCCCGTGCATCATGAACAAGGCCACGGTCGTGATGCCCAGCAGAACCGGGTAGGGCTGCAGCAGGGTCCAAAACGTTCCCGCATATTCCCCCCGGGCATCAATCGGGATGCCCCAGGCGATGTTGCCCATGGCCACGCCGATCAGGAAACTGGAAAGCACGCTGCCGCAGGAAAATCCGACATCCCACATTTGCCGCCACCAGCGCATCGGCTGCTTGCTCCGGAACTCGATGGCCACGCCCCGGAAAATCAACGCCACCAACAGCAGCACGAACGCCAGGTAAAAACCGGAAAACACGGTCGCATAAACATCCGGAAAAGCGGCAAAGAGCGCCCCACCGCCCGTGACCAGCCAGACTTCGTTGCCATCCCACACAGGTCCGATGGCATTGAGCATAAGGCGCCGCTCTTCATCCTTTTTCGTGAACAGGTGCAGCGCCCCCACCCCAAGGTCAAAGCCGTCGAGCATCGCGTAGCCGGTGAACAACACCCCGATGAGGATGAACCAGGTTGAGTTCAGATCCAGGTGGCCGAAATTCATGACTTCCTCCTTTCCGGCAAGGCCAGTTTTCCCGACGGATGCAGGTCGGTATCGTCCGGCCCGTGCCGGATCTTGTCGTTGAGCACATAGACGAACACGGCGAAGAGCAAAACGTAAACCGAACTGAAGAGCAGCATGGCAGCCAGCACGCTATTGGCTTTGACCACGGCCGATAGTCCGGCGGAAGTGCGGAGCAACCCCTGCACAATCCAGGGTTGGCGGCCGACTTCGGCGGCAAACCAGCCGGCCTGGTTGGCAATCTGGGGTCCGAGAACCGAGAACACCAGCAGCCATAACAACCACCGCTTGGTAAACAGCGATCCCCGCCAAAAATAAAAGCAACCCAGCGCGGCAATGCCGATCAAGGCGAAACCAATAGCCACCATCAGATGAAAAAGCTGAAAGGTGACATTTACCGGGGGACGGTCGCGGGCGTCCGGAGCGGCTTCCCGCAAGCCGGTGACCGGTTCGCTGGCGCGGTTGTGGGCCAGAAAACTAAGCATACCCGGAATTTTTGGGCCGAAAACTCGTTGCCCCGACTCATCCACCCAGCCGAATAAAGTCAGCGGCGCGTTTGGGGTGGTCTCATAAAGTCCCTCAAACGCGGCAAGCTTGACCGGTTGATTTTTCGCCACGCCTTGGGCACTGGCATGGCCGCTGACCAGTTGCAGCAGGGAGGCGACCAAGCCGACCAGCAAGCCCACCCGCAAGGAGGCCCGGGCGAAGGCCTCGTGTTTACGCCGGAGCAAATACCAGGCACTGACGCTGACGACGAGGAAAGCGCCAGCCTGCCAGGCCCCGCACAAGGTGTGGAACAGGCGATCCACGGAAGAGGGGCTGAACACCATCGCCCAAAAATCGGTGATTTCAGCGCGGGCCTTGAGGCCTTCCCCCACAATGTGAAAACCGGCCGGGGTTTGCATGAACGAATTGGCCACCACAATCCAAATCGCGCTGAAATGGGCGCCCAGGCAAACCATGCAGGTTGCAAAGAAATGCATTTTGGGTCCGACTTTGTCCCAGCCGAACAACAACAGGGCGAGGAATCCGGATTCGAGGAAAAAGGCAAAAATACCTTCCGCCGCCAGGGCACTGCCAAAAACATCCCCCACGTAGCGGGAATAGGTGGCCCAATTGGTGCCGAATTCAAATTCCATGACGATGCCGGTGGCCACCCCCATGGCGAACGTCAGGGCAAACACCTTGGTCCAGAATCGGGCCAGCTGATGATACAGCGGATTTCGCGTGCGGAGCCACAGGCCCTCCATCAGCACCAACACCACCCCCAGCCCAATACTCAACGGCGGATAGATGTAGTGAAAGGAGATCGTCAGCGTAAACTGGATTCGGGATAGGGTCAGGACATCCATGCGGTAACGTTATGCAGGGTGCCTGATTTGTCCACCCCTTCCTCAGGCCCCGGCCACGATGCGCCGGGCCCGACCCAGCGAGCCGAGATTGAACACCTGCGGGTAGCCAAGTTTCCGCGCCACCCGACTGCCCAGGGCGCTGCGACCGCCGCTCAGGCAGTGGAGAAGTAAAACCCGGTTGCGATCCGGGACGAGGCGCGGCAATTCCTCGCGTAAAACAGCCAAGTCAAGGTTAACCGCCTGCGGCAAGTGTCCGGCGCGGAATTCCTCCGGCGATCGCACATCAATCACCAGCGCCCCGGCGGCCAAATGACGACGGGCGACTTCCGGCCGGACAAAAGCCAAACGCTGGAATAAGAACAGCGTGCCACCGAGGGCTCCCAGTACGAGGAGGAAGGGCCAGTCCATTTTGGAGGCGGGGGGGGCGGGTGGGATCAGTTAATCGGCGGAATGGGTTTCCCGCCATTTGGCGCGGAGGGCCTGGTGCAGGCGATCGCGAAACTCCAGCGGCAATTCATACGGCACGCCGGCCCGGTACAAAGTGATCGTTTTGCGAATGTTGTCCACCACGACCTGACAGGGGTTGCAACCCGCCATGTGCCGCTCAAATTCCGCGCAGATCCCGGGGTCCACCGTGCCATCCACGTATTCGTTCAATTGTTTGAGCAATTCTTCGCACTTCATGTTCGCCTGATTAAGATTGGGCCGGGAGAGGTCAAAAAGTTACAATCCTGCCTTGGTCGGAGTTTTCCAACGGGGGACAAAGCGCGGGACCCGACGCGCGTACTCGATGTAGCCGGGGAACCGAACCACCAGCCAGCGTTCCTCACGCCGGGCTTTGGCATAAAAAAATGGGATGAGGAGCAGGGCCGCCGCCAGAGCCGGACGGCTTCGCCAAATCAGCGCCCAACCCAGGCAAACCAGGATTACGCTCGTATAGAGGGGATGCCGCACGCGCGCATAAATGCCGGATTGCACCAAATGTGCCTCCGGCAGCGGTCGCGGATAGGGCGTGCGATTGCGCCCCAATCCCCGCACCCCGGCGATGCCAAAATAGCCCCCGACGGCGCAAAGCAGCGCGCCAGTGGTCAGTAGTGGTGGGTTCGGCCCCTCACCCCGATTGGTCACCCCCAAGACGAGCACCGCCACCATCAGGATTGATTGGGCCACGACCCAACTGCCGCCGCGTTCCCGGAAACTGCCGGCGAACGGTTCAATGCTCATGGTGCCCCGGGGTGAGGCGCGTGGCGGGGTCGCCCAATGCTTGGGTGAGTTGCTCGCGCAATTGGAGGCGGGCCCGCAGCAGCCGCACTTTGGTATTGCCTTCACTCAGGCCCAGGGCCGTGGCGGTTTCCCGGATGGAAAACCCCTCCACATCGCGGAGCAAAAAGACCAGTCGATGCTTTTCGTCCAGCCGGGCCAGGGCTTCCTCCAACAACCGCCGGGTCTCGTGTTGTTCGACCAATTGCGCGGGCGACCAACGCCAATCGGCAATAAACTCAGGATGCGGGATCTGGCCGAATTCCTCGGCCGGTTCGGTGACTGCTTCCAAGGAAGTGAGATCCAGGCCCCGGCGCTTCCGGATGACCTTGAGCGCGGCATGGCTGGCGATGCGCAGGAGCCAGGTGGAAAAGCTGGACTCCCCGCGAAACCCCGGAAGGCTTTCCAAAGCGCTGAGAAAAGTCTGCTGGGTGACATCCTCGGCGTCCTGTTCGTGGCGCAACATGCGCAGAGCCAGGGAATACACCCGCTCCGCATGACGGGTGGCCAGGGCTTCGAACGCGGCCAAATCACCAGCCTTGGCGCGGTGCACCAATTCCAGGTCGGTCGTTGCGGATGGGTTCAGTTCGGTCACACTAGGATCACAGTAAAATCATGGGCCAGAGGGCCACTTACAGCAAGGATGGAGGAGGGTTGGGAGACCGGTTTTGACGAAAATGGAGGATTTTCGCGGTTTTCCCCTTGCACTTTGGCGCCTTAAGCCGTAAACCCAGCACTCAAATCAGTCAAAACCGTAGTCAAGCAAAGTAATATCGTTATGGCCAAAGCCCTTACCAAGTCCCAAATCACGGCTCTCATCGCCGAAAAACATAGCCTGAGCAAAAAGCAGGTCGGTGAATTGCTCACAACCCTGGCCGAACTGGCCTATAAGAATGCCAAGAACACCTTCACCCTGCCCGGCCTGGGCAAGTTGGTGCTCGTGAACCGCAAAGCCCGCATGGGACGCAATCCCGCCACCGGCGCGACCATCAAAATCGCCGCCAAACGCGTGGTTAAATTCCGCGTGGCCAAGGCCGCCAAGGACGCGATCCTCGGCAAGAAGTAATTCCGCAGCGATGCCGACCGGCACCCTGATCTTGATCAGGGTGCAATCCGGCCCTTCCTCCCGCCGGCGTCGGCGCGGGGCTTTTCCCCATGAACCGGCGTTCTCGTGGCCGGGTTAAATTCGGTTTCACCGCCTGGACGCGCGGCAAAGCAACGCGGGCGTCACTCGCGACCCTGCTGATCCTGGCGGTCCGGTTCCCGATCGTTTTCGCCGCTCCTTTCCCGCTGGAGTTGCGAGGTACTAGCGTCATCCCCCACAGCCAGTCCACCACCCTGCGCTACCGGCGCGAGCCGGATCGGAGTCTGGGAGCCCGGGTACAGTTATTCCTGTTGAATGAAGGAGCGACGTCACTTTCGCTTCCAGCAGCAACTCCGCTAACGCTCCGCGGCAAGACGCCGGACGAATTATTGGCCGGAGACGAGTGGGCCTGGCATGACTTTCCCTCCGCCTATACCAATGCCACTCTGGACTTGCCGCCCGGAGCCCTCACCGTGTGGTCGTTCAACGGCAAACGGACCAATTGGGGGACGGGGACGATGGCGGACCTGACGGTGGCGGGCACCACCAAAGAGTTCGCGATTACCACTCCGGGAGCCTGGCTTTCCGCCATCACATTTTTAGGTGAAGGCACCAACCTCCGGCCCAACCGCGTCGTTTTTCAGGTGGCCAATCGCACCGAATTGTCACTGCGACTGAGGTCGCTCCGGTTCTGGCTACCGGCGACAAATTCTTCCTGGCGGGCCTTGTTTCCGCAACCATGGCTGACCAACCTGGCGTCGTTTTCGGCAGACGGGGTCATTCCCGCGGGGGACAGCGGCGGAGCGCGGGTGATCACGGGACCATTGCCACTGACCTATGCGGCGTTGGAATTGCGGCTTGAAACCGGGGCGGGCGAAACCGTAACCCTTTGGGCACACTTGCGCATCAAGCGGGAGAGCTTTGATCTCGGCGGTGGCTGGCTGAACAGCAATGTGGCGGGTCGCAGCACGCTTACCTGCGAGCCGTTTCTCCAGACTTTGCGGCGAATGCATATCAACACCGGGATGCATGAAGCCGTGCCGGGCTACACCGACAACCCGGGACTTTATTCCCGCTATCCGCTTAAGTACATGAATCGCTGCCAACCCCTGTCGGAATATGACACGGCGGAGGTGCTGCCGCGGATTCATGCCGTGGAGTTTCTCGGGGAACCGCAATATGGAGGCGGCCGGCCGGTGGCCCCGATGGCGGTATGGCGCGCTTTGGCTCCGTATCAGGCCACACGTTTGCCCACCTCGGTTACCCACAGCGAGGAAAGAATCTGGCGCGAGTATGCCGGTTTGAGCGATTTCCCCCACTTTGACGCTTATCGGGTGATCGCGCCGGCGGCGGATGCCTGGTCCAAATACGATCGTTGGGACGGTCGAACCCTCCGCTGGGGAGCCCCGCTGGAAACCCTGGGTGATCTCGCCCGTAGTTTGCGCGACCTGAATCGCCCCGTTCCGATTGCCTGCTGGGCGCAGGGCCCACACGATGGCTGGGGAGCTTCCGGCGGTCGGCGCCGCGCGGCCCCCACCCCCGAGGAATTGCGGGTGCAGGCCTATGAGGTGCTGAGCAGCCGGCTTACCTCGCTCTACTGGTTCAACCTCAGCTTGAAATCCCTCGTCAAATTCCCCGATCTGATTGAACCGATCACCCGCGTGAACCGGGAAATTCTCATGTTGGAGGATTATTACCTGGAGGGGGACGCCTACCATTATGAGCGCCAACTGCGCGACGGCCGACCGGACTGGGATCTCGCCGTCATTGCCGGTCCCCGCGGCGCCTTGCTCTTCGCGCTGGATCTGGCCTATGAACCCGACCCCGTGGAAAACGTTTTCCGGTTCGCCCCGCCACGGGAAGCAACCCTTAACTGGCCGGTTCCAGCCTATCTGGCAACCGCCAATTCACTTTGGCAGATAACCGCGGACTCCGTGACACCCGTGCTCATGGAATGCCGGAGCCGCCGCGTGGCAATCCGGGCCCGGTGCGGTCCGGTGAGTGTCTTCCTGCTGGCCACCGACCCGGGCGCAGCAGCGCAACTGGAGGCGCGTCGTCGCGAATTGGTGGCGGAGGAAAATTCCGTCCACTTTGACCCTGCCCACCAAGCGGCCGATCTGGCAACCTTGCGAACACTGCTGGCTCCGGCGCAGTAATCTGGTTGCGGACGGACGACGCGGGAGAACCGGACCGAACCCGCCGCCGCCCGACGCGGCGTCGTAAGCAGCTGCGGCCGGATTCCGTCGCGATAATGGATAATCGAATCTAGTGCATTAATTCTCCTTGACTTAGCAATAGTTTTAATGGCAATAAGAAACCCATCAACCACCGCGCTATGAATGCCTTACCGCCAAAACTCCGTCTCGGCGTAATCTTTCGCCGAACCCTCGTTCAAATCTCGATTGTTGGCTCCCTCCAGCTAGCGCCCGGACTGTGGGCGCAGACCGACAATTTCAACGCCGGCAACGATTCCCTTTGGTCGCATTCGGACCTCGGAACACTCGGGGACCCACGACTCCGCCCCAACTACGGTTTCCCGGCCGACCCCACGAATGGGCATGCCTACCGGATCCAGGTGCCGGCCAATCCGTATTATCCGACCGCCGGTCCGGGCCGGGCGGCCACGTACCGGGCGCAAGTCAATTACGGAGCAAGATTCGCGATCGGGGTGGATGTGAATTCGTGGAATGACACCATCGACCAGGATTTTGGATTGTTTTGGTACCTGACCAATCCCGGCCTCGGTTCCAGTGATGGCTATACCGTGACCTATGGCCCCCAGGATCATCTCCGGGTCAGCCAAATTTCCTCGGAAAGCCCGACGGAAATCGGCCGCGTCAACCCCTTTCACATGGATCCCACACAGCGCTACCGGATGCAAGTGAGCAGTCACGATGGCAGCACGTTCCTGGCGCAGGTGTTTTCATTGAACGATCTGCGGAATCCACTGGCTTCGGTGGTAACGGCCGACACGACGTGGTCCGGCGGCTTTGGCGGCTTGGTGCTTTATGACGGCACCTCGCCGTCCACGACGGGTTGCGACGCCACCTTTGATAATTATGCCGCGACAGCCCCGGCGGCGAGCGCATTACTGACAACGGTGGTCGATCTGTATCCGCCCCCCGGCGGTCGCGCCCCGGAACTCTATCCCACGATCAAGGTGGGGATCCTGGACCGGGACACTTTTGTGGATCCGAATTCGCTGCAATTGTGGTTGGACGGCGTTGCGATTTCCGCGGCGGACCCGAACCTGACAGTGGTTCCGGAACTCGACCGCCCGGGCAATCCCGGCGGGTATAATGGCCCCTTTTCGGGCGCGACCCTGAGCTATGTGCTTCCGAATCTCCTGCCGGCGGGGAGCCGCCATACCAACGTGGTGGCGTACTTGGACGGCACCAGCACCTGGCAGACCAACACCTGGAGCTGGACCACCGCCTATCCCTTCCTGGCGGCCGCCAATTCCCTGCCCCCCGGCAGCTTGACAGTGCGGGGCTTTGACGCACGGACGGTGCAAACCAACGGAGGTGTCAACCTGGATAACAGCCTGGCACGGGCGTTGCGGCAACTGGCGATTCCCCCCACGATTCCGTATGAATTGACCGCCACCAGTATCGTTCAAGTGCTGGCTTGGAACCAGAACGGGACGCCGAACAACGTCCCCGGCTTGTGTGTCAACGCCACGGAAATCAAAAACATCGCGGTCGAATCGCTTACTTACCTGGAACTCAGCGCCGGGGTGCACCGGTTTCATGTCCAGACGGATGACCGGGCGGGATTTTATTCCGGCCGCCGACTGGAGGATCCCAGTGGCACCATTCTTTGGGAAGCCCCGGGCAACACGGCCAACACCACCTTCGATTTCGTGGTGGAAGCCCCGGGATTGTATCCCTTCCGGTGCATCTGGGAGCAGGCGGGCGGCGGCGCCGTGCTGAACGTGACCAGCGTTAATTTGGATGACCTTACCGAAGTGATGCTCAACGATCCGAACGATCCCCCCAATGTCGTCCGCGCCTGGTACCCGCTCGTATGCGAATCCGCGGCGACCGTGAAGGGACCTTATGCGGCGGATGCCACGGCGGTTCACAGCCCTGCGCTGGCAGACCTCCAGTGCGGCAGTACGGGTGACGTGATCAATCAGACCCTCACCGGCGGCACGTTCACGGTGCCGATTTCCGGGTCACAAAAATTCTACCGGCTCGATGGGCCGCGCGCGACGAAGATCACGGGGATCGCCAAGGTGGGCGGCAACGTGGTGATTACCTATCAAGTTCAGTAAGGCGAATTGGCAACGTCCCGGAAGCGGCAGGCCAACCTGCTGCTTCCGGGGTTCTTTTGCGAGAGGGAGGTTACAGCCAGTTCCGGGGGAGGGGTCGGAGGTGGCGGCTGGACTTTACTTTCGGTTCACGGACGGATCCCAAATATTGAGATCGAGAAAATAATCACGGTAATAACCGCGATCCCACGCCAGCAACCGATTGGCAATTTTTTGCGCGTGGGCGGCAATCATAAAATCCGGCACAATGCGCCCCCTCCTTCCACCCCGATCAAGATAGAGACGGAACATTTCACCCGCGAGTTCAGCGACATCCCGGGAACAGGGGGAAAAAACGATTCTCCAATCGACCATGAATTGACCAAGCGCTTCTTTGGGGAGGACCGGAACCAATTTTGCAAGGGCCACATCACAGATCACCAAATCGCCTTGGTTTCCAGCCTGCTGTAAAGCGTTGGAGGAATTTCTGGCGTACCGAACGTCATTCAACGGACGTCGAGCAAAACGGAGGTGTCAATGGCTGTCACCATCGCGGATTAAACGAAGGTAGCCATCGGTCTCGCTTCCCACCGGCAAATGCCCTCGACCACACCACTTCTCAAACGGATCCTGCGGGGATTTTTTCCACACAACCAACCGACCACCTTCAACACAGATTTCGAGTGTTTGACCGGGAAGCAACCCCAACTGTTGGCTCAGCTCGGCCGGCAAAGGTAATTGACCAGCTTTTGTGACCACCGCAGTCATACGTAATCTTTGCCAGAATTTATGATCCTGGCAAGGCGCCCAGCCGAACTGAGCTCGTTTCTACAGGGATCGATGCGATGGAAACGCAAGGCAGGCGCCCCCCCGGGCTCGAAAGCTCCATCCATCGCTGAGACAGCTGCGGACGGCAGGTCGGGGGCCAGGGAAGGCGGAACTCCAAACCAGGGGGGCAAAAAATTCCTCGCCTCGGGGGCTGGCTTTCCCCAACATCCTGGGAAATGGTTCGCTGGCAGTTTTCGTAACGACATGAAAGCAAAAATCATCATCACGCCCAAAAAGGCGGTGCTTGACCCGCAGGGCAAGACCGTCCAGACCGCCTTGGAGCATATGGGCTATCAGGGCATCGGCGCGGTCCACGTCGGCAAGTACCTCGAAATCGAGGTCACCGGCGACCTGGAGACGGTCCGGAAGCAAATCGACGAGGCCTGCCACAAGTTTTTGAGCAATCCGGTGATTGAGGATTACAAATTTCAAATCGAATGAACTTCGCCGTCCTCCAGTTCCCGGCCTCGAATTGCGACCAGGATGCGGTCCATGTGCTCCGGAATGTGCTCGGGCATTCGGCGCGGCTCCTGTGGCACAAGGAAACCTCCCTGGGCGGGGCGGACGCGGTCATCGTTCCCGGCGGTTTCAGCTACGGGGATTATCTCCGGACCGGAGCCATCGCCCGGTTCAGCCCGGTGATGCAGGCGGTCCAAGCCTTTGCGGCAAATGGCGGGCCGGTGTTGGGGATTTGCAACGGTTTTCAGATTCTGTGCGAAGCCGGACTCCTGCCGGGTGCCTTGATTCGCAATCGCTCCCTCCAATTCCGGTGCGAACACGTTTTTCTCAAGACCCTGACGCCGGATTCCGCGTTCACGAACCAGGTGCCAGACGGCAAACTGCTCCGGGTGCCCATCGCGCACGGGGAAGGCTGCTATTTTGCCGATGCCGAGACCATCGCCACGCTGAAGGCCCAAAACCGGATTCTCTGGCAGTACGTGGATGCCGCCGGCCAGCCCACTGACGCCGCCAACCCGAACGGTTCGCTGGAGAACATCGCCGGGGTGTGCAACGAGCGGCGGAATGTGGCCGGACTCATGCCGCATCCGGAACGCGCGGCCGAGGACCTCCTGGGCAGTTCCGATGGCCGGCTCATTTTCGCGAGCCTGGTCCACGCCATAACGACCAAATCGCTGGCCCAAGCCGCCTGACGCCCCCGGCCCGGCGCCCCCTGAATTCACCCGCGAACCCCCATCCCGATGCCTGACCCCGTCATTACCCCCGCCCTCACCAAACAACACGGCCTGACGCCGGAGGAATTTGACCGCATCCGCGGCATTCTCGGCCGCGAGCCCAATTACACGGAACTGGGCATCTTTTCCGTGATGTGGAGCGAGCATTGCTCCTACAAGAACAGCCGCCCGCTGTTGAAGACCTTCCCGACAAAATCGCCCAAAATTCTCGTGGGCGCGGGGGAGGAAAATGCCGGCATTATTGATATTGGCGACGGGTTGGCCATCGCTTTCAAGATCGAGTCGCACAACCACCCGAGCGCCGTGGAACCCTTCCAGGGCGCGGCCACGGGTGTGGGCGGCATCATTCGCGATATTTTCACGATGGGTGCCCGTCCGGTTTGCGCCGTGAATTCCCTGCGGTTTGGTCCGATCACCGCCCGGGAAGGCGCCCCGGCCGCTCCAGCCACGGCGGCGGTGGCGAAGAATCGCCGTTTGTTCACCGGCGTGGTCGCCGGCATTGCGCATTACGGCAATTGCTTTGGCATTCCGACCATCGCGGGCGAGGTTTATTTCGACGAATCCTACGAGGGCAATCCGCTCGTGAATGCGTTCTGCCTGGGCGTGTTGCGGCATGAACAAATCGCCCGCGGCGCCGCCAAGGGAATTGGTAATCCGGTGTTTTATGTGGGCCCCGCCACCGGGCGCGACGGCCTGGCCGGGGCGGCGTTTGCCTCCCAGGATCTGACCGAGGAATCCGCCGAGCAACAGCGGGGCGCGGTGCAGGTGGGCGATCCGTTCATGGAAAAGCTCGTCATGGAAGCCTGTCTGGAGTTGCTGGCCACCGGCGCAGTTGCCGGGATTCAGGACATGGGAGCGGCGGGTTTGACTTGCTCCACCTGTGAGACGGCAGCCCGGGCGGGCACGGGGATCGAAATCGATCTGGCCAAGGTGCCCCAGCGGGCGCCGAACATGACGCCTTATGAGATCATGCTCAGCGAATCGCAGGAGCGCATGCTGATCATTGTTCATCAGGGTCGCGAAGCCGAGGTGAAGCGCATTTTCGACAAATGGGACCTGCCCTGGGCGGAGATCGGCACCGTGACCGACACGGAACGCATGGTGGTGAAAAACCACGGCGTTGTGGTGGCCGAGATTGTGGCCCGAAAACTGGCGGACGAGGCGCCGGTCTATCAGCGGGAAGCCACGGAACCAGCTTATTTGCAAGCCGTGCGCGCCTTCACCCTGGCGGGCGTGGCGGATACCCAGGACCCGGCGGGTAATCTGAACACCCTGCTGGCGTGGCCAACGATTGCATCCAAGAACTGGGTGTACCGGCAGTATGACCACATGGTGCGCGACGGCTCGGTGGTTTGCCCGGGATCGGACGCCGCGGTCATTCGAATCAAGGCAGACTCCCTGCCCACGGAAGCGGACCAGGCGACCCCGCGGCCCGATAAATACCTCGCGCTCAAGGTGGATTGCAACGCGGTTTACGTTTACCTGGATCCGTACGAGGGCGCCAAGACCGTGGTGGCCGAAGTCGCCCGCAACCTCGCCTGCGCCGGCGCGGTGCCCCTGGGTTCGACCGACAATCTCAATTACGGCAACCCGCACAACCCGGAGATTTTCTGGCAATTGCGGGAATCCATCCGGGGCCTGGCAGAAGCCTGCCGCGCATTCAACGCCCCGGTCACGGGCGGGAATGTCAGCCTGTACAATCAAAATCCAGGCGGACCCATCGATCCGACGCCAACCGTGGCCATGGTCGGCCTGGTGGAAAAGCCCGAGCACATCACGACGCAGTGGTTCAAGGACGAAGGGGATGCCATCCTGCTGTTGGGAGAACCGGTGGACCGGACCGACCCCTTGTTGGGTCTAGGCGGATCCGCCTATCTCCAACGCGTCCACGGTTTGAAAACCGGCACGCCGCCGCGGTGCAATCTGGAAACGGAAGCGAATCTGCATCTCGCCCTCATCGCCCTGATTCATTCCGGCGTCGTGAAGAGCGCGCACGATTGCAGTGACGGCGGCCTGGCGGTGGCGCTGGCCGAGTCCTGCATTTCGCGTCCGATTGCGCGGGAAACGCCCGGCTTGATCGGGGCAGACATCGACCTGACAGCGTTTGCGGACGTCCGTCAGGATGCGCTGTTGTTTGGCGAAACGCAGGGTCGGGTGGTGATTTCCGTGGCGCCCCTGCAGGCGGCCAAAGTGCTGGCGCAGGCGAAGACACTCGGAGTACCGGCCTACCGACTGGGGACGGTGGGCGGATCGGCATTGCAAATCAAGACGACTCAAGGCAGTGTTACCAGTGAAACGCGCTCCTTGCACGACTCCTGGTGGAACGCCATTGCCCGGGCGATGAGCGCCGATTAACGCCCCTTGAACATGCAGATCTACCCCAAACATTATTGCGGTGTCTTCGGCATTTTTGGCCATCCCGAGGCCGCGAAGCTTACTTATTACGGGCTGTACGCGTTGCAACATCGCGGCCAGGAAAGCGCCGGCATTGTCACCTGCGACAACGGCCAGTTTCACGAGCACCGGGGGATGGGGCTGGTTTCGGCCATCTTCAAACCGGAAGTCATGGCGCCGCTGACGGGCGAGCGCGCCATCGGGCACACCCGCTATTCCACGACCGGTTCCTCCCACCTGCGCAACGCGCAACCCCTCACCGGGAATTGCCGCCGCGGCCAGATCGCCATTGCGCACAATGGCAATCTGACCAACGCCGCCCAGGTGCGGGATGATCTGGAAGCCCAGGGGCTGATGTTCCAGACCACCGTGGACAGCGAGATCATTCTCAACCTGCTGGCCCAGCCCACGCTGGGGGGGCATGAAAACAATCTCATCGCCACCTGCCGCCGCATTGAGGGCGCGTATTCGCTGGCCATTCTCACAGAGCAGGAGTTGATCGGGGTGCGGGATCCGCACGGATTTCGCCCGCTCTCCATTGGCCGGTTGGACGACGCCTGGGTTCTCGCGAGTGAAACCTGCGCGTTCGACCTCATCCAGGCCGAATTCGTGCGGGATGTCGAACCAGGGGAGATTGTCATCATCGACAAAAACGGATTGCGCAGCATCAAGGCCTTCCCGGACCACCAACGCCGCGCTTTCTGCATTTTCGAGTACGTCTATTTCGCCCGCCCGGACAGCACCATTGCCAACCGCAATGTTTACAAAGTCCGCGTGGAAATGGGCCGCCAACTGGCACGGGAAAACCGGATTGAGGCCGACCTCGTGATTCCGGTACCGGACAGCGGCAATTGCGCCGCCCTGGGCTACTCCCTGGAGACGGGGATTCCTTTTGAAATGGCGTTCGTGCGCAATCACTATGTGGGCCGCAGCTTTCTGCAACCGTCCCAGCGCATCCGGGATTTCGATGTCCGCGTGAAGTTGAACCTGATCCGGGAGCTCGTGGAGGGGAAACGCGTCATCGTGGTGGATGATTCGATTGTCCGGGGCACCACCAGCAAATCCCGCGTCAAGCATCTCAAGGATGCCGGGGCCAAGGAAGTTCATGTCATGGTCAGTTGCCCGCCGCACATGAACCCGTGTGTCTATGGGATCGACTTTCCCGACCGCAGCAAACTGCTGGCGGTTTCGCACACGATTGAGCAAATCCGGGATTATCTCAGCGCGGATTCCCTGACCTATCTCTCGATCGACGGAATGGTGAAGGCCACCGGGCTCCCCCGGGAAGGCTTCTGTATGGCTTGTTACGACGGCAATTATCCGGTGCCCTATGATCCACTGGTGGACAAACACATCATGGAACGTCGCGGAGTAAGGGCCCAGGGACTGGGGGAAGACCTGGTCCGCGAAGAATTGCAGGCCAAGTTGCTCTAAGAGAAGACGCTCATTGACCACCGCCGGGCGGTTGCAGGTAAGGGCAGCCGGGAATCAAACCCGCCGCCGAAAGCCGAACGAAGCGGGAGCACTAAGCGGGTTATCCGGCGTAAGAGCGAGAAATAACCCGCTGACGGCCAATTACTTGACCGTCGCGGTCCCGTATCCCAACCCCGCCTAACAACAGGGGACCGGTGATTACTTGTTCGCCGGAGCAGCGGGGGCGGCGGGAGCGGCCGGAGCAGGAGTGTTCGTGGAAGGAGGAGTCGGAGTCGTCGTCGAGCCGCTATCGCCACAACCCGTGAGCATCGAAGCACTCAGAACGGCCAACAAACCAAAAAGGGATAATTTTTTCATGTGTTGTGACTGATATCTCAGTCATTAGTTCAACACAAGCGAAAATTAAGATTTTACGCTGTACCCCCGGGCGGCGGGACCAATTTGACCGCCAGTTCCCGGGCCAGGCGCACCAATTCACCATCCTCCGCCAGATTCCCAAATCGGAAGTCGGGCGCGCCACTCTGGAGCTGGCCCAGTAACTCTCCCGGTCCCCGCAATTTCAAATCCTCCTCCGCAATCCGGAATCCGTCGCCGGATTCCTCGAGTATTTTCAATTTGGCCCGGCCGGCCGCGTTGTCCACTCCCGCCACCAGGATGCACCAGGAATCGTGCGCGCCGCGGCCGATGCGGCCGCGCAATTGATGCAACTGGGCCAGCCCAAATTGGTCGGCATTCTCGATCACCATCACCGTGGCGTTGGGCACATCGAGGCCCACTTCGATCAAAGGGGTGGCCAGCAGCGCCTTCACCGTGCCGTCCCGGAAGGCCGCCATGACCCCTTCCTTTTCCCCACTCTTCAGCCGGCCGTGCAACAAACCCACCGCGTGGGGGGCCAGCAAGGATTGCAAACTGGCGAATTCCTTCGTCACGGCTTTCAAGCCCTTGCCCGTGTCCTCCACGCGGGGGTGGACGATGTAGGCCTGCCGCCCTTCGGTGAGCTTTTCGCGGAGAAAATCCCAGACTTTCGGTAACCGCTCCGCGGTTCGTGCAAACGTCTTGATCACCCCCCGGCCACGGGGTAACTCATCCAAGACTGACCAATCCAGCTCCCCGTAGAGCGTCAATCCCAGCGTCCGGGGAATGGGGGTTGCCGTCATCACCAGCAAATGCGGGTAATTGCCCTTGCGCAACAATTCCTCGCGCTGACTGACTCCGAATTTGTGCTGCTCGTCAATAATGACCAAGCCCAGGCGCTGCGGGGCATAACCGGCCTCAATCAAGGCATGAGTGCCGACGGTAAGCGTGGCCCCGTTGGCCAGCAGGGGATCGTCATCCGTCTTACGCGCGCCGGTCCGCAGTTTCACAGTCAGGCCCAGGGGTTCGAACCACCTGGCAAAAGTCCGAAAATGTTGTTCCGCCAGAATCTCCGTGGGGGCCATCAGCGCGGCGTTGTAGCCGCTTTCGAGCGCCATGAGAATGGCCCCGCCCGCCACGACCGTCTTGCCCGAGCCGACGTCGCCCTGCAGCAAGCGGCGCATGGGATAGGCCCCGCCCAAGTCCTGCTGCAATTCGCGGAGGACGCGGGTTTGGGCATTCGTCAAACCGAAGCCCAACCCGGCCAGGAAGGGTTTCATCCACCGATTGTCCCCGGCACACGGCAAACCCCGCGCCTTGGCTTCAAAGCGTCTCCGCCGGGCCAGAATGTCCCGCTGCAATTCGATGAATTCATCCAGCGCCAAGCGGCGCCGGCCGGTTTCGATGTCCGCGGGAACTTCCGGAAAATGCAATTTTTGCAAGGCTTCCGCCAGGGTGGGCCAGGGCGTCCCGGCGACGCGCGCCAAATCCGGCCAGGGGTCGGGAACCAGGGGGCCAAACTCCAACAGCGCCCGCCAAACCAGCGCCCGCAGGAAGCGCTGGGGAAGGCCCTCGGTCAAAGGATAGACGGGGGCAATCCGATTGATGTGAATGGAGCTTTCCTCGCCGCCCTCAATCACTTCGCTCTCCGGATGATCAATGGTGCGGGGTTTCAACGCCTTGGGTGTGCCGAAGACAAAGACTTCGTCATCCATGCGGAAGTAATTGCGCATGTACGGCACGTTCCACCAGCGGCAATGCAGTCGCGCGGTGCCATCGTCGAGGATGATTTCAAACACCGATTGGCTGCCTTGCTTGAAGGTCTTGGTCCCCATGGCAACTATCCGGCCGCGGGTCGTGGCCGCTTCCTGCAGGCGCAACTCGGCGATGGTGCAAAAATGCCGCCGATCTTCATGCCGCCGGGGGCGGTGCCGGAGCAAGTCCGCCACGGTGAAGAGCTCCAGCCGCGCCAATTGCGCCGCGCGCTCCGGGCCGACGCCGCGCAGTTCCGTCAGTGGCCGCGCCAGGGGCGGCAGCGGAGCGGGGGCGGGCGGCGCAGTCATGGGGGTGACCATACAAACCGGCCGCCAGCGGTTCAACGGGAATTCGGCTGACTGGACGGCGCGGCGCGGCGGTCGCATAATAGCGACATCCGGAGTGCATTTTTTTGGTAACCACGGGCGTCCGACCACTCAGGAAGCGGGTATATGAATACGCAACTGAATTTAAATCCGTGCCCGCAGTGCGGTACCCCCATCCCCGGGGACGCCCCGCAAGGTTTGTGCCCCCGTTGTGTCCTGGCCCGGGCCGCGACGCCCACCGAAGGCGGATCCCCCGCCGGCGGGCGCCTGGTGGCACCGGCCCTGGAGGTAGTCGCCGCCGCTTTTCCGACACTGGAAATTCTCGAACTGCTCGGTTTCGGCGGCATGGGAGTCGTTTACAAAGCCAGGCAGCCGCAATTGGGTCGCCTGGTCGCCCTCAAACTGCTGCCGCAATCGCTGGGAGCGGATCCGGCGTTCGCCGAACGGTTCCAGCGGGAAGCCCGCTGCCTCGCCCGACTCCATCATCCGAACATTGTGAATGTTTATGAGTTCGGCCAATCCGGCGGGTTTTGCTACCTGCTGCTGGAGTATGTGGATGGCGTCAATCTGCGGCAGGCCATGCAGGCCGGCCGGTTTTCCCCGAAAGAGGCGCTCGCCATCGTCCCCGCCATCTGCGGCGCATTGCAATATGCGCATGAGCAGGGGGTGCTCCACCGCGATATCAAGCCGGAAAACATCCTGCTGGACACGCAGGGCACGGTAAAGCTGGCGGACTTTGGCATTGCCAAGCTTTTGCGGGAACCGGGCGATACCCACGCGGAACTGACACTGACCCAGACAGGCTCGCGGCTCGGCACCCCACACTATATGGCGCCTGAACAAGTCGAGAACCCGGGCTCGGTCGATCATCGGGCGGACATTTACTCGTTGGGGGTGGTCTTCTATGAATTGCTGACGGGCGAGCTGCCATTGGGACGATTTGCGGCGCCTTCCGCCAAAGCCGACCTCGACGCCCGTGTGGATGCCATCGTTTTCCGGGCGCTTGCCAAGGAACGGGAATTGCGGCAACAAAGCGCCGGGGAGGTGCGCACGGATGTGGAGGGACTGAGCCAGGCACAACCCCCGGGTGCGGGCGGCTCGCGCGCGGTTTCGGACGCCGCTCCCAATCCCTGGCCGCACCGATTGTTCTGGCTGTTACTCGGCTTGGTCGTTCTGCCCGTGGCGGCGGTGATCGCCGCAATCCTGGCACCCATCTTGATGAAAGGCGGGGTCCGTTCCTTCGGCGGACTGATCGTCGCGCTCGTGCCCATGGTCGCCGGCGCCGCCCTCGTTTTAGGCTACCGGCAGTCCCGACCCGGGGCGGCACAAGCCCAGCCGCGGGCGGCCTGGAATCCCTGGCCGCGCCGGGTCTTTTGGTCGGTGATCGGGTTGGTGGTGTTACCGGGACTGCTGATCGTGATCGGACTGATCGTCCCCATTGTGGCGTTCCGCCAGCACCCCTTGCCACCAGCGATCGACTCGTCGCTGCCCGAGGCTGCAGATGGCGGTCTGCCCAACCCCCTGCCCGCCCCCAACGCCAAATTGCCGGCCGTGTTGCCGGCGGGCCCTTCCGGTCCGAGTCCATCGGCCCGCAAACGGCAACTCGCGGGGGAACAATTGGAAATGCTGCGCAAACAGGCAGAAGTGGGCCTAGTGGCGCCCCGGGGGCAGGAAATTCTAGGCGCTGAGCGCGACCTCGCGGTGGCGGAAGCCGAGGTGCGGGGAGATGCTGCCGCGGTTGCCGCGGCCCGCCTGACTTACGCCAACAGCATTCTGGCCATCATGCAACGCCTATTTGACAACGGCAAAGTGTCCGCCAGCGAGCTCTACTCCGCTAAAACCGCAGTGGCGGATGCCGAGATCGCCAGCCAACAATTTCCACCGGCCGGCACCAACACAGTCACGCCCCTACCGCGATGAGCCATCCCGCAACTCCACCGGCAGCCCGCGGCGGTGCGTTTGTCACCACCCGGTGGAGTTGCGTCCTGGAAGCCCGTGGGGCGTCACCGGCCGCCCGCGCCGCCCTCGGGGAATTGTGCGCGGCCTATTGGAGTCCAGTGTTTCGCTTCCTGTGTTGTGAAGGACGCAGCGAGGACATCGCGCGGGAATTGACGCAGGAATTCTTCGCCCGGATGCTGGCGGGTGACAGTCTCGCCCACGCGGACCCGGCACAGGGGCGGTTCCGTTCGTATCTGCTGGGGGCGGTCAAACATTTCCTGGCGGATCAGCGGCAGCGGGAGGGGGCCTTGAAACGGGGGGGCGGCACGACCACCCTGCCACTGCCGGGACCGGGGGATACGGAAGTGACCGGATGCGGTGAAATCGCCGATGTCACCGCGATGGTGCCGGACAGCTACTTTGACCGCCAGTGGGCGTTCACCCTGATGGACCGGGCTTTGACCCGGCTGGCGGAGGAAATGGCCGCAGACGACAAGTCCACCCAGTTCAATCGGTTGAAACCCTGGTTGGTCGGGGATGCGCTCGCGCTATCCCAAAGCGAGGCGGCCCGGGAATTGCGGCTCAGCGAGGGGGCGGTCAAGGTGGCCATTCACCGGCTGCGGAAACGATTCCGGGAAATCCTCCGGGAAGAGGTGGCCCAGACCATTCCGGCCGGAACCGACATCAGCGGTGAATTGCGCTACCTCGTGGAAGTGCTGGCGACCGGTTGACCGGCCGCCCCCTCAGTCAGTTTACGCCCTTAAGGAGGGCAACCCCGTATTCGCGATTCAGGCGCGCGATGAAATTCAGGCTGATTTCCTTCGGGCAAGCCGCCTCACAAGACCCGGTGACGGTGCAATTGCCAAAGCCTTCGGCGTCCATTTGCGCGACCATCGCGCTGACCCGGCGCTCCCGTTCCACCTGACCCTGCGGCAGGAGGCTCAAATGGGAAACCTTGGCGGCGACGAACAGCATGGCGGAGGCATTTTTGCAGGCGGCCACACAGGCCCCGCAGCCGATGCAGGCGGCGGCATCCATGGCCAGATCGCTGTCCACCTTGGCAATCGGCAGCGCATTCGCATCGGGAGTCCCCCCCGTGTTTACAGAGACGAAGCCGCCGGCCTGAATGATGCGATCGAAGGCCCCGCGGTCGGTCACCAGATCCCGCAGCACGGGAAAGGCGCGGGCGCGCCAGGGTTCCACGGTGATGGTGTCGCCGTCCTGAAAATGGCGCATGTGCAACTGGCAGGCCGTGGTCCCCTTCTGGCCCCCGTGGGCGCGGCCATTGATGACGAGGGAACAGGTGCCACAGATGCCTTCGCGGCAATCGGAATCGAAGGCAATGGGTTCCTCGCCCTTGGCAATCAAGCCCTCGTTGACCACGTCCAGCATCTCAAGGAAGGACATGTCCGGGATGATGCCAGCCACGGGATAATCCACCATCCGCCCCGGTTGCTGCGCGTCTTGCTGCCGCCAAACTTTGAGAGTAAGATTCATGAGATCGGAAATCAGACCGTGATCGCCGGCCGGGTTGAGGGGGAGGTCCGGAAGGTCATTTATAACTCCGGGTGCTCATGTGCACTTCATCGTACACGAGCGGTTCCTTGTTCAGGAGCGGGGTCTTGTCGGGTCCCTGGTATTCCCAGGCGCCCACGAAGGCGAAGTTATCGTCATCCCGTTTGGCTTCGCCATCAGGATGTTGATGTTCCACGCGGAAATGGCCACCGCACGATTCTTCGCGCATGAGGGCATCGCGGCAGAGCAATTCGCCAAATTCGAGAAAATCGGCCACGCGACCGGCCGCTTCCAAGTCCTGGTTGAGTGAGTTGTTTTCGCCGGTGACCTTGACGTTCTGCCAGAATTCCTCGCGCAATTCGGGGATGCGCTTGAGCGCCTCCTGCAAGCTCTGGGCGGTGCGGGCCATGCCGCACTTTTCCCACATCACCTTGCCGAGCTCGCGGTGAAACGACGTCACGGTCCGCTTGCCCTGGATGGAAAGCAACTTCTTGGTCATCGCCTGCGCCGATTCCAAGGCTTTCTTGAACTCCGGATGATTGACGTTCGGTTTGGACTGCTTGGTGGAAGCGAAATAATTGCCGATGGTGTAAGGCAGGATGAAGTAGCCATCCGCCAAGCCCTGCATCAGGGCGCTGGCCCCGAGCCGGTTGGCGCCGTGATCCGAGAAATTGGCTTCCCCGATAACAAACATTCCGGGGAGGGAACTCATCAGATTGTAGTCCACCCAGCTGCCGCCCATGGTGTAATGCACGGCGGGATAGATCCGCATGGGCGCCCGGTAGGCGTTTTCCCCCGTGATCTTCTCGTACATGTCGAACAGGTTGCCATACCGTTCGCGCACGGTGTCCTCGCCCAGGCGTTTGATGGCGTCCGCAAAATCCAGATAAACACCCAGCCCACCGGGACCCACGCCGCGGCCCTCGTCGCAGACTTCCTTCGCGGCGCGAGAGGAAATATCCCGCGGCGCCAGATTGCCGAAACTCGGGT
Organism: uncultured Pedosphaera sp.; assembly: GCA_903918755.1. Classification (GTDB taxonomy): domain Bacteria; phylum Verrucomicrobiota; class Verrucomicrobiia; order Limisphaerales; family Pedosphaeraceae; genus CAIXFN01. The sequence continues at coordinate 29,911 of CAIXFN010000090.1, forward strand.
ATTTCCGTTCCAAGAAATAATCGCGATCCGCTTCCGGAACCTGATCGCTCGACCGCTTATCGCCCTTCTGTTTAGGCACCCAGACGCGGCCGTCATTGCGCAGGGATTCGGACATCAACGTCAGCTTGGATTGATGATCGCCGCTGACCGGGATGCAAGTCGGGTGAATCTGCGTGTAGCAGGGGTTCGCGAACACCGCGCCCTTTTTGTAAGCGCGCCAAGTGGCAGTGACATTGCAGCCCTTGGCATTGGTGGAAAGGAAGAAAACATTGCCGTAACCGCCGGTCGCCAGTACCACGGCATCCGCGGCGTGGGTGGAAAGCTCACCGGTGACCAGGTCGCGGGCCACAATACCCTTAGCCAGGCCGTCGATGACCACCACATCCACCATCTCGGTGCGGGGGAACATCTTCACCGCCCCATGGCCGATCTGGCGGGAAAGGGCCTGGTAGGCGCCCAGCAGCAATTGCTGGCCGGTCTGGCCGCGGGCGTAAAAAGTGCGGGAGACCTGGGCGCCGCCGAAGGAGCGGTTGGACAACAGCCCGCCGTACTCGCGGGCAAAGGGAACCCCCTGGGCGACACACTGGTCGATGATGTTAACGCTGACCTGCGCCAGCCGGTAAACATTGGCTTCCCGGGCGCGGAAATCACCACCCTTGATGGTGTCGTAGAACAGGCGGTAAACGCTGTCGCCGTCGTTCTGATAACTCTTGGCCGCATTGATGCCGCCCTGGGCGGCAATGCTATGGGCCCGCCGGGGGGAATCCTGAAAGCAGAAGCACTTCACCCGGTAGCCGAGTTCGGCCATGGTCGCCGCGGCGGAAGCCCCGGCCAGCCCGCTGCCCACCACAATCACGTCGAACTTCCGTTTGTTCGCCGGATTGACCAGCTTCATGTCGAACTTGTGCTTGTCCCATTTGGCGGCCAGGGGACCCGCGGGAATTTTTGAATCTAGATTCATTTCGACAACCCCACGTATTGGCTCCCGTAGCCGAACAACAGGACGGCGATCGGGATGGAAATATAACCCAGGAAGACCAGCCAGGTGGCCGCCACGGCAAACCGGGCGATGAGCGGCGCATAGGCCGGATTGCGCCAGCCCAAGGATTGGAACATCGCGCCCACCCCATGGCTCAAATGCAGAAACAACAAGCTCATGGCCACAATGTAGAAGAGCGACACCACGGGGTTGCGAAAGCCCAGAATGATCATCTTGAAGACATCATGCCGGTGCTGCGCATCCTCCAGACCCTTGAAATCCTGCCCCGTGAAGTTGACGGCCTGAACCTGGACGGTGTAATGCAAAAGATGAAAAATGATGAAAGCGAAGATGATCAGACCGCTCATCATCATCGTGCGGGAAGCGTAGCTCGCGACCACCAGTTCATGCCGCGCGTAGGGCTGGGGCCGGGCGGCACGGTTTTCGGCGGTCAACCGCACGGCCGACCAAATGTGCAACGAGATGATGACCAGCAGCCCGATCCGGGCCGGCCAGAGCAGTTCGACATTCCCCTGCAGGAATGCGCCATAGCGATTGATTTCCTCGGCACCGAGGAAGATCTGCAAGTTGCCCACCATGTGTGCGACCACGAACAGGAACATTGCCATGCCTGTGATCGCCATGATGAACTTCCGGCCCACCGAGGACTTAAATAGCTTGTTTATGTTCATCAGAACCCGGCTTAACCGGCCTTATTTAACTCACTAAATCCGCCAAACGTGAGCGAATCTAATGATGCCCGGGCGCGGCGTCAATCCATCTTATCAATTTATAAGCCGGCCTTGGTTCCGGGTAATCCATGCTTATTAGATCACTGCTGGAACCCGGCCATTGTCCGGTTGTCAGTGCCCCAGCAACCCGGCCAATTCCCCGAGGGTCGGAATGCCCGCCGGACTGGCATCGTGCCCCGAACGCGCCAGGTGCACGGCCTGAAATCCAGCATTCCTGGCTCCGGCGACGTCCCGGGTGGCGCAGTCACCCACGTGGAGAATTTGTCCGGGGGGCACCCCCAGCATCCGGGCGGCATGGGCGAAAATGACCGGGGAGGGCTTGGTGAAGCCCACTTCACAAGAAATGACCAGGGTTTCGAAATATTTGTCCAAGCCCAACCGCTCCAACAGCGGCCGCAGACGGTCATCCCAGTTGGAGATTACTCCCAGGGAAAAACCGGCAGCGGACAACGCCTCCAACGCGGGCCGGGTGTCGTCGAAAACCTGCCACACCCGGGGTTCCCGGAACTCGTCGTAGATTTCCGCGAACAAACTCTCCCCCACGGGCGGCGCCCCGCAGGCGGTAAAAGTGAAATCCACCAACCGAGCCCATTCTTCCCGGGAATAATGGAACTCGCCGGCCTGACGCCAGGCGGCAGCAAAATGCTGGTGTAGCATTCCGGGGTCCACCACCAACCCGTGCCGGGCCGCCACCCGGGCATACACGGTGCCAACGGACGGCCAGGGACGGATCAAAGTGCCGCCGACATCCAGCGTCAGCGCGCGGATTTTGGGGAAGGAATTCATCGGGTTAACCGTCCGACGGGCAGCCCCGCCGGACGGTTCGTCAAAAAACCCGGTTTCGCGCCGGCGGCGGGGTGGGTTCAGTCTGTTGGTGTTCCGGCGCACCGGCGTGCCGGGCTCCGCTGGCGGAGGAATGCGGTTTAACCGGCGGGGCGGCCGGGAGCAGGAGGGGGATTTGCAATTCCTGGACCAGAAAAGCCCATTTGTCCGCCGCTTCTTCGATCAATTTTCCCGTGGGCTTGCCGGCCCCGTGACCCGCCCGGGTCTCAATCCGGATCAAAACCGGCTTGGGCCCATCCTGGTCCGCCTGCATGGTCGCGGCAAATTTGAAACTGTGCGCCGGCACCACGCGGTCATCATGATCCCCGGTCGTGATCAAGGTCGCCGGATAATTGGAGCCGGGTTTGAGTTGGTGCAGGGGGGAATAGGCGTAAAGCACGGGAAAGTCATCCGGATTCTCCGCGGACCCGTAGTCGGAAGTCCAGGCCCAGCCGATCGTGAACTTGTGAAACCGGAGCATGTCCATCACCCCCACGGCGGGCAGGGCGGCCCCAAACAAATCCGGCCGCTGCGTCAGGCAGGCACCTACCAGCAAACCGCCATTGCTACCGCCGCCGATCGCCAGCTTTTCCGGACGGGTGTAGTGGTTCGCCACGAGCCATTCACCGGCGGCGATAAAATCATCAAAAACATTTTGTTTGTTATGCCGCATCCCGGCCTGGTGCCATTCCTCGCCGTACTCACCGCCCCCGCGCAGGTTGGCCATCGCATAGACGCCGCCCATTTCGAGCCAGTTAAGATTGGCGGGACTGAACGCGGGCGTCAGACTGATGTCGAACCCGCCATACCCATAAAGGTAGGTTGGGTTGTTGCCATCCAGGATCATCCCTTTCCGGGTGGTAATGAACATCGGCACGCGGGTGCCATCCTTGCTGGGGTAAAACACCTGGCGAGTTTCAAAGTCCAGCGGGCGGAACGGCACGTTCGGCTGACGGAAGAGCGTGCTGACGCCCGTGGTCAGGTCGTACCGGTAAATCGTGGCGGGGATCGTGAAACTGGTGAAAGAATAAAAGGTTTCGGTGTCCCGCCGCCGGCCCCCAAAACCCGCCGCGCTGCCCAGACCAGGCAACTCCACCGACCGAACCACCGCCCCTTCCCGGGTGCACACGCGGATCTCGGAATGCGCATCCCGGAGGTAATCGAGCACGAGTTGGTCATTGACCAGAGTAACCCCTTGCAGCCGGTCGGCGGTCGGCGGGATGATCTCCCGCCAATCCACGCGGTTGGGCTTGGTCACATCGATGGCCACGACCCGGCCGCGCGGGGCGTTCAGATCGGTCCGGAAGTAAAACACCGGCCCAACGTTGTCGATGAATTGGTAGGAAGCGTCAAAATCATTGAGCAATTCCACGACCGGGCTGTTGGTCGCCGCCAGGTCCCGGTAGAAGACCCGGTTGCGGGTATCAGTACCCTCCGAGACTTGAATGATTAGGTATTGGCCGTCGTCCGTAACCGAGCCCTGGAAGCCCCACTCCTTGTGGTCTTGGCGTTCGTAAACCAAGGCATCCTCCGCCTGGCGCGCGCCCAACCGGTGGTAATACAATTTATGGTAGTAATTGACTCCGGTCAGGGCGCTGTTTTCGTCCGGCTGGTCGTACCGGCTGTAAAAAAAGCCCCGACTGTCCCGAGTCCAGGCCGCGCTGGAGAATTTGACCCAGTTCACGGAGTCGGGCAAATCCCGGCCGGTGGCAACGTCCCGCACTTTCCATTCCTGCCAATCCGAGCCCCCGCGGGCCAGGCCATAGGCAAACAGGCGACCATCGGGACTGGCCTGGTAGCCGGCCAGGGCGACCGTGCCATCCTTGGAAAGCCGGTTGGGATCCAGCAGCAGGACGGGTTCCGCCGCGAGATTTTCCAAGGTGTAAATGACACTCTGATTCTGGAGTCCGTCGTTACGGGTAAGGAAATAGCGCCCCCCCTCCTGAAACGGCACGCCGAAGCGCTCGTAATTCCACAATTCCGTCAGGCGCTGACGGATGGGCTCGCGGGCCGGAATGCGCCGGAGGTACTCAAAGGTGAGGTGGTTTTGGGCTTCCACCCAGGCCTTGGTGGCCGGGGCGTTGTCATCCTCCAACCAGCGATAAGGATCCGCCACCATGGTGCCGTGATAATTGTCCACGGTGTTGGTCGGGCGTGTAATGGGGTACACCAACGGCGGAAGCGCGACCGGCGCCCGCGGGACGGGCACGACCGCCACCACCGCCGGCAGGTCGCGGGAGGCAGGGGCAAGCACCCCTTCCGTGACGTTGGTGGACGCGGACGAGTAAGTCGGTGAGTGGGTCGGTTCAGTCATACAGCCATTAAACCAGAGCAGCAGCAGAGCCATCGCCGCGCGGGGAAGCCACGAGCGGCTCCGCTGATAATCAGCCAATTGGTTTTTCATTTTTGGTTGGGGTTGCAGTCCATTCATTCAAATTGCGTTCACCGATTGGCGGGGGCGGGAATTCCCCCAACTGTTCCAGGGCTTCCCCGACCAACTGGAGCGACCCAGCCACCAGCACCAGCGGGAGCGCCGCCGTCCGGTCCAAAGCTTCCGCGAGGTCCCCACACTCAACGATCTCTGCCGTCGGATTGGCCAACCGGCAGGACGGCGCGAGATCGGCGGGCCGCGCCCTGCGCGGGCTGTTCACCGGCACCAAAAAAACCCGTTCCGCCAGGGGGGCCAGCAGCCGACACATCGGCTCGAAATCTTTGTCCTGCAAAATTCCAAGCACCAGCCCCGGCAACCGCCGATCATAATTCGCGATGATGGCGGAACGCAAGGTCGCGGCCCCCGCCGCATTATGCGCCCCATCCAATAAGACCTGGCGTCCTTGCCCCCGCTCCACCAATTGGAGACGGCCGGCCCAGCGTGCCGTAGCCAAACCCGTCCGCAACATCGATTCGCTCACGGTGATCGCGGGCGCTAGCGCCTGTACAGTAGCGCAAACCAGGGCCGCATTCAATCGCTGATGCGCGCCCGCCAGGGGCAGAATCAGCCCGGCGGGCAGGGCCGCTTCGACCTGATCGGTGCGGATCGTGAAAAAGGGAGCCCCCCGTTCCCGGGCCATTTGTTCCAATACCGCGCGCGCGGCCGCTTCCTCCGTTGCGGTGATAACGGGAACACCGGGTTTGATGATGCCCCCCTTTTCGCGGGCGATCTGCTCCAAGCTAGTGCCCAACCAGACTTGGTGATCGAATTGGATATTGGTAATGACACTGGCCAGCGGGGTCACAATGTTGGTGGCATCCAACCGCCCGCCAAGTCCCGTCTCCCAGATCACGAGATCACAATGCTGTTCCGCAAAATAGCGGAGCGCCAGAACTGTCACCACTTCAAAGAGGGTCGGTTGCACGCCGGCGGGAAGTAGGGCAATAAGGGACGGCATTTCCGCGGTCAAACGCACCAAGTCCGCCGGGGGGATGATTTGCCGGTCGATCTGGATGCGCTCTCCGAACGCCACCAAATGCGGCGAGGTATAAAGTCCCACCCGCAAACCTGTTGTCCGATAAACGCTCTCCAGCAAGGCGCAAACGGAACCCTTGCCATTGGTGCCCGCCACATGAATGAAGCGCAGGCGATGCTGGGGATCGCCCGCCAAGGCCGCTAGCTGGCGCGTTGTCTCCAGGCCCAGTTTCGCCCCCCGGGCTTGAAGGCCGTAGAGGTATTGGATGGCCTCCGAATAGCTCTGGATCGGTGCTATTCCAGGTTGCCCGCTCACTTGTCCGTCCCTGCCAGTACGGCTTTGATGGCTTTGTCCCCGACATCCTCGAACTCAATCCGCTGCCACCGAAAAAGAATATCGAGCGCATAAACCACCTCCTCCTTCGTCAGCGGTGTCTGTGTGTGCAACACGATTTTCCCCGACGGCAATTCACGGCCGGGAGGAATCAGGGTGCGTCCGCGCAGCTCCGCGTAGACTTGCGCAACCTGGCGCCAGTCCGTATTCAGGAAATTGATTTCACCGGCCCCGATTTCCAGCGGTTTTCCAGTATCGCGTCGCGCGTACCGTTCCGCCGCCGCCCCGCTTTTCGGGGACCGCTGCCTGGTGGCCTGCATCGCCAAGGCCTTGGGCACCACCATGACAAAATGCTCCCCTTCCGGCAGGACGACAATTTCATTGGTTTTTAACAGAGCTTCCAAGGCATGCAGCGTGTCCAATCGGTTGGTAGCGGGGGCAGCCAGACTCAAGGAGACAACTGGCAGTCTGGGATGTTGCAATACAGTGCGTCCGACCGCCTCGGCGTACAGGCGTAAGACCGTTTCCAAGTCGGCCTGGCGCAAACTCAGCGCCGTCGGGGACGCGTTGGTGGTCCCCGTTGCGAGTGGCAAAGTGATTTCCTTGCCAGCCATGCGCAAAATCACCTGCGCCTTGACGAGATCAATCGCTAACACTTCCACACTCCCCAGGCGCTCCCCTTCGTGAAGGGCAAGCCTTTCCGGCGGATGCCCATTCTCTCCCCTGCCCAGCTCCAGCATGGCCAGCGGCTGGCCATCCGCCGAATGGGCCAATCCGATGAGTTTGGGTTGGGACGGAGGATCCGCGGCCGCGAGGGATCCCAGCCCCAACCAGGCCAGGAATAGAAAAGCGCCCGCCAATCTCGTGCTCATGGGAAGAAATTGGGGCGGCGCGGAGGGCTTGTCAAATCGCAACGATACCCGCGACGGTACGCAATCAATAAAGCCAGCGCAGGCCGAAACAAAAAAGGCCGCAGGCCAGCACTCCGAGCCCCAGCGCCACCGCGCCTGGCAGACGCGTGTGGGGCAACCTCCACCACAGGTAGAGGCTGCTCAAGACCATGAAGATCAAACCCACCGCGGTGGCGTCCATTGCGAACACCCAGAGCGTTGTCAGCACCCAATCCCGGGTATTGCGGGGGTCATCCGTTTGCACTCCCGTAAAGGCATGCAGCACTTTGACAACCCCCCAGCCATTGACCTCCGCCTGGCGCACTGCCACCCGGCCCTGCTTCCAATCGGCTTTGAGGAAATAGAAATGCCCGGGTCGGCGGACCTGGAATTCAAAAACGTTGGTATCCGCCCGCGTCACGGTCCAGAGGATCTCCCCCTCGATCCCGATCTGGCGCATGATCGAATGCGCCTCCGCGAGATCCCCCTGCTCCGTGGGTCCGGGAGCGGTGATTTCGCAGACGTAGTTCGTCTCCCGGCGGTTGTTCCACGATTCCGCAAAGTTCCAGGTCGGATGATTGAGCAACAACCCACTGGCGGCAAATAGCCAGAGGAAGAACAACAAAAACAAGCCCACCAAATAGTGCAGCTGGCGATTCCAGCGTTCCAACTTTTCCCGCACTCCACGGGAGGGAGCGGGATGGCCCGGGCTGGGGTTTTCAGTGACTGAGGGCATAGACCATTCCGAAAAATGTGAGCGCTCCCGCCCCCAGCATCATCCAGCCCGTCCGCCGGCTGGCACGCAGGGCATACCAAAGATAGACTCCGCTAAGGGAAATGAACAAGACCAGCCAGGCCGTGGCGTCCGCCGCCACCCGCCATGCTTTCATAAACAACCAATTCATGCGAATGGCGGGTCCATGCTGACCAGGTGATTTGTGGAGCAATACCAAGGCTTCAGCCAGCCCCGTCTCCCGGGTCACAATGGTCGCTTCCCGGTTGGTGAGGTTCAGGCTCACGATTGTTTCCCGTCCGGGAATGGTCACAGGAATCACCAAACGCTCTTCCTTGACCTGGTGGCGGATGAAGCCCACTTCACCGGGCACACCCACCTGCTCCAGCCCGGGTTTGAGTGCCTCGATGAGCGGACGGGCCGCCAGCCCCGCCCAGTTCGCAGGTAAAGCGAATGCCGGAACAATCCGCGTGGAGGTGGCGGGCGGGCCGAACTTGGGAAGCCAGGCATGGGTGAGGAAGAAAACGCTGATCGCAAACACCAGCACAAAGGGGCTGAGGAACAGTCCGAGGTACCGGTGCAACGCGCGCACCAGCCGGAAAAAACGGGCGCTCATTTTGGGCCCCGCCCTGGGGGAGGCAACCAGCCGACAGATTCACCATCTGGGAAGCTTCCCGCGTTGCCGGATGGACACTGGGGCATGAGCGATACTGGAGCGAGCTGGCCTGCAACGTCAAGGCCCGACGCAGAAACGAAAAAACTTGCGGCCGTTTACCGGCCGCAAGTTGTGCCAAACCAAAGCTTGGAGAGGTTCGAGTCCGCGTTTACCGGAACATCTTGTTCTTCGAATCGCCGCGGGAAAGGAGATAAGCCATGAGGTCCTCGATGTCCTCCGGCTTGAGACTGTTCAACAAGCCTTCCGGCATCATCGAAACTTTGGAGGTTTGGATGGATTCAATGTCCTTCCGGCTCACATTGGTCATGTTACCCGGGTCATACATGTCCTCAATGATGTTGAGGTTTTCCCCGCTCATGTTGCCCACCCGGCCGGTCACGCTGTCGCCGCCCTTTTTGGTGACGATGATGGCGGCATACTGGTCACTGATGACCTTGCTGGGTTCCACGATGGATTCCAACAGGTCGCGCACACTGAACCGGCCGGCGACCGCCGAAAGATCGGGGCCGACCAGGCCACCGTCATCCACAAAGCGGTGACACGAGGCACAGGAGACCTCGCCGTAGAGCGTGCGGCCACGCTCAAAATTGCGCCGGCTCTTGAGCCCGCGTTCCACCACGGGCACCAGTTCATCGAGGGTGTATTCCTTCACGAACGGACGGGCCGCCAATGCCTGGCGGGGCGATTCCTTCTTGGGCTTTACGTCCAAGATTGCCTTCAATTGGGTCTTCTCCGCTTCGCTCAGACCCTTGACGGCTTCCTTCTTCATGTTGTTGATGGAACTCGCAAAGGTATTGCCGCCGCGGTAATAGGGTGCTTTTTCCACAAACCAGCGGAAATATTCCTCCCGCAGGGCCGGCGTCCAGCCCGTCTTCAGGGTGCGCAGGGCCAGGACATACTCGATCTGTTCCTGCTGCGTGGGCGCCCGGTGCAGGGCGGCCAGAACCTTCGGCGCCGCGGCGGGATCCTGGAGGTAAATGAGCAGATTGGCCAGTTGGACATTGATGTCACGGGACTGGTCCGGGAAGCACGGATTGAATTTAGCCGCCAGTTCTTCGCAGGTCTTGTCATCGGGGCGACCCAAACGGATGAGAGTCAGCGAATAGGCGCGCAGCAGGTCCAGCCGGTCGCTTTTGCCGAGACGCGCCCAGGAGATTTTGTTCAGTGCTTCCAGCATCCGGCCTTCCAGCGCCGGATCGGGTTTCGGATCGGAATCCTTGTGGTGGATCTTGTCCTTGCCGCTCACCCGGGCCAGGGCGACCAGCGCCGCAATCGACCGGCGCGGGTTGGTTTCCTGAAGCGCCTTCTCGCGCCATTCGCCGGCATCCTGCCATTCGATGGCGGTCCGGGCCGCGAACCGGATTGCGCGATCCTGATCGTCCAGATAGCGCCAGGCGGTTTTCACCGCCGCCGGGTCGGCATGACCGTGGAATTGTTCGAGCTTATGGCGCAGGTCGCGCTTGGATTGCGATTTCGTCTCGGACTTGCTGGTGGCGGTGGACTCCTTGCCGGTATACGTCACACGGTAGAGCGCGGATTGCGTGCCGCGCCCGCCCACGGCGAAATACATAGCGCCATCGACAGGATTGATCACAATGTCCGTGACGGCCAGGGGCTGGCCGCTGATGAACTCTTCAACTTCCGCCTGATAGCTGGCCCCGGAGGGATGCAGGTGCAGGGCGCGGATCTTGCCGAAACTCCAATCGTTGAGAAAGAGGGTCTCCTGGTATTTGGCCGGGAATTTCGCCCCGTAACCGAAAGTGATTCCGGTGGGCGAACCCGGGCCGATATCAAGCACCGAGCCAAAGCTGTCCACGTAATAATCCGGCCATTTGCCGGAGCCATTGCGGAAGCCAAACTCCGCTCCGCTGATCACGTGATTCACGCGCGTGGGGCGGTACCAGGGATCACCAATATCCCATTCCATGTCCGCATCGTAGGTGAAGAGTTCGCCGAGGCGATTGAAGGCCAGGTCAAATTCATTGCGGAATCCCGCCGCGAAAAGTTCCCAAGTTTTGCCGTCGGGATCGGTTTTCGCAATCCAGCCCTGCGGGGCCATCGAGTCATCCATGAACCCGGTCGCGATGCGCGGGATGAGATTGTCTTCGCACCAGACCTGGGGGACTTTCGAAGAGTCGATGGTGGTCAGCGTGCTGCTGTTGCCGACGACAATGTAGAGCGATTTTCCGTCCGGCGACACCACCAATGAATGCGCGCCATGCTCGCCGCTGGCGTCCAGTTTCCGCAGCAGTTTCACCTCATCAAAATGGTCGGTGCCCTTGGTGTCGCGCACGCGGTAAAGGCCATGCGGGCGGCTGCCTTCGTTCACCACCACGTACAGGCTGTCAAAGGCATAGAGCAACCCATGGGCCTGGCCGATGGGGAGGTCAATCAATTCGGGCTTGATCTCACCGGTTTGTCCGACGGCCGGCGGGGTCAGCCGGTACAGCTTGCCGTTCTGATCACCAACAATCAGCCGGCCTTTGGGATCCGTGCACAGGCAGACCCAAGAACCTTCCTTGTCCCGGGGCACCGTGTAAAGTTTCTCGAGTTGGAAGTCTTTCGGGACATACAGATTCCCCACCGCGAAGGATTCGGCGGATTTCGGCGCTTTGTCATCGGCAGCCACAGCGGCGGTCGCGAAAACCGCCCCGACAAGCAGGGGCAGGATTATTTTGAATTGGTTTCTCATCGGATTAGTGTTTCGCCCACTCTGCCAAGCAACGTTTGTCCGACGCAACCCAATACTTTATTTCGGGCCGGAAATTGCTCGGCCGATCACGGAGGAAAATGCCATCCGTCAATTCCACCCGGAGGTGGCAACGGCCGCCGCCGCTGCAGGCACAAGGCCAGCAAGAGTCCGCCGAAGATGCTGATAAGGGCTACCCATAAGAGTTGCCCGGAGTTTTCCGCGAAGAAATGGACCGGCTCATTGGTGATGAAATCTTGGACCAAATCACCGACCGCGGAAACGGTGACCACCGCCGTCGCAAAGAGGACGACCCTTTTCTTCATGAACCAGAGCCTGACCTCCGCCCGCCGACGCGAGAGACGCGCACGGCGGACGGAGTCAATTCCTCAAGCCGCCACAGCCGTAACGGCTTGCGGTACTTCCAGCGGTTGCCCCACCGGCAAGGAATCGGGGAGCGTGACGAATTCCGAGATTTGCGTCCACAGCACCGAGAAATCCTTGTTCACGTCGCCGCTCAGGCAGTCGGTGATGGAACCGGTCGCGTCGGGGTATTTGTTGGTCACCTCGCGAAAGCTGAATTTCGGGTCGTAAAAGGCATAAACCAATTTGCGCATGTTTTCCACGCCCTGGCGCAGGGCCGTGGCATAGGCGGCAAATTGACCGGGGGAAAAGTCCCGCGCCACCAGGGCCTGATGCACGGCATCCGCGGCCATCACGCCACTCTTGAGGGCGAGCATCACGCCGGAGGAAAACACCGGGTCCAGGAAGGCGAAGGCATCACCCACGAGCAACAATCCCTCGGTTCCGCAGTGCCGGGAATGATGCGAATACTCGCTGGTCAGATGATACTGCCCCGTGGATTTGCCGGCCGCCAGATGCTGTTTGATCCACTGGTTCTGCTCCACCTCGCGGTTGAAGATTTCCTCGGGAGCCTTAACACCGTCCCGGGTCAGGTACTTGCCTTCCGCCACGACGCCGACGCTGATGATGTCATTATGCTGCGGGATGTACCAGAACCAGCCCTTTTCGGGCACGTACGCCACCGTGGTGGCACCGCCATCTACGCCCTCATCGCGCAGCGCTCCTTTGTAGTAGGTCCATACGGCGACCTTGTTCAAATAAGGGTCCTTCATGCGCCAGTTGTTACGGACGGAAGCGAAGGCTTCCTTACCGGTGCAATCCAGGGTCATGGGCGCCAGATAATCGACCGTTTCGCCGGTGCGCGTCAGCGCCCGTACCCCGGTCACCCGCCCGCCGTCCTTGAGCAACTCCTTGACGGTAATCTCCTCAATCACCGCCGCGCCCTTGGCCCGCGCGTTGTCCAGAAGCATCTGATCAAATTCCGAACGCAGGACCTGCCACGTTTGCGCCACGCTTTCCCGATCGTAGCGGTTGAAGAAATAGAACGGCTGGCTCGCGCGCCCCGAAGGGGAAACGAACTGCACGCTGTATTTTTTCACGAAGGCGGATTGCCGCATCTGGTTGATCAGTCCCAGCCGTTCCAGTGGTTGGAACGTGAACGGCAGCAGGGATTCGCCAATATGGTAGCGGGGAAATGTTTCCCGTTCCAGCACCAGCACGCGATGGCCCTGCTCGGCCAGCAGCGCGGCGGCCGAGGTGCCGGCGGGCCCGGCGCCAATGATCAAAACGTCGTAATCAGAGTTGCTTTTCATATTTGGGAATAGGGGTTTTGGTCAGGAGTTAAAAAAAGTTCGCGGCCGGGGGATCAGCGTGGTGCGCTTTCCCGGCCAGCGGCCACCGGGAGAATCTCCACGATTTCCGCCAGCGCGCGTTGATGGGGATCAAACAGGGTATTGCGCCGCCCATATAAGACCTGCGCTCCGGACAGCTGCAACAGCTCATTAATGAGCCGATCCGAGGCAATCCGGAAAAATGCGCTGGGGCGGCTGGTGTGTTGGATCCGGCAGGATTCCAGGATATGTCCCAGTGGTTGGTGTTCCTGCAGGATCTCGGCCTGAGCGGACGCCGGGAACAGGTGGAGACTGATTTTGATGGCCCCGAATTCCACCGGCTGGTTGTTGTCATCCCGCAGCAGTGTCACCTCGCGGAAATAATCCCCGCCCTGGCGACGGGAGCCGATCACGCGGAGATGAAGAAGGGTACCGTGAAACTTTTCCAAAGTGGGCGTCATATCCGCCTGATGCACCAGCAGGCGGCGATAAGGTTCGGGCACCGCTTCGCCCTCGATCACGGACAAGGGGGGCAGCGGCTTCCCGGCTTGCGCGTAAAATTGGTCCAGCGGATGAACCAGCGCGGAGCCGGAGCAGATCGGACCGTCGGCGGGAATGGGTCCGGGTTCAAGCATAGCGCACGTTTTTGTGCTCCGGCAGGAAGAATTCCGGCAGCAAACGGTCCACCTGGAGCAAGCCTTCCCGGTTCAGCCGGATGATGTCGCCGTCCACGGTGAGGAATCCCCAATCGTGCAAGGTTCGCAACGGCGTGGCGAAATGGGTCGCCGGATCCGCGCCAAATTTTTGGGTGAAGTAAGCCCGGCTCACGTGACCCAGTTTCATTTGCAGAATGAATTCCCGGATGTACCGCTCCTCGGCCGTCGGCGTCAAAGCCCGGTAAACCGGCAGTTCGCCGGCTTTGATTTTGGCCAGATACGGGTCGAATTCGTGGTGGTTTTGGTAATGCGTGCCCCCGATGTGCCCAAAGGAGGCCACCCCCAGCGAGAGCAAATCAGCCCCCGCCCACAGGCGGTCGCGGTAGATAAATTTCGTCTTGTCCGGATTCTTGATCGCGGTATACGCGCTGGAAATTGTGTAGCCGGCGCGTTCCATTTCCGTGAAGGCGTAATCCACCCAATGCCGCTTGGTTTCCCAGTCCGCCACCGGGGCCACCAATTTGCCTTCGGCCTTCATCTGGCGGTAGATGGTGGTGTTGTACGGAACTTCCATTTCGTAGATCGTCACGCTGTCCGGCGCCATGGCAATCGTCTGCCGCACACAATCACGCCAATTGTCCTCGGTTTCCTCCACCATGCCGGCGATGAGATCGATGTTGATCTGCGGGAAGTTCAGCTCCCGGGCATAGCCGTAGGCTCGGGTGATTTCCTTGCTGTGATGGGCCCGGCCATTGATTTCCAGGATGTGGTCGTTAAAATTTTCCACGCCAAGGCTCAGGCGCGTCACCCCCAGATCCCGAATGGCCTTCAGCTTGTGATCGGTCAGGGTGCCGGGCTCCGCCTCAAACGCCACTTCTTCCGCCTCGTCCCACGGCAGCAGGGCTTTCATGCCATCGGTGAGGAAGCGCAGTTGATCCACCGACAAATAGGACGGGGTGCCGCCGCCAAAATAGATGAAATTCGGTTTGCGCCCGGCAATGGCCGGGCGGGTGGCATAGGCGGCAAACTCCTGCAAAGTGGCGTCCAGATAATTGCGAATGGCCGCCGAATCCTTGTCCGTGTAAACTTTGAAATAGCAGAAGTGACAGCGCTTCCGGCAAAACGGGATGTGCAGATAAACTCCCAGCGGCGGGACTGGCGCACCGTCAACACCCGGCACCCGGTCCAAAGCCGCCGCGAGTTGGGGCGCGAATTCCGGTTTCCAAAACGAAAAGGGCGGGTAATTCGAGACGAAGTAATTGCCCACGGTGGTTTGCTTCTCCAAGGGTGGAGCGGTCGGGGTGGGCGGCAACGGCGGAGGCAGGATGGGGTTGCTCATTTCAGTTCAGCGTACAGGGCTTTCTCGTAATCCGCCACCCGGGGCGGACGTTTACCTTGGGCAGGCAGCAGGCGGTGACCTTCGGAAGCCAATAGGCGGGCCTGGGTTTCCCCGCCGCCAGGGTATCTGGGGTTCAATGTCCCCCCGGCTTTCAACGTCCGCCACCAGGGCGTCCGCTGATCGTTGCCAGCCGCCGCTGCTTCCTCGGCCGCGTGGGCCGCGATCCAGGCAAAAATTCCGGTGGTCAGGGGGCAGGCGATATTCACCCGGTGCTTTCTTGCAAGCGCCGCCCGCAATTCGTTGATGGTGGCCACTTTCCCCAGGGGAATTTGCCGCATCAGCGCGTCCACTTCCAGCGGGGCTGGCACCACCATGGTTCCCGAGCCCCAGTTCTTCGTCATCCGCTCCGTGATGGGCTCCACTTTGGGCAGACCTTTGCTGTCGGCCAACTTTTCCTGCCACGATTTGCGCTGCTTGGCGGCGGAGGTTTTCATTTGGGTTTGGCGCCAAAACAATAGACGTTCCCGTCGTCGCACCCGATGACAATCCGCCCGTCCGCGATCGCCGGCGAACTGTCCAGCGGCCGGCCGATTTCATAGGACCAAAGTTCTTTGCCTTCACCCAAGGAGACCACATACAGCCGGCCGTCGTCGGAGCCCACGACTGCCTTGCCCGCGCAAACGGCCGGGGAGCTATCCACCTTGCCCCGGGTGGCGAAGGACCACAGCGGCTGACCATCCGCGCGATTCACGCAGTGCAATTGCTTGTCCCGGCCGCCAAAGATCACCCGGTCTGGCAGCACCGCGGGGGAGGAAAAATAGGGAAAGGCGCGATCGCGGAACGTCCAAATCTTTTTACCGGCAGCCAGATCCACGCATTGAAACTCGTTTTCGAAATGGCCGAAATAAGCCCGATCCTCCGCCAGGGCCAGTGAGCCGGCGACGTATGCTCCCGCCTCCACCTCTTTTACCTGTTGCCCGTCCGCCAGGGAAATAACGTGCAGCAGGGCGTCGCAGCCGCCAAATACCGTCTTGCCGCCCGCCACGGCCGGCGAGCCGTTGATGTAATTACCGCTTTCGTAGGTCCAAACCGCCCGGCCGGTCACCGCGTCCACGCAGTGCAGTTTGTAATCATAACTGCCGACGATGATGCGGTTGGTCTCACCGATTTTGACCCAGTTGGGGCCGCCGAGAATTTTGTCGCCGGTTTCATACTTCCAGATCTGTTTGCCCGTCCCGGCATCCACTGAGTAGAGAAAAGCATCGGTGGAACCGACATAAACCCGACCGTTCAGCACCAGCGGAGAGGATTCCACGGGTCCACCCGTGGGAAAAATCCAGACCTGCTTGCCGGTGGCCAGATCCAGGGCATACAGGTTGGTGTCACCGGAACCGATGAATACGCGCCCGTTAACAATGGCCGCGGAAGATTTGACGGGACCTCCAGTCTTGAAAGTCCAAAGCAATTGCAAGTCATCCGGGAGTTGGCTGGAAGTCACCCCCAATAAGGCGGGCCCCCCACGAAACATGGGCCAAGCCTCCGCCCCGGCGGCCGGGAGGGTCGCCAACAGCGCCAGGAGAGCCAGCAGCGCGAAATAACGGGTCAGTTTCATTCGGTCTTCCGCTTCAACAGGTTGCCAAGACACCAGTCACGGCACTATCGCCCAGCCCATTATTTTTGCAAACAAATAATACTTATACGTATCAAATTCTTCCGCGTGCATCCCCGGCATCGTTGATCGTCCGGATAATTTGGAGCCCGCTTGACAGGGCGCACCAGTCTTGAATAATTCCCCAATGAACTTCACCGCCTGTTTCCGGTCCTGGGCCTCGGTTTTGCTCAGCCTTGGATTAGCCATGCCAACTCACGCCCAAACGAACTCCGTTCATCTGGGCTATAGCGACACGCCGATCATTCCCGGCACCAGCTGGCATGTCCACGACGGCGACCGGCCCCAGCCACGTGTGGTCACCCCCGGCACCACTTTCAGTCAAGGGGCGGGCGCACCTTCCGATGCCATTGTCCTTTTTGATGGAAAAGACCTGGCCAAGTGGCAGGGCAATCGCGGAGCCGCGCAATGGGTGGTGAGAGATGGTTATATGGAGATGAACGGCACCGGCGGAATCCGAACGAAGGAGAAGTTTCCGGACTTCCAATTACACGTCGAATGGTCCACGCCCGCGCCGCCGCGCGGCGACGGTCAAAGCCGGGGAAATAGCGGGATTCTCATCAACGGGATGTATGAGGTCCAGGTCCTGGATTCCTACCAGTCGAAGACCTACCCCGATGGCCAGGCCGGCGCGCTGTATGGTCAAACCCCGCCGCTGGTCAATGCCAGCAAAGCCCCCGGCGAATGGCAAACCTATGACATTATTTGGGAATCCCCCCGCTGGGATGACACTCAGAAAGTCATCAAGGCGGGATGTGTCACCGTCCTCCACAACGGGGTCGTCCTCCACCACAAGCGGGACTACATCGGCCGGACCGACGGTATCGGGGGAATCGCCCACAAATCGTTGGGCGTCTATGGCAAACCCCATGCGCCGGAAGTCGTGATTGAATTGCAGGATCACAGCAGCCCGATTCGCTATCGAAACATCTGGGTGCGGCCCCTGGGTCAATACGACAAACCATGATTCTGGCCGGGTTCAGGCGCAAAAAAACCGGCTGCGTTTGACCGCAGCCGGTTTTGGCTAAATGGTTTGGCCGAAGGATCAGGCGGCGGCGGATTCGCCAACCTGGAAACGGACAAAGCTACGAATCGTGATCTCGTCGCCGAGCTGTTTGGCAACAGAAGCCACGTGCTCCTTGACGGTCACTTCGGCGTTGCGCTTGACGAAGCCCTGGTCGACCAGGCATTGGCCCTGGAAGAACTTCTCCAGCTTGCCTTCGACGATCTTGGCAACCGCTTGCGGCGGCTTGTTTTTGACCTGTTCGGCGGCAATTTCGCGTTCCTTGTCGAGAATCGCGGGGTCGATCTGTTCGCGGGAAACGCACAGCGGATGACCGGCGGCGATTTGCAAAGTGATGTCGCGGACGAGTTGTTTGAAATCCTCGTGCGCCACGGTGGCTTCCTTGCCGGCGCCGACTTCGACCAGCACGCCAACCTTGGCGCCGGTGTGAATATAGGCGGCAACCATGCCGTTACCGACAACTTCAATGCGGTGAAAGCGGGAGATCCGGATGTTTTCCCCGATTTTAGCCACTTGCGCCACGCGGACGGCCTCGAGATCCGTCTTGGGATCGGCGAGCAGGGTGCGGGCAATGTCATCCGCGAACGCGCGGAAACTGTCATTGCGCGCCACGAAATCGGTTTCGCAATTGATCTCAACCAGAATACCGGCGCGGGAGCCGGGTTGGAGCGCCTGGGCGATCAAACCTTCGTTGGCTTCGCGCGCGCCCTTTTTGATGGCGGTGGCCGCGCCCTTTTTGCGCAGGATTTCCGCGGCCTTATCGAGATCCCCGGCGGACTCGGTGAGGGCTTTTTTGCAATCCATCAGACCAGCACTGGTCATTTCCCGTAATTTGCCGACGGCGGCGGCGGTGATTTCAGCCATTTTATGTGTGGGGTTGGGAGTTAAAAAATCGGGTTTTGAATGGGGAAGGGCGCGGCGACTCCGCCGCGCCCCCAAATCCAGTTGTGCAGACCAACCTTAGGCGGGAGCCTGGAGGCTGGCGATCTGGTCGGCGGTCGCGGGAGCAGCCGCGGCGACTTCCGCGGGGGTCGGCACGGGGGCCGCCGGAGCGACTTCGGCCGGACCGGACTCCGCTTGCTTGCGGCGGGAATACTGGGCCTCAAATTCCGCGCGGGCCTGGGTGACCACCTGGCAAACCGTCGAGAGAATCATGCGCACGGAGCGGATGGCGTCGTCGTTGCCGGCGATGGGGTAGTTCACCAAATCAGGATCGCAGTTGGTGTCCACGATGGCGACCACCGGAATGTTCAAGCGACGGGCTTCCGCCACGGCGTTATGCTCGCGCTTGATGTCCACCACAAACATGATGGCGGGATACTTTTCCATGGCGCGGATGCCATCAAAATACTTGAACTGACGGGCCGCCTCGCGGCGGATCATCGATTGCTCCTGCTTGACGTAATTATTGATGGTGCCGTCGGTTTCCATCTTCTCGATCTGCTTCATGCGCGCGATCGATTTCTTGACGGTCTGGAAATTGGTCAGGGTGCCGCCGAGCCAACGTTCGGTGACATAGAATTGGCCGCAATCCTTGGCGGTTTCCATCACAGCCTGCTGGGCCTGCTTCTTGGTGCCCACGAAGAGCACGCGGCCGCCCTTGGTCACGGTGGTGGCGAGAAAGTCACAGGCCGCCTGGAGGCCGGCGAGCGTCTTGCTCAGGTCGATGATATGGATGCCGTTGCGGGCATCGAAGATGAAGGGCTTCATCTTGGGGTTCCAACGCTTGGTTTGGTGCCCAAAGTGCACGCCCGCTTCCAACAGTTCTTTTACGCCGATACTAATCACAAGTTTCCTTTGTTAAGAGCCCGCCGCCGTGCGGCCAGCCATTCCGCGGAAAACGGAATTCATTTTAGTGTTATTGTGGCCACCGACACCCGCCCGGGCACCGGCAAATTTAAGACCGTTCAATCCCCCCCGGCAACCGCCCAGCCATGCTGAGCACTGCCTTCAGGGCCGGGTAAGATAGCAAACCGCCCGGGCTTGGCAACTGTTATTTCGCCCGATTTTTGTGGGCATTCCCCGGGCGGCTGGTAAAGTCCCCGCATGCGCACGGTTATTTACCCTGGCAGTTTCGACCCCTTGACCAACGGCCATTTGGACGTCATTCAACGGGCGGCCAAGCTATTTGACCAGGTCATTGTGGCGGTCGCCAAGAATGAGAGCAAAACCCCCCTCTTTGCGCTGGAGGAGCGGCTGCAACTGGTGAACGCCTCCATCGCCCATCTGGCCAACGTTCGGGCGGACGCGTTTGACTGTCTCCTGGTGGATTATGTGGAACGCCAGTCCGCACAGGCCATCATCCGGGGTTTGCGGGCCGTGTCCGACTTTGAATTTGAATTTCAGCTCGCCCTGATGAATCGTAAACTAAACGAGCGCATCGAAACGATATTCATGATGCCGAAGGACACCTACACCTTTCTGAGTTCGCGGATCGTGAAAGAGATTGCGCGACTGGGCGGGGATGTCAGCTCGTTTGTTCCGCCGGTGGTGCAAAGTGCGCTGAAGTCACGACTGGCCCGTCCGGCGGCCTAGAAAGGACAAATTATGCCGCTATTGATTAATCTGCGGGATTTGGAGCAGCACCCGGTATTGCAACTGGAAGGCCAGCTCCCGGTGGTGGACCTGGATCTCGACAACATCGACGAATTGATCCATCTGACCCGTCCAGTGGAGTACCGGCTCGAAGTGGAGAAGCTGGAAGAGAGCCTGCTGGTGCGCGGCCGGGTGGAGTGTGTGCTGGATTGCGAGTGCGCCCGGTGCCTCAAACCTTTCCCCCTTAAACTCAGTTTTAACCACTGGACCTGCCACCTGCCCCTGGAGGGGGAGGAGAAGGTCCCCGTGGCAAATGATACGGTGGACTTGACGCCATTCGTCCGAGAAGATATTCTGCTTGAGTTTCCGCAGCACCCGTTGTGCCGGCCGGAATGCAGCGGGCTGCTGAAAAAGCCTGTCGGCAAGAAGAAAAAGATCGAAAGCGGTGCCGGTCAGACCAAAGATAATGCGTCTGCTTGGGCCGAGTTGAACAAATTAAAGTTTTAAGAATTTATGGGCGTTCCCAAGCGTAAACCTTCGCGCAGTCGCATGCGCCAACGTCGGGCCTACAACAGTGTGCTCGCCTTGCCCCAACTCAATCCCTGCCCCCAATGTGCCGCTCCTTCGGTCCCCCACCGGGTCTGTCCCGCGTGCGGATTTTATAAGGGCCGCCAAGTCCTGACCATTACGGCCACGGCCTAATCCAGCCGGTTTGGGCTGGCGGAGTCGTTGGTCGCTGCTCCGCCGTCCCGCAAAATATGCGCATCGTTGTGGATGTGATGAGTGGCGATCAGGGGCCAGCAGTGGCCATCGAGGGCGTAAAGTTAGCCCTTGCCGACGATTCCACCATCACCAGTCTGCATCTGGTTGGTAACGAGGTTCAGATCAAAACCGAGCGTCAACGCCTGGGTTTGACCGATCCGCGGGTGCAGGTGCTCCATGCCAGCGAAGTGCTGACCATGGACGATGATCCCCGCGAAGCCATCCGGCGCAAGCGGGATTCCTCCCTCGTGCGTGCCATTGGACTCGTGCGCGAGGGACGGGCGGATGCCGTGATCTCACCGGGCAACACCGGGGCGCTGGTCGCGGGTTCGTTACGACTGCACCGTCTGGACGGAGTGGAACGGCCGGCACTGGCCGCCCGCATGCCTTCGCGTACGGGTGATTTCGTCCTCATAGATGCCGGGGCCAGCCCGGTGTGCGAACCCCTGCATCTGGCGCAATTTGCCGTGATGGGTGACGTCTATGCCCGGGAGATCCTCGGTCTGGCGCGGCCGCGCGTGGGAATTCTCAGCAATGGCTCCGAGGAATCCAAGGGCACCGACCTGACCCGGGAGGCCGCGCGACTGTGCGGTCAATTGGGACTTAATTTTATCGGCTATGTCGAGGGTTTCGACCTGTTTGACGACGCGGTGGATGTGGTGGTGACCGATGGTTTTACCGGCAACATCGTGCTGAAGACCGCCGAAAGTCTGGGCTACGCCATTAAAGATCTCCTGAAGGCGGAAATTACCGCCAGTCCCTGGCGGAAACTCGGTGCAATGCTCGCCCGGGGAGCTTTTCTAAAACTGAAACAGCGCATGGATCCAGAGGTTTATGGCGGCGCGGTGCTGTTAGGATTGAATGGAATTGTGATCAAGACCCACGGTTCTTCGCGCGCCCGGGCCATCGCAAACGCCATCCGCGTCGCGGCGGACGAGATCCGCCATGACGTCAATCGGAAGCTGGGCATCGAAATCGCCCGCGCCAACCAGGTCCTGACCGCGACGGCCGCCGCCACCCCAGCGCCGATTCCCGCATGAGTTTATCCGCCTTGAAAACGTTCAAAAACCCCCGGGCCAAATATAACTTCGAAGGCCGCAGCTGCTCGATTACGGGCGTCGGTTCCTATGTCCCCGCCCGCGTCGTCACCAATGCGGATCTGGAGAAAATGGTGGATACCACGGATGAGTGGATCACCAGCCGCACCGGGATCCGGGCCCGTCGCGTAGCGGCCAGCGATGAATACACCTCCGACCTGGCCGCCCACGCCGCCACCCGCGCCATGCAAAAAGCCGGGGTGAAGCCCGAGGAGATTGATCTCATCATCCTCGCCACCATCACGCCGGACATGCCCTTCCCGGCCACGGCGTGCATCGTGCAGCAAAAGATCGGCGCCTACCGGGCCGCGGCTTTTGACATTGAAGCGGCCTGTTCCGGATTCATTTTCGGTTTGGAGATTGGCCAGCAATTCATCATGTCCCGCACGTACAACACCGTGCTGGTCATCGGCGCCGAAAAGCTTTCCTCCATCGTGAATTGGACCGACCGCAACACTTGCGTGCTGTTCGGCGACGGGGCGGGCGCGGCGATCCTCCAGAATCGGCCGGAATCCCACGGTTTGCTGACGGCCTGCATGGGTTCAGACGGCCAGAAAGCAGACCTGCTTTCGATGCCGGGGGGCGGAAGTCGTTGTCCGGCCAGCACCCAATCCGTCGCGGCGGGACTCCATTTCCTCCGGATGGATGGCAAGGAGACCTTCAAGAACGCAGTTCAGGCCATGCACAACGCGGCCAAGGAAGTTCTGCGCCGTTGTGAACTCGATATCACCCAGATCAAGTGCATCATCCCGCACCAGGCAAATCTGCGGATCATCAACGCGGTCAGCGAGCGTCTGGGGGCCACTCCCGAGCAGGTGTTCATCAATCTGGACCGTTACGGCAACACCTCCGCCGCTTCCGTGGCGATTGCCCTGGACGAGGCAGTGGAAGGGGGCAAGATCGTGCGGGGGGACCTCGTCCTCCTGGTGGTTTTTGGGGCCGGCCTGACGTGGGGCGCCGCGGTGATCGAGTGGTAACTGACTGTTGACGGACATTCGACCTGTGTTACATTAAGATAATACTATGAGTGCAAGAAAACTCGTCGCTGGGGCAACTTTTCAACCAGTCACCTTGGAAAACCGGCAAACCCGGCTCTCCCTCGCGCCGGCGGAAGTATGCATTCGCAAAAACGGGGTGGAATTTCTTTCTGCGACCCCAATCGCCGCCTGGACGGAAATGACCGTGACTTTGCAATCCAATCGTGATTCCGGCAAAGTGAATTGCACCGGCGTGGTCGTGGCCTGTCACGGCAATCGCCACAGTGGCTACACCGTTTCGATGGTCTTCACCAGCCTTTCCAAGCAGTCCCAAGCCCGCCTCGCCGAGTTGGCCTATTCCTGAAGTTGCCGAATCCCCAGCCGCCATGGAGTTATTTCACCGGATTTTGAAGCTCGCCGTGAATGGCGGGGCTTCCGACGTGCACGTCAAAATCGGCACGCCCATTATTTTTCGCATCAACCGGCAATTGATTGCCATTGAAAGTCCGCAGCCGACAACGGAGTGGATGAACATGGTCGTCAAGAACATCGTTCCCACGCACCTGCGCAAACGCCTCGAAGAGGAACGGGAAATCGATTTTTCCTATCATGAAGCGGGCACAGGGCGCTTCCGCACCAATTTGTTCCAACAACGCGGTGAGTTTTGTCTGGCGATGCGTTACGTCAAGACCGTCGTCCCCACCTTTGAGGAACTGGGCCTGCTGGAAACCATCAAAAAGCTCGCGGAAGTTCCGCGGGGAATTGTGCTGGTGGCCGGTTCCACGGGTTCCGGTAAATCCACGACCCTGGCCGCCATGCTGGAGCACATCAATGCCACCAGCAAACGCCACATCGTCACGATGGAAGATCCCATCGAATTCGTTTTCGAGGATAACCAATCCGTGATCGAGCAGCGCGAAGTAGGGCTGGATACCCTTTCGTTCGAACACGCCCTCCGACATGTGCTGCGGCAGGACCCCGACGTGATCATGATCGGCGAAATGCGAGATGCCACCAGTTTTACGGCGGCCATGAGCGCCGCCGACACCGGGCATCTCGTGCTTTCCACGTTGCACACCACGAATGCCGCCCAATCGATCGGCCGTATTCTGGACTTTTTCAAAGCGGAGGAACGGGAACAGATTCGCCGACAACTCGCGGGCACCCTCAAGGGGGTTATCTGCCAGCGGATGGTCGGCACCATCGCGGGCAGCATGACCCCGGCGCTGGAAATTCTCATTAATACCGGCACCGTCAAAAAGATGCTGGAGGAAAACCGGCTGGATAAAATTTCCGCCGCCATCGAAACCGGGGCGGATGACGGGATGCAAACCTTCAATCAGGCGCTGTTCCAACTCGTCAAAGATGGCAAGGTTTCCGAGAAGGAAGCCCTGGCCAAGGCGAGCAATGCGCAGGCGCTGGAGATGAATTTCAAAGGCATCTTCCTCAACGACGGCAGCCGCATTCTAGGCTGATTTTCGCCCCACCGCTACGGCGGTGGGGTTTTTGCTTTTGTCCCGGGCAATTCCCCGTTGCGCCCAAACCGTAACGGCGGCAGCGACCGGGCCGCGCAGAGCTTTCCTGGTCCATCCCCCAAAGCAAAAGGCGCTCCCCGAAGGGAGCGCCGATTGATATTCTATGCGACCAGACGATTACGCGGCCGGGGTCGCCGGAGCGGCTTCGGTGGTTTCCACCGTTTTGTAGGCGGCGATGGTGTCAATGCGGTAGCGCTTGTGGGCGCCGCCTTCCATCTCAAACTCAACTTCCTCGCCGGCCTTCTTGTTGAGCACCGATTGGGCCACGGGTGTGAGATAGCTGATCACCCCTTCTTCCGGGTTGGAATCCCAGGCGCCGAGCACAATGAAGTTTTCCGGCAGGTTGGTGTTCAAGTCGGTCAGTTGCACGCGGGTGCCCACGCTGACGATGTCCGTGCGGGGGTTGGCGAAATCCGAGCCCCGGGCCCGGACGAGTTGCGCCTCGAGTTCGGACTTCTGCCGCATGAGCAACTTCTGCATTTCCTTGGCGGCCTTGTATTCGTGATTTTCACGCAAGTCCCCGTAGCTGCGGGCAATGGCGATTTCCTTGGAATTGGCGGGAATTTTCTTCTGCACCAAGTCGTTGTACTGGTCTTTGCGCCGTTCCAGACTTTCCCAGGAAACAATCAGGTTATTCTCCTGCTTCGTGGTTTCACCCGAGATCAGCGATTGGATCGCCGGATAGCTCTTCACAATCCGGGCGAGCAGGGAACGCTTGTCCATGTCATCAAAGCAGGGCGAGAGTTGCAGCGCCCGGGTCAGATCCTTGATGACTTCGAGATCCGCCGAACCAATCAACTCCACCAGCAACTGCTGATCGGCGAGGATGAAATCCCGCAGCCGGTTCGAACGCTTCTCGTTGAATTGGTCGCGCTCCATGGCGCTCAACATGGCGCGGAACACTTCCGGCCCGAGGATGTCCGCGAAGGCATCGGAACGTTCCTTGGCCAGCCAAAGCAACAGTTCACTGCTCGCCATGTGCTGGCTGATCAATTTGGCCAAGGTTTCCTTGAGCACATCAATCCGCTGCTCGTGGAGCAGCAATTGCACGCACTCTTTGCACAATTTGGCGGACACCGTGTTCAGCGTGGTGCGGATCACTTCCAACCAGCGATCGGGATTGGCCGCTTTGAACGATTCCAGGGTGCGATGGTGTTTCACCGCCGGCATCAGCTCCAACAACGCCCCCAGCTTCAAATCCTGACTCCAGATCGAGCGCACGGTCAATTCCGTATCCGCCATCGCCAATCCGGCAGCTTCGTGCAGATCATCCCGCACAAAGATGGCTTCGAGGGCCACCGCCGGCTGGGTCCGCTGATGGGTGGCGATTTCAACATTGAGCGCCGGGATAATTTCCGCCGCCGCCGCGGTCTTGTCCTGCAAATCCGGGACGTTCTTGAGCACTTCGCCGGCCACCAGAATGCGGGCCTTCAGCCCTTTGGCGGCGCGGAAGTCGGTCATCAGGCGGTCCTGCAGGCTGACCTCTTTGACCTGGTAAATGATCGGCTCGGTTTTCTTCAGGGGCACTTGAAAATGGCCGTCCTTTTTCAGTTCCTTCTTGGCCGCTTCCCACCATTTCTTCCAGTCGTCCTTGATGACGTCGGGCACGAGGGCTTGCTGGATTTGATCCACCGTGGCGCGCCCGTTGTAACTCTTCAGCACCAATTTGATCAGGTCGAGGTGATGGAGGGCCGCCATTTGGCGCAGGCCTTCCAGATCCGCCGCCTTCCGGGCCAGAATATGGTCCTTGGCGATCGGTTTAAGGGATTCGGCGGCGAAGGCCAGATCCATCGTGTGACTGGCTTTGGTCTGAAAATCAATCGTAAACCGCGCGAAGACGGTATCGACGGTAGTGATTTTTCCAAATCCCCAGCTCCGATGCATGCAATAGCCGCTGGTGGTGAGGAGCACGAGAGGCTCAACCTGATGCCTTTCCAGCTTGCCCGCGACCACCAATTTCTCAAACTCTTCTTTCATAAAAACATCTTATTCCTCGCGCCGCGTGAAAACAATGTCATTATTAAATGCCGTGGCCTTGCAAAAACCAAGACAAATTGCCGCGCGCATTCTCCATGACTGTGCGCGGACGGCTGAATTCGTGGAAAACCGCCTGGAGGTGGAACTCGGTGCCCATCCGCTTTCCCCGGTGGATCGGGGGTTGTGCCATGAATTGGTGCATGGGGTGGTACGCTGGCAGGGAACCCTGGATTGGCTGATTGCCCGCAAGACTGCCGGCCGGACGCAAAAGGAAATGCTGCGCATCCTGTTGCGCCTGGGGCTGTACCAGATGTTCTGGCTGGATCGCATTCCCAATCACGCGGCGGTCAATGAAACGGTGGAACTGGCCCGGCAGCTGGGGTTGGGCTCCCAGGCGGGCTTCGTCAACGCCGTTCTGCGCGGCTACGGGCGTGAGCGGGAAGCCACCGAGTCCCTGCTCACGGCTTTGAAATCCTCCGATCCGGCGCTGGGCTATTCGCATCCGGCGTGGCTGGTGGAGCGCTGGCAGCACCGCTGGGGGACGGCCGCCGTGGTGCAGCTCCTGATCTGGAACAATACGCCCCCCCCCACCTACGCCCGCGTCAATCATTTGCGCACCACGGCAGAAGAACTGGGCACCCGCTGGGTGAGCGAGCAGGTCCGGTTCGTCCCCCGGCGTTATGACTGGGCCGGGGAGGATCTCGTCTTTGAATTGGAGTCCCACCCGCCGCTCGCCACTCTGCCCAGCTTTCAGGCGGGCCTTTTTTACATCCAGGACCCCAGTACTTTGCTCGCCGTCCGGCTGCTGGATCCCCGGCCCGGGGAATCCCTCCTGGACTTGTGCGCCGCGCCGGGCGGCAAGACAACTTTTGCGGCACAATTGATGTTGAATCAGGGGCGGATTGTGGCGCAGGACAATAACCCCGACCGCCTGCTGCGGGTGCGGGAAAACTGTGACCGCCTGGGGGTCAAGGGAGTGGTTACGGAAACGGCTTCCTCCCAGGCGCAATTGCTAGCCCGGACCCCGAAATTTGACCGGGTGCTGCTGGATGCGCCCTGCTCCAACACCGGCGTCATGCGCCGGCGGGTGGATCTCCGATGGCGGATTGAACCGGCGGAAATCGCGCGCCTGCAAATTGCGCAGGCCGGACTGCTGCGGCACGCCGCCGCCGCGCTGCGACCCGGGGGGACGCTGGTTTATAGTACCTGCAGCATGGAGCCGGAAGAAAATGGCGGAGTGGTCGCGGCTTTTCTGGCGGAACATCCCGGTTACCAATTGGAACAGGAACGCCAATTACTGCCCTTTCAGGAGGGACTCGATGGCGCCTATGTGGCGCGGCTGCGGGCACCGGGAAACCCGGTTTAGAAGCGCCGTTTCGGAAAAGCCGTGCTCGGCAGGATCGGGGCCGCCGGCAACACCGGCGCCACGTATGCCGGGGCGAGGGTGGAGGGATCCGGCAGGCCCAGCGCCCGCGCGTTCACATCATCCAGCACATGGGAGCGGAAACTGGTCACGGAATTGAAATTTTGGGACGCGGCCGAAACCGTCCGCTCTTCCGCGCCGGGCGTCCGGAACCCGGCCAGCGGATTGGGTTGCAAGGAATTGGCCGCATTGCCGTCCACCCCACCACCCACCAGGGATCCAGCGGAGGTGACCCCGGGGGGCATCCATTTGGGATCCAGCATTTTTTGAAATTCCGATTGGTGGTTCAGCGCGGATTGATCAAAACCCGGGGGCAAAAAGGAGGACGGCAGGCCCCCGCGGATGGTGGCTCCCGGCGCGGTAACCGCGAGCCCGGTGGGTTGCCCACTGCCAAACAGCTTGTCCCGCAAGTTATCGACCTGTTCCACCCGGTAGCGATCGGCACCATAGCCATTGGTGCCGGAGAAATCCCCCCGCCGTTCGGCGGCCAGGGTATCGGCATAAGGCACGGGATCCACAGAACGTTTCGGGGCGCTGTTTTCCAGATAGCGTTCGATGGAAGTTTGCGACCGCTTATCCCGGCCATCCGGCCCGAACTGCCAAATCCCGGCGGCCTCCTCCAAGGTAGGCACCTTGGTCGCGAGATCCAAACCGTCATTGAAGGCCCAATTCCGTTGCCGGTCCATCATTTCCAAGGTCTTCTTGTCGGGGGCGGGACGCATCGTCACCACCGGCATGGGAGCATTGGGGTTGATATCCAAGGGCCCGAGCGAGTGACCGATGGGGATATTTTTGAGGAGCAGGTCCTGGGCTTGCTTGCCCATGGAATCCCGCACGCTCGTCTGACTGCCATTGGTGCTGGTAACCGGGGCGTTGGGGCTGGAAAATTGGATTTTTTGCTGCCCGGGCGCCTGCGCCCGAGCCGAAGGTGCGAATACCCCGCCAACCAGTGTCAAACCGGTCAGCAGCGCCGTCCAGAGCATGCGGTGGGTAGGGCGAATCATCACTTAACAACCATTATACAGCCGAATGCCCGTCCGTCAACCCCGGGTTAAGCGACTCAAGCCGTGCCGCGCTTTTTCTGCCATTCCTGGTAGGTCTCCCGGGGGATTTGAAAAAAGGCGTCCCGCGTGCGCACGTAGTTCCCCAAACCGTTCATGCGCCCGATCGTATGCATCTGGTCGGCGCGGATGTAAGGTCCCGTCGGGTCCACAAATTCATCCCGCACATACACGGAAACAACCTGCCCCAGGATGACCCGGGACCGCCCGATCTCCATGGTGGTGACCTCCCGACATTCCAAACTGGCCGGGGAGCGGCGGATCCGCGGGACGGCCACCAGTTTGGAGGGTTCAGTTTCCAGGCCCGCGATGGCGAGTTCGTCAACTCCGGGGGGGAATTCAATGCCGCACAGATTCATGGCCTGGCCAAGTTCCTCGGTGACGATGTTGATGACGAATTCCCGGGTGTTCCGGATGTTTTGCGCGGTGTCCTTCCCCACAATGGCGGGGCCCGGCCGGTTGCCCACACCAATCGCCACCAGGGGCGGATCCGTGCCCACGTAATTGTAGGCGCTGAACGGGGCGGCATTCACTTTGCCGTGCAAGTCCAGCGTGGTGATCCAGGCGATTGGCCGGGGCACGACCAAGCCATTCAGCAGGCTGTAAGCTTGCTGGGGCGTGGTCTGGGAAAGATCAAAGTCCACTGGTTAATGGTTGCCGGGTTTGGGATCCAACTTCATCCCGCACTTGGGACAGGTGCCGGCGCCCGCCTGCACCACCTCCGGATGCATCGGACAGCTGTACGCCAGGGCGTGCTCCGGGTGTTTGGCGTCCGTGCTCTGACAGCCGGTCTGGCTAAGGCTCAGCCAACCGAGGGCAAGCGCCAAGCCCAAGGAGGTAATCCAGGAAGTGGTTTTCATGAAAATAGGGTAGCTGCAATATTCTGCCGGGTGACGCTTCCGTCAAGGCGCATTGCCCGGCCGGTTTTTCGCCTGGTCAGAAGTCGGCGGCGGACCGAGTCCCGCCAAGGCTTGGATGATGGCAGCGTGCACCTCGGGCCGCCCCAGGCTGCCCAAATGGCCGCCGTGCTCAAACAGCGTTAGTTGATCCGGCCGGGTGACGGAGCGCAACCAGTTCAAATCCTCCTCCGGGAGGAGAAAGTCGTTCCGGTTGAGCACCAGCCGCAGGTTGTGATTGGCGGCGAAGCCGGCGGCATAACTCCGCAAATCACCCGCGGCGGCCACCGCTTCCCGCGTCCCCCCGGTCACACCGTTCGTCCGGTAAAACGGCACCACAAATTTGTCGATGTAATCCGCGTAGGAATAGTCCGTCAGAATTTCCTCATACGCCGCGGCCCGGCGCCCCTCATGAATGGGGGGGATGATCCCGAGGTTGTGACGCCGCTGACTCGAGTAGATTATATCCCGCAGGATAAAGCGGAAGTTCATGCCGATCAAAAACCGGGACTCCACTCCGGAAAATGGCAGCTGGGTGGCGGCGGTGGACTCCGCCCCGGTTGGGGGTAGCGCCCGCTTCACGGCGGCCACTTTCAGCAGGGTGTTTTCCAGCGCGGCCGAGCGTTCCGCCGCCGGCCAGGCGAGCGGCGCGTCATAGTATTCATCCAATTTGCCAATCCCGTAGAGCAGCCGCACGGGCGTGTTCACCCCCACCACCCGGGCAAATTTTATTCCGGGCGACTGGTTGGTGTCCTGGGTCGCACCCAAATACAGGGATAAAAAGGCACCCATGGAATAGCCCAGCAGCGCCCGGTCGCCCAGCCGGTGCGGCGCCCGCTTTTCCAGCCGTTCGTCGATCGCCGTCATCGCCGCCCGCAGATCCTGCGCGTCCGCCGGCGTATAGCCCGGCAACGGGGCTGTGGCCGCCTGCTCCATGAATTCATAGTTGTAGGGGTTGCTCAGGATCACGACCGAATAACCGTGCTGATAAAGCAATTCCGCCAGCGC
The DNA here is from genome assembly GCA_903918755.1 of uncultured Pedosphaera sp. Classification (GTDB taxonomy): domain Bacteria; phylum Verrucomicrobiota; class Verrucomicrobiia; order Limisphaerales; family Pedosphaeraceae; genus CAIXFN01. The sequence continues at coordinate 60,845 of CAIXFN010000090.1, forward strand.
CAGCGCCGGGTCCGTCAACCGGTGCGCACCGAGACCCGGTACGAGATAGACCAGGGGGGCGGGTTGCGATTGCAGCCAGGTCGAGAATTTCAGCCGCCGGCCCGTGCCGGCAATGCGAACCGCTTCCGTCCGGCCCCGATTGGGGAATTCCGGGTCCTCGAAGGTCACCAAAGCCGCCCCCAAAGTTTCCAGGGATGACTCCTCCGGCGGCCCGTGTAATTGGAAATCCGCCTTCCGGTTCACATCGGCAAAACTCCACGCGTAACCCACAAACGAATAGGGATCCAGCTCCGCTTCGCTGAGCCGCGCCACCGCGTCCACCGAGTCGGTCAAATTATTGTATTGGATCCCGTACAAGCCATACGAATAGGGCGAAAAATAGGTGATGGGATTCGCCAGGGCGTCCGCGGCCAGCCCGACGGTGTCCCGGTCATTGCTGGGTCCGAGAACCGGCAGCATCAGGAAGAAATCCGGTTGCCAACCCCATTGCCCGAATGTCCGGCCGAAATCGGCGTCCGACCGGGGAATCTTCCACTGGGTGGCCACGTCAAACAACCCGCCGAGACCTGCGATGGAATTGCAAATGAACCGACCCGTCTCATCCCGTGCGCCGGTCCATTTACCCTCGAGTAGGTTGTTGGCCAACCGTCCGGGATAACCCAGATTGCGGCCAAAATTGCTGATAGAACGGCGGACCGGGGGCCGGACCACAAATCGGTAGGCCCGGGCGGTCGGCTGCACCGCATCCGCCAGCAGGAACTGGTTGAACGTCCACAACACCCGGTTGACGGGTTCCAGCGGATCAGGAACGCCACGGGGTAACCGCACCCGGTCGGCCTGCTCCACCACGGCATTGGTGGCCGGCCCGGGCGACGCGGCGGACACCGGCCGGAGACTACCGGTCGTCAAAATCAGAGCCAACCCCAAAAGCCAGCGGGCGGGGCTGGCGGGGAGTGGGGGGGGATACTTTTCAGGGCGGTAAGGCCTGTTCCTACTTTCCGACATGGAGGGGAAGCTAACCAATGACCCACATACTGGCAAGGGGAAGTGAGGCCTTTTTTAGGAACCCCGCACTTCCCCCCGCCACCCGTTCGGACGGCCTACTTCTTCTCTTCTTTCTTCTCCGCTTTGGGTTCCTCTTTTTGCGCCACGGCCGCCAATTTGGCCGCCGGTTCATTTTCCCAGCCGCGCGAAATCTGCACATTCGGCAGCGCCTTCTGCAATTCTTCGACCCCCTGGTCCGTGACTTTGGTTTCCCACAGATAGATCCGCTTGAGATTTTTCAGACCTTTGAGACTTTCCAGGCCGGCATCCGTGATGGCGGTGTCGAAAAGATTCAGATACGCCAAATGCGAAAGATTCTTCAATTGCGGGAGGCCGGCATCCGTGATTTTGGTGTGCTCCAGGTGCAGCGTCAGCAGGCTGGCCAGACTGGCCACGGGTTGCAGACCGCTATCCGTCACGCGCGTACCCGCCAGGTTCAACTCGACGAGGGTGACCACGTCCTTGATCGGGGCAATGGTCTCATCCGTGGCATTCGTGCCCAGCATGTGAAAATTAGCCTCGCGCCACTTCAGGTTCATGGCGATCGGGCGGACCGGCACGCCGGCGGCTTCGAGCTTGGCAATGGCCGCCGCCTCTCCCGCCGTGGGCTGGGGCTCACCGAGACTCGTGAAGGTCGTGTCCACCGTCGGCGCGGCCTCGGCCACGGCCTTGCCCACCGCGGAATCGGGCCAGACGGCCCCCTGATTGATCCAGTCGCGGATCAGGTCCGCCTGGGCTTGGGTCAGCGGATCACCCTTGCTGGGCATGATGTCGTCACTGCCGGGGGCCAGGATCACGCGGTGGTACAAATCGCTTTTATCGGCCTGGCCGACAACAATGGAGGGACCGTCCTTGCCGCCCTTCATGGCCGCCGCCTTGCTGTCCAGGCGGAGTTCTCCCTTTTGCTTCTCGGGTCCGTGGCATTTGATGCAGGCCTGCTCAAAAATGGGCTGGATGTCCTTAACGAAATCGACCTTGGCATCGGCGCCGGCCACGCGGCCGGCCAGGAGACCGGTGACCGCGAGGATAAGAATGGAATTTTTCATGAATATCGGTGGTTTGGTGGTACTAATTCTCGGTCATTCTTCGTTGGACGCCGGACAGGGCCGGAGCATTGAAGCATTTTAGAGGTATTTCCGCAAAATCGGCTTGAGCTCCCGCACCGTTTTCGCCGGCCACGCCGAGCGCTCCGTCATGATGGCGTTCTGCAACGCGGAGTGGCAGGGCCAATTGGGGGCCACCGGGATTTGGGTGATGGCCTGCCGCACGACTTCCTTGGCCAGGGCCGCGTTCTTGGTGAGATTGGCAATGACCATTTCGACGGTCACATGCGCCTCATCCACCTTCCAGCAGTCATAATCTGTGATCATCGCCAGGCTGGCGTAGGCGATCTCGGCTTCCCGCGCGCATTTGGCCTCGCCCAGGTTGGTCATGCCCACGACATCGAAACCCTGCCGGTGATTGCTGATGGATTCCGCACGGGTGCTGAACAGCGGGCCTTCCATGTTCACATAGGCGCCGCCGTCATGCGCCCGGGCCTTCAGGCCCTTGGCGGTGACCAGCAGGATGCGGCGTAACTCCTCGCAAATGGGTTCCGCGAACGCCACGTGCGCCACTATCCCACGACCGAAAAACGTGTGGGCCAGGGATTGCTTCGTCCGATCCACGAATTGATCGATCAAAACCACGTCACACGGCCGGTATTTCTCCTGCAACGAGCCCACGGCGCTCACGCTGATGATCCAGTCCACCCCGAGCTTTTTCATCCCATAGATATTGGCCCGATGGTTTAATTCACTGGGAAGGATGCGATGGCCGCGGGCGTGGCGGGGCAGGAAGACCACCTCCCGACCGCTCAACTCACCCGTGAGAAAACTGTCGGAGGGCGCGCCGAATGGCGTTTTGACCGTCACCCACTTCTGGCGGGTGAACCCCTCAATGTGATAAAGGCCGCTGCCGCCGATGATTCCAATCCGATTCGCTGGCATAGATTATTTTAAACTGGCGATGCGCAGCGATCCTACAATGGTCCGCTCGCGGAAGAAAGGAATTTGGGGGACGAGTTCCGGGGCTCACGCTCGTGGTTGGGGTATTGGGAGAGTACCCCCTGCCGGGTGTGGCGCGCCCTTCAGACAACGGGGTTGCCACGGTTGGGACGAGGCGCGAGTGCCTACTCTGGGTGACAATCGGAAAAATCCATTAACCAGTTGGGGTTGGCGGATTTTCCGATTGTCACCACGCAGTTTCCCACCCGGCTAAAAAAAAGAAGGCCGGGCTTGCGCCCGGCCTTCGTGGAAGGATCAACTGCTAAGGCTTTCCCGGATTACGGGAAGACTTGCAGGCGATAAAACTGGTTGGCGCCACCGGGGGTGACCGTCACCACCCCCTGGGTGCCCACCACGCGGAAGGTGTCCACGTTGTCGTTGGTCCACGTGGCCCCGGCCCCGAGGGTGGGGGAAGACTGCAGATACGCGCCGCCGACCGCGACCGGCCAGGTGAGCACGACATTGCCGGCGACTTGCTGCACCTTGAGACTGAGGCTCGGCGCACTGAACATCGAGAAGTTCGAGATGATCTGCGTGGACACCGCCCCGCCATCACCACCCGTAAAGCCGACGTAGGCCGTGCCGCTGCCGATGATGGCCGGGATGTTGATGTTCGTGCTGATCGTGAACGTGGCCGCCGTCGTGAGGTCAGTGAGTTTCGTGGTCAGCGTGGTGCCATCATACGTGATATCGGCGCGAATCTGGTCGGTATTCTGACCGATCAGGACCGGGTTCGCGGCCACATAGCTGCCGTTGCCGGGAGCGATGCCGTCGGTGAGGTAACCCACGCCCTGGAGGTTGCTCGCGTAGACATTGAACGCCAGCGCCACGCTCGGCGTTACGGCGCTAAAGCCGGCGCTGGTGCCACCGTAACCGATGCTGCCGCCGCCACCGCCCAGCGCGTCCAGAGCCGAGTTTTGGAGGGTGAAGGTCGCGCCGTCCGCGCCCCCGGAGCCCGTGGTATCCTGGTAGATGAACGTGGCGTTGAACGATCCGATCGGAATCGGGTTGTTAACCCAAGCGCTGGAAGCCGTGCTGCCGGCACCCGACGTGAGGGTGACTTTGTTCGCGGCCATCCCCGTGGTGGGCGCGCCGGTGCCCGTGGTGTTGAACGTCCAGCCATTCGTGGTCGCGTTCAAAGCGACCGGCGGGACCACGGTGATGACACTGACGTTGTCCAGGGTGCTGGGCGTGGTGCCCAAGGCGCTGGTGACGAAGACCTGATAGGTCGCCGTGTCTCCCGGCGCCGCGTAACCAATGTGCAGGGATTTGGTGGTGGAACCAAACGTGCGGTAGTCATCCGTGATGGTGGTGCCGTTGCGCTTCCAGACATAAGTGAACGGAGCCGTGCCGCTCGGATCCACGCTCAGGGTGATGATGTGACCCAGGGTGAACGAATCAGCCGCATTCAAATCCGTGGCGACTCCCGGCACGAAGGTCCCGGAGAAGGAAGGCGCGCCGCTGTACACGGTCAACTGCGCGACGGCACTGGTGGTCGAGCCGGACGAATTGCTGGCCACGACCTGATAGTAATTGCCATTTTGCGCGGCCGTCGTGGTGAACGACAGGTTCGGAGCGGTCTTGCCGGGGAGAATGCTGGTCGGGCTGGTGCCGTCCGAGTTCCACCATTGATAGCTCACCGTGCCAAACCCGTAGGCCGCGGATTGGAAGGTGGTGGTCACATTCGCGTTGGTCGTAATGCTGACCGGCTGCAAGCTGATAATCGGGGCGCGTTGGCCGCCGATGAAGTGAGCCAGGGCCTGGGCCGGAGTCAGCGCCGTGTTGTAGATCGCCACGTCGTCGATGCTCCCCACGAACTGTTGGACGAACTCCGTGGCGGCGCTGGACTTGCGGGCGCCAATGGTCACCGGAAGCGGTTGGGCTTCAATCCCCACATTCGTGGCGATCGTACCACTGCCCGCCAGAGCGCCATCCACATAGAGATTGACCACCCCATGGGGCTGATCACACACGCCCAGCAAATGATGCCAGGCCGCGCCGGAAGCCGGATCGATCGAACTTTGCGCCACGTGCGCGTTGCCGGCCAGATCGCGCACGAGGAAACGGAAGGTTTGCGGCGATCCCGCAAGATCCAGCGCGAATTGCTCTGTGCCGGTGCCAGTGCCGACGGTCAGGATGCCATAGTAACCTTTGGTGACAATCGCGGGGTTGCCCGTCTGGGTGCCGCCCGAAACCCATGCCTCAACGGAAAAGGCCGCGGTGGCATTCGTCGGGCGGGAGAAGTCCACATCCAGAATTCCGTCCACGTAGCTATCCTGGGAGGTGACCGTGCCAAAGGTCGCCGCGGTGTCGGGATCGACCGCCGCGTTGTAACCGCTGACATTGATCACGGCATTACTGTAATAGCCGTTGTGGGCGCCCACATAGTCGTGGGTCACCACGCCATTATCCCCGACCCCGTCGTCCGGCGATTCATTCAGGCGGAAATAGGCAACCGGACCATCGGCCAGCACCGTGCCGGGATAGGATTGGGTGGGGGCCGGGATGACCGTGATCGTCTCCACCGTGCTGGTGATCGCCCCGAAGGAGTTGCTGGCCACGCAGCTCAGGATGGTGCCCGAAGCGGCGAGTTGGATATTGGTGACTGTGTAGGACGTGCTCGTCGCACCGGCGATTTTCGTGGAGCCATTATACCACTGATACTTGGGACTCGGATTGCCCACCGCCGTAGCCACCGCCACCGGGGAAGCGCCGGCAAACACGACGGCATTGGGCACAGGCTGGCGCACCCAGACCGGGGGATTCGGCACCAGAACGCCATCGAGTTCCACCTCGGCCACCTGCATCAGGGCGTCGCCGTATTGGTTGATATTATTCGTGATACTGACCCGATAGGAACTGTAGCCCACCGGGTTGGCAAAATTCACCTCCACGCAAGGCTGGGTGAGCGGATTATTCGCGGTGGAACCGCTGCCACCGCGGGTGGTGGGCAGGGAGAGCGTGCCCTTCAGGACGCCACCCGTAATCGGCGTCCAGGTGGAACCCCCGTCATTCGAACCATCCAGGGCGTAATCGAGGGGATCGCGACCATTGCTGTCGTTGGCCACGTAGAAGCGCAAGGCACTCACAATGGAAGCGCCGGAGACCGGCACAACCGTGAACCCGACGGGCCCGGTCCAAGGCAGGATGCCGCCGCAGCAGGCCGCCGGAATATTCTGCAGACCGGAGCTCAGCCACTTCTGTTGAGCCTGGTCAATGGCACTGCCAATGAACTCCGCCACCGGGGTGGAATCGGCCGCGGTTTGCGCAATCTGATCGCCGAGCGGTTTGCCGACGAGCAGGCTCTTGTTGGTGTTCAGCACCATGAGCGTCACCACGGTGCTGGTGGCCGCGCCATAAGCATTGGAGGCGACCACGAGATAATCGGCGGAATCCGCGAGGTCCGCGTTGGTAATGACCAAAGCGGAGCTCTGCGATCCGGAAATCCGGCCGCCATCCGTCAAGTTGGCGAAGGTGCTGTAATCAAAGGAATAATAGATGTCGCGCAAACCACCGCCGCGGGGCGCCTTCTTCCATTGATAGTTGATGCCGCTCCCGGCCACATTGGTCACCGCCAGCACCACGTTGTTCGTGCCGGCATAAGTCTTCAACAGGTTGACGGCGTTCACGGCCGCGTTCAGGGGTTGACCCGGGGTCGGCGTTCCGCTGGTGCCAAAGACGGGAGGAACATTGCCCGCCGCCGCGCCGCTGACGGCAAAGAACGAACACACCCGGGTGGACGCGGTCCCGTTGGTGAAATTCAGGACAATGTTGGTGATGATTCCGGAGGAGTTCGCGATATTGATCACCGAGTCGCGCAATTGCGGCACCGGAAGGCCCAGACCGCGAAAATCAAATGTGCCGAGCCCCAGCGCAAACGGATTCACAAACTGATCGATCGTGTTGTTGATGGAATTGTTGTTGGGATTCACGCGCCCGATGGACCGATACGCCCAGGGGATATTGCGGTCAAACCAATCCGCGACGAAAATCACGTTGTTTTCGGAACTCCCATCCTGGAATTGGACCGTGCACGGCACAAACGTATCGCCGTTCGCGGCCGCGCAGAGGAAGGACAAGGCGCCATAGCTGCCGGGCGTGGCCGGAATCAAGTTGGCGCTGGCGCTGCCCACGCCCCCGACGACCGCCGCGCAGGGACCCACATAAGAAGGCGGCATCGTGTAAGTCGCCGAAATCGTGGCACTGGAGAACGTCGAGCCGGCGGCCGGAATGCCCGAGGTGGGCAGGGTGCGCACGAAGCCCTGTTCATACCAGGTATTGCCCGTCTTGTTCGTGCCACCGTCCATCGTGCTGGTGACGTAATTCGTCAGAATAGCTCCGGCGATCTGATTGGTGATGGCACCCGTCGAAGTGGTCGCGCCACCGGCGGTCTGCGGACCATCCGCCTCGACAATGACGTCGTGGTTATAACCCGTCACTCCCACTGGAGACCAATTGACTCCATCGGTGGAGCCCGCGACGGCGAAGATGGCCGCGCGACCATTGGCCCACGGGGCGGCATTGGCATAGGCAATGTCGATGCTCGTAATTATGCCCGAAGGATTGCCAACGTTGATATCGAACTGAAACACCTTGCAGCCCACCGCGTCAATATTGGCCAGGCCACCGCCCACACTCAAGCGGCCGGCGGCATTGATGACCGGGGTCGCGGCGTTGAACCAATCGTAAACAGCGAAGTTGTCCGATTCCGTCGAGGCATCCGCGTAATGGATGGTATACTGCACGGTCACCGGCCCGTTGCCGGAGCAACCCAGGAACGAGAGCGCCCCGAATTTGGCCGGCGCGGTGAGGTTGAAGGTGCCGGATTTAACCAGCGGTGTCCGACCGCCATTGGCATGACCTACCAAGATGACATTGTTGGTATGATAATCGGGCGCCATTTTCCAATAATGATCGCCCACGACATTCGTGACAAACGAGCCATGGGCGGGCAGACCATTCGTGTAGGGAAGGCCGGTCACGGAATTGAGGCCCAGGTAGCCTTGTTCAAAAAAGGTGTTGCCCGTCCGGTTGGTGCCACCGTCCATGGTGGCGGTCACGGCATCGCTCAGGACTCTGGGCGCGGTGGCTTCAATCACGATATCGCGATTGTAGCTGGCGGAATTCAGGGGAATCGGAGTGAATCCGGCGTGGGCGAGAGTCGCCAGCGACGTCATCAGCCCGAGGGCTAACAGGGATTTTTTCATGGGTGGTGGTCTTTTCATTGGGCGTTGGTTGTGAGCTGTTTACTGTTTGCGGAGCAGTTCCGGGTGGGCAAAACCGCGAGCCTGGCAACGATTTTAGGGTTGGAACTCCCGGGGGGGGGCGGTAGCGGATGGTGCCTTCCTCCGAAAGTCCGGCGCAAAGTTAGTGATCTTTCGCATTACCTGAGTCTCATTGCCGGTGCTGTTAATGGGACGGGGTACGAACCGCTCGGGATCGGCTCCGGAGCGGAGATGTGACTAACCCACTATTCCGGCGCGGGGTGATTAAAAAGAGGTCAGGCTACCGGCCCGCAAGGGGTGGCAACGTGCCAATTTTCAGTCTGGCGCGCATGAACATGCGTAGTGGTTACACATATCATTAGCGGATTCGGTGGGGGGAAGCAAGCGAAAAAGATGCCGCGGGTTTACAAAATTCTTGGGCGCCCAGGGAAATTGCGGACGGAAGCCGGGGGGTGGTCATTGTAGACATCCAAACAGAGGGAGCGTTCGCCCGAAATACAGTTTGCCGCAACCCCGGTGGAGTTGATTTGGGGCGGAGCGGCCTCACCGGGGGTCCCGCAAAACAAAAAGGGCCGGGCATTGCTGCCCGGCCCCGGTGATTGGAATTAGTTTACAGCGTGGGCGGTCTTATTGGACCTTGACGCGGTAGAACTTCTGGGGCGTGCCGGCCGCCGGCACGATGTTGACCGTCCCGGTGATCGGGCCGACATCCGTCCACACCGTGGGATTTCCCAGCGAGGTGGCGGATTGCAGCGTGCCGGGGCCGCTGGAGGTGATGTTGAGGCTGCCGCCGGCTCCCGGGGTGACCGTCAGGCTCGGGCTCACGCCCGTAGCATTGACGCCCAGCAATTCGATTTCACCGAGTTGCAGGCTGCTGTTGTTCACGTTGTCGGCCACGTTGAAGAACGAGACGCGGTAGGAGGTGAACGCGCGGGTGTTGCTGAACAGGATTTCCTGCACCGCGGACTGCGTGGGATCCACCAGGCTGGCGGTCGTGTTGCGAGCCGCCGGCAGGGCGAGCGGGCCGGAAGCGATCGGGGCAAAGGTCACCCCGGCATCATCCGAACCTTCGAGCGCGTAGTCGATGGGGTCGTTGGCCGTGCCACCCGAACCCGTGTAGATACGGATCCCGGAGAGCACCGTGGCTCCAACCGCGGGTGTGACGATCACTCCGACCGGGCCCTGGAAGGGCGGGAAGCCGGCGGAGGCATTGATGCCGCTGCCACGGGTCAGGTAATTGTCCAGCACGTTGTTGAACAGCGTCGTCGGGTCATTGGGACCGGTCGCATCGTCGCCAAACCCGGTGATGGTGTCGCCCGGTTGGGTGACGTCCGTCAGGCTGGAGAAGATGGTCAGCGTGGCCACGGCGCTGGTCGCGGAGCCCGCCGAGTTGCTGGCGATGACGCGGAAAGCGCTGGCATCGCTGAAGTGCACAACCGCGAGGGTCAGGGTGCTCGAGGTGGAGCCGGAGATGTTGCCGCCGTCGGTGAGGTTGACCCAGGCACCGGCACCGGTTTTCCGCTGCCAATGCAACGCGGGCTGCGGGCTGGCCGGGGTGGCGGTCGTACTGAAGGTGATAGCGGTGGCGCCATCAAAGGCGTTGACGGAGGCGGGAGTGGAAACGGACGGCACGGGGGAGGTGTCGATCACGCCGAGGATTTCGACTTCGCCGATCTGCATGCTGTTCTGGGTGGAGTCCTTGATATGGGGAATCGTGACCCGGTAGCTGGTATAGCCCTTGGTGTTCGCGAACAGCACCTGTTGCATGAACATGGTGGTGGGATCAATCGTGGTGCCGCCGGCGCCATTGCGGCCGTCGGGGAGGGCGAGATTGCCGGAGGAGATCGTGACATAGCTGCTGCCGCCATCGTTCGAGCCTTCGAGGATGTAATCCGCGGGATCGCGACCGACGGTGTCGTTGGCGGTATACCAGCGGAGGCCGGTTACGATCGTGCGGCCGATGGAAGGCGCGACGGTGAAGCCGACCGGCCCCACGAAGGGTGCGCCGCCATTTTTGCCGAAGTTCAAATACTTCTGGATGACGCCATCAACGGCATGATCCACGCTTTCCGCCGCGGGCCAGGTGCCGCCAAACCCGGTGACGGGATCGCCGGGGGTCGTGACCGCGGTCAGGGGGGAGATGATGGTGAGATGAGCCGCGGAGCTGTAAACAGTCGCGCCGGGATTCGTGGCCACCGCGCGGTAGTCGGCGTCGTCATTCGCCGTAACGGCGCCCACCACGAGGTTCGTGGTCGTGGAGCCCGAGATGTTACCACCGTCGGCCAGGGTCACCCAGACACCGTTGGTGCCCTTTTGCCAGTGATAGGTGATCGGAGCGGTGCCCGTCGCCAGGGCCGTAAACGCGACGTCCGGACCGGGATAGGAGCCGACCGCGTTGGGGGAAACGATGAAGCTCGGAACCACGGCGCCCGCAGTGCCGGCCACGGCGAAGATCGCCATACGGCCGCCCGTGTTCACGTAGGTCAGGTCGATGGAGGTGATCGGGCTCACCACGTTCTGGATCGACAGGTCGATGGTGTCGAGCCGGGGAACCAGATTCCCGGCGAGGTTCGTGCTCACGTTGTTGAGCTGACCGGAACCCACGTCCACGCGGCCGTTCGCGGCCACGCCATAAGGCACACCGGTGTTGAACCAATCGAACACGGTGAGGGAGTTGGTCTCGCTCGAGCCGTCCTGGTGATGCACCACGACTTGCGGCGTCACCGGGCCATTCCCGGCGGAAGCCAGGAAGGACAGGCCGGAGGCGGCCGTCGGCGAAGCAAACGTGATGGTGGCGGTGGGAATGGTGGGGCTCAGGTACACGGCGTCATTGCCGACGTAGGTCGGGGGCATGACGAAGGCATGGTCACCGGAGGCATTGGTCACCGTGGCGCCGGGGTGGGGCAGACCGGTTTTCAACGCGATGGCGGGGATCGGGCTCCAGTTGCCGACATTGTTCAGGTTGAAACCCTGCTCGTACCAGGAATTGCCGGTGTTGGCGTCGCTATCCATGGAGGAGGTGGTGGCGGGGGAGCCGTTGGTGCCATTCACGACGCCGCGTTGGGAGGCGGAGGCTTCCACGACGAAGTCATAGGCGTAGCCGGTTACCGCGATGGGCACCACGGTGCCGGAACCATTGGGGTCACCGCTGACACCGAACACGCAGTTGTGGGAGCCGGAACCACCGCTGTAGTAGCTGAGGTCCACACTCGTCACGGCGCTGGTGGTGTTCGTGAGCGTAATGTCGCGGAAATAAATACGGGGATTGTTGCTGCCCGCGTTAGCGAAGGTGCGGTTGACGGTGCTGCCGCTGCGTTCGTTGGCGATGTAGGCCACGTTGATGGTGCCGTTAAACCAATCCGGGCAACCAAAGGTGTAGGCCGTGCCGCCGGTCGCGACGCCTTCCACGCTGCCATCCGCATGATGCACGGTCACGCCAATGACGTCACCGCCGTTACCACCGCTCCCGATGAAGGAAAGCTTGGTATACGCGGTCGGCGTCACCAGGGAGAAGGTGCCGTTGGTGACCACGGTGTCGATCAGGATGCCGTTGGGCAGCGTGTAGCTGGGCGGCATGATGAACGAGTAGTTCGGATTGCCGACCGCGGTGAAAATCGTGCCAGCGGGCGGCAGACCATTGCCGGGATTGCCGGGGTCAAAGCCAATTTCGCCCCAGGTGTTGGCGTTGTTTTGCAAGCCTTGATCCACCGAGGCGGTGGTCACGACGTTGATCTTGGGGGTGGCGGACGCTTCAACCACCACGTCAGCATTATAGCTGCTGGGGTTCAGCGGGATCGGGGCGTAGTTTCCGCCCATGGCCGCGCTGGCGCAGGCCAGCGAAAAGCCGATGGGGATTAATTTGGACTTCATGGTGTGGTATTACTGCTTGTGGAACGTTTTCTGAGGTGGGTTGTTGATTACTGCGGCTTGCTCCCACCCAAGGCGCCCAACTGCTTGGGGGCGGCAATTAGGGACGCTGGCGGATGACTGCAAGTACTCAGCATATGACCCCCTTTTCCGGTACATGTTGGGGCGACCGTTTCCCTAAATCGGGCGACGGCGCCACAATAATATGCGCTGCAGAACAGTCGGTCATGGGTGCTAAGTGAGATGAGCAGACCAGAAATCCGGGAAAAAGACAACGAAAAAATGGCACAAAGTGAATTCGTGAACCGGGGGCCGGCTGACGGCAAACACGGGTTCATTCCACCGCGGAAAGGCGCAGGACTCCTGATTCCGGACCGGGAATATTTGGGGATCGGGAGTGGACGGGGGGGAGAGGGCCGTTTTTAAGGTTTTGGAAAATGCGCTGAATCATCAGACCTTAAATTGGAACCAGTGGTTTGGTGCGAAACTGGATTAAGTGTCCGGAACCTGGACTCCGACAGAAACACGGGGGATGGATTGGCCGCAATAGGGCACAAAGATCACAAAGAGGAACTGATTTGCTGTGAGCGAACCAGGCAAAATGCAATGCGTCCGGAATCAACGCGAAACTGGACCCGACTACGCTGGGAGCTACGCTGGGCAGGTTAAGTGTCCGGAACCTGGACTTCGACAGAAACTCCGGAAATTGATTTAACGCAAAGCGCACCCTCCTTCGCCGGGGAGGCGGTTGGGTGGTGGGGCGCGCCCCAGCCAATCGAAACTGGATTAAGTTTGTGTAACCTGGACTGGGGGGGGAAACACGGAATTGATTGGCCGCGACAATGCCCAAAAATCGCCAAAAAGCGGTAAATCCGGGTGATCGAAGCAGGCAAATTGGATTCGGTTCGACCCGAGCTCGAAACTGGACCCGACTACGCTGGGAGCTACGCCGGGCAGGTTAAGTGTCCGGAACCTGCACTCCGACAGAAACGCGGGAGATGGATTGGCCACAAGAGGGCACAAAGATCACAAAAAGGGACCTGATTTTAGCTGTGAGAGAACCAGACAAAATGCAATGCGTCCGGAATCAACGCGAAACTGGACCCGACTACGCTGGGAGCTACGCCGGGCAGGTTAAGTGTCCGGAACCTGGACTCGACTCCGAAAATGAGGCAGCCATTCCGATGGCGTCTGATGAAACAGGGTGAGCCATCAAAATTATCGATAACGATGATCGCTTCATGATTGGGTGGGTTTGAGGAGGCGATCGGACGGCGGCGGAAGGCCGTGCGCCGGTTGGGACGGCACGCGGCGATGGCCACGGACGGGCGACGGCCCGGACGAATCCGCGGGGTAAACGGATACATATTATATATGTCAAAGAGCAGGCCGGGCGGAACGTTGGTTCCGCGGAGCCAAAATTCGGGCGTTGCCGGGTCAACGCAAGCCGGTTGCCGAAATTGGATCGGCCCCCATCCATTCTTAGCACGGGGTGGGACGTTTCGAATTGCTACGGGAGGAATTTAGCGCCATTTGGTTGGTAACGACCAGGAGCGCCGCAAAAGCGGGCCGGATGAGGGCGTGGGCGGTGACATTGGCATATTTCACATTTCGGCGCAGGGCCGAGTTTGCCACAACCGCCTTCGGGGTTGCGGATTTAATTTTGCATGACCCAGGGTAGGCTAAATGGCGCAACACCTTTGGTGTTGGGGAGGAGGTGGGGTGAGAACTCGGGTTCCCGTCCCCTGACAATCCGCGCCGAGGGTTACCGCCGGATCGGAGTGGCGCGGACTGCGGGATCTGGGCGAGGGGGGCACGGCGGATTTCCGTGACTCAGTTTCCGGCCGCCGTGCTCCGCGCCAGCCGGGCACGCCAGGCCAGCAACGGTTTTTCCAGCCAGTAGTAGGAAAGGCACGCCAGGGCCACCACCACTCCCAGGTTCTGCGGAAAGCGGGTGCACCACGCGGCTCCGCTCCAGTGCCCGGGGAACACGGGGGTTCCCACCGGCACCAAGACCAACTGCTGCCAGATGTACAGGCTGTAAGATAACCGCCCTACCCACTGCACCACCGGCAGATTCAAGGCCCAATACGCCCAACCACTCCGGTGCGTGACGAAGGAGCCAATCAGATACGCGATCATGATGCACTGGAGGCTTGGCATGAGAACTAGCGCGAGGTGCGTCGGATACGGCAAGTTGTAATGATGAAGCATCGCAGCGATGCAAATGTTGGAATAAATCAATCCAACCGCGATGAATCGACATAATCCCGGATGAAATGCGAACACCCGCGGCAAGTCCCAAGTTCCACCTGAGCGGAGCAGCGCCAACAGGCAACCCATCGCAATCGCATCGCCCTGAGCCACAAACAGATGATCCATGGTAGGCTGCGGCCACATCCACCACCGCATGGCGGGAGCCAAAATCAAAAGAAAGGGAATCCATAACCGGCCGCCAAACCGCGGACCCAGGAACGCCAGCAGTGCCGGCCAGGTCAGGTAAAACTGCTCCTCAATCGAAAGCGACCAGGTATGGGCCAGCGGCCAGTATTGGGGGGCATACCATTCGCCCCAAAGATCCGTGGCGAACACCCCGGCGGAGATAAAGTTAACCGGAGGAATGATCCGCAGACCCAACCAGGAAAGGAGTCCCACGGCCAAAATGTAGCAGTAATAAACGGGCAAAATGCGGAGCGCCCGGCGCTGGTAAAACGCTTTGAGGCTGACGCGTCCGGTTTTCGAAAACTCCTTCAGCAACAAACTGGTGATCAAAAATCCACTGATGACAAAAAACACGCGGACCCCGAGTTTGCCATCAAGGAACATCGAAAGCCTGGAAGTCCCAGCTTGCGGAAAACCTCCCGTCTTGCTCGCGTGAGCAAACAGCACGGCCCCGATGGAGATCGCCCGCAAACCGTCCAAGGAGGGAATCCGGTCTGCTCCCGAATGGCGGGCTGGTGGGTTCCCGGGTAGCCCGGGCGTTCCGGCGGCATTTTCCATCGCCTCATCCTACGCATTCGACCGTTTGCGTCAACCTGCGGCAACGGGCCGACGGGTGCTGCCCTTTGTCCGGTCCCCCGGTTTTTGCCTTTAATGCGGTTCTCCGGGTAAGGTTTGCGGGTTTGCAGTGGTTGCGGCTCGCGGGGCCGGGCCGGGGGCGTTGGTCCGCCGGCTTCGGAGGGCAGGTTGGCGGCCAGGAAAGGCGGGACTCCAGCCTGACACCGATCCCTCCCTGGCTTGAATACCCTTCCCTCGCCCAAGAAAAATTTCACCACCGCCCCACCGGGCAGCGTTCGGTTGCTAGGTGCCATTTTCCAGTGAAGCCGGGCAGATGACAGCCGCATTGGCTGCAGCGTTGGTCGGTGGCGCGGAAATGGGGGCAGGACTGGCACAAAGCCTGGCGGCTTTGCGCGGCGTCCGGACTGACGGTTAGCGGGGCGCCGGCGGTGGCGGCGTGGAGGGTCCGCGTGAGGGCGGCGGTGGCGTTGCGGAGCTGGTGCGCGAGGGGGGGCAAGGGCGGTTCGGGGATGCCGTATTGGCGGCGGATCGCGGCGAGGTTTTCGGGGGTGATGTGGTGGTGGATTCCATCGGGATCCAGGTGGCCGGCGGCGAGGATGGCGTCCACGTAGCCGGGGGGGCGGTGGGCACGGCTGGATTCGAGGGCGGAGAGGGTGGTGCGCATGCTTTAATAGGGGACAGTCAGAGTCTCGTCACCTCGACTCCTACAATTAAGGAGTATAGTCGGCGCACATGTCGGCGGGGATGTCCCAGGTGCAGGCGGTTTCCTGGTTGAGCCAGGTGACCCAGCGGGCGTATTGGCATTGGCCGTTTTGCGGGGGCTCGCATTCGGGGATTTGGTCGCCGCCACTGTTGCGCGCGGCGACGTAGCCGGTGTAGTTGACGCCGCAGCCAGCAGGGTATGCGGGAGCGCCGGAGGGGACGGCGGTTCTGGCTTCTTCGTAGGGGGGGAAGTAGGTGCCGGTGGTGCTGGTGCCGTCGTCTTCGATTTGCGGGGTAACACAGGCGCTGCTGGGGACTTGCCACAAGGGGTCTTTCATCCATTGTTCCACCCGGCCCTGCCAGTAGGCGCTGAGGGTTTCGTCGAGGGTGAAGGTGGGCATGTTGTATTGCACCACGTTGGACCAGGCGTAGGTGACGCTGGCGGGGGCGATGAGGGCGACGTTGGGGCAGCAGGGGGTGTGGGTGATGCAGGCCTGGCTGGCGGTGAAGGTTTTGAGGCCGCCGGTGGTGGCGCGGGTGGCGGTGCCGCGGGCGATGTCGCGGTAGTCATATTGCCATTCTTTCCAGATGAAGTCGCCTTTCATGCCGGTGTCGTTCCATTCGTAGTGGCTGGCGGAGGGGGCCGAGCATGGATTGGGGACGCTGCTGAATCGGGGGGTGCCGACGAGGTGGCCGCCGCTGCAGGTGGCGGTGGTTTGGTCGAGGTAGGCGGCGTCGTCCGGACCGCAGGGGCGGGCGTAGTTGTGGCTGGGTTTGACGAACATGATGGTCTCGGCCCAGATGCATTTGGAGTAGCGGCCGCCGAAGAGGCTGCCGAGGCCGCCGGCGGGGTTGTAGTTGCACTGCATCCAGGCGCCGGCGCTGCCGTAGGTGCCTTCGAGGTTGTTCATCCATTGGGTGGCACGGGGGCACCAGTCGGGGGCGTATTCGCCGTAGCCTTCGAGGGTCCAGCCGCCCAGGCCGTCGGGGAGGTAGATGCGGGCGGTGGTGTCCCAATATTTGTCGTAGCCGGCGGGGAGCGGTGCCCCGATGACGTTGCCGGTGGCGGGGGTGCCGTAGCGGCCGGCGGTGGTGTCGGAGAAAGTGTCGGCGGGGAGGGAAAACTGGTTGACGTTGAGGTTCTGGACTTCGTCGTAGGTGAGCAAGGGGGCGAGCCAGCAGTTGCCGTCCTGGCGGAAGGGGTAGATGGCGTCGTCGGAGAGGTCCCAGTTGGCGAAAAGGGCGTCGGTGTCGGTGTTCCAATCGGCGCTGGTGTAGGGATCGGAAAGGGTGACGCTGACGACGTAGCGGTTGAAGGCGCCGGTGGCGAGGACGGTGACGTCGAAGGCGATATTGGTGGCGGTGACGGTGCTGCGGTTGACGGTGACGCCGGTGGGGCTGCCGCCGTTGAGGGCGACGGCGACGGAGCCGCCGAGGCCGGCGGGGTCGGACCAGGTGCCGCAGGCGTAATCGAATTGGGCGGCTTTTTGGGCGCCGTTGTAGCCGGAGCCGGTGTAACCGGAATCGGTTTTGACGGTTTCGGTGACGAGGCCGGTGAGTTTGCCGACGGTGTAGGTGCGGGCGGTGATCTGGGTGCCGAGGGTGGTGTAGATGCCGCCGGAGTAGGTGCCGTTGGTCTCGGTGGCGGTCATGGTTTTGGTGCGGTACCGGGTGCCGTTGGGGCTGGCGGTATAGACGCCGCCAGTGCAGTTGTCAAAGCTGGTGTCGGTGAAGCCGAGGCGGCCGGGCCAGAAGTGGGCGGCGACGAGGTTTTTGAAGCCGAGTTTGCGGCAGGTGAGGAAGTCTTTGGTGGCGGCGGGGGTTTGTACTTGGTAGCAGTTGTCGCCGATGGTGGTTTGGCCGCCGGTGCAAGCGTGGAGGCCGGGGGGCGCGGTGGGGCTGTAGGTGGGGGCGGAGCCGTCGGCCAATTTGGTGAGGTTTTGCCAGATGGGTTTGCCGTTGTCGGCGGGGTTGCAGTGCTGGTTGGGGGGGCCGAGCGTGGCGAGGATGGGGGTGGGCCAGCCGCCGCAGGGGGGGCGGTAGGGTGTGCTGAGAGGGATGGGCATATCAAATGGGGGTTGGCCCGTGCTTCGCTAAGAGCTTCGCAGGGCGGCTTCGCCGGGGGATGGGCATATTGTTACGTTTTGGGGTGTTCTCGCCCGCCTTCGCTTGCCAGCTACGGCGCGGTGGCTTCGCCAGGGGCGGGCATAATGGGAGGGGAGGCGGACCCGTGCTTCGCTAAGAGCTTCGCAGGGCGGCTTCGCCGGGGGATGTCAGAGTCTCCTGACGTCGACTCCTACAATTATGAATAGGTTTCGGTGGCGTGCAAAATCACGTTTACCAGGTTGCCGGCGACGCAGGCTTGGAGTTTTCGGGGTTGCATGGTTTGGTGGCCGGCGGCGAGGGAGCTGCCGGCGAGGGTGACGATGAGGTGGGGGTCGTGGTTGATGGCGGCGGTGCTGGCGGGATCGACTTGGGCGACCTGGCTGTGGGTGGGGATGTCCGCACTGCTGTTTTCTTTGTGGCCGGCGTTGCCCTGGTCCACCTGGCCGCCGTTGGTGGGCAATGCGGTGGTGCGCAGGGCGGGGTTTTGCCAGGTGAAGCGGTAGCGATTCATGCTGAGGAGCCGGATGAAGTCGCCGGGGCTCAGATGGCCGGGGGGGCCGAAGTTGAGGATGGTGCGGCCGGTCTCGAGCTCGTAGGTGGCGCTTTGGATGAGGGCGTTCATGGTGGCCCAGGCGGTCCGTCCACCAGTGAGGTTTAAGACTTTTCCCGGCCCGGCTTGGAAGGTGACTTCGGCTTCGACAAGGGTGTGGCTGCCTTCGTACTGAATCGTGGAGAGCGTCCCATGTATGTACTGCGCCAGGCCAATCGGGACGGGGTCGCCGCTGGTTTCGCTGACGGTGGCTTTGTAGGTGCGGGTTTGGGCATTGGTGGCCGTGAGGTTCACCTGGAGTTGCTTTCCCGGGCTGGCGCCGCTCCCCGAGCCGGTGAGGTCTTCGACTTTCTGGCTGGTGGTATCGGCGGCGCCGCCGGTGAGTTTGGCGTAGCGCTTGTACTGGACGGTGGCCAGCATTTTGACGGCTTGCTGGATGACGGCGCTGCCATCGGGGTTGTACATCCAGGCGGCAAGGGCGGGGCCGGGCTGGAGGTAGTTGGGGTAGGTGCCGAGGGGAGTGATGGTGGCGTCGCTGGCATCTTTGAAGGTGGGGTCGCTGATGATGATGGAGCCGGGGTCAATGTGGGGATCGGACAGGGCGGGGTGGAACTTTTTCCAGTAGGCGAGCTTGGTGGCCTGGGAGTCGCCCGGGGCGCTGATGGCGGCAGTGGTGATGTCGGCCTGGGTGGTGGTGACTTTGCCGCCCTGGAGGTCGATGGTTTGGACGAGGCCGAAGGGGATAGTTTCGGCGACGCCGCTGGTGGGGTATTTGTCGGTGACGATGTTGAGGAAGGCCTGGCCGTTGATTTCGTTGAGGATTTTGTAGCGGAGGCAGACCAAGGGGACCTGGAGATCTTCCCGGGTGGTGATGTCGAGGGCTTCGTGGTCGGTGCCGTTGGCGATGGCGAGGCTGACGCCGGACAGGTTGGCGCGGGCCTTGCAATGGAAGGTGGGGGTGCTGGTGGTGTAGTCGAACCAGGTGACGGCGTCGGGGGCCCAACGGAGGATCTGCTTGATGGCCTCGGCGCAGGTCATATCTTTGATTTGGTAGATGGGGGCGTCGGCGGTGGGGGTGCCGCCGGTGTCGGCGAGGGCGGCGGTGTGGCTGAGGCTGGTGCTGGGGAGTTCGGAGCCGGCGACGAGGTTGATGCCGGCGGTATTGGCGTAGGTGATGATTTCGGTGAGTTGCTGGCCGACGGTGTATTTGGCGCCGGTGATGGATTGAAGGAGGAAGAGGTCGCTGGTGAGGACGGTGCTGGTGCTACTGGGGGTGCTGGTGCTGTTGATGGTGGTGGTTTGCTGGAAGACGGTGTTTTCGAGTTGCCACCAGGGGCCTTTGAATTGGTAGATGCGGTTTTCTTCGCGGGGGTTGCCGCGGGCGGGGCTGAGGTCGCGCGTGCCTTGGAAGGCTTGGGTGCCGCCGGACCAACTGGTGCCGCTGCCGGTGCGATTGCGGTAGAGGGTGATGGCGGCGCCATAGGGGAAGATGGGGTCGGAGTCGATGGGGTAGCCGGGGGCGGTGAGGGTGAGGGTGTCGGCGGCCTGGCTGAAGAATTCGAGGACGGGTTGGGCGAGGCCCCAGGCGGCGAGCGTTTGTTCGGTGGTGGAGTATTTGAGTGTCCAGGAGCTCATAGTGATGCAATGGAGGCGTTGACCCGTGCTTCGCTAAGAGCTTCGCAGGGCGGCTTCGCCGGGGTTTTTTCGGTGCTGGCGTATTTGAGGGTCCAGGAGGACATAAAAAGGGGAGGTTAGACCCTGCGTCGCCGGGAGGCTATGCAGGGCAGGCAGGATTAAGGCAAGGATGGGGAGGCTGACCCGTGCTTCGCTGAGAGCTTCGCAGGGCGGCTTCGCCGGGGCGGGCTTCGCCGGAGGTTTTTCGGGTTTATCCTGTAAATCATGTTAATCCGGTCGGGTTTTTACCGGTTGGAGGAGGACATGCTGGCGAGTTGTTTTTCGAGTTTGTCGAGGCGGGTGGTTTGGGTGCGGTAGAGCTGGATGAGGGTTTCGTGGAGGTGGGCGCTCCGCTGGAGCAATTCGGCGGCCTCCCCCAGGGCCCGCAGGTGCGCGTCCAAATTCGTGGCGGCCGCGGTGCTGAGCTGCTGGCTGACGTGCGCCGCGTCGGCACCACTGGCTTCCGCCAGGCGCAGGGGGCCGCCGCCCCCGGACTGCTGCTCCTCCTCCGGGAGCGTCGACCCGGGCGCGGCCGCGGGAATCACCCGGGGCCCGGTCGGCGGGAGAGGATGGCGTTCGTCGCCCACCCACGGCGCCGTTTTCGGTACGGGCTCCGCGGCGGGTGAAAGGGGCAAACCCGCCGCGTCAGGTCGGGAACGCGAGCGGCCTGCCCCAATCCCGGGTGGCGGGGCGGGCGGGGCAACGGGTTCCGTCTCCGGCGCGGCCTTGGGGTCGGTCTCCGCGTGGTCCGGACGCGGCATTTCCCCGCCGCTGACGGGCAGGTCGGCCGGAGCTTCCGCCGGGACTTCCGAAGGGGTGGGCAACTCAGGGAGGGGTGAGTTCATGGCAGGTATTGAGCCCGACCGGTCCGGCAATTGATATCGCCTGACTGGCTGGTACTCGTGATGGTTACGCTCAAGGGTTGCGGACTGGCCGTGCTGCCGGTATCGGTGGCCCGCACGACGTTTTGGACGACGCCCCCCAATTCGGACCAGGTATAGAGGTCCACGACGCTGGCGGAGATGCGCACAAGGGAGAGGTGGATTTCCCAGGCGATCCCGGTCGTGGTGGCGGAGGTCATGATGGTGAGGCTGGTGGTGCCATAATAGACCTTCCAGGTGAGCGTCCGGCCCACGCCGGTATTGTTGTTGGTGCCGTGGAGCCAGTAATCGATTGCGTTGCCGTTGGCCGCCA
The DNA here is from genome assembly GCA_903918755.1 of uncultured Pedosphaera sp. Taxonomy (GTDB): domain Bacteria; phylum Verrucomicrobiota; class Verrucomicrobiia; order Limisphaerales; family Pedosphaeraceae; genus CAIXFN01. The sequence goes on from CAIXFN010000090.1 coordinate 82,270, forward strand.
GCAAATTGGCGGGGAGCGTGTTCGTGCTCACGGCGGTTTCACTGGTGCCGCTGTTGGCCACCATGCCATCGCGCCAGAGCGTGCGAGGCAGGTTGGGGGAATTGACATCCGGCAGGTAATTGGTGAGCGCGCCCGCGTTGAGCGCGGGGAGGGCGCCCCCGGCGGCGAGCAGGGCGGGGTTAAGGGAGGAATTTGTAAACAACAGATTCCCGCCATTGGTCACTCCCGCGGCGCTTAACGTGGTCCCGCTCACGACCAGGCCGCCGGCCAGCGTCACATTGGTCTGCATTCCGCCGGCCCCTTGCATAACCAACGCCGTGGTCCCGGCGTCCGGATTCGCCACATGGCCGCCGGAATTGGTGAAGCCGGCGGCGATGATCCCGCCACCGGTCACCACCATGCCCGCCTGGAAGAGGCTGCTGCCGGTCGTGGGGTTGAACGCCAGGCTGCCATCCAAGGAACCGCCCCCGCTGACCGCGGGATTGGTCAGGATCACCCCGCTTTTGACGTAAACCCCGCCGGAATTGGAACCAAATTGATTGGCATTGAACGCCCCCAGATACGAACCGCCACCGCCGGCAATCGTCAGGGTGGTGCCGCTTAGGGATGCGCCGGAGAGGGTTACATTCGTGGCATGGCCATCCGCACCCACCATCACGAGACTCGTGTTGGGAACATCCGGACCGATTGTAAAATGCCCAGTATTCGTTATGCCGTTCCAGGAACCTCCTGCACTGGCCAATACTGGCGCAAGCAGATTCAGCGTGGTGCCATGAGCGTTGGTAATGCCCTGCTTCTGGCTGATAGTTCCATCACCCAAGATCTGAAAACTGTCATAAGGAGCGTGATCATAGATTGAAACAACGCCTTGAAAATATGCACTGTCCAGCGAATACCGGTGCCCATCCGGTTGACTGTTCACGCTCATCGACCACGAGTTCGACCCGCTTGCCAATTCCAATTTTCCGCTGTTGGCTGCACCGCCAACACCAACCGAGCCGTCCGCACTAACAAATGTTGTGGGAGACGGGGCCGCATTGCTTACAATAATGACCGGAGGGCTGTACGAAAATCCACTGCTGGAGTACGTGCCTTGTGCGCTCTCAACACTATACAGGCTCGTCGAGCTGATCACTTGCGCCACAGTGTATCCGGAATTATCCGCGGCGACGTTAAATCTATAACCGGGAAGCCAGCCCGCAAACGCGCCCGGGCTGCCTGTCCAAACAGGACTTCCGTATGCCCCACTGATGGTGCCAGTGCTGGTGAAAGCCCCTACCGGGACGGCGCTTAGTGTGCCACGCAGGTTCAAACCCGAATTGGCTGACAGCGGACTATAAAAGCTGATGAGCGAGCCATGGGCGTTGGTATATCCGTTCGGAACGCTCAATTCACCATTCGGAAGCAATTCGAATGAATTGTAGGGTGCCTCATAAATCATGAAAATTGGGTTTTGCCAGCTGCTATCGATTTCCAAGGCAGGACCAAATCCTCGAGCCATTACCAGGCTATAAAAAGTATTCGTCCCGTTGTCCCAGCCAATCTTGCCAGAATTGGCGAAGTTTAATTGTCCGCTGACAAATAGGGACCCATCGTTGTCGATGTTGAGCGCCGGATGTGGAGGACTCACAATTTGCAGATCAGACACGCTCAACGCATTGGGGAAAATCTGGTAAGGTGCATTTGTGTAACTCGTGTAAATGTTGTTGGCCCCGATCAATTGAAGGGTGTGGAAATGGGTAGCATCGACAATATCGGTAATTCGGTATTGGTCATTGGTGATTAGAATATTGTAACCCGGCCACCAGCCAGTAGTGGTTCCGCCGCCCGTAATTGTCCACGTCTTGGAATTGGCGGAGCCAGACAAACCGCCGATACCAGCGTAAACATTTGTAGGAGTGATCGTAAATTGCACCGCCACGGTATTGCTTGCAAAACCCCCATTGCGCAAGACCATCGCGCCCGCGAGTCCATTGGTGGCGGCGTTGGCGGCATTCGTGGCCTGCGCCGGGCCAATGAAACCATTGGTCAGTTGCGCCGCGTTGACGCTCAGGGTGGTCAAGGTCCCGGCACCATTGGTGCTGGCCACCAGGTTGGTCCCGGCCGCGACGCTGAGGCCCGAGCCACTCCCGCCGCTGCCGCCCGGCAGGGCGCCGAAGTAGGCGTTCGTGCCATCGGTGAGATAACCCTGCCCGGTCGTCCCCGGCCAGTTCGTGGGCAGGGGCGCAAATCGTGCATCCGCGACACTGGCCGGATAGGCCGCCAAGCCGGCGGGGAAAGTGTTCGTGGCGGGGGTCACCAGCAAATCGGCGGCCTGGAGGGTGGTGTTCGTCGCCGGGACCAGGATGGTGAAGGTCTGGCTCACGCCCTGGATGGTGCAGTCGTAAGGTCCCGGCAGGAGGTTGGTGGAGCCACAACCATTCGCCAGGTCCAGGAGGATATAGGGGCTCGCGAAGAGGGTGTGATTGGTGGCGAAAAGTTTACTCACGCTGGGGACGATCCGGATGGGGCGGTTGAGCAGCTGGCCGGTGACGGTGGCGGTGCAGAATTGGACGGTGGTGGCGTTGGTGGCCCCGGAGGCGGGCTCAGGGACCGCCCACAGAAAAAGAATGGCCGCAACCCATGCTACGCTCAGAAGCTTCGCAGGGCGGGAAGGCGCAAAAATAAAAGTCCTGATTTTGAACAGAAGGTCGCGGAGCCCGTGCTTCGCTCGGAAGCTACGCAGGGCGAATTTGCGGGGGACGCAAATTCGGATGCGCGGAGAAAGGGGTTTGCAAGAGGGATGCATAGTGGTTGCTAGGTGGTCGTGATGAGGCCGCCGGTCAGGCGGTAGCTGGTTTTGATGGTGCAGCCCAGCTGGCTGCTTTGGCTTTTGGCGGTGGCGTTCCGGAGGTAACGGAGCGTCGTGCCGTCGGCCTCGGTGATGAGGATGTCGGCATTGCCCTGCAGGGCGACGTCGTGCTGCAGGAGAAAGTCTTCGGCCAGTTGCGGCGTGCCGAAGCCACGAGTGACGGCGAAGGTGATTTCGGTCCGGCGATTGCCGCGGTCCAGTATGGCGACGGCCGGGGCACGGAAGAGGGGCACTTCCTGGGTGACGGCTTCGCCGTTGAGGCGCAGGTTGGTCATGGGCACGTTGGCGGGACTGTCGGCCAGGGTGACCGGGGTGGCGGCGTTGAAGACGATTTTCATCAGCTGAGGTTTTTGAACAGAAGGTCGCGAAGAGCGCGAAGGGGGGAACCCTGAGGGATCAGAGCCTCCTCACCCATGCTTCGCCCGAGGCTACGCAGGGCAGGCTGTCGGCTGCTACAAGGTTTTGAGCGCATCGCGTTGGTGCTCTTTGCGGCCTTTGCGTGCTTCTGTAAAAATCAGGATCAAGCGGCGGCGAGGGTGAGGAGGGGGTTGGCGGTGCCGCTGGTCCAGGTGCGGCGGCTGGTGAATTCCAGGCTGGCGAAGCGGTGCTGGTCCACGCCATACCGGTAGGAGCCTTGCTTGGGGCCCGCATTCTTGAGGGTGGCGGTGAGGGTGTGGCCGCTGCCCTGGTTACCACTGCCCGTGATCACGAGGTCGTGGGTGGCCCGGGCGAGGCTCATGCCGGGGTAGATGTAGCCAGTGTTTTGATTGGCCAGGAGGGCGGTGAAGTTTGCCTGCGTCAAATTGTTCGGCACGAATCTGGCAGTGGCGGTGAGGCTTTTCAGGACCAGATCCACGTGGCCGTAACTGTCGTCATCGATGGCACCCAATTCGAGGGTGAGGTCGATCGCGAAGCCGGTCTGGCTGCCCATGGCGTTGTAGGGCGAGGCGCCCCAGGCGGCGGAGTAGTTGTCGGTGATAATGGCGGATTCATCAAACGAGGTATCGGCAAAGGCCACGTCCGCCAGCGCTTCCCAGGCGGTGCTGGTGTTGGGCTGCACGGTAGGATCCCCCAGGCAGGTAAAGGCGAGCTCGCCGAACAGGGTGGCGGTGGGTTGAAGCCGGAGGGGCGGGCACTGGGTGAGCGCGGCGCGGGGGTAGGTGATGGTCTGGCCGGTGTTGGACGCGCCGCCGAATTTGGTGACGATGACCAGGGGCAGATTGGTGGTGCCAAAGAGGCGGGTGCCCACGGCGCCCACACCATAGGGGAAGCAGGCGGTCAACCCGGCGATACTGCCCACGGGTTGCAGGCTGACGGTGGTCTTTTGCGCCTGGTGGCGCTCGTCGATTTTGCCGTCAAAATCCGTCTCGATGAAAAAAGTCGCGCGCTGGAAGTCCACCTTCACGCCGGCTTTGGTGTAGTAGGTGTAGCCGTTCCACGTGACGATGGCAGGGCCGATGATGAGGGAGGGTAAGGGGGTGCTCATTTGAGGAGGCGTCCCGCGCCAGGAAGCGCGGGACGCAAATGGGGCGGTGGTTTCGTGTCGGTAGTTGGTTAGGCGGTCAAAGTGGCGGAGGCGGTGTAGCCCATGAGCCAGGCGCGGGCTTTTACGGGGCCGGTTTGGGTGAAAGGGGCGGTGTAAAGGGTGCCGTTGCGGGGGCCGGGGCCGCTGCCGTCCTGGGTGTAAAAGATCGCCGCGCCGGGCGTGGCGCAGGCCAGGGTCACCAACGGGCCGGGCCCGACCAGGGTGGGCGCGGCGCAGGGCGGCAGGCTCAGGCCCACGCCGCCCCGGGCCAGGAAGCGGACCTGGTAGTTTACAAAATCCCCCTCCGGACCGCGTTCAATCGTGGGTTGACCAGGCACGAGCGGACCACTGGCGGCCACGGGATAGAACTGGCACCAGGCCGCCGCGATGGCCTCGCAAATGGTCAGGGCACTTTGGCCGGTCCCCCGCGCCGGATCGCGGTTCACCGTCGGATTTTCCTGCACGCGGGCAACGAGGGGGATTTCCGCAAAGAACGGTCCGCCCACCTCCGGCCAGTGGGCATTGGCGGTGGGGGTCAGCACCGTCACGCACGCGCCGGCGGTCCCGGCGGTGGCGAGCAGGGGACCCAAGGCGCGCTGGTATTCGGAGGCGTAATCGTGCCGGTGCTCGACCAGCACGGGGACCCGGGCAAACGCCGGCAGGGCACTGAGCCGGTCGGCACATTCCTGCTGCAAGGATTCCAGAAGTGACATGGGAGTAGTAAGGGGGCGGGCGGCTGGGGGTTGGGGCCAAAAGGTCAAAACGGAGACCGGCGGGGGCGGCGCACCACCTGCACCGCGCCACGCGGGGCGCTGAGATCCAAAGCCTGGCCCGGGGCGGGGAGTTCCACTTTCTGGCCGCCTTGGGCAATGGCCCGGAGGGTGGCGCGCGCGTCGACGTAGGCGGACATCCGCTCCGGCGTCTGGAGCGCGCGCAACGCGGGAAAGACCAGGAGATACCGCCAGGCGACGACCGCGAGCACATCCGGAATGATCTGCTCAGGCAGGGTGCCTTCCTGGTCCAGGCGCCCGCCGCCGGCCAGGATGGCGCCGCGCGCGGCGGCGATCTCCTGCTCCAAAATGGTCTGCAACTGGTCGCCCGCGCCGGGGATGGCGGCCAGAGAATCACGCTCGGGCCCGCTCAAGAGGGCGGCGGCGGCGGTCGGTGTAGTCCACATAAATTCGTTGGGATAAGGTTGTACGGTTCCCGTTCCCGGCCCCCCGCCTCCGTGGTCCGGGTTCGCACGGAACCCGGACCGGAGGGGATGAGGCGGCGAGCTGCCCGGGTGGGGTCAGCGCACCGCTTCACCGGGGGTGGGGCGGTGGACGATCCGGAACCGGATCGTCGGCGGGAAGGTTCGGCTCCGGGCGGGCCAGGCGGCCCGGGGAGCAAATCGCGGTTTCATGGTGCGGGCGGAATGCGGGAGGCGGGCGGCGGGGGCCGCCCGCCCACGAATCAGGAGATCGTCCACTTGCGGAGACCGCCGCTGTAGGTCACCACGATCTTGGAGTAGTGCTCCACGGAGATGGCGACCAGTTTGCTGCTGATCTGCTGCACATAGACGCGCACCAGGCCGCCGCCCTGTTCGGCATCGAAGGTGGAGACAAACCGTTTCAGGTTGCTCGGGTCCTCGACGTCCACGCCCGCCTGCGCATAGAGCGCGAAGACGAGATTGGAAACGATTTCCGCCTTGGCGCTGGCGGCGCTTTGATAGCGCTCCTTGCTCACGTGCACCTCGTCCACCATGAGCCGGGCCGCGAGCGACGCGGGGTTCAACCCGGCCGCGGCGTAACCACCGGCATTGTTCTGCGCCTCATAGCACAGCGAGCGTTTGTTCCAGGCGGTGTCGCCGTAAAGGACGCGGTTCGGCCGGATGCCCGTGGCGGTGGTGGCCGTGATCAGGTCGTTCTTCAGGTCCTGGTCGGGATTCTTGCCCGCGGTAGTATCCCACGTGAGGGCGGTGTTGGTGGCGGCGGCGGCCAGCGCGGCGATGCCCCGGCGGTATTCGTTGCGGAACAGCCGGCGCTGGAGTTTCTGCGCCTTCAGGTTCTGCCAGTTCGCGCCGGTCACGTTGTCCAGGTCCGCGATGTAGGTCAGCCCCTTGTTGAGCGTTTTGTCGGTGACATCGCTGGCGGTGTATTCGACCCGTTTGAAGTCGGAGCCGATGGCGCGCTGGTCATCCACCGTTTCGGAGAGGAATTCCTCGGCGTTGCTGGCCTTTTTCCATTCAAACCGGCGGCCCACCGGGACGGCGGGGGCGATGAAGTCGAGCGCTCCCAGCACATCGTTGGGATCTTTCCAATCCACGAGGTAATGGGTGAGCGGCTCGCTGTAGTACGTTTCCAGGAAGCGGGAATCGTTCGCGAACAGGAACTGGCCGGACTGGTAACCGCCACCGGTATCCGGGAGGGCGGCCACATCCTCGTGCGCGAAGAAGGCGACGGCGCCGCGCTGCTGCGGCACCAGGATTTGGGGCGCGCGGACGGGCCGCGACACCGGGGAAGGAAGGGTTTTCATAAGTTTGGGAAACGGTAAGGAGGGAGGATCAGGGGTTGACGACTTTGAGGGGAAAGGTGGGCGCGAATTCGATGACATCACCGGCCACGCCGGCCTGGAGCGCCCGGCCGAGGTTGTAAAAGGTGCCGGTGGTGGTGAGCAACTTGATGGCGCCACCATCGCCGTTGGACTGGAGGAAATCCCCCGCGGCGACCGTGCCGGAGAGCAGAACTTTCCGGGTGCCGCGCGCGGCCCCGAACACTTCCACGTTTACGGGCACATCGAGATTCCCCGCCTCGGGCGCATCCGTGCAGATGCCCAGCGGCAGGTCGGTGTTCGCCGCGCTCAGGGTGATGTTGTTGGCGGTGGAACCGAGGATCACGATCGCGAAGCGGTTCGCGATGGCGACATCGGGCAGGTAGGACTTGGAGCCGCGCTCGGTGGAGCCTTCGGCGATGTTGGCGAAGTGGACCAGTCGGGGTGACCGGATTCTTGAACAGAAGCTCGCGAAGGACGCGAAGAGGAAACGGATTGGATTCATTTTATTATGGTGTTCGATTTAGGGGACGGGGTTGGTGGAGGTTGGGTCGGCTTACTTGAGGGCCGGCTGGATCATGGCCTCAAAAAGGGCGGGGTTGGCCTGGCGGACTTTCTCCCACGCGGCATCGTAATGCCCGCCATTGAGGGCGAGCTCAGCGTTTACCAGCGTACGGATCGCGTCGCGCCGGTCGGCGGCGTTGGCCAATTCGGCTTTGCGCTGGCCGCCTTCGCGCTCGACGAGGGAGACCGTCTTCAACCGGGGGGCGACCCGCGCCAGCGCCGCGCATTCGTTGGCAAACTGGGTCGCTTCTCCCAGCCGGCGTTCCCAATCGGGACGCTCCGCGGCGGTGAGGCGCCCCGCGACTTGCGCGGCGTCCAGGAAGCTGGTGATGCGGGCGGCGCGTTCATTCGCGAACGCTTCGGTGAGCGCCAGATGGCTGGCGGTGAGGGTTTCCAGGCGGGCCTCCGCCGCGGTTTTTTCGTTGGCCAGGGTCGCCGCGGCCTGCGCGCGATCGCTGATCTGCTGGAGCGCGGCGGCCAGGTCCGCCTCCCCGGCATCCGCGGCCAGCGGGATGCCGTGCCGGGTCAGGAGCGGCAGGATGAGGTTTTGGTTCATGAGTTGTGCGGGGACAGGCGACGGGGGCGCAAACCCCCGGTCACCGGGTTGTTCGTTGAGGAGGTGAACCGGCAGATTTGGCCGGTTCGTGAGCCCGGCGGATTTCAACAGGTCCGGCCGGTAGATGTTGGCGGTGGCGGGCACGGGAACGGCGGACCAGTAGCCGCTGAGGGCGCGCAGTTTTTTACCCTCCACCAGGTCGCTGCCGGCGCTCGTAAACACGGGCCGGCAGTACAAGCCGTCCGCCCGCACCGCGAGGTCCACGATCATGCCCTTGGGTTCCCGGTCGGGGTATTCGTGCGCGCAGGCGGGTACATCGGGATGCCCCACATAAATCGGGCAGCCGGTGAGAAAACGCCGGAGCCGCTGGCCAAAGCTTTTGAACCGCCGCACCATGCCTTCCGCGGCCGCCCGGTCCAGCCGCTGGATGGCGGGGGTCCGGGTGTAGGTGCCATCCGCCTGGCGGATCAGGGCCTGGCCGGGGTAATCGCCCAGCGGCGCGAGTTGCGCCCAGCCATCTTCGCCGAGGGCCAACTCGTTCCCGAAGGCAATCACGTCCGCTTCGGCCGGGGCGGATTCGCCGGGGGCTTCTGACTTGGATTCGTTCATGTTCTGATTCATGGTTGGGTTTTGGTTTCGGTTTGGGGTGGTTGGGCCACGCCGGGCGGTTGGAGCAAAGCCTCTCCGTCCGCGGGCCGTGAGCGGTTGTAACGCTCCAGGGCCGCCTGCACGCCCAGCGGCGCGCCGGCTTGCAGGAGGAATTGGTCCACCTGGAGATCGGCGATCACGTGCGTTTTCTCCGCGGTGCGGATTTTCAGGTAGGCGAGTTGCGGGGCGTCGCCAAAGTGGTATTGCAGCACGAAGCGGCTCACCTGGTTGGTCAGGGTTTCCCCCATCAACTGGGCGTCGTCCAGGTCCAAGATATCCGTCTCACTTTCCTGCAGCGTCGCGCCGACGGCCTGCTTGCGGCTCGCGGTGCCGAGGTCGCCCCCGCGCCAAAGCACGGTCATGGCCTCATTCATCATCTGGACCAGCGGCTGAAAGGGCGCCGCCCCGGAACCGCCGGCCTCGACGAGGGTCAGTTTCGCGCCCTCATTTACCACCGCCGCCCAGTCATTCGAAAAATCCCGGACGGCTTCCACCATCGCCTCCCATTCCGGGCTGTCTTTCGGCGCCGGGGTCTCCGCCAGCAAACCCGGAAACCCGAACTTGCCGGAGTACGCCAGCCAGTCGCGCAGGGGTAGATGTTTAAACATGTAAGCGACCGAGCAGGCTTCCATGATGCCGTCCCCCACGGTGACCAGCCACCCGTTCGGCTCGAGGTCCGCCCCGTCCACGGCCATTTCATTGGCCAGATAGCGCACCCGCCCCCGGCGGCCTTCAAACCACCACAAGGGGCAGAACACGAAGCGCGCGCCCAGGGCCGATTCCCCGGGACCGGCGTGGGGGTTCGCCCGCCAGACGATCTCATGCACGGCGTAGCGCTTCCCCACCGCGTCCATCATCTGTCGGAGCAAGAGGGACATCCCGCCGGATTCATCCGGCTCCAGCGCGGTGGTGGCAGTGAGGCGGTTATAAAATGATTCCAGGACCGCTTTTTGCCGCTGCGCGTCCGGGGAGGCATCCGTGGCGAGGATTTCCCAGCCGTGGCGGGCCACGGATTTTTTGCGCTTCGCCGCCACCGCCTGCAACCGGTCATCCCGGCGTTCCATCGCGTCCCAGGTCAGCGCGATGTTGCGAAAGAAGCCCAGGCGGAACTGGTCCAAATCCGTTACCAACCGGTCGGGATTTAGCCCGCGGAGAGGATCCAGCCGGAGCCGGAGGGACAATTGGATTCTCTCGGGGGAAAGATCCGCCTGGGGTAGAGGAATTTTTGGCATAGGAGGATGGGTTGACGGCAGACGCGCACTCACAGGCCACCTCCGCGACGGCCCCGGCCCGCCGACCAGGCCGGGCGACGGACAGCGAGATCGTGGCGCGGCCGTGCCACCGACGCGTAGTTGAACGTGGCGACGGTCGCCGTGATGGCGCGCACGGCGAGGGCGAGCGCATTCGCCCGGTCCGCATGCCCGCTCGTGTTGTGCGCCGCGCGATAGGTCATCCCGCCGCCGGGCAACGCCACGCGCTGCAGGGAATGCAGGTCCTCGCGGATCACCTGGCTGGCGGGCACGCCGAGGATTTTTTGGTCGAACGCCATCCGTAGTTTGGTGAGGAGATCCATTTTGAATTGGTTGGTGAAGGTGCAGAGCTCGATCTTGCCGTGGCGGTGCCGTCCAGGGTCGTATTCGCCGAATTCCTGCGCGAGACAATCGCCGAGGCCGACGCCGGCCCCGGTGTAGTCAAAGCACACGCGCCGGGCCCGCGCGATGCGCGGACGCAGATACTCCAATTGGCGCACGCTGGATTGGTTTTCCAGCGCGAGCACCTCGCGCGTCAGCTGCAGGCCGCCCTCCAAGGCCACCAGCGCCCAGCAGACGGTCAGGTCGCGCTTGCGCCCGAAGTCCACGCCCAGGGCCAGGGTTTGCGCCCGCGTTTCCCGGGTGGTTTCCTGCCAGAATTCCTCCGGCATGGTCTCGGAGGCGGCCGCGTTTTCGCAACCCGCGATGAGCTCGTACGACAGCAGCACCGAGGATTGGTCGAGGAACTGCAGTTCATACTCCTGCGCCCAGCCCTCGGGGTCGTTGATGCTCTTGCGCAAGCGCACCACGTCCAAGGACAAGCCCTGCGCGACCGCCTGGTGGATGTCGACGAAGTGGCAACCCCATTCGGCGGGTTGGTGGTGGTAATTCTCCTCCCAGAGCTTGTGGCCGGCATTGCCCTGGCCGTTCGGGGTGCTGATCAACCGCACTTTCTTGAGCCCGCCCCGCAAGGGATTGGTGACGCTCGGCAGGAGCGCGCGCCAGGTGGCGACAAAGTCCATGAAAAACAGGCCTTCGGTGAGCACCACGTTCGTGGAGAATCCCCGCACGGTGTCCGGCCGGCCCGGCACGCAGAAAATCCGGCTGCCCCAGGGGAAGGTGATAATCATGGTCCGCAAGCGCGCGCCCTGAGCGCCCCGGAAATCTCCCGCCACCGGTCGGTCCGCGAGGGCGAGCCGGAAGGCCTCCGCCCATTCCCGCCACTTGAGCAGCGCTTCCCGGGACTGGCGTTCGGACGGGGCCGCGAGCATCCAGGTGGTGGCGCGGCCCGCGCGCTCCCGCAACAGGCACTCGCGGACGCCCTCCGCCGCGGTGCTGAAATCCTTCCCCGTCTGACGCGCCTGAAGCCCGAACTTGAACCGGGAGGAGCCACCCAGCCAGTTCCTTTGGTAGGGCAACAGCAGGTGGCACGGGGAATCCGCAACCCGGCGGCGGCGGGCGGGCGGGCGCGCGGCAACGGGGACAGGGGGGGAATATTTGACCAGGAACGTCATGGCGGGGGGTGGTTTGGTGGCGGGAGCCGTGGCTCAGGATTTTTCGGTGGTGGCCAGCGCGACCACGAGTTGGGTGAACTGCTCGAAGGATTTGGTAAACGCCGTCAGTTGTCCGGCAATGGCGGCGGTGTTCTCCACCACGGGATCCATCCGATGGTGCAGGCGGGTGCGACCCTCCTCGGCCGCCCGCATCTGCTCGCCCAGTTTACCGTCGAGCTCCTTGCGCACGGTTTCGAGTCGCTCATGGATGTGGGCCGCGCTGGCGGCCACGAGGGTCTCGTGCCGTTTCCAATTTTCCGTGAGTTCGCCCCGCAGGCTGGCCAGATCGGCTTCCAGCCGGCTCACCCGGCCGTCCAGTTCTTCATTGGGCGGCCGGGGCTTTTCGCCCCGCAACCGGTCGGTCAGTTTCAGCCCGCCATTGACCAGCATCACCACGAAGGCGAGGCCGGCCAGCCAGGAGGCGATTTGCAGGGGCGGTTCCGCGGCGATTTCAGCGAGGGTCATAGGGAGGCGAGTGGTGGTGAGGTTGGGCGGGCGGATCAGTGGGCGACGGGAGCGCCAAAACTGTCCCAGGGTTTTTGACTGAGCTGCAGGGCGGCCAGCCATTCGGCGGGGGATGCGTCCCCCCGCGTGGTGAGGCGCGCGAATTCGGCCGCGATGGCGGGTTCATTCTTGATCAATTCCTGCAAACCGAAGCCGATGAGTTGAATGGTGAGTGGGTCCATGGTTTGTTCTTGTTTGGGGGTTGCGGAGCGGGCGGCGAGACGGCGCTATTGTTTGAGGGTGCTGATGAGCTGGAGCAAATCCGCCTCCCCGCTCGCTGCGTCGGCCAGGGCATTGGCCAGAAGGCCGGGAAAGGCATTGGTGTTCGTCCCCGTCGGCCAGCCGCCCGCCACGTTGTAGGCGTCCAGAACGATTTTCATCGCCGCCTGGTAGCGTTCGTAGGCGGTGCGCACCCGGGCGTCCGCCGCCGCACTGACGCGGTTGGGAAATTGCGCCTTGTAATCCCACCAACCCTGCACCGCCGCGTTGACAGCCGTCGTCGTGCTGGCCACCGTGTCATAGGCCACGCGGTTGGGCGTCGCCTGGCAGCCCGACGGGACAACGGCGGTCAGCAACAGGAGCGCCCCCAGGAACAGGGACAGCAGGGGGTTGGGGGCCGAGTCCGCGGCGGCGTTTCGCAACGCCACGCGCGCCCGGTAATCCGCGAGGGTCGGGAACTTGAGGCGGAACGCGAGGTCCAGCAGAAACGCCGCGCCCCGATAAACCCGGCTGCCCAGCAGCGCCTCCATGTAGCGATCATCCGCGGGGTCCTGCACCGTGTAGGCGAGGAGGGACGTGAGCCAGGCCTGAAGGCGGGCGTTGAAGAGTTTGAGGACCGCGCCGATGGTAAACAACCAGGTGATCCCCTCCGACAGGCGACCCGCATGGCCGCCCAGTAAACTGGTCAATTCCTTGATCTCATTCATATGTTTTAGTTAATCCAATCCTTACGGGATCAACTAAAACACGGGTCCGGGAATTCCGTATTCCTACCGTAGGAATTTAGCCCAACTTTTCCAAAATATTTTTGCGCTCCATTTCCGCGGGGCCGGCAGAAAAACAAAAACTCCCGGAGTCATGACAACTCCGGGAGTTTGCGGCGCGGCCTGAGCCGCTCTTGAATTGGTCTACATCTTTTTCTTGGCGTCTTCGGGCACTTCGAGCTTGGTGGTGCCGACATCCTTCACCACGACCTTGGTGGTGGTGTCGCGCTGCATGTCATTGCCATTGAAGCTCACGGTTCCGGTGACGTGGGTTTCGTATTGGCAGAGCGTGCCATCCTTCACCCAGAATTTCACGGTGGCCTTGGCGTCACTGATTTCCGGACCGCCGCCGCCGCCGCGGGGAGGGCCAAAGGTCAGCAAGGCCTTGGCGCCTTCTTCCGTCAATTCACCACTGTAGGCATCATCCGTCTTGGTGATGCTCTTGACCTTGCCAAGGATATCCTCGACCGCCACGGCGGGGGCCTTGGTGGTTTGGAGACGCCGGGCCGTCATCGCGCCGCGGTTGAAACCGCCGCCGCCGCCGCCGCCATTGTCCGCGGTGAGTTCGGCAATGGATTGCCAGCCGTCCGGGGTCTGCATCGCGCCCTTGTCACCTATGATCACGCCCATCATGGCGTTGTCATTGGTGCCGAACGTCAGGATGGTGCAGCCGCCCTTTTCGGTCTTGCCCATGACTGGTCCACCGAAGCCACCCCGGCCCCGGCCGCCACCACCGCCACCGCCGCCGCCGCCGCCGCCACCCGCACCGCCCCGGCCACCGGCGCCTTCCGTGGTCGTGGTCCAGCTATAGTTGCTGGCATCACCGAGTTTTTTGGCCGCGCTGGCCACTTCGTCTTTGGCGTCCGCCGCCAGGAGGGAACCCGCCGCCAGGAGGACGGCAGAGAATAGAATGCTGCGTTTCATAAGGAATCGTGATTGGAATTAGTTTGCGTTTATGGGCCGTTGTTTGCTGGATTCCACCACCATAGTTCCTTCCGCCCGGGACGCAAGCATAACCTGCCTCCGGGAGGTCCCCCCCTCAATTTGGATTTGAATTTCCCCCCGGGCTGGCTAGTCTGATCCTTTAATACGATGAAATCGAACCCCAACTTATCCTGGCTCACTGGTTGCGCCACCACTTTGGCCGCCGCGGTCATCTGCTCCACCTTCGTCCCCACTACGGCGCTGGCCGACGACGCCAAAACTCCCATTCCGGTGGTTTTGCCCTCTCCCACCGTCAAAGGCACCCCCGAAGACCTCCCGAAGGGCCCGGGCATTGAACCCGTTTCCGACAAAGCCCCGCCGCCGTTCCTGGCGCCGGCCGGAGTCGTCAACGTGGCCCTGCACCGCCCAGTCACCAGCAGCGTGGCCCCGTTCACGGGCGAACTCAGCCAATTGACCGACGGCAAGAAAGAAGCCATCGACACCGATACGGTGGAAATGAAGAAGGGCCCGCAATGGGTCCAGATCGATCTCGGCGCCAGCCTCCCGCTCTATGCCGTCGTGGTCTGGCACGATCATCGTTATCTGCAAGTCATCCATGCGGTCATTGTCCAGGTTTCCGATGATCCCGAGTTCAAGACCGGCGTCACGACGTTGTACAACAATGACATGGCCAACCTGTGCAATCTGGGGGTCGGCACGGACAAGGAGTATTTTGAAACCAATCGCGGTCGCACCATCGACGCGAAAGGCATCAAGGCCCGTTATGTTCGCGGTTACACCAAGGGGAGCAGCTCCAGCGCCTTGAATTGCTGGGAAGAAGTCGAAGTCTACGGCTTGCCGGCGAAGTAACCTAATTGGTTCGCTGATAATAATTTAGCAACGCCATCTTCGGGCGTTCCTCGAGCCGGCGGGAAGCAATTCCCGCCGGTTTTATTTTTCCCTTGCGTTTCTTACAATTGTAGGACATGGTTTTCCTACATTTGTAAGAACATGCGAATTGCCAAATCCATCCAACCCGTTTCCCCGCCTGCCACTCCGGTCGTCGCCCCCATCACCGACGCCGAGCTCGTCGTGATGAAGGTGGTGTGGGACCGGGCCCCAGTGACCGCCAGCGGGGTCGTGGCAGCACTGGTGAAAACCGCCGCCTGGAAACCCAAGACCATCCACACGCTGCTGACGCGGCTGGTGCAAAAGGGGGCGGTGACCGCGGAGAAGCAGGGGCGGGCGCAGGTGTTCCGTCCCTTGATCGCGGCGGCGGATTTCCAGCACGCCGCCAGCCGCTCCTTCCTGGGCCGGATGTTTGACGGCGAGATCGCCCCCTTTCTGGCGTGCTTCCTGAACCGCGCCGAGTTGTCCCCGGAAGAAATCGCTGAACTGCGACGGCTGTTGGACGGTCAGAAACCCGGATGAACCTCGCCGCGCTCCAGCACGTTTTGGATTTGGCCGTCACCACGGTGTGGCGCAATTCGGTTGCGGCCACGGTTCTGATCGTCCTGGTGGCGGTGGTCCAGTTCCTCTTCCGCCGCAGTCTCCCGCCGCGATGGCGCTATGCCCTGGGATTGCTCGTGGTGATCCGCCTGGCGCTGCCGGTGGTACCCGGCAGTTCCTGGAGCTTGTTCAATCTCGGCAATCTCCGCTGGAGAACCGCGGCGCTGGAACCCGTTGCCAGCGTGACACGGCTTTCGATCCCCGAGGAAACCGCACCTGCCCTCCCCCCGTTATTAGCAACCAGTTCACTTTCCGCCCTTCCAGTCGCCTTGCCGCCGCCCGCCCCCGTTTTTCGACTCCGATCCATCCTACCCTGGCTGTGGTTGTCCGGTGTGCTGGTGATGCTCGGGACGCTGGCCCGCCAGCACCGCCGGTTTGCCCGGGACATCCGGAGGCAGCCGGCGGTGACAGAGCCGCGCGTGGTGGAATTGCTGGCCCGTTGCCAGGCCGAAATGAAGATCCGGCGCCCGCTTCCGCTCGTCGCGTTGCCGGGACTCACCACGCCCGCGCTGTTCGGATTCTGGCGCCCGCGACTCGTAGTGCCACCGCAATGCTGGGAAACCCTGGACGACACCGAAATGCGCCTGATTTTTCAACACGAATTGACCCACCTGCGCCGCGGCGACCTCGTTCTGAACGGGGTGTTGCTCCTGCTGCGCGCCCTGCATTGGTTTAATCCGGCCGTCTGGCTGGCCTTCCGCCGCTTGCGCGCGGATCAGGAACTGGCCTGCGATGCCGCGGTGGTTGCCGCGCTGCCGCCGGAAGACCGCCGCGTTTATGGCCACACGCTGCTCAAATTGCTCGATGTTTTCCCGCCAGCCGGACTCGGTCCGAGCCTGGTTCCGTTCCTCACCCGCAAGTCCGTGCTCCAAAGGAGAATCCACATGATCGCCCGTTTCCAACCCGCCAGTCGCCTGGCCCTGGCCTGCTCATTCGCGCTGTTCGCCACGCTGGGCTGCCTCACGCTCACCCGCGCGGCCGACAACAAAGACGATAATCCCAAGCCCGCCGCTCCCCAGGAAAAGCCGGCCGCCCCAATTCTGCCCACCTCCGTCGCCAAGCCGGAGGCGCCGACGCCGACACGGGCGACGGAATCGAATCAGCGGCAAATGAACGCCCTGGAAATGGTATTGCAGGAAGAGTTGGACAGAAATGACGTCCGGATGGCCGACACCAAAGAGCGAATCAAACGCTTATCGCGGGATCTCGGCGTGACCTATGAACCGGGCAGCGGTGCAAAAATCCCCGGCACGGATGCGGACTCATTACGCCAATTCCAGACCCTGCAGACGCAATCCGAAATCAGTTGGGTCCAAAAGTCCACTCTGTTCGAGGGGCTGCGCAAACTCCCGCCCGAAAAGCTCCGTCAGACGCTGCCCACGGCCATGCCGGATGCGTTGCTCAACCAGCTTTTGCAGGATTTGTCTGCCGTACAAACCAAATTGGCGGCCTTGCGGACGGAATATGGCGACTCCCACCCGCAAGTCGTCCGACAATTAAGCACGCTGAAGGATCTGGACGCCAAAATCGAAGCGCGAGTGGAGGGCATCATGCTTGGAGCCGGGTTGGAAGTGGAGTCCTTGCGCGCCCAATCGGATTCAATCCGCGAAAAACTCAAAACCGCCCGGCAGGCCTCCCAGGAGGCCGCTTCCGTCACCCAGTCTTTCAACGAATTGCAGCACGAGCTCGAGTTCCTGCAAAAGTTTCAGGACTCCCTTAAACTGCGCCTCCAGGAATTGCGCATCGATAAGGCGGTCAATAGTCGCACTAATACCAAGTGATTCGAAGGCCCCCGTCACCTGATCTTCGCCAAAATCGGCTTGTGTCCGCCCGTCCGGAGGATTAGGTTTCGCTCATGGCAAAAGACCGCGGTGCGATGACCGCGGTGAGCGGCCTGCTCCGGCCGGTTTTTGCCAACCTTCCGCGCGGAAGGGGCGGGCATCGGGCATTTGAATTTCCGTGTGCTGCCCGACTGCCCGCTCGTTCTTTTTTTACCCCTTACTTTTACCAGATTTCCACCGGGCCCCGCGGCACCGGGATCGCCTGCCGGGCGGCCACCGCCGGCTCCTGCATGAACGAGGCCACCATCGGTGGCGGACGATAGCCGGGTTTCAGGCTGCCCGACTCATCGAGAAACTGCCGGCGCCACTCCCGGTAGCGAGCCAAAAGCTCGTGAAACTCGGCCCGCGAGGACAGGAGCACCACTTTCTTGTTGAATTCATTCGCCGGTCCAAACCGCTTGGAATACCACGGCGCCACCTTGCGAAACATTCGGCAGCCCAGGCTTTCGCCAAAGACCTCCACCATCAAATCCAAGTGCCGGCACATCACCACCACCCGTTCCTCAAAATTCTCCTCCGGCAGTAATTCACCCGTTGCCAGGAAATGTTTGGTGTGCTGGAAAATCCAGGGATTATAAAACGCCCCGCGCCCGATGCTCACGCCGGCGCAACCGGTTTCCGCCAGCATATGTCGCGCCGCCTCGGGAGTGGTCACATCCCCATTCCCAATCACCGGAATGGTTCGCACCGCCTGGACGACCGCCCGGATTCCCGCCAGGTTCACCGTGCCGGAGAAGCCCTGTTCCCGGGTCCGGCCATGGACAAAAATTGCCGCCGCCCCTGCGCCTTCCAAAGCGCGCGCCAAGTCCGGGGCGGTCAAGTTCTGATCATCCCAACCCAACCGCATCTTCGCGGTCACCGGGATTTTGACGGCATTCACCATGCCGCGAACCAGATCCGCGGTTTTGTCCATTTCCGTCATCATCGCGGACCCACCGCCCACCTTGCAGACCTTGCGTACCGGGCAGCCCATGTTGATATCCACCGATGCCACGCCGATGGACTCCAAGTAAAGCGCCGCATCGCGCATTTCCTCGGGGACGGACCCAAACAATTGCACCGCCAGCGGATAATCCGCCGGTCGGGTTTCGATCAGCTTGAAAGCCTTGGGATTGCGTTCGAGCAGGGAGCGCGCATTGACGAGGTCGGTCGTGGCGAGGTCGAGCCCCCCCAGTTCGCGCAACGTCAGCCGGAAGGGCAGGTTGGTATAACCCGCCAGCGGCGACAAAAACAAATTCGATTTCAGGGTCAATGACCCGAGACGCAACATCCCGCCCACTATAACACGCGGTCGCCCTGTGCAAATCCTGAATGCCAACGGACCACCCGGACTCCGGAGGCATCACCCCGGCGCGCTACTGGGAGCAGGCCTGGTCGTGCTGGCGGCTTTCGCACGCGTAACCAAGCCACAAAGATCGGTTTGCGCATCCTGGTTGACACCAAAAACTACTGCGCTATAGGTAAATATATGCGTCCTTCCCGGATTCTGTTGAACGTCTTGGTGGTCATCACTTTGGCTCTGCCCCTTGCGGCCTGTGTCTCAACGTCATCCGAGCCGCGGCTCAAAACTTCGATTTGGAATGAGGTGAAATTTGGCATGACGCGGGAGCAGGTGCACAAGGTTCTCGGCCCGCCGACGGAAAAGGGCCTCCCGGCGGATCAGGAGGCCTGGCGCCAGGGTCCCGGCGTTTCCGCCTGGTTCTTTTATGTCCGTTACGGGGAGAACAAGAAGGTCCTGGATTACCGTTCCGTTTACGTCTATCGCTCGGAGCCTTGAGCGGGGCCAAGTCGCCCCTCGCCACCCGCGAGACCGCGCCTTGCCCGTTGGCCACTTCTTGGGCATGTTGACGGCGCGCTCATGTCCATATCCGTCATCATCCGCCAGAAGCTGAATGATCTGCCGCACAAACCGGGAATCTACCTGATGAAGGACCGGTTCGGCACGGTCATTTACGTGGGCAAGGCGCGGGATCTGCGCAAGCGGGTCAGCAGCTATTTCCAGCCCTCCCGGCGCCTCGGCTGGGACCTCAAGTTCAAGGCCCTCGTCGAGGCCATCCACGATCTGGATATCCACGTGGTCCGCACGGAGCCCGAGGCCATGCTGCTCGAAGGCAAACTCATCAAGGAATTCCAACCGCGCTACAACATCAGCTTCCGCGATGACAAGCAGTTCCTGATGCTGAAGGTGAATTTGAACGATCCGATTCCGCGCTTCATGCTGGCCCGCTTCAAGCAGGAGGACGGCGCGCGTTACTTCGGACCCTTCGTGCATTCCTCCGCCCTGCGCAACACCATGACGCTGATCCGCCGGCAGTATCATCTGCGCGGCTGCCGGCCGTTGACGCCGGACGAAAGCGATTACAAACACTGCCTTTACGGGAATCTCAAGCATTGCACCGCCCCCTGCATCGCCAACGTGACCCGGGAGCAATACTTGGAGCAGGTGAATGCGGCGTGCGATTTTCTTTCCGGGCAATGCGGGGAAATGGCCGAGCAGCTCACGCTCGAGATGAAAAAGGCGGCCGCGGCGCAGGATTATGAACGCGCGGCGATGTTGCGCGACGCCTTGTCGGATCTCCGCCACACCACGGAAAAGACCAATAAATTTGAACGGATGCCCTATACGCTCCCCGTGGCCATCGAACCGCAAAGGGACCTGGCTGAGCTGGCGCGCGTGTTGCAACTCCCCGGCCCGCCCCTCCGGATCGAGGGATTCGACATCTCCAACATCAGCGGCACTTTCATCGTTTCCTCCATGGTCAGCTTCCGGCAGGGCCGACCCGACCGGGTCAATTACCGCAAGTATAAGATGAAGACCGTGGTCGGGCAGAACGATTTTGCCAGCATGGCGGAAACCATCCGCCGCCGCTACAGCCGGGTGCTGCGGGAGGGCCGGGCCAAGACGAATGCCGCCGCAGAGCTCAAAGAGGCGGTGGCAGGCACTGCGGAAGGGGATGAACTGTCGCCAGCGGCCACCGATCGGCCAGCTTCCCTGCCGGATCTCATTCTGATTGATGGCGGCAGGGGACAGTTGAACGCGGCTTGCGCCGAATTGGAAAAACTGGGGCTGACCGATATTCCCGTCATTGGTCTGGCCAAGGAATTCGAGGAAATTTACCGGCCGAATGAAGACGAACCCTTGCGCCTGTCCCTCGATTCCGGGGCGTTGAAACTGTTGCAGCGCGTCCGGGATGAATCGCACCGGCTGGCGAACACTTACAACGCGGAACTCCGCTTGCGGAAAATTTCCGAGAGTATTTTGGACGAATTCCCGGGAATTGGGGAACGGCGCAAGTCAGCTCTCCTCAAGAAGTTCGGCTCCGTGCAGCGCCTGCGGCTCGCCACCCTGGAGCAAATCGCCGAGGTGCCCGGCTTTGGGGGCAAGGCCGCCGCGGAACTGAAAACTTTCCTGGAGGCCCGCCAGGTGGACGGTAACTCAAAGTCTGCCCCCACCGCCTCAGCCACGGCGCCATCGCCCCCGGACCAAGCCCCCGCGTGATTGGCTGGCCGTCCGGCTGCTTACGGTTTCCGTACTTCGGTTTCCGCAGTGTCCGCATTTGACCATAGGGCATTGACGACCCCGATCAGTACCGAACCCGCGGCCACAAAAACCACGGCGAGCATCAACGCCAACGACCAGCGGTGATAGAGCACATTGCCCACCAGAAATAAACCGGACCAGACGGTGGCACAGCCCGCTGACCAACCCAGCAGCGCCATGGGTATGTTGTTGCGACTCGTTCCCGCCGCAACCGGCAAACCGGCCGCCCGACGGATGGGCTCCCAGCCCGGACCGAAGGGGCGCACCTTGGTGTAAAATGAGATCAAGGTGGCCTGCTCGGTTTGCGGTCCTAAAAACGCGGTGGCCACCCAGCAGACGGTCGTGACGGCGATGGTGAAAAGCAGGGCTTGGGCATCGGAAAACCCCAACCCGTGTTTTTGGGCCACCAACAGCCCGGCGGAAACGGCAAACGAACTCGCCATGGCAACAATTTCACACCAGGCCGTGATCCGCCACCAGAACCAGCGCGCCAGGTAAAGCAATCCCGTGCCGGCGCCGATGCGGAGGATGATATCGAAGGTGTCCTTGGCCGTATCCAGGTAAAAGGTGAGGACGGCGGCGCACGCAAAAAGAAGCACCGTGGCCACCCGACCCGCCCGCACATAGTGTTGTTCCGAAGCCCCGGGATTCACAAATCGCTGATAGAAGTCGTGCACCAGATAGGAGGCGCCCCAATTGAGGTGGGTCAGGATCGTCGAGGAATTGGCGGCCAGCAAACCGCCCACCATCAGACCCACAAATCCCACGGGCAGGAATTTCAGCATTGCCGGATAGGCAATGTCATGGCCCAACAATTTGGGGTCCAGCGCCGGAAACGCCTTTTGAATGTCGGCCAATTCGGGATAAACCAGCAGCGAGCACAAGCCCACCAGGATCCAGGGCCAGGGCCGCAAAACATAATGCGCCAGGTTGAAGAAGAGCACGGCCCCCAGCGCGTCCTTTTCCGATTTGGAGGCGAGCATTCGTTGGGCGATGTAACTGCCACCACCCGGTTCCGCGCCGGGATACCACACCGCCCACCATTGGACCGCCACCGGCATGATGAAGATCATGAAGGCCAGGTTCCAGTTGTTGGTGAAATCCGGCAGCACGTTCAGGTAATGAATCACGGTTCCGTCCGGCGTGGTCCGCGGGGCGGTCAGCTTGGCCACCATCACATCCAATCCGCCCACCTGCCGCACCGCAAAATAGGCAGCGGCGATCACCGCCGTCATCTTGATGAAAAACTGAATCATATCGATGACCAGCACCCCCCAGAGGCCCGAGTGGGCGGCGAACGAGACGTTCAGAACCCCGCAAATCATCAGGGTTTGCCAGCGCTCCAACCCGAAAAGGATGCCGGCAATCTTGCACGCGGCCAGGTTGACCGAAGCCATGATCATGCAATTGAAGAAGCAACCGAGGTACACCGCGCGAAACCCGCGGACCACGCTCGCGGACTTGCCGGAATAGCGCACCTGGTAAAACTCGAGGTCCGTCATCACGCCGGAACGGCGCCACAGCCGCGCGTAAAAGAACACGGTGGCCATGCCGGTGAGCGTGAAAGCCCACCAGCACCAATTCCCCGCCACGCCCTGGCGCCGCACAATGTCGGTGACCAGGTTGGGCGTATCACTGCTGAACGTAGTGGCCACCATGGATAAACCTGCCAGCCACCAGGGCACGGAGCGGCCCGAAACAAAGAACTCGGAGGTGCTGCGGCCGGCCCGGCGGGCGAAAAAGAGGGCGGGAGCAAAGCAGATGAGCACACAAGCCCCGGCGATCACCCAGTCAATGAGATGCAAACTCATGCCGCGATTAAAGTTACTTTAAGCGCGTTTGACCAGCCTGCGCTGGGCGGAAATGCGCCCCGCGGAATTCCTTTCAATTATCCTTGGACCCCGCGGCGATTCCTGCTTTCCTGCTGGTCAGACTTTCTAATTATGTTCGCAGGCATTCGTTCGGTTCATTTTGTCGGTATTGGCGGTACGGCCATGGCTTCCGTCGCGGTCGCCATGCAGGAAAAGGGTGTTTTGGTCACCGGCTCGGACCAGAACGTATATCCTCCCATGTCCACCTTTCTGGCAGAGCGCAAAATCGAGGTGATGCTCGGTTACGCCGAGCCCAACCTGGCCCACAAGCCCGACCTGGTGGTCATCGGCAACGCCATCTCCCGCGGCAATCCCGAGGTGGAATATGTCCTCGACAAGAAATTGCGTTATTGCTCGCTGCCGGAGCTATTGAAGGAATTTTTCATCCGCGGCAAACGCTCCCTGGTGGTCACCGGCACTCACGGCAAGACCACCACCACTTCGCTGCTGGCGTGGGTGTTCGAGCACAACGGCCTTAACCCCAGCTATCTCATTGGGGGTATTCCCACCAATTTTGGGCAGGGTGCCCGGTTCACCGACAGTGAGTGGTTCATCATTGAGGGCGACGAATACGACACCGCGTTTTTTGACAAACGCAGCAAATTTGTCCATTACCAGCCGGAAGTCGCCATCATCAACAATCTGGAATTTGATCACGCCGACATCTTCGAGAATCTGGCTGCCATCCAACTGGCGTTCAAACGGTTCATCAATCTCATCCCCCGCAACGGGCAATTGCTGGCCAACGGAGATGACCCGAACCTGGCCCCTTTGTTGAACGTCACGCATTGCCCGGTCAAGCGGTTCGGATTGGGTGCGGAAAATGCCTGGCACGCGTTCAATCTCACGCTCGCCCCCACCGTGACGGAATTTGAAATACCGAGCTTCAAGTTCCGGCTGGGCTTGCTGGGCGAACTCAACGTCCGCAACGCCTTGGGCGTTGTGGCGTGCGCCCGCCATTGCGGTCTGAAGAACAACCAGATCCAGTCGGCGTTCGATACCTTCAAGGGCATCAAGCGCCGGCTCGAAGTGCGCGGGATCAGCGGCGGGGTCACGGTGGTGGACGACTTCGGCCATCACCCCACCGCGATCCGCGAAACGCTCCGGGCGCTCCGGGTCAAATTCGCCTCCCAAAAGATCTGGGCCATTTTTGAACCCCGCACCAACACCACCCGTCGCAACGTCTTCCAGACGGAATTGGCCGCGTCCTTCGCCGAGGCGGACGAAGTGGTGATTGCCCAGGTCGCCCGGCTGGAATTACTCCCCGCGAACGAACGCCTGGATCCCGCGCGGCTCATGCAGGATTTGAAAGCCAACGGCAGGAACGCTGCCTACCTGCCCACCGTGGAGTCCATCGTGGATCATGTTGCCAAAACCGTCGAAGGTGGCGATGTGGTCTGTGTGTTCAGCAACGGCGGTTTCGGCAACATCCACGCCAAGCTGCTGGATCGCTTCGGACACGCGCGCCGCTGAGCCAGCCGCTCACCCGCCGGCGCGCGAACAATCCTAGCGCCGGACCGAGTCCGGTCCGCTGGAAGGTGGTGAATTCTGCTCGCTGGCTTCCCGCTCCAAAAAGCGGCTGATCTGCCAGATCAGCGCACCCACGATGGAGAGCGCCACCGTGGCCAGGGAAAGTCCGATGGCGATATCCGGAAGTTTCTCCACCGGCATGAAGCGTAGTGGGTAGAGAAATCCCACCAATCCCACCGCGAGCACAATCGGGGACAGCAGTCGCAGCGGATTGCGCCGGCCCGGTCCCCGTCCGCGCAACGCCACCATCCAGGCGCCCGTGGTGAGCCCCGCTCCCGCCAGAAAAGCCACCGCAGTGCCACCGGACACGGTAAAGGACCAACCGGAGGCATCCACCCGCAGCGTTTGCAGGAGGGCAAACATGAAGCCAAAGCTGATGGCGGTTCCCACCACCATCACCCGCACCAGATCCCGTTCGTGTTTGGTTGCGACAGTCGTATTCACGCCTCGCAACATCGCCCCAATTCCGGCCCCCGTCAACGCCGCAAAGCGGTCCCCGGGGGGCGAAAGGTCACCGCAAATTTGTAAACTTGCACTCCGCGCCACACCCCGCATATTTGCCCCATGGACAAAGATCAGGTCGCGGACATTCTGACGGAAATTGGCGTTCTGCTTGAACTGAAGGGCGAAAACCCCTTCAAGACTCGCGCCTATACCAACGCCGCCCGGACCTTGGAGTCGCTGACGGAACCGCTGGCCACGCTGGTGGCGGAGGACCGGTTGGGCACCATCAAGGGCATCGGGGATGCTCTCCAACAGAAGATCACCGAACTGGTCACCACCGGCAAACTGCCGTACTACGAAGAGTTGAAGGCTTCCCTGCCTCCCGGGCTGATGGAGATGCTGCAAATTCCCGGCGTGGGCCCCAAGAAGGTCAAAGCGCTGTACGACCAACTGGGCCTCAAGAGCGTCCCTGACTTGGAGGCGGCCTGCCGCGCCGGTCAAATCGCCAGCCTCGCAGGGTTTGGCGAGAAGACGCAGGCGAAGATTTTGGAAGGCATCCAGTTCCGCCGCACTTATGCCTCCCGCCACCTCCTTGTCGCCGGAATCAAAGCCGCCGATCCCCTGCTCGAAGCCTTGCGCGAGCATCCCGATGTGATCCGTTGCGGAACGGCGGGCAGTTTGCGGCGGTCCAAAGAAGTGATTGGCGACGTCGATTTCCTCGCTTCCTCCAAACATCCGTCACATGTGCTGGATTATTTCGTGAGCCAGCCCGGAGTCATTAGCGTCAGCGCCAAAGGTGACACGAAGGCCTCGGTGATTTTGACCGGCGGCATACAGGCAGACCTGCGGGTCGTCAGTGATGTCGAATACCCGTTCGCTCTGGCCTATTTCACCGGCAGCAAGGAACACAATATCGTGATGCGCCAGCGGGCCATCCAGCGCGGACTCCGGTTAAATGAGTATGGTTTGTTTCGCTCGGCGGAGGAAACCCGGGATCCTGCCCTGCGGGTGGAATGCCGGACGGAAGAAGAGATTTATGCCGCGCTTGACCTGGCTTTCATTCCACCCGAACTGCGCGAGGATCATGGCGAATTTGCCGCCGCGGAAGGCCCCGGATTTCCCCGCTTGATTGAATGGTCGGACTTGCGTGGGTCCCTGCATAATCACTCAACCTATAGCGATGGCCACGATTCCTTGGAAGCCATTGCCACCCACATCCAGGAACTGGGATGTGATTACTGGGCGGTTACCGATCATTCCAAATCCTCCGTCCAAGCCCGCGGGCTTGACCCCGCCCGGCTCCGGGAGGAAATCTCCCAAATCAAGACCATCAATCAAAAGCTCGCCGATGAAGGTGAGGATTTCCGGCTCCTTTCCGGTACGGAGGTGGATATCCTGAAAGATCGACTGGATTTCGATGATGATTTGCTGAGTGAACTGGAGGTGGTGGTCGCAAGTCTGCATGCTGGTTTTTCTGCGGATGAGGCGGAGAACACCAAACGCATCATCCGGGCGGCGGAAAATCCGTTCGTCCACATGCTGGGCCATCTCACGGGCCGCCTGCTCCTGGAGCGCGAGCCCTACAAAGTCAACCAGCAGGCCGTCATCGACGCCTGCGCCGAAACCGGCACCTGGATTGAGCTGAACGCCAATCCGCGGCGCTTTGACATGGATTGGCGGCTCTGGCCCTACGCCAAATCAAAAGGGGTCAAGTGCGTCATCAATTGCGACGCCCACCGGATGGAGCATGCCGGTTACCTCCGTCTGGGTGCCGGCATGGCCCGCAAGGGCTGGCTCACCAAAGCCGATATCATCAATACCCTGCCGCTTTCCCAATTGCGCAAGGCGTTGCAATGGAAGCGCTCCCGGTGACCGGCTGACGCCCTCGACGCGCCCGGAATCGGGCGGGTCAGCCACTACTGAAAACTGTGCAGGAACCGATCCATGCCGCGCAGGAAAGTACTATTTGGCCCGGGATCATAAAGATCCGACTTGGTCCGCTCGAGGTCGAACTGCATCAGAATGCCAAGGCTTTGTCCCCCACGATTTCCGTCCCGGATGGCATCAAATCCGTAGGAATATCCGGCGAAAACCTGCCAGGCCTTGGAGCTGGAGCGGTACGTAATCCCGCCGCCAATCCCCGAGTTCCAACTGTTCGGCTGCTCGGTCCCCGGCAGATAATCGACGTACGCTGTCGTGGCCACGAGTGTGAGCGCCCAGCGTTTGCGGTGGTCCAAGGGAAGGTAGTACGTGCCATTGATCAGGGCGAAACGGTTGGCGCTGAATTCCTGGTAAAAATACCCCGGCAGGGTCAGGGGAAATTCCGACGCCAGCGGGAGCACGCCCCCGATCCGGTAGGCGCTGAAACGATCCGGCCGGGCACTCACCCCGGCGGTCACGCTGACCATGAAATTGTGCTGGGATTCTGGTAGCGTGTAAGCTAGGAGCGCGCGGCCCCATAACAAATGCGTACCCGCCTCGACCTTCCGGTCATTGGCAAACCCATACGTGCCGGGATTCGGGCGAAACCGACCCTCATACCAGGCCGATAATTCCATTCCCAAATCCGGTGCCAGCAGGGGTTCCTTGCCTCCCCAACGCAAACCGGTGCGCACGTTGAAGCTGGTTTGGTCCGTGGTGAGCACAAATGAACTGACGGTGGTCCTGTCCCGCTCATAAAATGATTGGGCCACCTCGCCGCGCAAGACTCCGTTCAGTGGTATGAGTTGCCCCGGATTGAACAAATGGTAAAGGTTCAGGGAAACGTTACCCCCATGCCCAGTGAATGATTCTCCGGGAATGAACTGGCCCTGGCGGTATTCGTAATAGCTCTCGGCGAAACCACCGCCCGCCAGTCCCAATCCCAAATCGGTATTCGGTCCCAAGGCTTCCCTGATCCCCAGTTCTGAATCAACATAAACGGGCGCCACGGCCAGACGCAGGGTCAGGTTCGTTTTCAGAAAACCCGGCTGGTTGTAGTAATAGTAGGCGTACCCGGGAATGGGAGAATGACCTTCCAAAGATTGGTTGTAGCCCAACTGGAAAAGTTCCCGCTTGATCGGGTCAATTTGCGCTGACCCGGTCAAAGGCAGCATGCCAGGCAGGAGAAGAGCCAAGAGCAGAAGTAGGCGGTTTTTGGCCACCTGGGAGTATAATTGAAGATTGGTTGGATTGCAATTAAGCCATGATCGCTTGTGCAGCACACAAGCGAAGGAGACCTTTGATTGAACGACAACCTTACCGACACGCGCGACCGAACCCGGCCAATTTTGCAGCGGTTCCGCGGCGTCGCCCAGCTGCTACGGGAACCGCAGGCGATAGAACAAACTGCCAGCGGTAATCGGATTCGTCACGTAATTGACGCCGCTAAACGCAGTAGGAGGAGGTGTTACTGGTGTCCAGCCACCAGTAACAGCCAGATCGGGCTTGCTTTCCAAAGTGAAATTGCCGGCGCTGACTGCCCAGGACAAAACCACCGAATTGCCGGTCACATTCATATTCAAGGTGGGGGAGCCCGGGGTCGAAACCACCGATAGCAAACTCCAAAACCCTCCGGTGATCGAATAACTGCCCCCACTCATCGCCCCGGCATCTGCCTGACCGATTGTGCCACTGACGGAGTAATTGCCCCCTGTGCTGGTGCCACCGCCACCACCGACTTTGTACCAGTCGATGCTATAGTTCTGCGCTCGCAATGTTGACGGAAGCGCAAGGCTTCCCAAAAACAAAAAAGTCAGAATGGCACGCTTCATGATTTTATAATCTGCCAGGCGAATTAGACTGTCAACTCCAATCAATCCAACAGTTGATTCTTTATCGATAACTTATTCATTACGATTGGCAAATCCGGTTTAGTCCCGGCAGATTTATGACGCCAAAGACCGGGTGAAACTCAAGGCAGCGTGGCAATCGCAAATTGTGCGGCCTTGCGCACATCACTTTCCAGCAGGGCCATTTCGCGCTCCAACGGCCCCAGCACGGCAGCGGGCCCCACCTGCGCCATTCGTTTGCCCGCCTGAAGTGTGTTTTGGCTCACGGTCGCCAGCACAAAACTCGTTGGCGCTTCCTCCCGGACCAATTCCCGGTTGGCCACCCGGGGCATAAACCACCAAACCAGCCCAGCCACCGCTAGCATTGCCAATGCCGGACGGAGGAAAGCGAGGCCGTAAATTGGCCGGAGGAAACTCTCCGGTTGGGGCCGGTTGGAGGCCTGCCGGACTGACCGCATCACCGAGCTGTGCAAACCCGGGGGCGTGGCCGGGCTTGGCACCGGTTGCCGGAGTTGCGCATCCAAGTGCTCCAAAGCTCGGGCAAAATCTTCGTCTTCAGGCGCACTCCCCGGCCGCGACGCCTCCCGCTGGGCCAACCCGGAATGCTCATCCCGCGCGCACGAAATCTTGTAGTTTTTCCACCAGGTTTTCATAGTTCCACCTCAACTCGTCAGGTTTTGGGAAAAGACATGGGTTTTCGGTGCCCCGCTCGCGTTCGGATGGACCGTTCGTTTTGGTTGCTCGTTACGTTCAAGCACCTCCACCAGCCGCGCCCGCGCCCGAAAAAGGATCACTTTCACATGCACGCGGGTCAAACCGAGAACGCGGGCAATTTCCTCCACGCTCAAATCCTCCCGATATTTCAACCAAAGCGCTTGAAATTGACTCTCACCAAGCACCGCGCGCGCGATATTCCACACCCGGACGCTTTCTTCCACCCGTTCGACCAGGCGCCCCGGATCATCCTCATCAATGGGCTCCGTCACGACCACCGCCCTGGCCGCCGCCCGGCCCCGCGCCCGGAAATGATCAATTTGTTTCCGGCGCGCGATGGTGAATACCCAGGTGGCAAAGGAACGGGAACATTCAAACCGCGCCAGATTCTGGTACGCCGCCACCAAGGTCTCCTGCACCAGATCCGCGGCATCATTTTCGTTTTGCGTTCCCTGCACCAAAAACCGAAACAAACGCCCCTCAAAGCGACTGACGAGCTCCTCGAAAGCCGGCAAGGAACCAGCCTGCGCCAGGCGGGCCAGTTCCTCGTCGTTGTTAATGGGGACGGGTTCGGTCACCGGTGGTCCTCTAGTTCTTCGACTTTTCCTTATCCTTATCTTTGTCCCCGTCCTTCTCGTCGCTCTTGTTGGCCCCCGCCTTGATCATTTCGACCGCGTCATCCACCGCCACTTTCAAACGCACTTCCACATTGGCACCGTCTTGCTTGATCGCCAGCGCATGGGCCAGTTTCGTGGCCTGGGGGTTTTCTTTTTGCAAGGAGAGCAGGGCCAGCAGACCTTGGGCAATAATGCTGACTTGCTGCGCGGAATCCTCGGTGTCAGTGGCCACCGACAGTTTACCCGTCAGATTCGCGTCCGACGCCGCGAGGCTGAGGGACATGTGTTTCGCCTGTTTGAAGATGGCCGCATGGGCGTCATTGCCGGGAATTTCCAACTTGTGCGCCACCGCGAAGATGATCGGCGGACCCGAATCCTTGTCCGGCTTCGGGAAATGCCCATCGTTCTTCAGGGCCGGCTGGGTGCCCGCCAGCACATCCAGGGCCGCCAGGAGATTCTTCTGCTTCTGCGCAAAGACCACCACCTTGCCGTCGTGGATGGCGGCCCAGGTTCTGGTTTCGTCCCCGTCTTTGTCCTTGGATTTGTCATTCGCCCAATTATGGAGCGCCCGCCCCTTGTTGGTAACCACCTGATGGTCACTGGCGCTTTCCGCGAGGCTGATCAACCGGGCCGCATCAAAATCCGCATAAACCAAGGCCACGCCGTCTTCCTGCGCCGAGGTGGAGCTGTAGAGGGTGATTCCGTGCAATGACTTGCGAGGATCAAAGGTGAGCATCGCATTGATGAGCACGAATTTTCCCGCAACGTCTGGCTTGTCCAACTCCGCCAGCAAAGCTTTGCCGATGCGGGAATCCCGAAGCGCATCCGCATCCAGGTGCACCACCCAGGCCGGCTCGCTGATCACGGTCCCGGGTTGAAACGCTCCCGCCATGGCGGTGAGGGTGGTGGCGGCAAACAAACTCAACCCGGCGAGAGTGCGACCACAAAAGGTCTTCAATTTTATTTTCATTTTATTCATCCAGTTCTTTTCGGTTATGATTCCGGTCGCCCATCGCGCCGGCTCAACTGGGAATACGTCCGTCCAACGACTGTGGTTACAAAATAATTTATTAACCGCCATCCGACTCAAAGACGCCGCATTTTTCCCTGCAATTCGCTCAGGCTGCAGGTCATGTTCAGGCGCACGCCGGATTTCAAAATGACACAAAATTCCCCTGCCGCCAATGGTTGCAGCTCCCGGATCCGGTCCAGGTTCACAATGGTGGACCGGTTGATCCGCATAAACCCGGAGTTGGCCAGGCGGGCTTCCATCTCCACCATGGTTTCGCGGACCACATGTCGCTCTTTGGCGGTGTGCAGCACCAGATAGTTTCCCGCCGCTTCAATGTGGTCGATTTCTTCCGCCGCCAAAAAGAGGATCCGGTCGGGTGATTTGACCAGGATGCGGGGACCGCCCCCGGCATTTTGTTGCAACGTCGCCAGCAGGGCGGCCAATTGCGGATCCACCCCGCTGCGTCCGGCCCGCGTGCGCAACTGCTCCCGGGCGCGTTCCAGCGCCTTCCGAAAGCGCGCTGGTTTGAATGGCTTCAGCAGATAATCCACCGCATTCACTTCAAATGCCCGCAACGCATGTTCATCGTGCGCGGTGGTAAAGATCACCACCGGCAACTGGGCGGGAGCGAGCGCTTCCAGCACCTGGAAACCGTTCAAACGCGGCATTTGCACATCGAGAAAAACCAGATCCGGCGCCAATTGCGTGACCGTTTTCACCGCCTCCGCCCCATCGGCACATTCCCCGACCACCGTGATATCGGCCTCCGCGGCCAGGAACGATCGTAACCCCTGCCGCGCCAGCGGCTCGTCATCAACAATGAGCACCCGGATTATCATGCGGCCCCGCTTGGTGCGGTCGTTGTGCCGGCGGGTCGCCAGGGGATTTCGATGCGGGCCTCCACGCCTCCTTCCGGCCGGGCGCGCAATTCCAGATTTTGGTGCGTGCTGTAGAGCAGCTCCAGCCGCGCCCGCAGGTTGGCCAGGCCAATTCCCGCCGGATGCCCGGGGGCGCTGTTCAAGCCCACCCCATTATCCGTCACCCGGAAGCAGAGTCGCTCCCCTTCCCGCCACACCGCCAACCGGACTTCGCCCGCTTGGGGCGAAGGTTCGATCCCATGACGAATCGCATTCTCCACCAAGGGTTGCAAGAGCAAGGCTGGCACGGCGCACAACATTGCCGCGGGTTCGACTTCCGCCGCAAAGCTCAGCCGCCCGCCCAAGCGAACCTGCTGAATTTCGACATACCGTTCCAAAAATCGCAAATCCTCCCGTAGCGGCACTTCTTGTTTGGTTGACTGGCTCAAGGCCAGCCGCAGCAGGTCACTGAAGGAAGTGAGTGTGTCCAGCGCTGCCTCCGGATCGTGCCGGATGAGCGTCGCCACCGCGTTGAGCGCATTGAACAGGAAATGCGGATGCAACTGGGAGTGCAGCGCATTCAGTTGCGCTTTGGCCAGGTGCGATTCCAATTGCAACGCCCGCTGCTCCCGTTCCCGCAATTGCCGGTAGAAATGCACCGCATGCGCGCTCCCGGCCAGCGCCCCGTAGGCCAGCAAATCAAGGAACAGGGAAAAAGGCTTGGGTGAGGTCCGCCGCTTGGCCGACCACTTGGCCTCCTGGCGGGTGATGGAGTTCGTTTGCCCGCCGGGTAATCCACTCAATTCCAACGCTTCCCGGGTGGCCATTCCGTTGCTGAGGATCAACCGGTTTTCCGTTTTGACCTCCAGTATCGTCCCGGGCGCAGATTCAATTTTTAGCAGCGGACCAAACGCCCCCAGGAATCGGTTGCTCAACGGCTCATCCTCCGGGGAAAGCAGGTTCTGCACGTGGCTGAAGGCGCGCGTCATCGCCGGCGGCAGATTGCTCTCCCCCAGCCAGGGCGGACCTCCCGGGTGGTCTTGATGGGTCATCACCACGACGCTGATCTGCCGGGATTCCACCTGGGAGGTCAAGGCCCAGGCGGTGGCGGTGAAGAGGGTCGCCGCCAGCAGTTGAACCGGCAAACCCGTGCGCCAGCGACCCCGCTCCAGAGGGAACCGCCAGGCCACCCAAACCACATACGGCGCCAATAATATCCAGGGGTAGGCGCCGCGGAAATTGACATCCGCCAATTGAAACCAGACCCGGATCCGCTCGGCCAAGGGCAGTTGCGCGGAGTGATCAGAATCGAACCACAACGGGGAGTGCAAATCACCTCCGGTCGGAGAGCGCACCAGCCAGACCGCCGCCAACCCGGCAAACAGCGTCCAGGCCACCAGCGCCGGAACCACCCAACGACGCGGCCGCGCCCCGGGTGCCCGGGGCGGAGTTCCGCTTGGTGTTTCGTTCATGGCCACTGGAAATTCTCTCACCGGCACAACGATCGCCGGTTTCTCCCTCTCATGCCCCATACGACGACCGGTTGCGAGCGGCGAGTGATCAACCGGCCCGGAGTTGGGACCGGCGGCCCTGCAAGGGGGACGAACTTCCGCCCGGACCTAACTATAGACGTTTTTCGGGTGCTTCGTCCGGCCTTGAATCCGGTAAACGACCAGGTCCCGCGCTTCCACCACCGCCTGCCCGAGCAACCAAATCAACGGGCCGGTAACATTTTTGGCCGCGGTCACCACCTGGCGCGAATAGGCCGGGTTTTTTTGCTCCATAAAGCGCTTGGCCTTGATGCCGGAGCGCACCGCAAACAATCCCTTCAATTTGAATTTCCGCATGGCCCCGGTCTTTTCCCCGCGAAATTTCTCGACCAACTCCATCACCACCCATTCGTCCAAAATCAACGCCTGAATGGCGGGCGCCGCCGTGTGTGTGGTATTGGCCCCATGCCAGCGGTATTGTACCAGCGGTTGATTGACTTTGATAATCCGCTCACAATGCCGTCCCCAGTCCGGCCAATACGCCATGTCCGCCAGGATCGGCATGTCCAGCCGGAAGCGGCAGGGTGCCTTCTGGCCGGCGCTTTTCAGCAACGTTCCGCTGAACGCTTGATTCGCAATCTCCGCCTTCTGCCGGAGATAATCCGCCACCTTTTCCTCCACCACGCTGCCGTCGGGCTTCCCGGAGATGCTCAGGTGCCGGTTCTGCTCGTCGATCCGCTCATCCAGGCAATAGGCCATTCCCCGGCCCGGGCAGGAATCGAGGCTCCCCATGAGGGTCTCGTAATAGGTCGGCCGGATCAAATCGTCCGCATGCAGGATGTGCAGATACTCCGTCTCTTCCGCGAAATCGAGGGCCCGGTTGCAATTGCCGAAAAGCCCAAGGTTGCTGGCATTTCGCTGCCACTCGCAAGGGATCTTGGTGAACGCTTTCACGATCGCCTCCGTGTTGTCCGTGGAGCAATTGTCCACCACAATCAAACGGTCCGGTCGCCGGGTTTGCGCCGCGACTGATTCCAGGGTCTGGAGAATGTATTGGTCCCCGTTATAGACGGGCACCACCGTGATGAGTTTGGACTTCATGGGTTCACACCGTAATCGCTTCGAATCGGGCGCCAAAATACGGGGCCGCCCGCCGCCCTACAAGCCCGTAGGATGGTCGAGAAAGCTCCACGGCAAGTGGAATTTCGCCGCCAGTTCCGCCGCCAGCGCCTGCACGCCAAAAGTTTCGGTGGCATAATGCCCGCCGTAAAACACGTTCACTCCCAGTTCCTCGGCCAGCGCGTAGGTCCAATGGGGCCCCTCGCCGGTGATAAAGGTATCCACGCCCTCCGCGGCCGCCTGTCGGACTTCAGCGCCAGCCCCGCCCGTCACGACGCCAATCCGTTGGCATTTTTCGGGCCCACCGGGCAGCACCGTCGGCGCCTTGCCTCCGAGGGCCGCCTGCAATCGCCCGGCCAGATCCGTCCGCGTCACGCGCGCCCGGAATTGCCAGCCCACCATTTGCCCTTTCGCCAGGAAGAACGGCCGCCGGCCGCGCAATCCCAGCGCCTCCGCCAGGAGAATGTTGTTCCCCAGCCGCGGATGCGCATCCAACGGCAGGTGCGAGCTGTACACCGCCAGATTATGCCGCACCAGCAGTTCCAGCAGTTCCCGTCGCTTCCCGGTCCAGGGATGCGTCGGAGACCAAAACAGGCCGTGGTGCACCACCAGCAGATCCGCCCCGGCAGCAATCGCCAATCGCACGGTGGCCAGGCTGGCATCCACCGTGGCCGCAATCCGGGTCACGCTCCCGGAATTCTCCATCTGCAGGCCATTGACCGCACCGTCGTAATCCTGAAACCCGGAGGTGCGCAGGGTCGTATCGCAATAAGCGACGATTTTGGACAATGCAACGGCCATGGCCTCATCGAACCAAAGCCGGTCGGGAATGTAAAATGCGAATCCAGCCCCCGCGCTGGCGCCAAACATTTTTCATCACTCTTATTGAATTCTCCCGCCGTCCTCCTATAGTGCGCTCGTTTGAACAACAGCCATGAGCAATCCAACTGACGCGACTCAGCCTTGGGACCTTCAGATGGCCCGCAGCGTGTATAATATCCACCGCTGGGGGGCGAAGTATTTTGACATCAATGAGGCCGGGCGCGTTGTGGCCACCCCGCAGCAGGAGGCCGGCGCTTCCGTGGACATCACCGATGTGATTGAAGAGGCCCGCGCCCGGGGCTTGAAATTCCCGGTGCTCATCCGCTTTCAGGACATTTTGCGCCATCGCGTCGAGTCCATCAATCTGGCGTTTCGCAACTCCATCACCGAATTTAACTACCAGGGCACCTACCGGGGGGTCTTCCCGATCAAGGTGAACCAATTGCGCGAAGTGGTGGAGGAGATCCTCGACGCCGGCCGCCCCTTCCAACTCGGCCTGGAAGTCGGCAGCAAACCGGAGCTCTTCGCCGGGCTGGCCCTGCAGAACCAACCCGGGGGCCTTATCATTTGTAACGGTTACAAGGATGCAGGCTTCATCAAAATGGCCATCCTCGGCCTCAAACTCGGCCGCAAAGTGATCATGGTCGTGGAGAAGCTTGAGGAACTGCGCCAGATCATCACGATTTCCAAACAGCTCAACGTCGAACCGCTCATTGGCATCCGCGTCCGCCTGTTGAGCAAGGGGGCCGGCAAATGGGCCGAAAGTGGTGGCGAAAACGCCAAATTCGGTCTCAGCACCGTCGAACTGCTCGCCGCCGTGGAATTGCTCCGGGCGGAAAACCTGGCCCACTGCTTCAAGCTTCTCCATTTCCACATCGGCTCCCAGGTCCCGGATATTCTCACCATCAAGAAGGCGGTCCAGGAAGCCAGCCGGTTTTACGCCAAATTATACAAGATGGGTTTTGCCATCGAATTTATGGATGTCGGCGGCGGGCTGGGGGTGGATTATGACGGCAGCCGTTCCGCATTCGACAGTTCCACGAATTACACGCTGCAGGAATATACCAACGACATCGTTTATTACATCGCGGATGTCTGCAACGCCGAGAAGGTGCCCCATCCGGGCATTATCAGTGAAAGCGGACGGGCCATTGTGGCCCATCACAGCGTTCTGGTCGTCGAGGTGTTCGGAGCCATCGAGAAGATTCGCGCGGTCAGTGGGATCACGTACGGCGAAACCGAACACGCCCTGGTGCGGGAACTGCTCGATATCCGCAAAAACCTGAACCGGCTCAACAAACTCGAGGCTTTCCATGACGCCCAAGAACGACGGGACGACGCCCACCAGATGTTTACGCTCGGTCTCCTGGATTTGCCGGACAAGGCCAAGATCGAAAACCTGTATTGGGAAATCAGCCTCGAAGTCGCCCAGAGTTTCAACGGTCAGGCTTATATTCCCGAGGAAATCCGTAAACTGGAAGATTCCCTCGCCGATCAGTATCTCTGCAATTTCTCCGTCTTTCAATCGCTGCTGGATCATTGGGCCCTGGGCCAGTTGTTCCCAATCATGCCGATCAACCGGCTCAACGAACGCCCCGCCCGCGAGGCCACCCTCGTGGACATCACCTGCGATTCCGACGGCCAGATCAACAAATTCATCGATCTGCGCGACGTCCGGGACACCCTTCCGCTGCACAAACTGAATTTCAACGCCACCGGCCAGATCGAACCCTACTACCTGGGCTTTTTTCTCATGGGCGCCTACCAGGATATCATGGGCGACCTGCACAATCTTTTTGGTCGCGTCAACGAAGTCCATGTGTTCCTCGATCCGGATGAACCCGCCGGGTATTATGTCGAGGAAATCATCGAAGGCACCACCATTGTGCAGGCACTGGCCCAGGTGCAATATGATGAGAATGAATTGAAGCGCCTGATGAAAGTCCAGATTGATGAGGCCATCAAATCCGATCGCATGAAACCGTCCGAAGCCATGCGCCTCCTCGATGATTACGAACGGGGACTGAAGGATTACACCTACCTGACGTTCTGATCGTCCGCCCCCTGCGGGGGGCGACCACCCCATGCCTGAATCCGCTCCCAAGCCCGAGTTGCTACGCTCGCTGGGCCGACTTGTCCGCGGACTTTCCGCCCTGTTCTGGGGCCTGCCCTTCAGCTTGGTGGTCTGCATCCAAACCGCGCGCACTGATACGCTGCATTCCCTGGGCGCTTTTCCTCCGCTCATCGTCACCACCTGGCTTTATGTGGGGCTCTGGCAGCTCGGCGCTTTTCACCCGCAGGAGCGCGTCTGGCAATGGGCGCTTGACCGTTGCAAGTTTCTGGCCCTCATCAATCTGGGCCTCAGTCCCTTCATTTACTGGTGGAACCAAATGCCGGATCAGCCCTTTTTTAGCACCGTCGTCACCATTCTGGCTTTTTCCGGACTCCTTTTTCTGGATCATCTCAACGTGGTGCTGGCCCGGCTCACGGCCATGCTGCCGGACGAAGCCCTGCGGCTGGAAACCAACCATTTCACCCAGCTCAACCGTTACCTGGTGCTGCTGATTCTGTTGGCGTCGCTCCTGCTGGCGGTTTTGAACCGGCATCCGGCCTGGCTGCCAGCCTTCCTCGAGCTGCCTTTTCTGCGGGCGGAAGGCAGCCACTGGCTTCTGGTTTTTCTCGTTCTTCTCCCCCTGGCCATGACGATGGCCCTGATCTGGAAAATCAAGGAAATGATCCTCGAAAGCGTTTTCGGTGGCCCGCCCAACCCGGTCCACGGCTGACCACCCGCAGAACCGCGACTCAATTAAGCCGTTCGGCCGTTCGAAAGCAAAACATCTGCTTTTTCATCCATGCGATGACACCGCAAGTTTCCGAGCTGGAGATGGCGGAACATTCCCTTCCCAGCCATGGCAAAGGTGGGCTCACTGCCCCGCGGAAAACTTGCGCCAGGCCGCCATGGAACGCCGCAGATTCTCCTCGGCGCTTCCGCCAACACCATACTGTTGCAGTCCCACCGGCCCGGCATAACCCAACCGCCGCAACCCGGCCACAACTCCGGCCACATCATAATTTCCCTGATCCAGCGGCTTGATCAGTTGTCCCCAGTTTCGGCCGCCCTGGTCAGCACCGTTGATGGTCACTACGAACAAAAAGGGCAGGGCAGTCTGCAGTTTGGTGTCCAGGTTCTGACCATCCACCATCAGCCAATGGCACAGGTTAAAAGTGGCGCCGACGTTCGGACGGTCCACCGCCCCCGCCAATCGCACCGCATCCTCCACCCGTTCGACCCAGGTACCGGTATGCGGATAGAGCGCGATCCGCATACGGCTCCCCGCCGCTCCGGCCGCCAATTCCCGCAATACCACAACCGCATTCGCATCCCCGGTCGGATCCGAAGGCTTGATTTTGGAATTTTGCACGGTCAGCCACAGTATTGTGTCATGGTCGCGCAGGAGTCGGATGGCCTCCACCAGCAACGGCGGCAAATTTGTGCTCCCACTGCTGAGGTCCAGCGCAGCGTATAAGGTGGTCAGCTTAATCCCCTGTCGTTCCGCTAGAGAAAGCTGTGCACGCAGTTCGGATGCGCTCTGGAGCGTTCCGCCAAAGCCATCGTACCCCAGACGCTTCACCAATTGGAATTGCGATTCCAGGCTGCTATGCGCGGCATCCCGGGTGCCGGTATCCATGGCGAAGAATGCATTTGTGAGCGGGGCGGCGGCGAGGGCAACGAGGCTCAACCCATACCCCAGAAAAACCAGGCACATTTGCTTGAGGGTGGCATGCATATTTAAGTTATTTACCCCCTCCGAAACCAGGTTGTCCAGTAATCGCGAAATCCTCCTGGCGACCCTATCTCCCGATTTCAGTGGAAACCAGGCTACAGTTGCTGACTGGCGATCCCTCGCCGATGCGAATCTTACCCAGAGGGAGTACAACATATGTACTCCAAACGATTACACAATTGTAAATAATATGTTGACAGCAACAGGACATTGTGTAATACATATCAACATCAGCCATGCAACTTTTTTGCAAATTAACCCCGTCCAGGCACGGCAACAGCAGTCTGTACTCTCGTATGAATACCCCGGTAATTGAATATTTTATGCTATCCAAAGCCTTCCGCCTCAGTCGGCAGGTATTGGCTGTCGGCGGCCTCACAGCCATTCTTGGCGCGGCCACGTCCTCCAACGCGCAGGTACAACTGGTAGTGGATCCTTCCCTTCCCTGGCAGG
Source organism: uncultured Pedosphaera sp. (assembly GCA_903918755.1). Lineage (GTDB taxonomy): Bacteria > Verrucomicrobiota > Verrucomicrobiia > Limisphaerales > Pedosphaeraceae > CAIXFN01. The sequence continues at coordinate 121,535 of CAIXFN010000090.1, forward strand.
GCTACATGAACGTTTTTAGTCTCCCGGCCGACGGCGGTGGTTACCAATTCGGCGGTCCTTGGGGCGCGGGCGACTTGCGGGCGGCGTTTGCCAATGATGTGCTGGGATTGCAGGCTTGTACCAACGTTTCCAACCCCGCTGATAGCTATTGGACCAAGCCCGATGGCAGCGGCAACAAGCAAATGCAGGCCAATTGGTATGTCGATACCGTCTCCCTCGTGGGCAGCAATCTCGTGTTCTCCGGTAACGTGGTGGACGACAGCCTGACCGGCAACCAGGCCTGTCAGGCCTTCATCAAGGTGTTCCCGTCGGATTACAGCAGCGTTCTCCAACAATCAGTGGTGCCGTTGACCGGTCCCAATCAATTCTTCAGTGTCAGCCTGACCGCCACCAATCCCGGGGCGGCACACGTGCAATATGGGTTCGCCACCGTCGCCCCCAACGCGCCGTGGACCAGCAACCCGGATTCCACTGCGTCCATCACCATTCGCACCAACAGCCTGGATCCCCTCAATGTATTGGTGAATCCCGGCTTTGAATCCGGACTGACCGCGTGGAACGCTTACGGCAACGGGGGCAACATTGAATCCGCGGCCAATGCATACTACAACGGGGGCAATCCGGTCGGCGCGTCCAACGTGCTGGTTTATGGGGGCACGAAAGTGCAAAAAGTATTCCCCACTTTCACGGGCGGCCCAAATTACAGCGGTATTTACCAGGATGTCGCCACGGGGGGGGGTTCCGTCTGGCAGGCTACCGGACGGTTCTTGACTCACCAACAGGATCAGATCGGCGTGTGGTCCGGCACGGCCTCCAACCAGTGCTGGCTGGAAGTCACCTTTCGGGATTCCGGCAACGGAGTGCTCGCCACCTACCAATCCCAAATCATCGATAACTCCTCACCCACCAATGTCTGGCTCGATATGCGTGTGACCGATGGCGCTGGCGGCATCGCCTTGACCGCCCCGGGCGGCACCGCCAAGGTGCGCTTCCAGGAGGTTTACTACCAACCCTCCGGTTATGCCGGCGGCAGTGTTTACGCCGACGCCATGGTCCTCGACAATCTCTCCCCGTCGGACCCCAATGTGACCGTCCCGCCCGCCAATCAAACCGTGCTGGTCGGGCAAACCGCCACGCTGAAAGTCACCGCCTCGGGCGGCACCACCTTGCACTATCAATGGCAACGCTCGGGCACCAACATCGTCGATGGCGGAAACATCGTCGGGGCCACCGCCGCCACCCTGCGGATCACGAATGCGCAAAAGGCCGACGCGGGAGTTTACACCGTGACAGTTTCCGACACCGCCGGTTCCCTGGATTCCACCGCCACACTCACGGTAAAGACGGCGGATGAAGCGGCCAATTTGCTGGAGAATCCGGGTTTTGAAACGGGGACCTTCAGCCCCTGGACCTCCTTCAATGGGGCGGGACTCCGGGACGGCCCCACCCTGCAGATTGCCTTGAACATTTCACTGATCGACGGCAATTACGCCGCCATTGTTTACAATGGTGGGGAATACGATGGCGCCTATCAGGACGTGCCGGTCACCCCGGGCCAGATTGTGGCCGCCGACGGTCAATTCCTGGTTTCCTCCAGCGAGCCGCTCGCCGCCACCATCACGTGCTGGCTGGAAGTGCAATTTCTCAAGGGCGGCACACCGCTGGCGCTCTACAAGTCCGCCACGATCAACGGCACGGATTTCACGGCTCCCATCGACACTTGGTTTGCGCTTCAGGCCACCAACGGCTTTGCGGGTGATTTCAACACCCCCATCCCCAACGCCCAATATCTCACCGTCCCGGCGGGTGCCACCACCGCTCGTTACCAGGTGACGATGCACTCCCTCGGTGGTGGTGGTTCGGTCTATTTTGACGCCATGCGGCTGTTAAAGAAAGATCGGGCTCCGCTGACCGTGTCCCGGGCCGGCAATAACCTCACCATCAACTGGCCCACGCAGGGCGCGGCCACCTACCAGGTCGTTTACAAAGACAGCCTGAATGCCACCGGCTGGACGTCCGTGGGCGCACCCATCGCCGGCGATGGCTCCGTCAAGTCAGTCAGTTATCCAATTTCTGGAGCCAAACGCTTCTACGCGGTTTTGACCCAGTAATCACCGCGACTTCCACCACCCGGAAGCTGTCCCGTCACGGCTTCCGGGTGTTTTTTATCAGACCGGCCCGCACCCGGGAGCCGCCCGGTTGCTCCCGGCATTTACAAATCCACCGCCGGACGTACATTCGGACTTGATGATGAAATCGCTGGCTTGGAGTGCTTTTGTATTGCTCGCCCTGGCCGGGGGTTTTGGCCCGGCCGCCGCCCAAACCGTCCCGGGCTGGGCGCTCGTTTGGGCCGATGAATTCAACCAGGCCGATGGCGCATCCCCGGACCCGACGAAATGGACTTTCGATCTGGGCGGAGGTGGCTGGGGCAACAGTGAACTGGAATCCTACACGAGCCGGACGAACAACGCGCGCATCCTCAACGGCCAATTGGTGATTACCGCGCGGAAGGAGAATTACACCGGGTCGGACGGCATTGCGCGCAATTACACCTCCGCGCGCTTGAAGACGCAGGGCAAGTGGGCGTTCACCCGTGGCCGTATCGAGGCCCGCATGCAATTGCCGCGCGGGCAGGGACTCTGGCCCGCGTTTTGGATGCTGGGCACCAACATCACCTCGGTCAACTGGCCCAAGTGTGGCGAAATTGACATCATGGAGAACATCGGTCGCGAGCCGGGCACGGTCCATGGCACCATGCATGGACCCGGTTACTCCGGGGCCAACGGCATCGGTGGTCCCTACACAATCCCCAACGGGGCCGCCGTGGCGGACGCTTTTCATCTCTATGCCCTTGAGTGGGAAACCAGTGCCCTGCGCTGGTATGTGGACGGTCAGCTGTACTTCACCACGTCTCCCACGAATCTCCCCGCCGGTGCTCCGTGGGTTTACAATTCGCCCCAGTTCGTGTTGTTGAATCTCGCCGTCGGCGGCAATTGGCCCGGGAATCCCGATGCCTCAACCACCTTTCCCCAGCAATTGCTGGTGGATTATGTCCGGGTTTATACGCGAACCAATGTTGCGGTCAGCGGCACGAACGTGCTCGTGAATCCCGGTTTTGAAACGGGCGGTCTTGCCGGCTGGACCCGCTACGGTCCCAACAGCTATCTGGAGGGAATCGCCAGCTATCCGGTTCACGGCGGGACCAACGATTGCAAGGTCTTTGGCCAATTCACCGGGGGTGATAACTATTCCGGCGTTTTCCAGGATGTCCCGGCCCGGGCGGGCACTAATTATTCGGCTTCCGCCTGGTTGCTGACTCCCGCCGGTGATTCGTTGGCCGGCGCCAATTCCGCCTGGGTCGAAGTCTCCTTTCGGGACGCCGCCGCCAATTTGCTCGCCCTTTATCGCACCACCGTCGTGGACGGTTCCACGCCGGCAGGACTCTGGCTCGCTTATCCGCTGACCAACCGTTTTGATCCGGTGACCTTTGGTCCACTGGGCTCCACCAACATTCTGGTTGCACCCCCGGGAACGGTGTCGGCCCGCTTCCAAACGGTTTTTCATCAACCCCAAACGGCGGCAGGTTCCGTGCTTTACGATGATTTGAGTTTGATCCAAGACCGCTCGCCCGTAGCCCTGCCCGTCATGTTTGCCCGCGCCGGACTCAATCTTGTCCTGAACTTTATGACCCAGCCGGGATTTGTTTACCTGGTGCGAGCGAAGGATCAACTGCTGGACCCCTCCTGGCAGGTGTTGACATCCGTAAGTGGTGACGGCGCTTTGCACTCTTTCTCCGAACCGCTCCTACCCGGCGGCCGTTATTATGAAGTGGTGGTGGAATAACGCGCGTCGCCCGGCTTCTGGCCGGTCTCTGTCCGGGGCACCGAGAGCGGGGCTTTTTGGCTTGCTGGCCCTCGCCCTGCTGGCCCGGAACCCCCGCAGCCTCGGCGCGGCGGAATTGCAAACCGCCACTGAGGTTCGCACGCTGTCTGCCGCCGCGGCCGCCGAACATCAGCCGGTTCACTTGCGGGGAGTGGTCACCTTTTTTGACGAAACCCTGTTTTCGCGATTTATTCAGGATGACACCGCCGGCATCTATCTTCGGGATGGCACCAACACTCCCGCGCTCCAGCCCGGGCAATTCGTTGAGGTGCGCGGGGTCACCAGCCCCGGGGAATACGCCCCCATAGTCGTCCCCGAACAGGTGGAGATTTTGGGCAACCGTGATTTGCCTTCCGCCAAACTCGTCTCGTTCCAGCAACTGGCCAGCGGCCAGGAGGACAGCCAGTTTGTGGAGATTGAAGGGATTGTGCGGGACGCGCGTTATGACAAGCCTTCCGGGTATCATGTCCTCGAACTGGCTTCCGGGGGCGGCCGGTTGACAGTTTACGCCCGGCAGTTGCCGGCTGACCGGACCGAGGCTCTGGTGGACAGTACCTTGCGCGTTCGCGGCGTGTGCTCCACGCAATTCAACCGCCAGCGTCAGTTGTTCGCCATCCGGCTCATGGTGCCGCGGGCCGCGGATCTGGTCATCGATAAACCCGCCGCGGGGGATCCCTTCGCGGTCGCCTCCCGCAGCCTGGGCAGCCTCCTCCAATTCGCCCCCCAGGGAAGTTACGGCCACCGGGTCAAAATCACCGCCACGGTCACCCACCACCAACCAGGTCAGGCGCTTTATGTCCAGGATGAGCATTATGGCTTGTTCATTCAGACACGACAAACCACTCCCCTGCGGCCCGGTGACCGCGTTGAGGTGCTTGGCTTTCCCGCGCAGGGGCAGTATACGCCGGTTTTGCAGGATGCCGTCTACCGCCGGGTGGCCGCAGGAATCATCCCCCCTCCCGTCCGGGTGGATCATACCGAAGTGCTCCAGGGCGCCCTGGACTGCCGGTTGGTCCGTCTGGAGGCCAAACTGCTTGATCGGGCCCGACACAGTCGGGAACAGTTCCTGGTGCTGGAGGCCGGCGATTTCATTTTTCATGCCACCCTGGAGCGGGAAACCTCCGCGGATGCTTTCGCGGGATTGGAGAACGGCAGTCTCCTTGCCGTTACCGGCATTTGCCTGATTGACCCGGGCAATTGGCAGGCGGGGGAAAACTGGCGGGCGCGCTCGTTCCAACTGCTGTTGCGCTCCCCGGACGACGTCTTGGTACTCCTCGCACCGCCCTGGTGGACTTTGCGAAAATTACTCTGGATGGTCGGGCTGTTGATCCTCGTGGCCTTGGGCGCCATCGGTTGGGTGGTGCTTTTGCGCGGGCGCGTCGCGGAGCAGACCGGAATCATCCGCCGGCAACTCCAGGTCGAGGCCGGACTGAAGGAGCGTTACGTCGATCTGTTCGAAAATGCCAATGACATGGTGTTTACCCACGACCTCACCGGCCGGATCACTTCCATCAACCAGGCGGGCGAACGGATGCTCCAGCGTCCCCGCCGCGAAATCCTCGAACATAACCTGACCAGCCTGGTTACCGGGGACCAGCGCCCGGCCGCCGGGCAGTGGCTGGACGCAATTGCCCGCGGAGCCGCTCCGCCCACCGCCGAGTGGGATTTCCTGAATTCGGCCGGCCAGCTCGTGAAATTGGAAATCAGCACCCGCCTGATCACCCAAAACGGCAAACCCGCCGAGGTGGAGGGCATCGCGCGGGATGTCACGGAACGCCGCACTCTCGAACGGGAAGTCCTCGAAATCAGCAATCGCGAGCAGCGCCGCATCGGCCATGATCTGCATGATGGCGTCTGCCAGCAATTGGCGGCCATTGCCTACCGCGTGGATATGCTGGGCGACAAATTGCGCGAACAAGGCGTGCCCGAAGCGGGGGAAACCGAGCGCATCGGTGGCTTGCTGAATGAAGCCACCCTCCAGGCCCGAAATGTCGCCCGGGGACTCTTCCCGGTGCGCCTGGAAGAAAACGGCCTGGTGTCCGCGCTGGAGGAACTCGCCACCAACACGGAAAGCCGGTTCGCCATCCGCTGCCGGTTCGCCAGCCCCGCCCCGGCGGTGAAGGTGGACAACGCCGCCGCACTCCATTTGTACTTTATAGCGCAGGAAGCCGTGCTCAACGCCGCCCGCCACGGCAAAGCCACCCAGGTGGATGTCGCCTTGCAATGGCAGGCCAATCGTCTCACGCTCCAGGTCGTCGATGATGGCACGGGCTTCGCCCCACCGGACAGCAATCCCACCGGCATGGGCATCCGCATCATGCGCTATCGCGCCCAGGTCATTGGGGCGACCCTCGACTTGCGCAGTGCGCCTGGCCACGGCGCAAAAATCACCTGCGAGCTCTTCCCCGCCACCAAAGAACTACCCCCTTTTACCTCCCATGACTGAATCCCCCGAACTCACCGGCCCACCCGCTGCGGCGGTTGATCCTCTCCCGCCCACCGCGAAAAGCCGGGTTTTCCTGGTGGACGACCACACGATGTTTCGCGAAGGCCTGCGTCAGCTCCTGGAACGCGAACCCGGCTTGACCGTTTGTGGCGACGCCGCGGATGTCGCCGGCGCCCTCGCCGGTATCCGCGCGACCCATCCGGATGTCGTCCTCGCGGATATCTCGCTCGGCGGTCCGGGCGACGGCATTGACCTGATCAAAGCCATCCGCGCAGAGAATGAGGAACTTTCCATCCTCGTGGTTTCCATGCACGATGAGTCCCTTTACGCGGAGCGGGCGTTGCGGGCGGGCGCCATGGGTTACGTCATGAAACACCAGCCGGCCAAAACCATGAAAGCCGCGATTTACAAGGTTTTGGGCGGGGAAATGTACCTCAGCGAAAAAATGGCCAACAACGTCATCAGCCGGTTCATGCGGGGCGATGCCGAACGCCCCCCTTCGCCGGTCGACTTGTTCAGCGACCGAGAGCTGGAGGTTTTCCGCATGCTCGGCCAGGGCAAGGGCACCCGCCAGATTGGTTTGGAATTGGGTGTCACCGTCGCCACCGTCAACTCATTCCGGAACCGCATCAAGGAGAAGCTCCACTTGAAGACCGCCACCGAGGTGATGCTGCAGGCCATCCGCTGGGTGCAGGATACCGCTGGTGGGGCAACTTGAAGCGTGCGCAAACGGCATTGACCCCGCGGCCCGGTCGGGGCAAGTATCTTGCGCTGCATGTGCGCATCATGAAAGTTGCCCCCGCCATTTCCGTCGATCAAGTCATGACCGAGGAGCGCGCCGCGGCCTTTGCCAAGCGCAGCCTCAAAGCCGGCACCAAGCTGGCCGGGCTCAAGCTGGCCATTGCCATGATGGATTTGACCACACTCGAGGGCAAGGATACCCCCGGCAAGGTGGCTTACCTTTGCCACAAAGCACGCCATCCCTTGGAGCCACGCTATGCCGCACCTGCCTGCGCGGCCGTGTGCGTTTACCCGGCCATGGTCGCCCACGCCCGGCGGGCGCTCGGCACCGACTCCCCGGTCAAGGTTGCTTCCGTGGCCACCGGGTTCCCAAGTGGCCAGACGTACCGGCGCATCAAATTGGAGGAAACCCGCCGCGCCGCCGGTGAGGGGGCGGATGAAATCGACATGGTGATCAATCGCGGAGCTTTCCTGGCTGGTGATCGCGCGCAAGTGTTTGACGAAATCGCCGCGATCAAGGAGGCGTGCGGCTCTGCCCACCTCAAGGTGATTCTGGAAACCGGGGAGTTGGTCACCTATGACAACGTGCGGATCGCGAGCCAGATCGCGATGGAGGCCGGAGGCGATTTTATCAAGACTTCCACCGGCAAGGTCAACCCGGCGGCCACCATGGCGGTCACCCTGGTCATGCTGGAAGCTATTCGTGATTATTTTTACGCTACGGGAATCCGCATCGGGATGAAACCCGCCGGGGGCATCCGCAATTCCAAACAGGCACTCGCCTATCTCGTCATGGTTCATGAAACCCTGGGGGAGGATTGGCTAACCCCGGAGCGATTCCGCTTCGGTGCCAGCACCCTGCTCAATGATGTGCTCATGCAGTTGGTCAAATTCGTGGATGGCAATTACCAGAGTTCCGATTACTTTTCCCTCCCCTGATTTATGCCTGCGTCCTCCCCGTCCAAAAAGCCGGTAACACCCCGCCGATCCTTGCGCGCGGTCAAATCCGACCCGGTTCCGCCGGGGGAACGGCGACTCCGTTTTGGGGAACAATGGCAATATGCCCCGGCGCCGGAAGCCCACGACCACCTGGTCATCGCCCCCCGACACGAATTATTCATCAACGGTCGGTCCGTCCCCCCGACCAGCGGCCGGTACTTTGCTTCCATTAATCCGGCCACCGAGGAAAAGCTGACCGAAATCGCCCACGGGGACGCCACCGATGTGGATCTCGCCGTGCAGGCGGCCCGTCGGGCATACGAGGGGGAATGGGGACGTCTGTCCGGTCGTGAGCGCGGAAAATATCTTTATCGTATCGCCCGCATCATCCAGGAAAAAGCCCGGGAACTGGCTATTCTGGAAACCATGGACGGGGGCAAACCCATCAAGGAAAGCCGGGATGTGGACCTGCCACTGGCGGCCGCTCACTTTTTCTACCATGCGGGCTGGGCGGATAAATTGCAGTACGCTTTTCCCGGCCGCACCCCGCAACCCCTGGGCGTCGCCGGCCAGATCATTCCCTGGAATTTCCCGCTCCTCATGGCCGCCTGGAAACTTGCGCCCGCGCTGGCTTGCGGCAATACCGTGGTGCTGAAACCCGCGGAAACCACCAGTCTCACCGCGCTGCGCCTGGCCCAGATTTTTCAGGAAGCCGGCCTGCCCCCTGGCGTGGTGAATTTGGTCACCGGGCCCGGGGATACCGGCGCCGCCCTGGTCCGGCATCCCGGGGTGGACAAAATTGCGTTTACCGGTTCCACCGCGGTGGGCAAGGGCATTGCCCGGGCACTGGCCGGCACGGGCAAACGACTGACCCTCGAACTGGGCGGCAAAGCGGCCAACATTATTTTTGAGGACGCTCCGTTGGACCAGGCCATCGAGGGAATTATTGCCGGGATTTATTTTAACCAGGGCCACGTTTGTTGCGCCGGCTCCCGTTTACTGGTGCAGGAAAGCATTTATTCCACCGTCCTGCGGAAGCTCCGGGACCGGCTCCAAACCCTCCGGGTGGGCAACCCCCTCGATAAGAATACCGACGTTGGCGCCATCAATTCCCGTCCCCAGTTGGACAAGATTCGCGGCCTGGTGCAAAGCGGCTTGGACGAAGGGGCCGAATTGGTGCAATCGTCCTGCCCCCTGCCTGCCAAGGGATTTTGGTATCCCCCGAGTTTCCTGACCGGCGTCACCGCTTCCCATCGCGTTGCCCAGGAGGAGATTTTCGGCCCGGTGCTCAGCGTCATGACCTTTCGCACGCCGGAGGAAGCCGTCGAGCGGGCCAACAACACACCGTTTGGCCTGAGCGCCGGAGTGTGGACCGACAAGGGGAGCAAGAGCTTCAAATTGGTCAACCAACTTCGTGCCGGGGTCGTTTGGGCGAACACGTACAACAAGTTCGACCCCGCCAGCCCTTTTGGTGGCTACAAGGAAAGCGGTTTCGGCCGGGAAGGCGGAATCCAGGGTTTGGCCGCCTACGTCCGGCTCACCTAAATCGAGTTGGGATTTGATATTTCCCGCCGGCCGGCGCCTGAATTCCGGCTGTTCAAAGCCCGCCCCACCGCAGCCCCGGGCTTTCCAACACGCCGAAGATTTTGAGAACAGAATCCGCTTTGGTGATTGAATCCTGCCCGACGGTTGACTAATTTACCGTTCCATCGGGCAGTTTGCCGTCGGTCACGATTGATTTTACAACCTGTTTTTATGAAGAAATGGTGCTTTTTATTACCCTTGTCGGTTTTGGCACTCGGTTTGGTTCTCCCCGGTTGTGGCCAAAAATCGGCTGAAACGGCCGCGGCGGATGACGCCGTCATCAAGGTGGGTGAATACGCCTCCCTCACCGGCAAGGAAGCCGCCTTCGGGCAGTCCTCCCACAAGGGCACGGAACTCGCCATTGAGGAACTGAACACCCAGGGCGGAGTTCTGGGCAAGAAGTTCAAGCTGATTTCCGAGGATAACCAATCCAAGTCTGACGAGACCGCCAACATCTCCCACAAACTGATTTCCCGGGACAAGGTCGTGGCCCTGCTCGGCGAAGTGGCCTCCGGCCGTTCCCTGATTGCCGCCCCGATTTGCCAGGAAAATCACATTCCGATGATTTCCCCGTCCTCGACCAACCCGAAGGTCACCGAGGTGGGCGATTACATTTTCCGCGTCTGCTTTACCGATCCTTTTCAAGGTAAACTGCTGGCCAACTTTGCCAAGAAGTCCCTCAAAGCCACGAAAGTTGCTTTGCTTACCGATGTGGCCGCCCCTTACAGCGTCGGCCTCGCCAGTTTTTTCAAGGAACCCTTCCTCGCGAACGGCGGCACCATCGTGGCGGAACAGAAATTCAGCAGCGGGGACAAGGATTTCAAGGCCCAACTCACGGCCATCAAAGCCGGCAACCCCGATGCCATTTTCGTCCCTGGTTATTACACCGAGGCGGCCCTGATCAGCCAGCAAGCCCGTCAATTGGGCATCACGGTTCCCCTGTTCGGGGGTGATGGTTGGGAAGCTCCGGAATTGATCGAGATCGGCGGCAAAGCGGTCGAAGGCACCTATTATTCCACCCACTATTCGGCGGAGGATTCCTCCCCGGTCGTGCAAGAATTTGTCAAAAAGTACCGCGCCAAATTTAAAGGCGAGACCCCCGATGCGATGGCCGCGCTGGGCTACGATTCCGCCCTCGTCCTCGCGGATGCCATCAAGCGGGCCGGCACCACTGATGGCCCCAAGGTTCGTGACGCCCTCGCCGCCACCAAGGATTTCGTCGGCATTACCGGCAAAACCACTCTGGATGCCGCCCGCAACGCCACCAAGGGGGCGGTCATTATGACGATCAAGGACGGCAAGTTTAAATACGTCGAAACCATTAATCCGTAACCTGCACATCCGGAACCCGGTTCCGGACCGGCGCGCCTTTTCCGCCCCCTCATCAAACCTGTGACCGAATTCCTCCAACAGCTCATTAACGGGCTCTCCTTGGGAGCCATCTACGCGCTGATCGCCTTGGGCTACACCATGGTTTACGGAGTGCTTCGCTTCATTAATTTTGCCCACAGCGATATCTTCATGGTGGGCGCCTTCGCGGGCTATTATCTCGGGCACTATCTCCCGGCGGAGAATCTCGGCTGCGGCTTGCTAATCCTCGCCGGGGCCATGTTGATTTGCGCCTTGCTGGGCATGACCATTGAGCGTCTGGCTTATCGGCCGTTGCGGAACCGCTCCAAGTTGAACGTGCTCATCACCGCCATTGGGGTCTCGCTGCTGCTGGAAAACGCCGGCCAGTTCTTTTTCGGCGCGAAGTCCAAGGCTTACCCCTCGTTGTTCCCAGTGCACAATTTCACCTCCGCCGGGGGCATCGTCCTTTCCAGCAACCAACTTGCAGTCTTCATCGTCGCCATTCTCTTGCTGGTCGGTTTGCAATTCATTGTGCTGCGCACCCGCATCGGCACGGCCATGCGCGCCGTTTCTTTCAATCACATCGCCTCCTCCCTGGTGGGGATCAACAATGACGTGGTGATCTCTTTTACTTTCGGACTCGGTTCCGCCCTGGCCGCCGCCGGTGGCATTCTTTATTCCGTGAATTATCAGGCAATTGATCCCCTGATGGGAGTGCTGCCGGGCCTCAAGGCCTTCGTGGCCGCCGTGCTGGGGGGCATCGGCAATATCCCGGGCGCCGCGCTCGGCGGTCTGCTGCTGGGGGTCATTGAAACGTTTGTGAATGGCAGCCGTTATTCCACCTACACCGACGCGATCGCCTTTGCGCTCCTCATCCTGATCTTGCTATTCCGGCCGGCCGGTTTGCTCGGCAAACTCCAGGTGGAAAAGGTCTGAACCATGGCCCGGTTTACGCTTTTCCCCACCCGCTGATGTTACCCCGCTCCCAAATTCTCCTGCTTGCCACCGTGGCCGCCAGCCTCGGGGTCACGATGTTCTCCGATGGCATCGACCCCTATTTCCTGCTGGTGATCAAGAATGTGGGCATCAACATCATCCTCGCCGTCAGCCTCAACCTGGTGAATGGTTACACCGGCCAGTTTTCCCTCGGTCATGCGGGTTTCATGGCGGTGGGCGCTTACACCTCCGCGGCCATCACGCTTTTTCTGGGCCCTCCGCTTTTGGCCGCGATCGGCATGCATGGGGTAGCCGCCACCGCCGGGCTTTTCCTCGCTGCGCTGGTTGCGGGTGGTCTGGTCGCGGCCCTCGCCGGCTTGCTGGTTGGAATCCCCTCCCTGCGCTTGAAGGGGGATTACCTCGCGATTGTGACCCTCGGATTTGGCGAGATCATCCGGGTGATTTTTCGCAATGTCCAATCCCTGGGCGGCGCGCTCGGCCTGAATGGAATTCCCCCCTATACCAATTTTTTCTGGACCTTCACCTTTGTGGCTTTGACTGTGTATGTGATCATCAGCATGGTCCACTCCACGTACGGCCGCGGCTTTCTGGCCGTGCATGATGATGAAGTGGCGGCGGAAGCCATGGGATTGAATACCACCCGCTACAAAGTCATTGCCTTCGTGGTCGGCGCCTTTTTCGCCGGCATTGCCGGCGGCCTTTATGGGCATTCCCAACGTTCCATTGATCCCCAAACCTTTAATTTTGTAAAATCCATCGAGATCGTGGTCATGGTCATCCTCGGCGGCATGGGCAACACCGTCGGAGTGATTCTCGCCGCCGTTTTGCTGACGCTCCTGCCGGAATTTCTCCGGCCCATCGCCGAATATCGGATGATGATTTATTCACTGCTATTGATCGTTTTGATGCTCACCCGACCCCAGGGTTTGTTTACCTGGCGGCGCGCGAAGGTGCAGCCGGCCACATGAGTTCCGCCCCTTCTCCAACCACCCTCCTGGAAATGGAGGCTTGCACGATTCGTTTTGGCGGCCTGACGGCCGTCTCCCAGCTCAACCTCAAGATCGGCCCGCGCGATTTGCTGGGCTTGATCGGTCCCAATGGCGCCGGCAAAACCACCGTCTTCAACCTCATCACCGGGGTCTATCAGCCCACCGAGGGCAAGATTTCTTTTGGCGGCCATTCGGTCGTGGGCAAACGTCCCAACCAAATCACCTCGCACGGCATCGCCCGCACCTTTCAAAACATCCGGCTCTTTCCTTCGCTTTCCGTGTTCGACAACGTGCGCGTAGCCTTCCATCTGCACCTGCGCCACGATCTTATCCACGCACTCGTGCGCGGCCCCGCCTTCCTCCGGGAGGAACGCGACATTCGCGAACAGGTAATGGCCATGCTCGCGGTTTTTCATCTGGAGAAATTCCATGATGAACCCGCCAAAAGCCTGCCGTACGGTGATCAACGCCGTCTCGAAATTGTCCGGGCGCTTGCCACCCGTCCCCGTCTCCTCCTGCTCGACGAACCCGCCGCCGGCATGAATCCCACCGAAAAAGTGGAACTCATGCGACTGATTCAATTCGTGAAGGACAAATACGAAATTGCCGTGCTCCTCGTGGAGCACGACATGCAGGTCGTCATGGGCATTTGCCAGCGAATCGTCGTTCTGGATTATGGCGTCAAGATCGCTGAAGGCACCCCCGCGGAGGTCCGCCGCAATCCCAAGGTGATCGAGGCTTACCTCGGGGACGACCACCCCGTCATCACCTAAACCTGCTTTCCTGTGCTTGAAGTCAAAAATCTGACGGTCAACTATGGCGCCATCACCGCCTTGCGGGGCGTCTCCCTCCAGGTGAAGCAGGGGGACATCGTAACCCTTATCGGGGCCAACGGTGCCGGCAAAACCACCACCCTGCGGGCCATCTCCGGGCTCCTGAAAACGGCGGGGGGCGAAGTCCTTTACGAAGGTCGCAACATCGCCAACCTGCCCGCGCACGAAATTGTGAAACTCGGCATGTCCCATGTGCCGGAAGGCCGCATGGTCTTCGCCAATCTCACGGTGCTGGAAAACCTGCAAATGGGCGCCTACCTCCGGCGCGACAAACCGGCCATCCGCAAGGAAATGGATTATGTTTTTGGCATTTTCCCGCGCCTGCAGGAACGTCTGAAGCAGACCGCCGGAACCCTCTCGGGAGGCGAGCAACAAATGCTGGCCATCGGCCGCGCGCTCATGTCCAAGCCCAAATTCCTCATGCTCGACGAGCCTTCCCTGGGCATTGCTCCGCTGCTGGTAAAGACCATTTTCGAGAAAATTGTGGAAATCAATCGCGAGCAGGGCATTTCGATTCTACTGGTCGAGCAAAACGCCAATTTGGCTCTCGAAATCTCCCAATATGGCTACGTTTTGGAAACGGGGCGCATCATCCTCCAGGACCGCTCCCTCGCTCTCCGGCAAAATCCCCAGGTCAAAAGCGCTTATTTGGGCGGCGCCTGACCAGGCCGCTCCATCAGCGGATGTTGACGTACTGGACCGTTCCGCCCAGTTCCAATTTCAATTTTGTGCTCTCGTTTTGGAGTTTGAAGGTGCGCCCGTACGCGGTAACCCCGGTCACGCTGGCCACGGCCCCATAGGGTAGTTCCACCGTGGTCAGGTGCGGTGCGCCGGTGGTCCAGGCCGCCAGCTTGAATCCCCCTTCGGGGTTCACACACATCAGCACGTAGTCCGCCTCCCCCGTTTCCATCCGTCGTAAAATGCGATAGCCAGCCAATTCCCGGTGCAGGATTTGCGCCCCCACATAGGCCATTTTCGGGGCCAGATTTGGGCGCACCAAGCCATAGCCCGCTTCCCGATCCTCCCCCTCCCGCCAGTTCCCACTCAGGGTAAGCGGCATCCCCTGCCACAAATTGATCAGCTGCTGCCGCACAAAGTAGTCGGCCTGCAGCCGCCCGGAAATGCCCCCGGCCGCGGTGGCCGGCCCCGCCTCTTCCCCCACCAGCCCCACCCGCCGTTTCCCGCTCCGGCTCCAGCGGTTCCGCATTGATTTGAGGAAACCAGCAGATCGGCCAATGTTTCCGAGGGGTTGAGCAGTTTCGCATTCCAGGAGCATTTTCTTTTTCGTTGACGGCGGCCTCGGTTTTTGTATCCTCGCCATAGACATGGCTAG